>NZ_JBXSOO010000016.1:0-149242 GCF_057784515.1 Martinezella sp. CNPSo 3732
TTTCGACCAGGCTTTTCATTCAACAATCCGTGCCGCTTCTCTTTTGTCAGTCGCGGCGCGGTTCACGCCCAGCGGCTCAATCCTCTTCGTTACTCGATGAAAACAGGTTGCCGAAGAGGAGGGCGGCGGCAACGGCGGCGGTCATCAGCGGCTGCTTGCGCACGAGGCCGAAGACAGCGGCTGCCATCGATTCCATTGCCAATCGACGTTCGCGGGCTCTGCGCTGTTCCTGCTTGTCGATGATTGCCATGATGACGAGGACGATCAGGCCGAGCAAGAGCGCACCTGCCGCTATCAGCAACGCCGAAACCGCAGCGCCGTAGATCGTCGCAAGCCAGATGGCAGCCGCGATCAAGGCGAAAGCATAGGCCGTCAGCAGCAGAAGGACGGCAATCGCAATGAAAATACCGTTGCGCTTGGTCCGCGCAACGGTACGATTGAATGTGCCTGACAGCAGCAGGCCGAGGATCGGAGCGATCATCCCACCACCCTAGCGGCGAGACAGTAGCAGGGCGACGGCAAGGCCGAAGGCTGCAGCCGCGCCGATGGTGGCGACGGGATGCTGGCGTACGGTTCTGCGCACTTCGCGCGAGCCCCTTGCATAGCCGCGCTGCAGATCCTGCAGCAATTCTTCGCCACGGACCGCGAGATCATCAAGTCCCGACTCGGCGCTTGCGCGCCATTTCTTGCCTTGCTTTGCGCCATTCTCGCCGATCAGCTTGGCAAAGGCCGCAACTTCTTCGCGTAGCGACTCGATCTGTTCTTCGATGGTTGCTTCGACATCGTGCAGGCTGCCGCCATTACGCTTGCCGCGCGTCGAATGGAGGAAGGATGTGGCCATGTTCAGCTCCCTTTCGCTTGGGCGCCCCTGGGGCACCTGTTTTCGTGATGATCGGAAATTCTCCGACACACCAGAACACTCCACGCTCGGAACACCGATTCCGATCGCTTCATCTCAACGCGCGGATGCAACAAAAAGTTCCGGATATGGGCAGGTGCGGCGTCAGTCGGCCAGCGCGCTATGGGTGAGAACGAAGGGAACTCCATTGGCGGGAACGCGGTTGACGCGCAGGTTGCAGCCAAAGACATGCTGCAGGTTCTGGTCCGTCAGCACGTCCTTGATCGATCCCGTGGCCTGCAGCTGGCCGTTCTTGAGCAGGACCATCCGGTCGGCAAAAAGCGCGGTCAGGTTGAGATCATGCATAACGGCGATGACGCCGCCGCCACGCCGGCAGAATTGCCGTGCAAGCGTCATGATGGTGAGCTGGTGGCTGATATCGAGGCTGGAAACAGGTTCGTCGAGCAGCAGCCAGCAGGGCTTGCTCTCGATGACAGGCTCGGAAATCTGGCAGAGCACACGGGCGAGCTGGACGCGCTGCTGTTCGCCGCCGGAAAGCTCCTGATAGAAGCGGCCTTCGAAGCCGCCGAGATCGACGGCAGCGAGCGCCTCGGTCGCGGTGCGGTCGGCCTGCTCCGGATGACGGTTGCGCCCGCTTGCAAGGCCCATGCGAACGATCTCGCGGACGGTGAAGGGAAAGGATATAGAGCTCGCCTGCGGCAGGACACCACGCATTTCGGCAAGCTGCCAGGGCACCAGACTGCCGATTTCGGCGCCGTTCATATGCACGGAGCCGCTATAGGTCAGTTCGCCCGACACGGCTTTCATCGTCGTAGTCTTGCCGGAGCCGTTCGGCCCGCAAATGGCAGTCAGCGTTCCAGCCTCGGCCGTGAAGGATATATCCTGCACGACCGGCTTGCCGGCAAGCCGGACGCTCAGATTGGAAACATTAATCATCGCAAGCTCACAGGCTGAGGCGCGAGCGCTGCCTGAGCAGCATCCACAGGAAGAAGGGACCGCCAACACCTGCCGTCAGAATGCCGATCGGCAACTCGGCCGGGGAAACGATGGTGCGGGCAACCACATCGGCAACGACCAGCAACGAGCCGCCGAGCAGTGCCGAAGCCGGCAGCAGGAAACGGTGGTCGGGGCCGATGACCATGCGCAGGATATGCGGGACGACAATGCCGACGAAGCCTATACCGCCGCTGACGGCGACCGATGCACCGACCGCCGCGGCCACGCAGACGATGGCGATATTCTTCAGTCGCTGCACTGATATCCCCATGTGGAAGGCTGCCGCCTCGCCGAGCGTCAGCGCGTTCAGTCCGCGTGCCATGAAGGGAAGGGGCAGAAGCGAAAGGACGATGATCGGGCCGGCACCTGCGACCTTGCTCCAGGTCGAGCCCGCCAGCGATCCCATGCTCCAGAAGGTCAAGTCGCGCAACTGCCGGTCGTCCGCCATGTAGATGAGGATTCCGGTTGCCGCCAGCGCAAGCGAACCGAGCGCGATGCCGGCCAGCAGCATGGTTGCGATCGATGTCTGTCCGTACCGGGTTGCGACCTTATAGAGCAGTATCGTCGTTGCCAGGCCGCCGATGAAGGCGGCGACGGGCAGAGCGAAGATGCCGAGGAGGTGCCCGATAGGAGCAAGCACCCCACCGCCCAGGACGATCATGGCAACGGCGCCGAGGCTGGAACCCGCAGATACGCCGATCAGGCCGGGATCCGCGAGCGGATTGCGGAAGAGGCCCTGCATGACAGCACCCGAAACCGCCAACCCGCCGCCGATCAGGAAGCCGAGGACGGCGCGGGGCAGGCGGATATCGAAAATGACGATGCGGTCACGAATGCTGAGCGTGCTTTCCGCGCTGCCGCTCACCATGTCCGCTATTAGGTCGATGACCGAAGCATTCGACGCGCCTGTCGTGATCGAAAACAGAAAGGCAACGGCCGAAATCACGACGAGGCTGGCGATGACGAGGATCGCAAGTGCGGTGCGATCCCCTTCGTGGCGGCGTGCCGTGGTTTGCGACATTTGCTTCAGCCCGGCCATGGCATCGTTGAATGCCACGTCAGCCTCCGTAGATCGCCGCGTTCAGCTCGCGAATGGCGCTGGCCGTCCGTGGTCCGAAGCCGAGCAGGTGCAGGCCGTCCATGCGCACGACCGCCTTGTGGCTCGCGGCGGGCGTCAGTGAAATGGCTGGCTGCTTCAGGAGGTCCTCGTTCGACATCGACAGCGGCCCTTCGCGATCCATGATCAGGATCACGTCCGGCTTGGCTTCAATGATCGCTTCATCCGTCACCGATTTGTAGCCGGAGAAGCCGCTGATCGCGTTGGTGGCGCCCGTGAGCTTGATAATGCCGTCGGCGGCCGTATCGGTGCCTGAGGCCATGATCTTGCCGTTCTGGTTGCTGAGCACGAAAAGGACGCGCTTGCGCTCGGCCTCCGGACGCTTGGCGGAATCATTGATGGCCGCGTCGAGATCGGCGGCGACCTTGCCTTCCAGGACCTTGGCCTTATCCGGCACGCCGAGCAGCGCGCCGACGACTTCGATCTTTTTCAGAATGCCGTCGCGATCGTAGGTCTGCGGCACGGTCTCAAAGGGCAAGCTGGCATTGCGCAGCACGGCCAAGGCTTCCGGCGGGCCGGAACCTTCCACCGCGATGATGGCTGTGGGATTGACGGCCAGAATGCCTTCCGGCGATAGCGCGCGCATATAGCCTACATCGGGCAGCTTGGTCGCTTCCTTTGGATAAAGGCTGGTGGAATCGCGGGCGATGAGCCGTTTTTCCTCGCCAAGCGCATAGACGATCTCGGTGACATCGCCGCCGATGGAGACGAGGCGCGAGGTATCCAGCGTCTTGGCCGTTTCGGCGGCGTGCGCGTGACGCACGCCGAGCCCGGCGATCGGATTGGCAGGTACGAGCGGCAGGACCATCACCACCATGGTGAGTGCAACCTCCCACGGCCTGATGCGCTTCAAGTTCTTAAACATCGTCATGGACCATCTCTCACGCGGCAACGCTGGTCCCTGATCTCGTCAGGCTCTCCAAGATGGCGCGCCAATCGGGGCGTTCATCGAAGCCTTCTTTCCGCTTGCCGAAGAACTGGATAATCATCTCGCCCTTGGCATTATAGGCTTCGAGCGAGGTGACATGGCCGTCCTTGGTCGGCTTGCGCACGACCCATGTCTCGGCGATGTGATCCAGTCGCAGATGCAGATGGAAGGTCGGATCCATGACATTGATCCAAGGACCCATGGTCTGCACGTTGTAGATCGGGCCGGAATGGATCTGCACGGTGCCTTCGTTGGCGACGAAACACATGATCGGCAGACCCTCGCGCACGCAGGCGTGCATCATCTCTGCGACGGCGCCGGTATCCAGCTTCCACGCATAATCGTCGCCGACGGTGCGGATCGCGTCCTGGCGGCCGATCTTCAGTTTCTTCAGCATGCCGAAGAATTCGTGCGTATCAGTCATGCGGCTCCAATGGTCGCGCAGCTCGTCGCGGCTGACATCGCCGTCCGTCGCGCCATTGTCGTAACCTGAACGATCCTCGGCGAATTCCTGAGACTGGTTTTCGATGCGCAGCTCGGCGACCATGGCGTGATAGGCCTCGACATTCGAATCGGGGCGCAGATGTACCTTGTGGACGGCATCACCGGCCTTGTCGAAGAATTGCAGGCTCAGCCTCTTCTGGTCGCCATCCGTCTTGGTGACGGCAAAGCCATGAACCCAGCGCTTCGGGAAGATGCGCAGGTCGATATTCTCGCCGAGCACGATCGCCGCCTGCGCGCCGAATTTCATGTTTTCATAGATGCCGATCTTCTCATGCACGGCGCTTTCGTTACGCGACAGCGCCATGATCTCGCCGAGCGAGGCGATCCGCCCGAGAAAACGCTCGACGCTGGCGTCGATGCGGGTAGCCGAAATGCCGACTTCGGCCGCGACCAGCGCCGCTTCGGAAATCTCGAGGCGGGCAGCGATGTCGCGCTCGCGCATCTTCGGGTTCTCGGCGCGGAAAGCGCGAATTTCGGCGGGGGTCGGGCGGCTCGTCTTATTCATCTGTCATGCCTATTTGTTGAGTATCAGCTTGCCTTGGCGCGTAATCTTCATGCGGTAGATGACGCCCTCGTGCTTGATCATGATTTCGGTCTGGCCCCGGAAAATATCCGTGCTCTCGACAATTCGTATCTGTGGTGCGGCCATGCATTGCGCCGGCGGCGTAGGGGTCTTCTCAGCAATCATCCTGTTTAGTTTTGCCTGAAATTCATCTGGGGCCGAACCGTTGTGCGGCCAAATTTATCTTGACTCTCTTACTCATGCTTTCATAAACACACAATAGGATACCTATAGAGTCAAGTTTAAAATTTCGACGATACACGCCAAGGCCGCGCTGGTCGGGCGAGCGGCGTCAAACACATACAGGAGACATGCCGATGCTGACGAAAACGATCTTGGCGCTCGCTGCCTCGGGGCTGTTTGCAGCGGCATCTTCTGTTTCTGCTTTCGCTCAGGATGCGAATTCCGCGGCACCCGCATCGGCTGCGCACAAGCTCACCGTCGAGCTCAATGCATTGGCTCCCTCGCAGAAGGGGTGCATGATGACCTTCGTTGCCGAAAACGATATGGCGACACCGATCAACAAGATCTCGTTCGAGCTTGCCTTCTTCAACGACAAGAATGCCGTCGACCGCGTTACCGTGCTTGATTTCCGCGACCTGCCGCTCGGCAAGAAGCGGGTGCGGCAATTCGAGATGCCGGGCGTCAAATGCGAGACCGTGTCACGCATCATCATCAACGACACGCCGGTCTGCGATGGTCCGGCGGCCGGCGAATGCAAGGCCGCTCTAAACACGCGCTCGCAGACATCTGTTCCTTTCGAAGGCTGAAGCCATGGCAATGCGCTCGGTCAAGGTTTCCATGGAACGCCGCGCCAATGGCGGCTTGAATGACAACTATCCGAGCGTGCTGCCGGGCCACGAACTGACCGGCCTCGATGGCGTAGCGCGACCGCCGACTGCGGAAACCGTGGCGCATTACAGCCGTTTCAGCGAGATCAGTTCCTATCCGGATCATCCAAGCGAGGCCGCGCCGGTTGAGACGGCAGAGCACCTGCCGATGGACGCGCAGCCTGAGAGGGCGGGTGAAGCCGTTGCTGGGCGCAAGACGTCGCTGTTTTTCTCTGGCCTGGGATCCTGCCTATTCCATGCCATTATCGTTATTGTGCTGCTGTTTACCTTCGTCGCCACGCCTGAGGAAGCGCAGGAAGAGGCGGGCGATACCGTCAGTGTCATCATGATCGGCAATTCCGATGCCGATCAGATGGCTACGGGCGAGGAAAACCCGCAGACGGAGCCAGAACAGGTGACCGCCGAGGCCGTGCAGCCGCAGACGGTGCAGCCGACCGAAGTCACGCCCGAACAGGCGCAACCGCCGCAACCGGATGTCGTTCAGCCGAAGACAGTAGAGACGCAGCAGGTTCAAACGGCCGAGCCCGTCGAGCCCGTGGAGCAGACCCAGCCCACCGCAGCCGCGCCTGAGCAGCCGCAGATTTTGGCGACGCAGGCGCCGGCCGAGACGACGGTCATCCAGCCCGCCGAACCGGTGCAGCCTGTTGATAGTCAGGTTGCCGAAGCTCAGCCGACAGAACCTTCGCCTGAGGTTGTGACGCCGGTGGAGAAGCCGAAGCCAGTTGAACGGCCGAAGGAAGTGAAGAAGCCGGTCGCAAAAGTCGCTAAGGCAAAGTCAGGTTCACGCGACGAAAATCAGGACAATTCGAAGAGGGGGTCTGCCGACGGCACCGAAACGGCCCAGTCCGATAACAATTCACAGGCAAATGCTCGTCGGACTGGTGCGGGTAGTGCTGCCGTCGCCAATTATCCGGGCAAGGTGCAAGCGCGCATCCGCCGAGCTGTGCGCCTCTCATCCAAGTACGAGCCTGGCATTACTGTGCGTGTCCGCCTCACCATTGGTTCGAGTGGTGATCTGACCTCCCTGTCAATCGCGCGAAGCTCGGGCTTCCCGGAGTTGGATGAAGCCGTTACCAGCGGTATCCGCAGGGCGGCACCGTTCCCGCCCTTGCCTTCGGAATGGGGCAAGCCGAGTTGGTCTTTCACGCAAGAAGTGCAGGTGACGGGACGATAGGTCCCGAGGGTAGTCAGTTAGGTGTAACTAGAGATGCCGTGTGCCGGTTCTGGAAGGGTTAAATACTGGGCATCTGCCAAGCGCTTTAAAATATGATGAAAACTCTCAACTTTATACTTTACTCCAAAATTCATGTTTACTAAGGTCGCCTCACGCTTGGTGGAATCGAGCGTGGAAGAGCAACCAGCAAACGGGTGATGCATGGCGCGTAAGGGGAAGAGGGATTCTGGTCGCGAGAGCCGCGAAGCGCAGACACCGGCGCAGGGTTCCGGAAAATCCACTCTCGACGTGCGCAGCTTCCTTTATGTGGGCGGCCGCGATTGCCAGGTGGCGCATCTTCGCCAGATCGCCAGCAACTTCGGTGCTGAACTGATCCACCACGATGGCGGCCTTCGCGAGGCGGTCTCTCGCATCGACACCGTGCTGCCATCGGTCGACTGCGTGTTCTGCCCGATCGATTGCATCAGCCATGATGCCTGCCTGCGCGTGAAGACGGGCTGCAAGAAGTTCGGCAAGGCCTTCATTCCCTTGCGCAATGGCAGCAAATCCAGCCTCGAGCGGGCGCTGCAGACCATGAAAGAACGAGACGCTTCAAGATGATCGATAACGGCCCTGACGGGTTTATGCTGATCGGCCTGCACAAGCTGGCCGCACAGAACGGTGACGGGCTCGTGCCCGAACTCTATGAATTGCTGATGCGTCGCGCCGAGGAACAACGGCGGGCGGCCAATGTCGCGACATTTCCGGCTTGGAAGACGCGGCTGCCGGGAGAGGCGCCGGAGCAGCCACTCGATGAAGCGAGCCGGAATGGCGCAAATGTCGTTGCCTTTGGGCCTGCCGTAGATAAGACTGTTGCCCATCACAAGAAGGTCTGATCGTCGAACGAGGTTGCCATGTACATTGCCATGAACCGCTTCAAGGTCGTCATCGGTTTGGAGGGCGAATTCGAAGAGGTTTGGCGCGGGCGCGATTCCCGCCTATCGGAGGTGCCGGGTTTTCTCGAGTTCCGTCTCCTGCGCGGAAAATCCAGCGTGGAGGAGGGCTATACGCTGTTTTCCTCGCACACGACCTGGCACAGCGAAGAGGCGTTCATCAACTGGACGAAATCCGAACATTTTCGCATGGCGCATCGCAACGCGGCCGATAACAAGCGGCTCTATTGGGGGCCGCCGCAATTCGAAGGTTTTGCCGTCGTTCCAGGCATTTGAGCCGGGATTAGCGCCGATATAAGCGCCCTTAAGGGCCTAGCGTTACGCCTTTGTCGGACTCGCCCTGAGGAACGCGCCGAGGGCTATCACGACCCAGCCGGCGATCATGCCCATTCCGCCTGTCGGTGCGGCCATCGGAAACAGCGAACTTCCGCCGAAATGCCTGTTGATGAGGTCGCCGGCGAAGATCAGCGTTCCCAATCCCAGCAGGACCGCGGCAATCGGCGCTGTGCGGATGCGTTCATAGCCGGCATAGAGCGCCAAGAGGGCAGGGGCGTGGGCGAGGCTCATGGTGGAGGCCGCGCCGAGGAAATGCGTGTCGCCGCCATGAGTTGCGGCTGCGGCTAGCGCCACACCGCCGCCGCCGAGGACGCCGGCGATAAACAGGGTGGCCGGACGGATTGCTGCGCCGATGGTCATATCTTCCTCATTCCCTGTTCTGCATATGGAAGGCCAGACGCTCGACCGGCTCCCAGATGATGGCGCGCAGTTTTTCGTTCTCTATGGTTTCGTCCATGGCGCGGCGGAAGCACAGCAGCCATTCGTCGCGCTCCTTTCGACCAATGGCGGCGACGAAATGCCGGCTGCGCAGGCGAGGATGGCCCCGCTTCTCTACATAGAGCTGCGGCCCGCCGAGATAGCCGGTCAGATACTCGTAGAATTTTTCCTGCGAGCCTTCGAGACTCGGCGGATGCACGGCACGGCAATTGGCCGCCTCCGGCAGCGTATCCATCAATTCGTAAAAGCGTGATGTCAGCGCCCGCACAGTTCGGTCGCCGCCGATCGCTTCGTAAAGTGTGATGGTTTCTTCGCTCAAGCCCAGACCCCTGTTTGCGATGTCCTAGATGGCAACTCAAGAGCGCTGTCGCAACTGTCCAAGCGGCCGGTGCGGCGTTTCGGCGCTACTATTTTTTGGCAGTCAGCTGGAAAGCATCGCTTTCCCCAGGGATGAGCTCGAGCGGCCACACCGTTTGGCGTGTCTTCCTGGGGTATTCCTGACTATAGGCGGGCATGTTGGAAAGCAGGATTTCCGCCAATTCGACGCCAAGATCGTGCACGGACGTGCGGAAGCAGGTCAGCGCCGGCTGCAGGAATTTGGCGCGCGGCGCCTCGCGGAAGCTGACGACCGCAATATCGCGCCCAGGGATGATGCCGGCTTCCATCACGCGCCGGTAGAAGCCGATCGCCATCAATTCGTAGATGAGGATCACAGCCGTCGGCCCGTTTTCAAGGCCCAGCAACTCGTCGGCAACCTGATAGCGCCTTGCTCGCTCGATTTGGCACGAATGACGAGGGTGGGATCATAGGCGATGCCATGCCGCTCCAGCGCCCGGCGATAGCCATCGACGAAGATGAAGCCGAGATTGATGTCGCTTGAGGGTGCGCTGACCGCGATACGGCGATGTCCATGCGCGACGAGCCGGTCTACGGCGGCATTGGCGACGCCGTCAAAATCGAGGTCGGCCCAGGGGTGCTGCGTGCCTGACAGGCTGCGGCCAAGCGCTGCGAAAGGAATTTTGGCCTTGGCAAGCAGGTCGAAACGCTTGTCGACGCGCTGCGTCTCTGAGATGATCAGCGCATCCACGATCCGTCTCGCCACCATGCGCTTCAGATATTCATAAGGGTCCTCGTCATGCGGGCAGGGGAGCATGATGAGATCGAGCTTGTGGCGTGAGAATACGCTCTGCAGGCCGCCCGTCACGGTCAGGAAGAAATTGTCGCTGTTTTCAACCGTTTCCCGGCTGGACTGGATCATCAGGCCGATGACATTGGTCGTGCCCTGCCGCAGGCTGCGGCCGGATTGATTGGCGACATAACCGAGCTGCTCGGCAGCGGCGAGAACGCGCTTGCGGGTCTCCTCGTTGACATCAGGCTTGCCGTTCAATGCGCGTGATACCGTGCCGATCGAGATATCGAGATGCTCGGCAAGCTGACGAATTCCCTTCATCGGCCGCAGTTTTCCTCCATGCGCCATTTTCCAGAGTCCTCCTCTATTGACACAGGAAAATCTTTTCGCATAGTATCGTAAACGTTTACGGAGCGCGTGTCATGAGGGGTAATGCACGGCCCGCAGGAGGATATCGTGAAATTTAATGCCATTTTGTGCGGGTGCGGAGCTATGTCCAAGGGCTGGCTCAGGGCCATCGCCTCGACGCCGGCGCTTGCCGAATCCATTCAGATCGTCGGTCTGGTCGATCTCAATCGAGCGACCGCGGAAAGCCTTGCGAAAGAATTCTCTCTCGAAGGCGCCGTCATCGGATCCGATCTCGCCGAGGTCATTGCGACGACCAAAGCGGATCTCGTCTTCGATATCGTCATTCCCGCTGCACGCTTTAATGTCGTGTCGACAGCGTTGAAGGCTGGCTGCCATGTCTTGAGCGAAAAGCCGATGGCGACGTCGCTCGCCGAGGGCGCTGCGCTGATCGAGCTAGCCGCTAAAACTGGCAAGGTCCATGCTATCATCCAGAACCGCCGCTTCATCTCCGGCATCCGTCGTCTGCGACGTTTCGTGGAGGAGGGGGCGATCGGCGCGCTTACAGGCGTTCATTGCGATTTCTTCCTCGGTCCGCATTTCGGTGGTTTCCGCGAGGAAATGGACAATGTTCTGCTGCTCGATATGGCGATCCACACCTTCGATGCCGCCCGCTTCGTCTCCGGCAAGGTGCCGCTTTCGGTCTATTGCGTCGAAAAGAATCCGGTAGGCTCCTGGTACAAGCATGGCGCATCGGCGCATGCGCTCTTCGACTTTTCCGATGACGTTGTCTTCAGCTATCGCGGCTCCTGGTGCGCCGAGGGCCGGCGCACGAGCTGGGAGAGTGAATGGCGGCTCACCGGCAGCAAGGGCATGCTGACCTGGGACGGCGAGGACAATTTCGAGGCTGGTGTTGCCGGCAACGAGCCGGGGCTGCTGCATGGTTTCACGCCGATCGAGGTTCCCGGACCGAAGCACGAAGAGGAGACGCACGGCCACGCCAGCGTCATCGCATCCTTCATCGAGGCGATCAAAACCAGTAAGCCGCCCGAGACGGCGAGCTCTGACAATATTCGCAGCCTTGCCATGGTTCTAGGCGCGATCGAGAGCGCCAAGACAGGTCAGCGCGTCGACATTTCAGCACAAGGACAGTGACATTATGACAAATCCGGCAAAGGCCATCCGCATCGGCACGATGATCAGGGCAACGAACGAGGATGCTGCCCAGAACATTGCCAAGATCGCCGATCTGGGCTTCGAGAGCTTCGAGCCCTTCTTCTGGCAGAGCACCAACGGCCAGAACCTTGCGGAACTCGGTAAGCGCTGCCGCGAAGCCATCGGCGATCGCGACATCACCATCTCTACCCTCGGCATGTTCGGCAATCCGCTTGAAGAGCGCGAGATGGACCTGCAGACATTGCAGGGCTGGAAGGATTGCATCGACAACGCCCATTATTTTGGTGCGACTTGCGTTGCCGGCTTCACCGGCCGTATCCGCAACCAACCACTCACCGATAGCCTGCCACGCTACAAGCAGGTCTGGAGCGAGCTTGCCAAGCGGGCCGCCGACAAGGGCATCAAGATTGCCTTCGAAAATTGCGCCATGGACGGCAATTGGGCGACCGGCGATTGGAACATCGCGCATAATCCGGATGCGTGGGAGCTGATGTTCAACGAAACTCCGGACGACAATCTCGGCCTGGAATGGGAGCCGTGCCATCAGATGGTCTATCTGATCGAGCCGCTGCCGCAGATCCGCAAATGGGCGAAAAAGATTTTCCACGTCCACGGCAAGGATGCGACGATCCGTTGGGATGTCATCAAGGAGCACGGCATCTTCGGCAAGGAGAAATTCGTCTTCATGCGCACGCCGGGCTTTGGTGACAGCAACTGGACCGACATCATTTCCGAGCTGCGCTTGGCGGGCTGGTCCGGTTCCATCGATATCGAGGGCTGGCATGACCCGGTTTATCGCGATGCGCTCGAAATGACTGGCCAGGTTCACGGCCTGAACTATCTCAAGGCAAGCCGGGGTGGTGATTTCGTCGAGTAAAGCGCGCATTTGCGAATCTGCATCGATTTAGGAGGCGAGTTGTGCGTTAATGAAGTGCCCGGAGCGTCTGATGTTTCGGGCAGGACGGGTACCCAAACGGAGGAACTGCCGAGCGTCCGCTCCTTGTCCCATGTGACAGGCGGGCGCTTGGTGCAGATAAGAGGAAAACGCCGATGGCAGCGCGGGCCATGTCATCGGACAGATACCGTCACGGTTCGCATGGTGGAGGAGAATATATGAATATTTTTTCGAAGCTGGCGATCACAGCCGGCATGTCGCTTCTGTTGGCTGCCGGTGTAGCGCAAGCCCAGAGCAAGACATTTAACGTCTGGTGGTTCGAACTGCCGGATACTTCGCAGGCCAAGGCATGGACCAAGGCGCTCGAAGAGCTGAAAGCCAAGCATCCCGACGTCACGATCAATTTCGAACAGAAGACGTTCGAGCAATTGCAGAAGGCTGGCAGCCTCATCCTCAATTCGGATCAGGCGCCGGATGTGCTTGAATACAACAAGGGCAATGCCACCGCAGGCCTCGTCGCCTCGCAGGGCCTGCTGACGCCGCTCGACGATCAATTCAAATCGCGCGGCTGGGACAAGATCCTCAATGAAACCAATAGCCAGCTCAGCAAATACGATGGCAACGGCATCTACGGTTCCGGTCCGATTATCGGCATTCCCGTTTATGGCGAATTCGTTTCGGTTTTCTACAACATCGACATGTTCCAGGCTAACGGCGTGAAAGTGCCGACCACGCTGGACGAGTTCGAAGCCGCGCTGGACACTTTCAAGAAGAAGGGCATTACGCCGCTTGCCTATGGTACGGTGGATTCCAACGCGCAGCATCTAGTCTATACGCTTGCACTGACGCAGGCTGACGATACCTGGGTCAAGAACTATCAGGGGCTTAAGGCGCCGCTTGATACCAAACCCTTCCTGTTCGCCGCCCAGAAGATCGCCGATTGGGTAAGCAAAGGCTATATTTCGAAGGATTCGACCGGCTTGAAGGGTACCGGCGGCGCCGACAATCTCTTCTCCTCGGGCACAGCTCCGATGTTCGTCAGCGGCACCTGGAACAACGGTAACTTCGCGAGCTCGATCAAGAACTTCAAGTGGAGCCAGTTCATCTTCCCGACCACGAAGTACAGCGTGGGCTCGACCGGTAACCTGTTCATGGTGCCGAAGAGTGCCAAGAACAAGGATCTCTCCTACGAGTTCATCGATCTCGTCCTGAGCAAGGAAAACCAAAACCTACAGGCAAATCTCGGTGGCGTTGCCATCGCCGCCGATCCGGCCACGGTCACCGACGAAGTCGGCAAGCGCAATGTCGAACTCTTCAACCAGATCTCCAGCAAGGGCGGTCTCGGCTTCTACCCGGACTGGCCGGTGCCCGGCTATTACGAACTGCTGATCCAAGCCACCACCGGCCTGGTCAACGGTTCGACCACGCCTGATCAGTTCGTGGCGCGCCTGAAGAAGGCTTACGACGACGTGCAGGCAGCGCAATAGCACCATCGGCGACAATCACAACGGCAAGACGGCTTTCATGCCGCCTTGCCGTATCGGACTGGAGGATTTCGATGGATAAGTCGAAGAGCGCCGGCAGGGCGGGGTACTATCTCTACATGATCCCGGGCGTGCTGGGGTTTGTTCTTATCGTGCTTGTTCCGCTGATTGCCAATTTCGCGATCAGCTTCACCACGTGGAAGGGCGGCGTCATCCCGCCGCGTTATGTCGGTCTGGAAAACTATGCCAGGCTGCTTCAGGATACCGCTTTTTGGGGCTCCATTCAGCATACGCTTCTGTTCATTATCTCGATGACGATCGTGCCCATTCTTTTGGGCCTCGTGCTGGCGGCCGTGCTGTTCGACTATATCAGTGCGCAATTCGGCGAGACATGGTCGAGCTTCTTTCGCGCAGGCTTCTACCTGCCGCAGATCCTGCCGCTCACTGCCGCCGGCGTGTTGTGGGCATGGATTCTCAACCCAATCGGCATCATCAATGCGGTGCTGAAGGCGATCGGCCTCGATTTCATGGCGAAGAACTGGCTGGGGGATGCAAGCTATGCGCTGTGGGCGGTTTCGGCCGTCATCGTCTGGGTGCAGGTCGGCTATTGCCTGGCCGTCTTCATGTCCGGATTGGCGCGCGTCGATCCCTCGCTCTACGAGGCGGCCGAGCTCGACAATGCGAGCTGGTTCGCGCGTTTTCGCGCCATCACCATTCCGATGCTGATGCCTGAAATCTTTGTCGTCGCACTCACGACGCTGATCGCGGCGCTCAAGGTCTTCGCGCCGATCTATGTTCTGACGTCAGGTGGGCCGGATAATGCGACGACGGTTCCATCCTATCTGTCATACTACCATTTCTTCACGACGAACCGCGTCGGATATGCAGCAGCCATCGCGACGTTGCAGACCGTCATGACCATCATACTCGGCATCCTCTTCCTGCGCATGCAGTCGAAGCAGGCCGAAGGAGGACATTGAGATGGCCACGGCATCCTCGATTTCCACAAGCACCGTTTCGGCGGAGCATCGCGTAAGAAGCGGATTCGGCCGCTGGGTCGTTCTGGGCATTCTCCTGGTTTTCCTTGCCGGCACTCTCTTTCCGTTCTTTCTCGCGGCAGTCAACGCCATCAAGACACCCTCCGATTATGCCGCCAATGGCCCGCTTGCTCTTCCGCACAGCTTCGATCTGACGGCACTCAAGAACTTCTGGGCGACCGTCGATTTTCCCCGGAAGCTCTTCAACAGCGTTCTCATCAGCGGATGCACAGCCATTCTGGCCGTCGTCCTAAGTCTCCTGAATGCCTATGCCATCGGCATAGGCCGGGTGCGCGGCGGGCAAGGGCTTCTCGTCCTGCTGCTAATATCCATCATGGCGCCGCAGGAGGCTTTGGTCTATCCGCTCTACTATATGTCGAAGCAGGTCGGCCTGTTCGACTCGATGCTCTCGGTTATCCTGATCATCGGCGTGCTGCATACCGCATTCGGGACCTATCTTTTGTCTTCGGTGCTGGCGACCTTCCCGCGCGAGATCATCGAGGCGGCGCAGATCGACAATGCCAGCCGCTGGCAGATCCTGTGGATGGTGATCGTGCCGGTGCTGAGGCCGACGCTTGCGGTGCTTGCAACCTTCTTCTTCATCTGGACCTGGAACGAATTCCTGATCCCGCTGGTATTCCTCGTTTCCAACAACAACCAGACGGTCTCCGTCGCCATGGGCGTGCTGTCGGGCGCCAATACCCAGGACCCGACGGCAATTGCCGCGGCTTCGCTGCTCGGCATAACGCCGACGATCATCTTCTTCCTTATTTTCCAACGGACCCTCACGCGCGGTGTCGCGGTCGGTGCCGTCAAATAACCAATGCGGAAGCCCCGTTCGGCGAAAGCCGCCGGGCGGGGCGCGACGAATGGCAAGTTCGATAAATTCGATTTTCCGCAGGAGGCGTAACGTGGCAGGTATCAATATCAAATCCCTCACCAAGCATTTCGGTGCCGTGCAGGTTCTGAACGACATCGATCTGACGATCGAGCGCGGCGAGTTCGTCGTCTTCCTTGGAGGCTCGGGCTGCGGCAAGTCGACCTTGCTGCGCATGATTGCGGGTCTCGAGACCATCACCAGCGGCGAGATTTGGATCGGCGGCCGCCGAGTCGATCAGCTGCCGCCCGGCGAGCGTGGCGTGTCGATGGTCTTTCAATCCTACGCGCTCTATCCGCACATGACGGTTCGCGACAACATGTCCTTCGGCTTGAAAAATATCAAAACGCCCAAGCACGAGATCGCAAGACGCATCGAGGAAGCCGCGAAGATCCTGGAAATGCCGCATCTGCTGGATCGCAAGCCTTCGGCGCTCTCGGGCGGCCAGCGGCAGCGCGTCGCGATCGGCCGCGCCATCGTGCGCGAGCCGGATGTGTTCCTGTTCGACGAGCCGCTTTCCAACCTTGATGCCGGCCTGCGCACACGTACGCGCGTGGAACTGGCGCAGCTTCACGAGCGGCTGGGCGCAACGATGGTGTTCGTGACGCATGACCAGGTTGAGGCGATGACACTCGCCGACCGTATCGTGCTCTTGAACAACAAGAAGATCGAGCAGGTGGCGACCCCCGTCGAGATCTATACGCGCCCGGCAACGCGCTATGTCGCCCAGTTCGTCGGCTCACCCGGCATGAACTTTATCAACATAGCTGGCGTTGGCGAGGCAGGCGGGCTGGCGACGGCAACGCTGCCGGATGGCTCTGTCATCAAAACGGCGATAGCGCTCAATGGTCTCTCGAATTCAGGACTGACGCTCGGCATCCGGCCGGAGCATCTGGTCGTTACGACGGCCGAAAAGGGCGATATCGGCGGCCAGGTCGAAACCGTGGAGCGCCTGGGCGACCGTTCGCTCGTTCACGTCCGGCTCAAGGATGGTTCGAAGATCATCGGTACCGATCCCGGCATGACGACGATCACCACCGGCTCGCCGATCGCTTTTGTGGTGGAGGCAACGAAGGTCAGCATCTTCGATGAAAAGGATGCGGCTCATCATTCCGTAAACTGAGGAGGAAACAACACGAGATCATCCACAAACAATTAGGCCTAGACACTACCGATTAGAGCGTTGACGAAACCGTCCAACTGGTATGTTATGTCGCCATGTCCACTGCGCACCATAGGAAGAAGCAACCTTTGTTCGTCCGCCAGCAGTTGCTGGAGGTAGCGGCGCGGCTTGCTTCCGAAAAAGGGATGACGGCGGTGACGCTGGATGCCGTTTCCGGCGCCTCCGGTGTCAGCAAGGGTGGATTGCTGCATCACTTCCCCAGCAAGAACATGCTGTTGGAAGCGTTGTTCGACAGCCTGCTGGAGCGGTTGGACGCTGCAATCGAGGAAGCAATGCGGGCCGATCCGTTGCCGCATGGCCGCTTTACACGCGCTTATCTGCATGCCTGCCTGGCGCTGCGGGACCAACCGCAGGGCACCAAGGATTGGGCACAGGTGACGATGGTGCTGCTCACCGAACCGCAATTGCGGCAGCGGTGGCACGCATGGGTACGCGAGCGCAGCGAAGAATATGTCGGCACGGACTCCTCGGTGGATGCGGCGATCGTCAGATTGGCGGCCGATGGGATCTGGCTTGCCGACCTGCTCGGCAGCCACGACATGGACGAGAGTGCCCGTCAAAGGCTGATCGACCGGCTGATCGAGCTCACTCAGCTCTAGTCCTATCGGAGATAATGGAATGGCGAACGCATCGGTCTATGCAATGCTGCTGGTCGCGATCGTGCTTGAAGTGATCGGCACGACGGCATTGCAGATGTCGCAGCAGTTTACGCGCCTCGGCCCGACGGTCGTTCTGGTGATCTGCTATACGGCGGCGTTCTATTGCCTCTCGGTAACGTTGCGGGTCATTCCGGTGGGCATCGCCTATGCTATCTGGAGCGCACTCGGCATCGTGCTGATTTCGATGGTGGGCGTCGTGCTTTTCCGGCAGAAGCTCGATCTCGCCGCGATCATCGGTCTTGCGTTGATCATCGCCGGAGTGCTCGTCGTCAACCTCTTTTCAAAGTCCGTGTCGCACTGAAAACAGAGGTGTTGTTCATGGTCGTTTTTGCCTTTGTCAAATCGCTTTGAACCCATTATGTCTTGGGTCCAACGGGCTGATGAAGGCTTGAAATGCGGCGCTTTCCCAAAGCGCTTTGGATCGCATAACCTATTCAATCCTAATGGTATTAGAGGAGTGCCGTAATGACTATTCGTGCCGTCGTTTGGGGCGAGAACATTCATGAGCAAACAAACAAGGTCGTCGCCGAGATCTATCCGGAAGGCATGCACAACACCATCGCCAAGGCGCTGAATGCCGATGCCAGTATCGAGGCAACCACTGCAACGTTGCAGGAGCCGGAGCATGGTCTCAGCGAAGCCCGTCTGAAGGATACCGACGTCCTTCTGTGGTGGGGCCACAAGGATCACGGCGCCGTCAAGGACGAGGTCGTCGAGCGCGTCGCCAAGCGTGTTTGGGAGGGTATGGGCCTCATCGTCCTGCATTCGGGCCATTTCTCCAAGGTATTCAAGCGCCTAATGGGTACGCCCTGCGCACTGAAGTGGCGCGAAGCCGGCGAGCGGGAGCGCCTCTGGGTCATCAACCCCCGCCATCCGATCGCAGCCGGCCTCGGCGAGCATTTCGAGCTTGAGAACGAGGAGATGTACGGTGAGCAGTTCTCCGTTCCGGAGCCACTGGAAACCGTATTCATCTCCTGGTTCCAGGGTGGCGAGGTCTTCCGTTCGGGCATGACCTGGCGTCGCGGCGCCGGCAACATCTTCTATTTCCGTCCGGGCCACGAGACCTACCCGACCTATCACAACGGCACCGTTCAGAAGGTCCTGATCAATTCCGTGAAGTGGGCCCACAACCCGCTCGGTACCCAGGCCAGCATCCATGATGCGCCGAATGTGCCGGTCGAAAAAGCGTTGGAGCCGATCGTCGAACGCGGCCCGAAACTGCACCAGGCCGGCGAAGCCGGTTATCGCTGAGGTATCAGATGCGTCTCATAGTAGTTGGCACGGGCGGCATGGCGAAGAACCATGTGGAGCATTTCGCCCGCATTCCTGGCGTCGAAATCGTCGGCGCCGTCGATACGGATGCGACGAGGCTCACCGCCTTCTGCGACACGTTCGATATCAAGAAGCGCTTCTCGTCGCTCGACGAGGCGCTCACCTGGGGCGAGTTCGATGCGGCGACCAACGTCACGCCGGACAAGGCGCACCATCCGACGACCTTGCCGCTGCTTGCCGCTGGCAAGCATGTTCTATGCGAGAAGCCACTCGCGGAGAATTATGAAAAGGCGCTTGAAATGACGGAAGCTGCCGAAAGGGCAGGGGTCGTCAACATGGTCAACCTGACCTATCGCAATGTCGCGCAGCTGCAGAAGGCGCGCGAGATGGTGATTTCGGGCGAGATCGGCACGGTCAAGCACGTAGAGGCGTCCTACCTCCAGAGTTGGCTCGTCTCCAAGGCCTGGGGCGACTGGCGCAGCGAGTCCAAGTGGCTTTGGCGTCTGTCGACGGGCCACGGCTCGAACGGCGTTCTCGGTGATATCGGCATCCATATCCTCGATTTCGCCGCCTATGGCGCCGCGACCGATATCGATCACGTCTTTGCCCGTCTCAAGACCTTCGCGAAGGCTCCCGGCGAGCGCATCGGCGAATATACGCTCGATGCGAATGACAGCTTCTCGATGTCGGTCGATTTCGCCAACGGCGCGCTCGGAGTCGTGCATGCGAGCCGCTGGGCGACGGGGCACCTGAACGAGCTGAAGCTGCGCATCTATGGCGAGCGCGGCGGCCTGGAAGTGTCGCATAGCCCGAATGGTTCCGAACTGCGCGGTTGCCTCGGCGATGACACGGAAACGGCGACGTGGCGTGTTCTCGATGTGCCGCCGGTCCAGACCAACTATCAGCGCTTTGCTGATGCTGTCATGACCGGCAGCAGCCAGGATCCGAGCTTCAGACACGCTGCGAACTTGCAGCGCGTGCTGGATCTTGCCATGGTGACTGAAGTTGAACGGCGCGAACTGAAGGTCTGATATCATAGGCAGCCTTCAGGCAAGGCCTTGGGAGTGCACGCATGTCTACCGAGGAAAAAGTTGCCAGCCACTATACGCACGGATCGCTGGAAACGGCGATCCTGCAAACGCTTGCCGCCGATGGCAAGGATATCGATAATCTTCGCATCCGCGATCTGGCTGATGTCGATGAATTCCATCTGGGTCGTCACGCGGCCACAGTGGATTTCGCAAGGGATCTCGATCTTTCCGCCGGCCTGCGTCTTGCCGATATCGGCTCCGGACTCGGCGGGCCTGCCCGCCATTTTGCCGACTCCTACGGATGCATCGTGTCGGGCGTCGATCTCACCGAAGAATTCGTTCAGGTCGCCAATTCGCTGACGGCCCGCTGCGGTCTGGAGGATCTGGTTTCCTTCCGGCAGGGCAGCGCGTTGGCATTGCCTTTCGAGAGCGGCAGTTTCGATCGTGCGACGCTCATTCACGTCGGCATGAATATAGAGGACAAGGCGAGACTGTTTTCCGAGGTCAGGCGCATTCTCAAGCCCGGCGGTCGTTTCGGGCTTTATGAGATCATGCAGATGCGCGAGGGAACGCTCCCCTTTCCGATGCCCTGGGCTATGGAGTTGGAAACGAGCTTCGTCCGCAGCCCCGATATATATCGCCATCTGCTTGACGAAGCCGGCTTCACAGTGGAGATCGAGCAGGATCGTAGTGCTCTCGCAATCCGATTGGCACATGAAGCGCGCGCCAGGGCCGCTGCGGCGGGCGAGGTGCGAGACCAGGGTGTCCGGACGCTGATGGGCCCGCGGGCTGGTGAGCGCATGAGCAACGTCAACGTGTCGGTCGAGGGCGGCCTGCTTGCGCCGATCGAGATGATTGCCCGGGCGGTGTGACGGCTGCTGCCCGTTGACAGCGATGGGCCTGTTTCTGTATGAAAAATATAACGGTAATGGATTTCTGCCGGGCCTTGGTGGCCGAACCGCTGCTCTGATTTTCCCAGGGAAGCTGATGACTCCTACTCAATGCGCCTAAAAGGCGAAGGAGTAGAGTCATGCCTATTATCTTACCGTTATCCCACTTTTGTTTCTTGTTCACTGTCCCCGGAAGACCGTGTGTCGGCTTCGCGGGAGGGGCAAACTGATGTCCGTATCCGCCTATTTTCATCATCGTTTTCAGCAATTTCGCAGTCTTTTCAAATGGATAGTTCTCGTGGTGCCGATGGCTGTGGTCGTCGGCTCGCTTTGTGCGCTGTTCCTCTGGAGCCTCGACAAAGCGACGGCCGAACGTTTCGACCATCCCTGGCTGATCTTCCTGATGCCGGTTGCCGGTTTCCTCATGGTGCTGGTCTATCAACGTTTCGGCCGTGGTTCGGAGGGCGGCAACAATCTGATCGTCGACCAGATCCATGAGCCCGGCGGCGGCGTGCCGCTGCGCATGGCTCCCTTTATCCTGGTCTCGACGGTCCTGACGCATCTCGTCGGCGGTTCGGCGGGTCGGGAAGGGACGGCGGTGCAGCTCGGCGGCAGCATTGCCAGCGCCTTTGCAAAGGTGTTCCGGCTCACCCACGCCGAGATCCGCATCCTCCTCATGGCGGGTATCGCCGCGGGCTTCGGCGCGGTCTTCGGCACACCGATCGCCGGTGCCGTCTTCGCTCTCGAAGTCCTGACGATCGGGCGGATGCAATATGAAGCGCTGATCCCGAGCCTTGCGGCAGCGATCGCGGCCGACTGGACTTGCCACGCCTGGGGCATCGAGCATATCCAGTACCACATCGGTTATCTCTCAGGCATTCCGGCCAGCACGTTCCATCTCGATGCGCTGCTGCTCATCAAGGTCGGGCTTGCCGGTGTCATCTTCGGCTTGGCCGCACGTTGCTTCAGCGAGCTCTCGCATGCTGCGTCGGCGGCATTCAAGCGGTTCTGCGCCTACGCGCCGTTACGGCCTGTCATCGCCAGTGCGATCTTGATCGGTCTCGTTTACCTGCTCGGCGCGCGGCAATATCTGGGGCTTGGCGTCTGGTCGCCCAACCCAGACGATGCGACGATCTTCGGCTTCTTCGATCCCGCCCGCGTCGATTACTGGAGCTGGTTCTGGAAGGCGGTCTTCACCATCGTAACGTTGAGCGCCGGCTTCAAGGGCGGCGAGGTGACGCCCTTGTTCTTCATCGGTGCCGCGCTCGGTAATGCGCTTGCCGCCATTCTCGGTGCGCCCGTCGACCTCTTTGCTGCGTTGGGCTTCGTCGCCGTCTTTGCCGGCGCAACCAATACGCCGCTTGCCTGCATGATCATGGGCATAGAGCTCTTCGGCGCGACGCATACCGTCTACCTCGCTGTCGCCTGCTTCCTTGCCTATATCTGCAGCGGCCACACCAGCATCTATCTGTCGCAACGGCTTGGCATCGCGAAAAGCGCTGCTTCCGATAACATCCCAGCCGACACGCCGCTTCGCCATATTCGCGAGCGCGGCTTGAAGACGCGGCGGGAAAATGCCCATAAGGTCGGAAAGGTTTGACGCAAGGACGGCTGGAGGTTGTCGTGCTCTATCTTGTCGTGTTTCTCGGTGCCGGATTGGGCGGTGCATTCCGTCTCGGTATCAACGAGCTTGCTGCCCGCCTGCTCGGGATCGAGTTTCCATTCGGCACATTGATCATCAATGTGCTTGGTGCCTTCATCATGGGGCTGCTGACGGAGTATTTCGCTTTTCGCGGCGGTATGTCGCAGGAGATGCGGTTGTTTCTGACAACAGGCCTTCTAGGTGGATTCACGACGTTTTCGACTTTTGCGCTGGAGAGCGTCGTGCTCTGGGAGCGGGGCCAATGGATGCCGGCCATTGCCTATATCGGCCTGTCCGTTTTCCTGTCGATTGCAGCCGTGATAGCAGGGCTTGCAATTGTCCGGCTAATAATTCAGGGTCAAACAGCTTAGTGATTGGAGATCGGCAGATTTCGCCGCATTTTTGCCGATTATGGGGTGAATCCCTCTCGAGAATCGCAGAGATTTATTCCACGACAAACCACCGCTCGTTGCGAACGGACTCTCTTGCGAAATTCGACTAATCAACTCATATAATCGCCTATTAAGATCACCGCATAACACAAGGAGTCGGGCGTCGATCAGGATAAGCACAGGCAAAGCACTCCCAATGACAAGCCTGTTCTCGCTCCGGGATTCGCATGCGGATTCCTCGCGTAACTTCCTCCCGGACCGCACCGCCCCAAAAGACAGACATGACGGAGAGTCCCTTGAGCGCACCTGCTCCCACTTCCAACCAATCTCCTGCTCCGGAACAGACCTTCGGCACCGCCGGCATTGCGCCGATGGACCGCCCGAGCGCCATGACCCGCTTTTTCATGGGCATCGTTGCCTGGGCCGAAAGCCTCAACCTGAAATATGCCAAGCTCGGCAATCCGCCGGTCTATGACACAGCGACTTTCCCCTGGGCCGCCGAGATAGAAAAAGATTTTCCGGCCATCCGCGCCGAGCTCGAAAAAGTGCTGCTGCGCCAGAGCGAGCTGCCGACCTTCCAGGACATCTCCACCGACGTGAAGACCATTTCGACGGATACGCGCTGGAAGACCTTCTTCCTCCTCGGCTTCGGCGTGAAGTCGGAGCAGAACATCAAGGCATGCCCGAATACCTGGGCAGCCGTGCAGAAGATCCCCGGCCTGACGACGGCCATGTTCTCGATTTTCGAACCAGGCAAGCATCTTCCGGCTCACCGCGGCCCCTATAACGGCGTGTTGCGCCTGCATCTCGGCCTCATCGTGCCGGAACCGAACGAGAAGCTCGCCATCCGCGTCGACAAGCAGGTTTGCCATTGGCAGGAAGGCAAGGCGCTGATCTTCGACGATGCCTATGAGCACGAAGCCTGGAATCATTCCGACAAGACGCGCGTGGTGCTCTTCGTCGATTTCGTCAAGCCGCTGAAATTCCCGGCTCGTTTCGTCAACTGGGCCCTGATGAACCTGGCGATTTTCACCCCCTTCATCAAGGAAGGTCTCGACAACCACAAGGAATGGGAAAAGAAGTTCTACGCCGAAGCCGAGGCGTTCAGAAATCGCCCGAAACCCTGATCTCATCGGCCGTTTAATTTAACGGAAACCCCGGAATCCCTAAGGAATTCCGGGGTTTTGTGTTTGCTGACGATCAGCAGCCGTTAGGCAGGTTTATCCGTCTCTTCGGCGTCGTCGTAATATTCCTCTTCCTCGGGCTGTGCAGCGTTGGTCTTGCCATCGAGATTGCCAAGCAGGGCCGAGATGGCATTGTCGCCATCGAAGCCGGCCTCCTTCAGCAGGCGGTCGAGGATCGGCTTGTTGGCCTGGTAGGAGAGTAGCTGGCCGGCAAGACCTTCGCCAAGGCCGACGCCACTGCCGCCGCCCGCACCGTTGCCATTGCGGCCGAGCATGCCGCCGGTGTCGAAGATCCGGATATCGGAGATCTTTTCGATCGGCTTGACCGCTTCGGCAAGGGCGGCGGGCACGATGCGGATGCGCTCGCGGGTGATCTCGAATTCGATGATGGCGGGGCTGAGCTTGTTGCGCGCTTCGTTGAGCAGCGCTTCGCTCTCGGCCGTCGCCTTACCGGTTTCGAGAATACCCTTGGCCTTGATGATCGCAGCGTCGGCTTCTGCCGTTGCCAGCGTCTTGATGGCGTCGGCCTGGTCGGTCGCGGCCTGCTTTTCGGCTTCTGCAGCGATGGTGACGGCGGTTGCCTGGGTTTGGGCGCGCTTCTGCGCATCGATCACGGCGATCTGCTTCTCACGTTCGGCGATCTCGACCGCCTTGGCGGTGCCGACCTTTTCCTCGGCTGCGATAGCGAGTGCGCGAGCGGCTTCTGCCTTTGCCTTGGCTTCAGACTCCTCACGGCTCTTGTTGGCAACCGCGATAGCGCTTTCCTGTGCGACGATCTGGATATCGCGGCGGGCTTCGGTGTCGCGCTGCTGCACGGCGCGGGTCGAGTCGATGTTGGCGGATTCGCGGGCCTGCTTTGCCGCAGCTTCGCGTTCGGCGATCGCCTGCTCGGCGGCGATGCGGGCTTCCTCTTCCGCGCGCTTGGCGGCCTGTTCCTGCTGAGCGGTTTCGGCGCGGGTGGCGGCGGACTTGTTGGCGATGTCGCGCTGTTGGTTTAGTTCCGCCTCGCGCTTCGTCCGCTCGATCGCGAGCGACTGCTGACGAGCCTCCAGGTCCTTCTGGGCAATCGCGACTTCGGTATCGCGGACGACTTCGTTACGCTCCTTCTTGCGCGCCTCGGTGACGCGGGTCAGCGCGGCGAGACCGTGCGCATCGAAGAAGTTGTTGGCGTTGAAGTGCTTGATATCGGTCTGGTCGAGGCGCGTCAGCGACACGGATTCCAGTTCGAGACCGTTGGACTGCAGGTCGGAGCCGACCGCATCCTGCACGGCCTTGACGAAATCCATGCGCTGTTCCTGCAGGGCATCGAGGCTCATCGTGGCCGCCACCGAGCGCAGGCTGTCCACGAACTTCGCTTCGATCAGCTGGCGCAGCTGTTCGCTGTCGTTGGTGCGATTGCCGAGCGTCTGGGCGGCAAGAGCGATCGAGGAGCTGTCCGGTTTGACGCGGACATAGAACTCGGCACCGATATCGACGCGCATGCGGTCCTTGGTGATCAGCGCATCATTCTCGCCGCGCTGGACCTCCAGGCGCAGCGTCTTGAGGTTGACGCGAGCGATCGAGTGGAAAATCGGCAGCACGACGGAGCCGCCGTCGAGCACGACTTTCTGGCCGCCGAGACCGGTGCGCACATAGGCCTCATCGCGGCTCGAGCGGACATAGAGCGAGGCAAGGACGAAGCCGATCCCGAGGATCAGGACGAGACCTATGCCTGTGGGAAGAATAAGGTCGTAAAGGCCGTTCATGAAGGTTGCTCCGTAGAGGATTTGTCATCGGACCTCACGAGATCCGAGGGGGCGGAAACTGCGATGAAGATGTCGGCCTTGCGGTCGACAAGCAGAACTTGGGCGCCGATCGGCAAAGGGCTTTCACCCTTGGCGGCGCTGGCGCGCAACTGATGCCAGTTGCCATGCGCGTCCTTGACGCTGACGCGGCCAGGCAGGCCTTGATCCAGAGGGCCGATGGAAACCGTGCCCGTGCGACCGACGAAGTCATCGGCCTCGACGGCGTAGGTCTCGTCGCGCGGCACGATCCTTGCGATCGTTCGCGTCGAGCCCCGGACGAGAGGGATCGTGACGGCGAGGGCCGGCACTGAGGCAACGATCGCCGGCAGCGGTCCCCAGATCACGTCGGCCACGGTCTGGATGGCAAAACCCGTCACGGCGAAGATGCCGAGGGCCAGCATGATCAGGATCAGCAGCGGCACGCCACCGATATTGATCCAGGACAGCAGGCCGGCGAGCACACCATCGTGACCTTCGAAATGCGGCTTGCCGATGAGTTCGCTTAGCGAAAAGCCAAGCAGCATCGACAGGATTTCGATTGCCGTTAGTCCGATCAGGATCATTGCCGCGATGGCAAAGGGCGCACATTCGGGTGCGAGAAACAGGTGCATCGGTTACTGGCCGCTGGCCTTGAAGCGGGCAAGGCGTGCTTCGATGGCCTGCTCCCGATGCAGGCGGTCGAGCTCATCGAGCTCGGCGCTTGTTGCGGGCTCGCCCGAGGGTACGCCGGTCAATCGGGAAACGGCCGCCGCCGCGCGGGCTGCACCGGCGGCCGCTGTCGGCCGTGGATTTTCGCCCGTTGCTTCCTCGCGAGCATGGCGGGCGATGCTGCGCTTGAAATCGACAAGCCGTGCTTCCGCCTCGCGGCGGGTGGCAAGAACAGCCTGAAGTGCCTTCTGGCCGTCGTCGATCTGTGCGTTCGCATCCGCGAGCGCCTTGTCGAGCGCGGCGGTCTGCGCCTCGAGGTCGATCTGGCGCGCGACGCCGGCCTTGGCGAGGTCTTCGCGATCGGCCGTGATCGCAAGCCGGATCTTGGCGTCGAGCGCGTCGAGATCGGCGCCGATTTCGCTGCGGCGGCTCCGGATGCGGTATTCCTCGGCGCGCGCCTTGCCTAGATCGGCACGCGCTTCATCGGCGGCGGCGTCGATCTCGCGCAGCGCCTGCTCGATGACGGCGACCTTGTTGGCGCCTTCTACGGTGTCGACTGCGGCATTGGCGAGGCCTGCGATCAGTCGTCCCATGCGGGAAAGAATGCCTTCATGCATCGTCATGTTATCCTCCGTTCGGGGAGAGTTTGGTGTTACCCCGATGTGAATCGCGTAGTGGCCTCCATCGGCGATCAGATAGGCGGGGATATTGCTGTCCCAGCCTTTGAAATAGCCGGCCACGTCGAAGGGCACGGCGACACGGCCGCGCACCGTCGAGATTGTCAGGTCTGACGGACCCTTGATGGCAAAGAGCTTTTCGTCGAGCGGCAGCCGGTTCCAATCGGCAAGCCCGCTTCGATTGGCCGCAAAATCACGCAGGCCGAGCGTCACGAGGCGCGCGGGCAAAGCGGTGCGTTCGCGGATCGTCTCATAGGCAAGATCGTGAAGCGTGACGAGATTTGCTCCGGCTCTGTCCGGAACGATTTCGCCCAGGAGTTTCATCATCTGCCCGTATGCGGCAAAGGTCTCGTCCAGAGCCTGCCGCGCTTCGTCATCGGGAGCGAGATCATATCGCAGACGAGAGCGGTGCGTTGGTGCGTGTGTCTTTGCCATGGCTATCAAGTAAAGCACCGCTGCGGTGCTTTTCAAGGGAGCGTGGCGTCAAACATGAATGAATTGTAATGAATGATGGGCCGCATAGGTTGCAGAAATTTGATACTTCTCTCCGCCTATGGGCGATCATGCAAGTTGTGAGCTCGCGTATATGTAGTGATTGGGCGCGAAAAAACCATATGAAAAGCGCGGCCAATCGGCCGCGCTGTATGGAATCTTTGAGTGGAGCGTTGGGGAGGAACCGCGGTTACTTCACGGTCCGCACGATTGCAGCACCTGCCGTCATGCCGCCGCCGAAGGCCACTAGGCCGAGATTGAGCGGCTCTGAGTGTTCGTTGGCGACATGCAGCATGGCAAGCGGAATGCTTGACGAGCTGGTATTGCCATAGGTCTCGATGACGCTGAGAGCCGGGCGGCCGCTGCGTTTGGCAATCGTGTCGATGATGCGCTGGTTGGCCTGGTGCGGCACCAGCAGATCAAGATTGGCAAGCTCGATGCCGGCATCGACGCAGGCGTTTTCGATCGAGCGGGTCATCGAATGCACCGCTTCGGTGAAGACCGAGCGGCCGTTCATGGCAATGACGCCATCGTCCGGAAGCGGAACATAGAGCAGGTCCCCCGGCTCCGGTCGGCCGCTGACGATCGGGCGGCTCGCGGTGAAGAGCGGGTTGCGCGCCATATCGCGGCTGGTTACGAGGCTGGCGGTCGCTGCATCGCCGAACAGGATTGCGGTGGAGAAATCGTTCATGTCGAGCAGCGGCGACAGGACTTCCGAGGTGATGATGAGCACCTTGGCGTCGTTCTGTTGTGCAATGAAATCATAAGCTTGCTGCAACGCATAGAGATAGCCGGAGCAGGCGGCACCCATGTCATAGGCCGCAAGCGAAGGCCGCACGCCGTCTTCGGCGACGGCAACCGCGACGCGGCTTGCGAGCGACGGCGTGGCGATGTCGGGCGTTCCGGTGGCGGCGATCACCAGATCGACATCGTGGATCGACATCTGGTTCTGCTTGAGAAGATCACGCGCCGCCTTCGTGGCAAGACTCAGCGTGCCTTCTTCAGGCCCGACCCAGAAGCGGCTCTTGATGCCCGTCAACGCGAGGATTTCGTCGGCGCGGCGGTTCGGCCAGTTATGGATGATTTCTTCGTTGGTGACGCGGCGGGCGCCGGTCGCGATGCCAATGCCGTTGATGACGACTTCCGAGAAGCTGCCGGTATGGCGGCGCAGCGCCGGGATGACATGCGATTTCAGGCGGCGCAGCACGAATTTGTTTTGGATTTCGGAGGCGAGCGCGAAGTTCTGCTCGCTAAGGTCGCGATTGGCGTCGACAGTCAGAAGTGGGCTGTCGGTGGCGATCTGGTCGCCGATCTTGGCGAAGACCTCCTGTACGACGCCGCCGATATTGGCGCAGATCTCGACAGAGGCTTTTGTCGCCTCGACGACGGCCACCAGTTGGCCGACTTCGATCTTGTCGCCGGGCTTGACGAGTATATCGGTCACGAGGACGTTCTCGTCGGCGGGCCCGGAGCCGATCGCCTTGATCGCTGCCGTCGGGCCGCTGTCATCCTCTTCGTGCCAGGTAACCTCGCATTCAAGCACTTCAGCCATCAGGTCGACCAGCTTGCGATAGGAGGGAAGGGTCTCAAGCTGATTACGGAAATTGAAGGGGATGTGCGCATCCGAGCGCGCGAGCCGGCGCACGACAACAGGCACATCGGTCTTTTCGGTGACGGTGGCAATGATTTCCGCGCCCATGCCGACGGTGCGGTTATCTTCATGTACGACGATCAGGCGGCGGGTGCGCCGTGCACTCGCCAGCACTTCCTTCTCGTCCCACGGCGAGATCGAGCGCAGATCGATCACCTCGACGGAAAAGCCCTGGGCCTCGAAAGCGCTCGCGGCATTGGCGCAGAGCGAAACCGTGTTGCCGTAGCTGACGAGCGTGATGTCGCGGCCGCGGGTAACATGGCGCGACAGGCCGGGATGGACGAAGTGCTTGTCCAGATCCTCGGAAGTGCGGCCGTCGGAATTGTTGAGTACGGCCTTCGGATAGAGGAAGACCGTCGGGCGCCGCGATTCGAAGGCGGCATTCAGCAGACCGGCGGCATCGCCGGCGCTGGAGGGCATAACGACGTCGATGCCCGGCGTGTGCGCCAGCATTCCCTCGAAGCTCTGGGCATGGAACGGACCAAGGCCTGGCTTGTAGCCGCCGCAGCTCACCATCAGGATGACGGGCGCTTCCCAGGCGCCATTGCTGCGCCAGAACATGCTGCCCATTTCCGAGACGATCTGATTATAGGCGAGCGGCAGGAAATCGGCGAACTGCAGGAAGGCGACGGGGCGCTGGCCCGCCAGCGCGCGGCCGACCGCCGTGCCGACGATTGTCGATTCGCTGAGAGCGGCGTTGCGGACGCGGTCAGGATATTTGGTGCTGAGGCCGCGCGTCACACCAAAAACGTCGCCCTTCGGATCCTCTATATCCTGGCCAAAGAGAACAACTTCGGGATTTCCGGCCAGCTGCTTGTCGAGAACGACATTCAGCGCCTCGCGCATCGTCAGCGTCGATGCGGTCTCGTTGCCGCGATATTCTGCCCTCTTATCGAAGGAAGCTGGGTAGGGAGCCTTAGCCTCCGGCTCGACCTTCGGGGCGTCTTCCTTGCGGGCAAGGGCGGCTTCTGCCTGCACTTCCGCAATCAATTCCTGTTCGATCTTTTGCAGAGCATCGGCGTCGATACCCGCCTTCTGCAGCATTGCCCGCAGATTCGGCAGCGGGTCGCGCGAGGAGCCGGCCTCGATTTCGAGCAGGGTGCGATAGGTCTTCTGATCGTCGGCATTGGTGTGATCGGAAAGGCGCTCGACGTTCAGAAGCACGATGCTGGGCGTGCGGTTGTTGCGGCTGTGACGGACGGCCTTGCGGAAGGCGTCGCGCGATGCGGTGAGATCGTCGCCATCCGTGCGGATGATATCGATGCCGTAGAAAGAGGAAGCGGGACCAGCCGGCAGGTCGAAGAACGTCTGCTTGCCCGTGCGTGTCGAGATGGAGAAGCTGTTGTCCTCGATGACGAAGACGACGGGATACTGGCTGCGCACGGCTTCGGCGACCGCTTCGAGGAACTCGCCCTGCTGGGTGGTGCCGTCGCCGACGCAACAGATGGCGATCGGCATTCCCGGCTTATGCTTCAGGGATGCCGCGACGCCGACAGCATGCAGGGCATTGTTGCCGACGGGGCCGACGATCGACGTGATGTTGAGGGCGCGGGAGGACAGATGCGCGCTCATCTGACGGCCGGCGGAATGGGAATTGGCTGTTGCAAGCAGGCTGGAGAAGAACTCACGAATGGGCATGCCGCGCGCCAGCATCAGGGCCTTGTCGCGATAATGCAGATGCAGCCAGTCGTCGTCCTGGAGAAACTCGTTGAGCAGCGCAGTGGATTCGTGACCGGCGCCGGAAACATGGAAATGTGCTATGCCTTGCTTGATGAATTCTCGCTCAAGCCGATCTATTTCTCTGGAAATGAAAAATATTCTGTGAAGTTGCTTAAGGTATTCTGTGGCAAACCTCCCTTCCATCTCAATGATTTTCCTGATCTTTCATCTGAATTAAATGCTGGGAGTTAGGTAAACCCCCAGCCTGCCTTTTTCAATACACGTTAAATGACAAGTTCTTCTCAGTTTGAAACGGAAATACGCATATTACGGGGCCGTATTTTTTCATGATGTTTCTGTCCACAAGGCATGCGCGACAACGCACCCGCCCAAACGCGAAACGGGTGCGTCTTTCGCGGGCTATGTTAGCCCGATTTGCGCATCGAGGCGGCGGCGCGTTGCTTTTCGGCGGCGGCTTTTGCCGCCTGTTCTTCCTTGAGAATCAGTTCCTTGGGCTTCTTGCCGATAATCTCCTTGCTGCCCGCCCTGGAGAATGGCTGCACGAGCTGGGCGAGGAAACCCTTGGCCACCTTGCCCGTGATGCCGATATCAGTCGAGGACGGACGCGGCGGGTTGTAGAAGGTGCCGAGAAGCTGATCCCAGATCACGAGGTTTTCCCCATAATTCGTATTTCCCTCGGCAAGGATCTTGGAATGATGCCAGCGATGGAGGCGGGGCGTCGAAAATATGAGGTCGAGCGGGCCGGTACGCATATCGACATTGCAATGGGTCAAAAGGCCGATGAAAGCCGTGACCGCGCCGATCCAGAGGAAGACCGGCAACGGCGCGCCGAGCAGATAGAGCGGAATCTGACCGAGCGCGATCTTGAACAGAGTATCGATGACGTGAAAACGGCCTGTGTTGATGACCCATAGCCGTTCGACGCTGTGGTGCAGCGCATGAAAGCGCCAGAGCGACAGATGCTCATGCGCCAGGCGATGCGCCATATAGAGACCGAACTCGGCGATGACGAGGCCGAGCACCACCTGGAGCGCCATCGGCCATTGATCCGGCCAGAAATGCGAATGGTAGCTCAGCACCGGCTGCGCGACGGTTGCGACGGCCATCGGGAAGGAGGTGCCGATCGCAGCGGCGATCTGCACGCCGCCCTTGTTCAGCAGCGTGTGGGCGATATCGTTGAATGTCTCGCCATCGCGCTTCTGCCAAGTCTTCTCGTAAGGCATCAACCGCTCGAAAAGGGCAATCACCGCTACCGTCGACAGATAGACGACGTTGAACCAGAGCAGATGCATATTCGATTCGAAGGCGAAATAGGCTCCCGTTAGTCCACCGCATAGGATGGCTGGCCACAACAGAGAGGAAACAGCAGCGTAAAGACGCGAACTGCTTTGAAATGTCATTCCATCAACCTCAGATTCTGATCAGCGAAAAATTTACGCGTGAGTATGCGGGATATGTAGCGCGATGATTGTGGAGTCGAAAGCGAAATTTTTCCGTTGGCCGGCAACAGGCAGTTGGATAGGAGATCAAGACATGCGCATAGAGCAGGCGGCAGACGAACATCTGGAGGCGTGGGCGCGGTTGCGCGCCGAACTTTGGCCAGATAGTTCGTACGAACATCATCGCGCGGAACTGGCACAATTTCGCGCCAATGAAAATGCTTTTGCGTATCTTGCGATCAATTCTGCCGGTCATGTCGCCGGTTTTGCTGAAGCGACATTGCGGCACGATTACGTCAATGGCTGTAAGACGTCACCGGTTCTCTTCCTCGAAGGCATCTACGTGCGTCCCGAAGATCGGCGCGGAGGGGTGGCGCGGGCACTTTGCCAGGCTGTCGCCGCATGGGGGCGGGAGGTTGGTTGCACCGAATTTGCCTCGGATGCACTGATCGACAATCTTGCGAGCCACGCCTTCCATGCCGCGCTTGGTTTTGTCGAAACCAGGCGCGTGGTCTACTTCCGAAAGCTGCTATAGGCCGGAGCTACAGGACTGGGCCTAGGCGAATGTCAATTTCGTTTTCTGCTGGCCAGCCTCATCGAAATTCTCCGGGGCCAGCCAGCGTTCGTAGCCGGCCTTCAGCCGCGGCCAGTCGGCGTCGATCATGGCAAACCAGGCCGTATCGCGGTTCTTACCCTTCGCGACCATGTGCTGGCGGAAGATGCCTTCGAAAACGAAACCGAAGCGTTCGGCTGCCCGCTTCGACGGTTCGTTGAGGTTGTTGCATTTCCACTCGAAACGGCGATAGCCGAGCGTGTCGAAGACGTAGGATGCGAACAGATAGAGCGTTTCGGTCGTCACGCGGCTGCGGGCAATGGCAGGTCCCCAGAGGATGCTGCCGATCTCGATGACGCCGTGCGTGTTGTCGATGCGCATCAGAGCCTGCCGGCCCTCGGCGCGGCCCGTGCGCTTGTCGATCGTTGCGAAGAAGAGCGGATCGGTACTGGATGCCGCTTTCTCAAGCCAGGGCGAGAAGGTGGCGCGATCGACCGGTGCGTCTTCGAAGAGATAGCGGAAACGATTTTCCGCTCCGGGGGCGCGGGCCGAGGCAAGGAGATCGTCGCCATGTCGGACCGCATCGAGCGGCTCGATCCGGGCGTAGCGGCCGTCAAGGGTAATGCGCTCGGGGCGGGCGACCCCCTTCCAATTCGTCAGATCCATGTCAAAGTCCTTTGGTCATCAAATATTGTCTAGCGGAGCCGGCCGGATTGTATCAGCTCCGCTAGGGATTGTGGCAGTTCCATTCCGTCGGGCAAGCCGGGGGCGGGTTGTGGTGATACCAGGCGGCTTTCGATGGGCAGGACGCCGGCCCAGACGGGATGATCCGCCTCGTCAATATCGCCTGGTGGGCCGTTGCGAATCTTGGCCGAGGCCTCGTCGATTTTCATCCGCATCACTGAGGTCGCTTTCACTTCCTGCCCGGTCATTGGCCTCAAACTGTTCCAGCGGCCGGGAAACAGGTCTTCGATGAAACGGCGCAACGCATCGACTTTTTCCTCGATATCATCGACCAGCCGGGCCGTGCCGAAGACCATGGCCGAACGGTAATTCACCGAGTGATTGAAGGCGGAACGGGCCAGCACATAGCCGTCTATGATGCTGCAGGTCAGGCAGACCGGCATGTCCTCCGCGGCGCGCAGGAAGCGGCTGGCGGACGAGCCGTGCCAATAGACGTAATCGCCTTCGCGCCAATGCATGGTCGGCGTCACATAGGGCGCACCATTGATGACATAGCCGACGTGACAGAGCGGGGCGGCATCCAGAATGGCATGGACATCGGCATGGGCGTGGCTGCCGCGCTTCGGGCTGCGCCGCACGCGGGTGCGCTCGGTGGTCGGGTAGGTGCTGGTATCAGGTGGATAGTGATCGGCCATATCTTCCTCACAGATCGGGCGTTGATCTCTGCCAGCAAAGAGGTAGGCTATAAACAGCCAGTTTTTTGATTTTTAGCAGACCAGTTGAGGTTTCATGACAGCGGTGGCGCAGTGGCCGGCACTGGACCGGATTTCGGGCGATTTGGAGGGGCAAGTCTACCGCCTGATGCGCGACCGCATCCTGCACGGGCAGTTGCCGCCAGGGCAGCGCGTGCCGTCGACGCGGGTAATGGCCGTCTCGTTCGGCGTTGCGCGGTCGACCGTGGTCAACGCCTATGATCGGCTCAAGGCGGAAGGCTACCTTCACTCGACATCAGGTGCGGCGACACGCGTCGCGGCATTCCCGACGACGCCATTGTCGGGGCAGTCCGCACCACCGCCGCCAAATCTGCCGCGCGTTACGGAATTCAAAAGGGGAGGATTGTTCGAGCCGGGGGTGCCCGATGTCTCGACCTTTCCCCATGCCGCATGGGCGCGCTGTCTCGGTGCTCGGGGCCGATCGCTGCGGGTGCATGATCTCGGCTACAGCGATCATGGCGGCATTCGCGAGTTGCGCGAGGCTATACTCGAACACATCTCGGCGACACGTGGCGTGGTCGCTCGCCCCGAGCAGATCGTGATCGTGCCGTCGACGGGTGCCGCGATCGGCTTGCTTGCGGGCCTATTGCTTCAGCCGGATCATCCGGGTGACATCGCCTGGATGGAGGACCCCGGCTATGCCAGCGCGCAGGCGATCCTGCGGATGGCTGGGGCCAGCCTCGTGCCGGTGCCTTGTAATGCCGAGGGCATCGATATCGCGCAAGGGACCGGGCCATCGCCGCGCCTGATCTATGTCACGCCCTCGCATCAATATCCGACCGGCGTGACCATGAGCCTGCCGCGTCGTCTTGCGTTGCTGGAATTCGCTCGCGCCAATGGCGCGATCGTGCTGGAAGACGATTACGACAGCGAGTTCCAGTATGCCTCGCGCCCTATTGCCGCCCTGCAGGGTATCGATCACGGTGAAGTGGTTGCTTATATCGGCACCTTTTCGAAGACTCTCGCGCCCGGTCTGCGCGTCGCTTACGCCGTCATTCCCACGCGGCTTCTGGCGGCGACCGAAGCGGCGCAACGGCTGAGAGGCGCCGTCGTGCCCGTTCATATCCAGGCCGCCCTGGCCGATTTCATGCGAGAGGGGCGATTTCGTGCGCATCTGCGGCACATGAACGGCATTTATGCCGAGCGCATGGCGGCGACCGTCGAAGGACTCAATCGTCATTGTGGTAATTGGCTGGAGGTTGCAGCGGGTGGTGGCGGGCTGCAGCTGGCAAGCTGGTTCCGCGATGCAAAGACCGATGATGTCGCCGTTGCGCGGATCATCAACGCTAATGGTTTCGCTGTTCGGCCGATATCGGCACTGTATCTGGGACCTGCTCGGCCCGGATTGCTGCTTGGTATTGCCCGCATGGAAGCGCAGGCAGCGGATGCGGCGGCGGCGAGGATTGCCAGGCTGCTTGAGATCATGCCCGTCAACGCCTGAGAAACATCGCCCGATATTCGCGCGGTGTCATGCCTTTCAGCGCTTTGAACTGCCTGTTGAAATTGGCGAGCGAGCTGTAGCCGATGGAATCGCTGATATGGTGGATGGCCTGATCCGTGGAAGAGAGGCGGGCGCAGGCATCGCCGATGCGCATGCGCATGAGGTAATCCGATATCGTCCCGCCGGTATGGCGGCGAAACATGCGGTGCAGGCCGGAGACGCTGAGCGCCGCGATATCGGCCAGCTCATCGAGGCTGATCGCGCGGGCATAGTGAAGATGCATGTGCGTGAGAATGCGGTCGATGCGCTCGCGGCTTTCCTTGAGATCCGGCGCCTGCGCCGGCGCGCTTGCGAGCGGCGTCGCGTGCCGGTCTTCCGCCACCCTCACCAGAATGCCGAGCAAAGCCAGAAGGCGCTCGACCGGCGGCTTTTCGAAAATGGTTTCGAAAGCGGAGCGGACGGCGGCCGAGGTCGTCTGCGAAAAGCGCAGGCCGTTATTTCCACGCTGCAGCATCGTTTCGATCGATCGGAATTCGACGGCGCCGCCTGTTATCTGCAATAGCCAGTCGCGATTGAACCAAAGTACCAAGGCGATATGCGGCTTTTCTTCCTCGATCTTGGCGCGTGAAACCCAGCTATGCGGCAGATTGGGGCCGATGAGAACGAGATCGCCGTCGTCATAGTCGCCACTATGATCGCCGATGAAGCGTTGCCCGATGGAATTCAGCGTCAGTGTCAGCTCGAATTCCGGATGGTGGTGCCATTGGAACGGAATGCAGTCGTCGAGCCTGCGGTTCAGCATGCTCCAGGATGCTTCCGGCGATCGAGGCAAAACTTCGAGATAGGGCCTCATGGGGCGTCCATAGCATAGCAGAAGCCAGAATAGTATCAGAATTGGCCAGAGCCAGGCAACATGAGCGCGAGCTTCGGCGCTACAAGTTTTCCGTCACCCGAAATCAAAAGGGGTAGCCAAGATGGAGGAAACTTATGCAGCCTGCCTTGAAACGAGACGCGCACCCGACCGCATCCGCGGTCACGACGCAATTGAAGGATATCCAGAAGACATTGCCGCTCAGGGTGCTGTCGAAGGACGATTGGCAGCATTGGATCACAAAGGGCTATGTGATCGTGCGTCAGGCTGTGCCGGCTGTCAATGTCGAGCGGCTTGCCGACCTCTTGTGGCGTTTTGACGAGAAGGACCCGAACGATCCCTCCACCTGGTATGCGCCGCAGCGGCGTGAGCACAAGATGAAAGAGCTCAACAATACCGGCATGCTGGAGATCTATAATCACCAGTATCTCTGGGACAACCGCATGGAAAAGCGGATCTACGATGTCTTCGTCGACATCTGGGATCGCGAGGATCTCTGGGTCACCATCGATCGTGCCAATCTCAATCCGCCGAAGAAGGTGAAAGGCAACCCGAACGGCTTCATTCACTGGGACGTCGATACTTCGATCCGGCCGCTGCCGATCGGCGTTCAGGGCGTTTTGAGCCTGAAGAAGCAGGATGGCGATGTCGGCGGATTTCAGTGCGTGCCTGAGCTCTTCGAGCATTTCGAGGAATGGGAAAAGACGCAGCCAGCCGATCGCGATCCGATGCATCCAGACATGACAGGGCTGTCGGTCGTCAACATCGACATGGAGCCGGGCGATCTGATGATATTCAACTCGCTGCTGGCGCACGGCGTCCGTCCCAACCATTCGGACAACCGCGTGCGCATGGCGCAGTACATCTCCATGCATCCGGCGGAATACAACAATGTTGCCGAGCGCGAAGAACGGATCCGTCTGTGGAGGGAACTGGATTCCCCGAAGCGCGACGCCTTTCCCGGCGACCCTCGCGAATGGGAAAAGCACAATGCGACGGCGGCCAAACTCACGCCGCTCGGTGAAAAGCTGTTGGGCTTCAAGGCTTGGTAAGGGCGGGAGGCTGACTTCCTGAAAAATCTCGAGCGGCCCAAAGCCGCTCGAAACGTTCATGGAGAAGTGGCGAGTTGCTGCGCCTTTGTCAGATCTCGTTCCAGCGGCGGATGACCGGCTCGGTCAGGTCGTGCTCATAGCCAAGCACGCTGATGCTCGTGGTATCGAGAACCAGATGCGCGCCACCTTCCGGCGGCAGGCCGACCCAGCGGGCGGCGAAGACGCGCAGGAAATGGGCGCTGGAGAAGATCAGGACGGAGCCGTTGATACCGCGAAGTTCGCCGATGATCCGGTCGGCACGCGCGCCGACATCGGCGGCAGATTCGCCGTTCGGGCAGCCGTCGCGGAAGACCTGCCAGCCGGGGCGTTCGGCAAGGATCGCTTTGGTGGTAATGCCTTCATAGGTACCATAATCCCACTCCGCCAAATCGTCCTTGACGACGCGGCGGTCGCCGAAGCCGGCCAGCGCGCAGGTATTTTGCGCCCGCTGCGACGGGCTCGACCAGACGGCGGCGAAATCGATTAGGGGTAGGCGACCGGCGATCTTGCGGGCGGCCTCTTCGCCAGCAGCGATTAGGGGAATATCGGTGCGGCCGGTGTGCCTGCCGGAAAGGCTCCACTCCGTCTGTCCGTGTCGTACCAGATAGACTTCGGGATAGGCGCTGCTCATGCCGTTTCTCCTTTGCATTTGCCGTGCGAAATTCTTCGCATCTGCGAAAGCGTCTGTCGAGAGCTAAAGCGGATTGGCAGCTGACCCGACAACCCTCTGCAAATCCAAGCGCTTGCAGAGGGTTGTGAATCTCATCGTTTCACGGCGCGACGGACGCTGTAGAGCAAAATGGCGAGGCAGCCGATCAGCAGCAGAACGCCACCCGCGAGCGGCGGCATGGCGAGAAACTCCACCGCTCCGGCAATGACGAGAATGAGGATGAGGCAGAGCGTGGCGAGACTGCCATCATCGATGAACATGCCGATAAGCTCGGACAGGGCGATGCGCAGGATGCTCATTGGGCTGCCTTTGATGTTGGGTTGCCGCGCATGGTGCGGATGATGGCGTAGGAGGCGAGCGAGACGATCGCGAAGATGGCGATCAGTGCGAGATCCTCGCCCGGCCAATGCGCGCCGATACCTTCACCGGTCCAGAAGATGCCAAAGCTTGTCAGCATGAGGCCAACGACGAATTTGAGGGTATTTTCGGGCACGGTAGCAAGCGGGCGATGCACCAGCAGCCCGATCAGCATGACGAGCACGAAGGCGGCGAGCGCGCCGAGGCCGGCATAGAGTGTCAGGCCATGCGCACCGCCGACGGCGATGACGATGAAGACCACTTCGACACCTTCAAGCAGCACGGCCTTGAAGGCGGCAAGGCCGGCGAGATAATCGGCACGGCGATCGGTTGATTGTGCTTGCAGGGCGGCGGTCTCCTTCGAGAAGGCCGCTTCCTCGTCGTGCAGGGCGATGACGCCGAGCGAGCGGAGAATGGCTTTGCGCAGCCAGCGCATGCCGAAGAGGATCAGCAGAACGCCGACGACGAATTGCAGGATTTCGATCGGGATCAGCGCCAGCAGCGGTCCGAAGATGAGAACGAGGGCCGCCAGCACGGCAAGCGCAAGCGCGGCGCCGGTCAGTGCCGGGCGCCAGCTTCGCGTGACGCCGACGGCAAGAACGATGGTGAAGGCCTCGACGACTTCGACAAAGGAGCCGAGGAAGGATGCCGTCACGGTGGAGAGAATGGGTGTGAGGCTGTTCATGAACTGATTCCCGAATGACGGTTAGGACTTTGAATTCGTGCGGTATTTTCCGGATTATTCTTCCTCATGTGCTAGATGAGCTCACGCATGAAGCACTCCGGCTTGGCGGTCTGGTTGCCATTCACTTGCGTTTCCTCGTGCCGCGCTTGCTCCATGTCTTGTCGATGGCGCCGCGCAGCTGGCTGAGCTGATCGAGGCTGTCGATGGCGGCATCCTTGCCCTTCGCGGCGAGCGCGACGATCAGGGCTTCGATCAGCACCATTGTGCCGCTATGCATGGCGAGATGGCCGGCATTGCCGCGCGGCACTGGCAGGACCTCAGCCACCTTGTCGGCCGTGAGCAGGCCGAGATCGTCGCTGATGAGGATGACTGGAACGCCATGTTTGCTCGCATGGTCGAGGATCACTTCGACTTCGCGATAGAGCGGCGCATAGGCCATAACCAGCACCGCATCCCCCTTGCCGATCCAGAGCAGGCGATCCGCAAGCACTATACCGGAGACCGAGAGCGCGTTGGTCGGCAGGCCGATGCGGTTGAACTGCAGGCTGGCATAATCCGCCATGGCGCCCGAGGGGCCGATGCCGAATACGTGACGTCGGGCTGCCTTGGCTAGAATATCGACACAGCGTTCGAAGCTTACGGCAAATTCCTCGCGTCGCAGAACATCCAAAGCCTGCTCGTGCATGCCGATGACATGGTGAAGCGCATTGCCGGCGTGGCTGCCCGTTTCAGCCAGCGTGCGTTGCATCCGCATTCCGGGTGACGGCGCTCCGGTCAGCTCCTCAAGCAGGGCGGCCCGCAGGGTCGAGAGGCTTTCGAAGCCGAGGGCGCGGGCGGTACGGACGACCGTCGCGTCGCTGGTGCCGGCGAGCTGCGCGATCTGGGCGGCTGAGTTCAGCAGCGCAGCTTGCTTCTGGTCGACGAAAAAGCGGGCGATGCGCTGCTCTGCGGGTGCGAGCGTCTCGATCACATCGAGAACGCGGTCTTCGAAAGTACGAGGTTTCTGCGTCGTTTCTGACATCGGATATCTTTTGTAGTGAATGCTACCGATTATATTATCTGTAGCATTTGCTGCAAAAGAATGACAGCGCAAACAAAGGGCGCTTCGCTGTATTGCAAAGCGGCCCTTTTTTAATCGCGTTGTAAGGCAAGCGCAGAGAGCTGGCTGCGGCTATTCCGCCAATGCCGCGCGCACCGCCGGGATCACCTTCCGGCCATAGAGTTCGATGCAGCGCAGCATCTTGTCATGGCCGAGTGCGCCGGCGCTGTATTTCAGCTGGAAGCGGCTGATGCCGAGCGTCTTGACCATAGGGGCGAGCTTGGCGGCGACCGTTTCCGGCGAACCGACATAGAGCGAACCCTTTTCGATCTCGTTGTCGAATTCCGAGCGCGTCATGGGTGGCCAGCCGCGCTCGCGGCCGATGCGGTCGCGCATAGCCTTGAAGCAGGGCCACAGCTCCTCGCGTGCCTGTTCGTCCGTTTCGGCGATATAGCCGGGCGAATGGATGCCGATCGGCTGCACCCGCTTGCCGAGCTGCTCATAGGCGCGGTGATAGAGGTCGACATAGGGCTGGAAGCGATAGGGGCTGCCACCGATGATCGCCAGCATCAGCGGCAGATCGTAGTGAGCGGCGCGCACCACCGATTCCGGGCTGCCGCCGACACCGATCCAGGTCTTCAGCTGGCCGCTTTCGATAGTCGGGAAGACCTTCTGGTTGCGCAGCGGCGGGCGGATGCTGCCCTCCCAGTTCACCGGCTCGTTTTTACGGAGCGCAGCGAACAGATCGAGCTTTTCCTCAAAGAGCTGCTCGTACTGCGACAGCTCGAAGCCGAACAGCGGGAAGGACTCCGTAAACGAGCCGCGGCCGAGAATGACTTCGGCACGGCCGTTCGAAACCGCGTTCAGGCTTGAGAAGCGCTGAAATACGCGGATCGGATCGTCCGAACTCAGTACCGTTACGGCCGAACCGAGGTGGATTTTCGATGTGCGGCTGGCAATAGCAGCCAGGATCGTCTCGGGCGAGGAGACCGCGAAATCCTCGCGATGATGCTCGCCGATGCCGAAGAAGTCTATTCCAAGCTGATCGGCAAGGACGCCTTCCTCGACGACATTGCGCAGCACCTGCGCATGCGGCAGCGGCGCGCCGTTGCCATCGAATGTGACGTCGCCGAAAGTATCCAGGCCGAATTCGACATTGTTTGTCGTCATGATTTTTCCTGTCATGTGTCGAAATGAGAATGTTGAGACAGCATGTAGTGTCGCTTCCGACCATCCACTACCCGGAAAGTTTCGGCTGAAATCTTCGAAGAATTCGATATGCCGATGGCAGCCGGCGACATTCGGCAACGCCGGCGTTGCGATCGGTGGTACTCACGCCAATATTAGCTTCGACGTCAGCCTAGTTGAATCAAGGACAAAACACATGGTCGCACTGAAAAAGATCAATCTTACCAAAGCTTTTGCAGCCTTCGACGAGACGTGGAGCCCGCGCGTCGGCGGCGACATCAACGATTTCCAGATCAAGCTCACCAAACTGGAAGGCGCATTCCATTGGCACCACCATGAGGAAGAGGACGAGCTGTTCCTCGTCGTCAAGGGAACGCTGCGCATGAAGCTGCGCGAGGAAAACGGCGGCGATATCGTCCTTGGCCCTGGCGAATACATCATCGTTCCGCATGGGGTAGAACATTGCCCGGTCGCCGAGCCGACCTGCGAAGTCGTGTTGTTCGAGCGCAATACGACGCTGAATACCGGCAATGTCGAAAACGAGCGGACGATTCGCGAGCCAAAGCGTCTTTGAGTAATGCGGCGATCCGGCGGCTCCTTCAGAAAAGAGGCCGCCGGACATCGCCTAGTCTATCATTTCAATGCCAGCTTGTTCGATGGTGTGCGGCAGGCGGCGAACACGTCGAGGCTCGGATCATAGACCTTCGTCGAGACGTCCATCATGCCGAGAACGCTGTGGAAGATGTTGTCGTGAGAGTAGGTGCCTTCGGCAGCGCGCTTTGCAAGGCAAGCCATGTCGAAACCGGCGGCCTTGGCGAGGTCGTCAGCCATCCATACCAGCATCGGCACATGCGTCTGCTGTGAGGGTGCGATGATATAGGGCGTGCCGTGCAGATAGATGCCGTTTTCGCCGAGCGACTCGCCGTGGTCGGAGAAATAGAGCACGGAGCCGGATATCGAGTTTGAGCGCTGCTTCAGCTTGTCGATGACCATGGCGACAATGTGATCCGTGTAGAGGATCGTGTTGTCATAGGCGTTGGTGATTTCCTCCTGCGAGCAGGAGCTGAAGTCGTTGGAGCGGCAGTCCGGCTGAAACCGCCGGAATTCTTCCGGGTAGCGCTGATAGTAGGCGGGGCCGTGACTGCCGAGCTGGTGCAGCACCAGCACGCTATCGCCCTTCACCTTGTCCAGCCAGCCGTCAACCTTGTCTACGAGGATCTCGTCCTTGCATTCGCCGTCCTGGCAGAAGCGCGGATCGGCAGAGTGCGGCAGAAAGGTGTAGGAGACGCGATTAGTGACGTCGTAGCTGCCGGTGTCGTTGTCCAGCCAGGTCACATCGACCTTGGCATGGGTCAGGACATCGAGCAGGTTCTCCGTCTCAAGTCCCTTGCGATGGCTGTATTGCTGGCGCGTGTAGACCGAGAACAGGCAGGGTATGGAGGTGGCCGTCGCGGTACCGCAGCTGCTCGTATTCGGGAAATAGACGACGTTGCGCTTTGCCAGCTCCGGATTGGTCATCTTGGCATAGCCGCCAAGCGAGAAGTTCTGCGCACGCGCCGTTTCTCCGGCGACGATGATCGTGACGCGCGGCTTGCCGTTGTCGACGGCGCCGACTCTGCGGGCATCCGTGCCCAGTGGCTGGGCAACGACGTTTGCATTCCTTTGCGCATCGATGACGTACCGCACTGCGCTTGTGATCGGCATCACAGGATTAAGCGTATCCATCATGTCTCGATGAGCGCGGCCGATGCCGGCATAGGTCTTATAGAAGGTCGTTCCAGCGGCGACGAAGATCGCCGAGCAGGCGAGGATGACGGCGGTATTGTAGGCGAGCTTCTTGAGGATCGGACGATGGACGATCCGGACCCATGCAATGACAAGCGACGGCAAGACGCCCGTCAGCAAAACATAGGTGATGAAACGCGTCGTGATCAGATGGCCGCTTTCGGCACCTGTCGAAACGGCCGCATTGCGGATCATTTCCTTGTCGATGATGACGCCGAACTGGTCGTTGAACCAGGAAGATACCGAAGCTACCAGCACGAAGAAGATCAGGACCGGCTTCGTGACGTATTTAGCCGAGAAGAACGTGAAGAGCGCCATGATCGCCGCGGAGATACCAAGTACGAAGGCGGCAAAGGCGGCGGGCTCGGCGACGAAATAGCCGTAAGCCTTGGTCCAAAACATCCGGTTTGTCACAAGAAGTACATAAAGAGTGACTATGAAGCAAAGCGTGATGCTGCCGATGGCTGGCCGAAATATTTGTCGGCCAGATGGTGCATTTTCATTCGTCAATGGTCGTCTCCGAGGCATAGGCTATCGGCTGGGCGCCGGGAAGCCCCCTACTGCAAGGTGCGCTTCGGCCGTTAAAGCCGGCCACCATGGTCAGCAATCCTGACATCTACCTGAACGATAAGGTCTTTGGCAGGCTATTTCGGACCGGATTCCGATTATCTCCCGTTTTTGCCGGCTTCACATCCAAGGTTCAGGTCGCCGTCAGAAATAGGCATCATAGCTGCGCGATTGCAATTGGGGATGCAATCGTGCGACTTCTACTGGTTGAAGACAATGCGCTTATAGGCAATGCCGTGCAGGATCATCTGCATGCGGACGGCTGGTCTGTAGACTGGTCCATAGATTTGGAATCCGCCAAGCTTGCCGTAGCGGCTGAAGCCCACGATGTGATGCTTCTCGATCTTCGATTGCCCGATGGAAGCGGCCTCGATCTGCTCAAGCTCATGGAAGCACGCGGGGATACGACCCCGGTTATCGTCATGTCTGCCTATGATCAGCTGTCCGATCAGATGACGGCCATGGATATCGGCGCCGTCGACTATCTGGTGAAGCCCTTTGCGCTGAGTGAGATGGCGGTTCGTGTCCGCAAGGCGGCGAAGCGCCGCCGTCTGATCCGCATGCGCAATGCCGGTTGAGGCAGGCCCGTTTCAGGATTGAGCGGGCGTTCGTGATCGGAAGAGATCGATCACCGCTATGGCCGCGGCAAAGACTACTAAAGACAATAGCCAGCCGAGCACCGCGTCGGATAGATAGTGGGCTCCGGTCATCACGCGCATGACCGGCATCATGATCGAGATGATGGCGAGCGGGATACCCACGGAGAGGCGCAGCCGCGGCGGCAGAAGCAGCACAAGGCAAAGCAGCCAGCCGCCAGACGACGCTTCGCCCGAGACGAAGGAACAGTTTGCAAGACATCGACCGGCGAACGAACCTGCCTGAACGAAATCCAGCGAGCCGCCGAAGAGATCCGTGCTGCGCGGTCTTGGCCTACCGCCATAGGTTTTGAGCAGCGCGTTCACGATGAGGCCGCAGCCGACGCCAAGCGATATCAGCGCGGCGATATACTGATCCGCTTTCAATGTCCGCCAGCTTGGGCCGTATTTGTACCGAGATGAAATCAGGGCAGCGAACAGGACAAGAATGGCGATGTATGGCAAGGCGAGCGTCATGTTTCGCACTATGCGGAGGAGAGGATTTTTGGCGAGGGCAAAGGTACCGCAGACGTTACCGACGGTGATGGCCGATGTGCAAGGCTCCGTCGTGAAGACGCTTTTAGCAACGGCGAGATCGATGCTCGGAAATCGATTGAAGACAAGCAGCAGCGCCCACCAGAGCACGAACAGCGCGACAGACACAAAAAAGTATCTGCTTACTGGCGCGTTCCGTTTTGTGTAGGCAACGGAGTTTTCGTACATCTAAAAGTCGGCCGCTGAATGAACGTGTTGAGATGTATGCCCGTCCGCGTTGTTAAGGCGGCAGGAAAACACAATCGAGCGACTATTACGACAGAAGCCTTAAGCCAGGCTGAAAGGCGATGATCGGGAAGGCCTATCAAGACCGCACAACCGCGTCGGATGAATGCGGCAAAGTGTTCGCGTTGCCCTCTGTCCCGCGCGGCGACCTATTCGCCGGTCTTGAAATAGGCTTCCAGCCGGTAACCATCTGGATCGATGACGAAGGCGGCATAGTAGAATTGGCTGTAGTCGGGCCGGATGCCCGGCTTGCCGTTGTCTTCGCCGCCATTGGCGATGCCGGCGGCATAGAAGGCGTCGACGGCTGCCTGGCTCGGCGCCACGAAACAGAAATGCAGGCCGGAACCGCGATCGGCCGGCACGGGACGTTCCACCTCACTGACCCAGAACTGGGCACGCTCCGCCCCGTATCCGACCGTGCCGTCGAAGTTGGTGACGCGCTCGTAGCCAAGGGGAGAAAGGGCTGCGTCATAAAATTTTTGCGCCCGCGCCAGGTCTTTGACGCCGATCGAAATATGGTCGAACATGAAAACAAGCTCCTGCCGTGTTGTCTGCGAAGCTTTGCGGAAGACCGCCACTTGGAAGCGTCGGCTTTCGAAAGTCCGCGGATCGATTTCGTCTCACCATCTTGCAACGATCATGGGAAGTCAACAAAACGAAGGGAGGGATCGTCGGGTCGCTTGATTCAGAAGCTTGATCTAAAAGTGGTCGGGTGCGGCCGGTCCGCTGAGATAAACAGATGGTGTCGAATTTACCGCCGTGCGGCTGCGTTCTGATTTTTTTGCAACGACTGTCGATTTCCAGAAAGCTGCTTCGTCGTCAATATGAGCGGGTTTATTCAGCGGCAATGGTGCCGGCACCTCGCTTCCGGAGGACACTTCCCATGCGTTTCATGTCTATCGTCACCTCTAGCGACCACATGCATCCGACGCCGGAGCTGTTGGAAGCCATGCACAAGCTCGCCGATCGGGAAATCAAGGCTGGCCGTATGATCGATACGGCGGGATTGATGCCGCTTGCGACGGGTGCCCGCGTCACGATCAAGGATCGCAAGCTGAGCGTAATCGACGGCCCCTTCGTCGAGGCCAAGGAGGTGGTCGGCGGCTATGCCATCTTCGAGCTGCAAAGCAAGGAGGAGGCCGTGGCGCTGGCGGTCGAGTTCATGCAACTGCACAAGGATTTCATGCCCGGCTGGGAAGGCACATGTGAAGTGCGCGCCTATTTCGAGCCAAATGCGGAGGGTGTGTGCGACCCGCTCGCCGAAGCAAGGGCATGATGCTCTCGATCTGTCATCGAGGCAGGCGATCTTGACGGCCGCCGGTGCTCATCAGGCGATCCTGGCCGTCTGGCGGATCGAACAACCGCGGCTCATCACCAGCTTGTCGCGACTGTTGCGCGACGTGCCGCTGGCTGAAGATCTGACACAGGAAGCGTTGATCGTTGCCTTGGAACGATGGCCGAAGACAGGCATCCCCGAGCGGCCTGGCGCATGGCTTATGACCACGGCCAAGCGCCGGGCGCTCGACCATTTGCGTCGGTGTCGGATGCTGGACCAGAAACACGAGATGATCGTTCGCGAGATGGAGGAGGAAGAGCAGATCATGCCCGATCTAGATACTCCTCTTGACGATGAGATCGGCGATGAGATGCTGCGCTTGATCTTCACGGCATGTCATCCGCTGATCTCGCGCGAAGCGCGGGTGGCGCTTGCCCTACGGATGATCTGCGGCCTGACGACCGAGGAAATCGCCCGGGCGTTTCTTGTGGCGGAGGCAACGATCGCCCAGCGCATCGTCCGCGCCAAGAAGACCTTGTCGGAGTCCGGGCTTTCCTATGAGACGCCGCATGGCGAGGAGCTTTCGCAGCGCCTCGCCTCGGTGCTGGAGGTCGTCTATCTGATCTTCAACGAGGGATATACGGCGGCGCGGGGCGAAAACTGGCTTCGGCTGCAATTGTGCAATGAGGCGCTACGGCTCGGGCGAATATTGACGTCCGTGGCGCCGCAAGAGCCGGAGGCACATGCATTGCTGGCCTTGATGGAGCTGAACGCATCCCGCGCGGCGGCCAGGACGGATGCCGACGGCAATCCGATTTTGCTGCTCGATCAAAATCGCGACCGCTGGGATCGGCTGCAGATCCAGCGAGGTCTGAAAGGGCTGATGCGGGTGCATGAACTCGGCGGTGCCGACGGGGTTTATGCCTTGCAAGCCGCGATCGTCGCCTGTCACGCAAGGGCGCGAACGGCCGATGAAACCGACTGGAGGCGGATTGCCCATCTCTATGCGGAACTTGCCTTGCTGGTTCCTTCCCCGATCGTCGAACTCAATCGCGCTGTCGCCGTCGGCATGGCTGAAGGTCCCGAGATGGCATTGGAGATCATCGATGGTCTCCGCGATGAGCCTGCTCTCAAGGATTATCATCTTCTGCCGAGCGTTCGAGGCGATCTTCTCCACAAGCTCGGTCGATACGACGAAGCGCGGCAAGCCTTCGAGACGGCAGCCGCGCTTGCTGAAAATCAGAGGGAGCGTGATTTCCTGATGCGCCGCGCCGCCGAAGCCTCCGGCGCCCGGAAGGATTGACCCGCCGGAGAGGCGGGTCATCTTCTTTTCACTATTCTGCAGCCTGATAATTTGCGGCCCTGGTGGCCGACGAACGCGGGCCAACGGCTGCAAGCAGCGTGATGGCGGCAGCGAGGATCGTCACGAAACCGATGCCGGCAATATAGGGGTTCCAGCCGAAGCTCGGAGCCGCACTGAAGACGGCTGACGCCGCCGCCAGGATGATGCCGCCGCCGATCTGGAAGGAGGCAAACAGCATGCCTGAAGCCAGGCCGGATTCATCGTCGCCGACGTCAGAGAGGGCCGCAACCTGGATCGACGGATAGGTCATGGCATAGCCGACGCCGAGCAGAAGCTGCGAAATGGCGACGAGCACCATCGTGTCGATCTGGCCGGCCGACAGTACCCAGAAGAGATAGCTGATGGCCTGCAACCCCACGCCGAAGGTCATAAGCAGGGTCGTACCGCGATTCTGGCCGATCGTTGCAAAACGTGGTGCCAGGAACATGACGCAGGTGCCGCCGATGGCGAAAGCGAAGCCGGTGGCGAAGGCCGACCAGCCGACGACGGTCTGGTAATAGAGCGTCGCGATGAACTGGAAGCCGACATAGGCTCCCTGGTACAGCGCAGCGACGGCATTGGCATGGCTGAGCTTGGTGCGGCGGAACATGGCAAGCGGCACCATCGGATCATGATGGCGCGACTCCACGATCAGGAACAGCACGATGAGGATCGATGCGGCGAGGAGCGAACCCCAGGTCGCGAAGGCCTGCCAGCCATCGGCGGCAGCATTGGTGACGCCGAAGACGAAGAGCAGCAGGCCGGGGGTGATCGTCAGGGCGCCGGCCCAATCGAAGCGAGCGCGTGGGCCGCTCCGCTTATGGTCGGCCGGCAGGACGAGCGGGGCAACGATCAGTGCCAGGATGGCAACGGGAGCCCCCATGACGAGGGTCGCGCGCCAGCTGATGAGGGTTGCCGCTCCACCCAGCACCATGCCGAGCACAAAGCCGGCCGCACCGGTGGATGAGAAGACGCCGAGCGCCTTGGCGCGGGCATTGCCTTCGCCGAAGACGGAGAGAAGGAGGGCAAGCGCTGCCGGCGCGGTGAAGGCGGCCGCAATGCCCTTGATCAGACGGGCGGCGATCAGGGTCGGCGCGCTGTCGACGAAACCGCCGGCAATGCTGGCGGCAGCAAACACGCCGAGCGACCAAAGGAAGACGCGGCGGTGGCCGAAGAGATCGGCAACGCGGCCGCCGAGCAGCAGAAAGCCGCCATAGCCGAGCACATAGGCGCTGACGGCCCATTGCAGCGAGGTCGCCTGCATGCCTAGCTCTTTCTGGATTGCGGGCAGGGCCACGCCAATGGTGGAGACGTCCATGGCGTCGAGGAAATTGGCGGCGCATAGCAGCAGCAACGCCAATCCCGCCCCGCTTCGGGTTTGGGAAGAAGTCATCGGGATCGTTCCTTTCTAGGCTGCCGGTTCTTGGGAGGGTGAAAGCGGCAGGGAACGAGAAAATGTACATCTTCAAACCCTATTGCAAATTGATAGTAACCATGTCAGGTATTACTGGCGATGATGAATGATGCGACGCTTCGAAAAATCGATCTCAATCTGCTGCTGGCCTTCTCCGTGCTGATGCAGGAGCGGAATGTGAGCCGCGCGGCGGAACGCTTGTTGCTCGGTCAGCCTGGTCTTTCCGCGGCCCTTCGCCGGCTGCGCGAGACGCTGGATGATGAATTGTTCGTGCGCGTCGGGCGCGGCTTGCAGCCGACGCCACGGGCGCTATCCATCGCGCCGGCGATCGAGGATGCGCTGTCCGGCATCGAGCGCGCCATCCGCCCGCCGGCAGCCTTCGACCCGGAAAACTGGCACGGCGAGTTCCGCATCGGGCTTTGCGATAATCTCGAATCCTCCTTCTTTGGGCCGCTGGCGGCGCGGCTGCGCGAGCTCGCGCCGAATGCCCGGCTGACCAGCATTGCCTTCGACCGGCGGGATGCCGTGCGGCTGCTGGACGAGGGCGCCATTGAATTCAGCATCTCCGTGCATGACGAACCGGCTTCTTGGCATGTTCGCGCGCCGCTGTTCCAACAGGCGTCGCTCTGCATCTACGATGGCGGGCATCTCAAATGTGCGACGCCGCTGAGCCTGAAGCATTTCGCCAGCGCGCCACATGTGACCGTTTCTGTTGAGGGCGCCATATCTACGGGAGTCGACGTCGCTCTCGCGCGCCTCGGCCATCGCCGGCAGGTCGTGGCAACGGTCCCCCGCTTTTCCGCATTGCCGTCGACGCTCCGGGCCATTCCAGCCATTGCAACGGTTCCCGAAGCGATTGCCCGCTGTATGGCGCAGCTGCACGACCTGACGATTTCGGAGCCGCCATTCGAGCTGCCGGCCGATCCGGTGACGATGCTCTATCGCCGCGTCGATCAGGCCGACAGCCGCTCGGTATGGTTCCGCCGCCTGTTCGTGCAAGTGGTCGCGGAAGCGCTTGAGGCGAGCGGATGTCGCATGGGTGTTTCCACGGATGCCTGCTGCTACGATCCGCCTGAACTCGCAGAAGCTGTTTGACCCTTCGAGTAGAGGCATCATGATCCGTCGTACCTCACGCCTTTCCCTGCGGATGCCGGAAGAGCGGGATCTCGACTTCGTCACAGCTTTGTTCTCGCTGCCGGAACTGGTCGCCCATCGGCCCGATCCAACGCCGGATTCGCCCGCGGAAAGTGCCCGGCGTCTCGCCCGGGATCAGGCGCACTGGCGCGTGAACAGCTTCGGGCGCTGGGCGATCGAAACGGAAGGACGGCTGATCGGTTTTGGCGGCGTTACCGTCTCGACGGAATTCGAGGGGCTCAATCTCTCCTATCATCTGCACCCCGATTATTGGGGAAGCGGCTATGCGACGGAATTGGTGACGGAGGCATTGGACTTCGCCTGCCATGATCTGCGGGCGAAACGCGTTATCGGGCTGGTGCGGCCCGTCAACGTTGCCTCCCGGCGCGTTCTGGAAAAATGCGGCTTCGGCTTCGAGCGGGAGGTCATGCTGCATGGCGCTCCGACTCATCTCCTGTCCTTCAAGTTACCGGTGGCGAGCGCCGGCGAACAGGACTAGCCGTCCGGATAGGGCAGGCCATCCTTATGCACGAAACGGCCGTCCGTGCTGGAGCTCATCATGTCGACGTCCGAGCAGGTGATGAGGTCGGTCGGTGAACGCGTGCCGGCCTCGAGATAGATTGCCGTGCTATTCGACTTGTTGATCATATGATGGCCGTTGCCGGAGCCCTTCGGGAAGGCCGCGCAATCGCCGGCGCGCAGCACCGTCTCGCCATCATCCTCGATCAGCGTCAGCTCGCCTTCCAGCACGTAGACGAATTCATCCTCCTCCGAATGCCAATGCCGCTGGCTCGACCAGTTGCCCGGCGGCAGCCGCATCAGGTTGACGCCGAAATCCTTGAGGCCGCCGGCATCGCCCAGTCGCTGCCTGACGCGCTCGGTGGAGTGATCATTGAAAGGAGCGGGATAACGCGTGCCCTTGATTTCCGGCACGGCTGCAACATCGATCTTCGGCATGATGATCCTGCCTGCGATTTGCCATGGATGGATATGCTGCTTGTGTGGTTTCAAGTCTAGCAAGACTCATCGCAGTCAGTCCAGCAATGTATCTCGTAGAGCATGGCTAATCAGGCTTGGTTGCCTGCTTTGTCACCCAGTTGTCACCTGGTTGTCATCGTTCATACACATGTGCGTCGTTTGAGCAACACGCCATATGTAGGTGCTGTCACATATGTTGGGAGCCTTCTTAAATCCTTGTAAAAGCAAAATAGTAAATGCAGCTTACTATCCGGAAGCGAGGCCTTATGCTTCGAGTTAGGCACTGGAACTTGATGTCGAGCACCCCCAGGTTCGTATCTCGCGCAAGTTCGTTTGAAGGATGGAGTTAGCATGAACATCAGGAGCTTGCTTATCGGCTCGGCTGCGGCCGTCTGTGTCGTATCCGGCGCTCAGGCGGCTGACGCTATCGTCGCCGCCGAACCGGAGCCGCTGGAATATGTGCGCATCTGTGACGCGTTCGGCGCCGGTTACTTTTTCATCCCTGGCACCGAGACCTGCCTGCGCGTCGGCGGCAAGGTCCGCACCGAAGGTCAGTGGAAGGATCCTTACAATCGCGACAGCAACTTCGGCACCAAGTGGCATACCCGCGCCGAGCTCAACCTCAATACCGCTACCGACACCGAATACGGTCCGCTGAAGACCGAGACCATCGTGCGTTGGGATTGGAACGATGGCGGCTCGACCGGCACGAACTTGCTTTGGGCCTATATTACCCTCGGCGGCTTCACCGTCGGTAAAACTGATTCTCAGTACAACCAGTTCGTCGGCTATGCCGGCGACGTGATCCAGGACGACGTCATCTATGACGGTCCGTACGAATTGAACCAGCTGACCTACAACTACGACAGCGGCACGGGCTTCACGGGCGTCATCTCGCTCGAAGACAGCAATTCCGGCACGACCACCAGCGCCTATGGCGGCAGCTGGCAGCTTTCGAAGGCTGATCACTACGCTCCGAACGTTGTCGCCGGTCTGGGCTACAAGGCCGGCGCCTGGCAGTTCCGCGTGGTCGGCGGTTATGACTCCATTGTCGAGGAAGGTGCCATCAAGGCGCGTATCGATGCCGATTTCGGCGTCTTCTCGGCCTTCCTGATGGGTGGCTGGAATACCGATGGCGACAAGCTCAACCAGTATGCCGGTTCGAACCAGAACGTCTCGGCCTGCACGACATCCGACGGCGTCGTTCACGGCGCGGATTGTGGTTGGGGTGATTGGGCCGTCTGGGGCGGCGTCGGCGTCCCGATCAACGACAAGCTGAAGTGGAACGTTCAGCTTGCCTATACCGACTCCAAGATCTTCGAAGCGACCACGAACGTCAAGTTCAACCCGGTCAAGAACCTGCTGGTCGAGCCGGAGTTCACCTACGTTCACTATGATCTGCCGAGCGACGATACCTTCTCAGGTATCCTGCGTTTCGAACGGACCTTCTGAGGCTTTTGGCCCAGGCTGATCTTCACAGAATGAGGCCCGGTCTTCCTATCGGGCCCTATCTATCTTGACGGACGATTTCTAAATCTCCATCAGCATCGCACCCTGCCGACAGGCGCCATGCGATGCATGGTGACCTCCAGCGCAGACGTATCCAGACGGGCGCCAGGTCATCCTTGGCAGTGGTCAAACAGCCGATAAGGGAAGTCGGTTCACTGTCACAAATCCAATGCTAATCAACGACTATCTCATTTTCGATAGCGCCCTTCGGCGCGACCAAAGGAAGCCCCATGAAGACGATCATCATACTTGCCGCAATTGGACTGTTCTCCACGAACGCGATGGCCATGTCGGCCTATAATTCCAAATCGATGACCTGCGCCGCCGTGCATGAAAAGATGGCCCAGGAAGGGTCGATCGTGCTGAGATACCCCTCACACCATCCGGGCTTGATGATGTACAGCCGGACGGTCTCGAATTCGATGGCTTGCTTGGGGCAGGGTGCCATGGCCAGCGCCAGCGTGCCTACCAGCGACGATCCGAGCTGCAAGATCAAGACCTGCAGCTTCGCGACCGGCAAGGGGCCGAACAAGAATCATTGAGCGGGTGGCAGGGCTGATCCGCTCCTACAGGCAGAACATCGGCGCGGCGGGAAATTTCCCGCCGGCACGTAATCTAGGGCTGCTCAGGGTGGCCGCAGCGGCATTTTGCGTGAGGGCTCTGCCATTCCGAGATGTTGCCACGGGTTGTGTCCCTCAGTTCCAGATAACGCGAGGGACCTTGACTTCGGGCGACCATTCAACCTTTTGAAATGCCCGATCGGGCAGCGGTGCCATGCGGCATCGATCCCAGCCGGTCTTGGCGAAGTGTTGGCAGCCGACAGCCTTGGAGACGACATCCGGCAGGCTCTTGACGCTGATATCGCCCAGGACGCTGAGCATTGAATCGACGCTGTAGTTTTTCGAGATCCGGCACCGAGGGCACCAGAAACAGGCCGTTTCGCCTTTGTGATAGGACAGCCACGGGATGCTGTCGGACCATTTGGACATGCCTTCCATGCGGGCACACTCTTGCTCGTGTTTTCATTCGCCGCATGACACGCTGGGCCGCCCGCTCAGCTACGTGATGGTTCTTGGCGCTATATTCAAGAGGGATCAATAGGAGAGGCCCGAGCGCATTGCATTCAACACGAAATCGCCTTCTAAATAACCCAATTCGCATCCTAGCAGCACGAAGGAACTATGTCAGTGAAAACGCCTCTCGTTGTTCCGCGTTCCTCTTCTGAGCCGGTTCGTAAAGTGTGCATGGCCTTGCTAGGCTGTGTGTCCGGAGTTGGAAGTATTCTGCAGTTGCACCTCGACCAGCTTTGGACTGATCCTTCGTATGAGTTTATGAAGCGATACGTTGAGGGCGTGGCGCAAGATCTCGCTCGCCTAGAGTCTGAGGCGGTTATCGATTTGGACGCGGCACTACAGAAGCCGGAAACCCGGCCGCTTCTCACTCGAGCAATGGAGGCAGCCGCTCGTTCCATTGGCGAGCGCAAGTTGGAAGCGCTACGGGCCGTGACCGTCCAGGGAATTTTTGAGCGTCGGTTTTCTTTCGACATGTCTGTCCTGGTTTTCTCCCTGCTCGACAGGATCACAGACCATCACCTGCGGATGCTGACGTACATAAAAGAGCAAGAACAAATGTCGGGCATCGGAGGCGTTGGCCCTGGCACTTTGAAGATGCTTGATGTCGATTTCAGTCCAGATGGGGCGGGCCAAGCCAGACCGGAGAAGTACGCCGTAAACGGCATGTTCTATGATCAGTATCTAGTAGATGTGAATACCCTGATGGCTGCGGATCTGGAAAACATGAATCTAATTGGCCCCAGGGAATCGACATTTAACGGTGATTGGATAACGGACGACCAGCGACCACGCTGCCTCACCTTGAAGGGCAAGCTGTTCTACGAACACATCGTAGCCGATCCGAATCCCGAGATAATGCCCCGTCCGAATGTGGCGTTCTCAGAGGCACGCTCAAAATAGATTTCAGTTGCCGTCTGATCTTGCGCGCTGTGCCACGCAATTTTGCGCGCTACACGATGTATTGCATTAACCGCTGCCAGATGTGGAAGTAAACAATGTCGCTCCCTTATTCCCGGCGGAAGTCGATTTTCGATGTGTGGATAGCCTTTGGCGGGAAAGCTGACCATTTCTCGGGCAGCACCATGGAGTGTATCCATCAAATTCGCGAAGTCGCCGATGTTCCATTGCCGCTTCTTCGATCATGGTTTCGGTATGCCGTTCTCGACGTCGCGATTGGACAGGATGTACCGTTTTGCATCGGGAATTTGGAAGGGTCTATTATCGTTGTCAGCGGCAACGCTGATGATGAGGAATTCTACGAGCCCTATGACCCGGCACAGCAGGGCGACACAGATGATGAGATCTGACGGCTCTCAGTTTTGCCGTGCCAAAGCTAGCGCCGATCTGCGCCAAAGCTAGCGCCGCGCCACAATCGCTTTCATCCTCGAAGTACACGCGGAAGTTCGAACCAGCAGCTGCTGCCGGCCCGGTTATGTTCGTAGTTATATCTAGAATGCTTATGAAATGGCGCACCCGACAGGATTCGAACCTGTGACCTTTGGAATCGGAATCCAACACTCTATCCAGCTGAGCTACGGGTGCATGCCGTGGCGGTTTTGAATCGCCTGTCCGATGGCTGGTTCTTAGCCTAGGAAGCGCTTGGCTTCAATCGGGAAAATTCAGGAAAGCGTGAGATCGGACATTTTGGTGGGGAGGCCGCGGGCTTTTGACGCGCGGCCTCGGTTTCGGTGGCCGGATCGGCTCATTCCTTCATCGCGCCGGGGCCGGGGGTGGCCTTTGGCGGCACCTTGCCGAGGATGATCATGCCCAGCACTTCGTCCTTGGTGACGTCTTCCGTGCGGGCGTGGCCGACGACCTGGCCGTTTTTCATGACCGACACGCGGTCGGCAAGGTCGAAGACATCGTGGATGTCGTGGCTGATGAGGAAGATGCCGATGCCCTCCTTCTTCAACTGCTTGATCAGTTCACCGACCTGCGCCGTCTCCTGCGGGCCGAGCGCCGCAGTCGGCTCGTCCATGATCAGGATTCGGGCATCGAAGAGGATGGCGCGGGCGATCGCGACCGACTGGCGCTGGCCGCCGGAGAGCGCCTTTACCGGTTCCTTGAAGCGCTTGAAGTTGGGGTTGAGGCGCCCCATCACTTCGCGGGCCTTGGCTTCCATCGCGACGTCATCAAGCGTGCCCCAGCGGGTCTGCAGCTCGCGGCCAAGATAGAGGTTGGCGGCAGCGTCGACATTGTCGGCGACGGCGAGCGTCTGATAGATCGTCTCGATGCCGTATTTCTTGGCGTCGCGTGGGCTGCGGATATCGGCAGGCTCGCCGTTGATCAGGATATCGCCGCTGTCGCGCTTGTAGGCGCCCGAGAGAATCTTGATCAGCGTCGACTTGCCGGCGCCGTTATGGCCGAGGAGCGCTACGACTTCGCCGGGGTAGAGATCGACCGAGGCGTTGTCGACCGCGTGGATGCCGCCGAAGGAGATGGAAATGTTCTTCATTTCCACAAGCGGAGTGGTTTGATCCGTCATGGTTCAGAATTCCTTTTACTTGGCGCGCGAGCGATAGACGATGTCGAGCCAGACGGCGATGACGAGTACGACGCCGACCACGACGTTCTGGATCGGCGTATCGACATTGGCGAGCCCCATGCCCGATTGCAGCGACTGCATGACGAGGGCGCCGAGCATGGCGCCGGCGATGGTGCCGCTGCCGCCGGCAAGCGATGTGCCGCCGATGACGGCCGCGGCGATGGTGAAGAGTTCGTAGGTCGTCCCTTGCGAATTGGCGGCGGCGTTCAGGCGGGCGGTGGAGATAGCGGCGGCGACCGCCGCAAGCAAGCCCATCAGCCCGAAGATGCGCACCGTCACCCAGCGGGTCTTGATGCCCGCGAGCTCGGCTGCCTCCGGATTGCCGCCGATCGCGAAGACGTAGCGGCCGAAGCGCAGTCGGGTGGCGATGAAGGTCATGACAATGCCGATGCCGACGGCGATCAGCACGGGCACGGCGATGCCGTAGGGGATATCGAGGCCGGTCTCGGGCCAGGTAATATTGTGTTCGGTCGCGTATTTCTTCGCGATGCCGACCGGCCAGTAGTAGATGTTGAACACATAGATGGTGCCGAGGACCAGAACCGAGCCGAGGATGGCGAGGAAATATTCGGCCCAGAGCGGGCGGCGCGGGAAGTTGAAGCGCTTGCGCTGATGCCGCCCGCCGATAATGCCGAGCACGATGAAGACACAGGCGAGCACACCGAGTATCCAGCTCCAGGTGGCGCCGATCGAGCCTTCGGCACCGCCGCCCATGATGCGGAAAGTCGCATCGAGCGGGGCGACCGTCTGGCCGCTGGTGACATACCAGGCAAGGCCACGCCAGGCGAGGAAGCCGCCGAGGGTGACGATGAAGGAGGGGACATTGAAGAAAGCGATGATCACGCCCTGGAAGGTGCCGAGCAGCGTGCCGACTGCGAGGCCGCAGACCAGGGTAATCGCCCAGGTCCAGGAACTGTCGAAGCCGAGATAGGTCGGCAGATATTTTGCCTGTATGACGCCCATCACCATGGCGACGAAACCGAGCAGCGAGCCGACGGAAAGATCGATGTTGCGGGTGACGATGACGAGCACCATGCCGGTGGCGAGCACGGCGATTTCGCAGGTCTGTACGGAAAGGTTCCAGAGATTTCGAGGCGTCAGGAACAGCCCGCCGGTATAAAGATCGAAGCCGATCCAGATGACCAGCAGTGCGCCGACCATACCGAGCAGGCGGGTATCGATTTCGGTTGCACGCAGGAAGCGCGTGATGGCGCCTTCTTCTGCATTGCGCGGACCGCTCGATGTTGTGGAATGTGTCATGTCGGCCATCGCTTTGCCGTTCTCCCACTTGTTGGGCGCAGGCCCGCGAATGCTCTTTCTCGATCGCTGGGCAGTATCCGCGCTGGTCACAATAGACGTCATCGCTCGCCCATCCGGTTCTCCCGGGTCCACGACCGCCATCCGGCAGGCCGATCGGATATGCGATGACGCAACACATGCGGGAGGCCTTCATTCCCATTCTGGGCTTGGTTGCGGGCCTCTCATCCGCATTCGACGCCGCAATGGAGAGCCCCTTGCGGCGTCGGCATTATCTTCGGGTCAGCCCGTCAAGCCGGGTGCTTATTTGCAGGCAGCGACGCTGCCGGCCTTGACGCCTTGGCAGGCTTCAGCCTTGGAGATCCAGCCTGCGTCGATGACGACGTTCAGGTTGTCCTTGGTGATCGGGATCGGGGTCAGAAAGACCGACTTCATGGCGACGTGTTTCGGGCCGCCGTTGAAGGTCTGAACGCCTTCGATCTGGTCCTGGGTCTTGCCTCCGGCAAGAGCGAGGGCGATTTCAGCGGCGCGCTTGCCGAGTTCGCGCGAGTCCTTCCAGACCGAAACGGTCTGCGTGCCGAGCGCGATGCGGTTCAGAGCGGCCTTGTCGGCGTCCTGGCCGGAAACCGGCACGGAGCCTGCGAGGCCCTGGGCGTCGAGAGCGGCGACTGCGCCGCCGGCGGTGCCGTCGTTGGAGGCGACGACCGCGTCAACCTTGTTGTTGTTGGCGGTCAGGAACTGTTCCATGTTGCGCTGCGCGTTCTGCGGCAGCCAGCCGTCCGTATAGGCTTCGCCGACGTTCTTGATCTTGCCGGCGTCGATGGCGGACTTCAGCACTTCGATCTGGCCGGAGAACAGGAAGTCGGCGTTCGGGTCGGACGACGAACCCTTGATGAAGACATAGTTGCCTTCCGGCTTTGCCTTCAGGACTTCGCGAGCCTGCATGCGGCCCACTTCCTTATTGTCGAAGGTGATGTAGAAGGCTGCCGGATTTTCGATCAGGCGGTCATAGCCGACAACCGGAATGCCTTCGTCGGCGGCCTTTTCAACGGCTGGGCCGATGGCATCGGAATCCTGGGCGAGAATGATGAGAGCGTTGGCACCCTGCGAAATCAGCGACTCGACATCGGTCAACTGCTTGGAAGCGGACGACTGGGCGTCGGCGGAAATGTACTTGGCGCCGGCTGCCGCGAGTGCCTTCTTGATGGCTGCCTCATCCGTCTTCCAACGCTCTTCCTGGAAGTTCGACCAGGAAACGCCGACGACGAGATCCTTGGCGAAGGCAGTGGTCTGCATGGTCAAAACGATGGCCGCGCCCGCAGCCAGCTTGATGAAAGCTTTCATGTGATCCTCCCGAGTGAATGCGACCGCACGTATCCTGAACTCCCGTCGGCCGCGGCGAAAATGCTGACAAGAAAAGCTTTGGACTTTTTTCTCGACAGTCGAGAAATTTAGTGTCAGAGATTTTTTCAGCTGTCAACACCCGCACTACCAGGTTTCATCGGTCATCCGAAAAAGCTATCACGGGCTGCGGAGGAGGAGGGTTGAATGAGCAGGGAGTTCGCCAATGCTGGCCAAATCGAGCACCGAATTGGTCCGTCAAAAGAACAGCGCTTTGGTTCTGTCGGCGCTGCGCCGGCATGGCCCGCTTGCCCATACCGAGCTTTCTGATTTCACGAAGCTCTCCTCCGCGACCGTATCGGTCATCACGGCGGATCTCGAGCGGGCGCAGATCATCGAAAAGGCGGAGCAACAGGCGGCCGGCGGCCGCGGGCGACCGCGCGTCCTGTTTTCGCAACGGCGCGATTGCGGCTATCTGATCGTCGTCGTCATTTCGTCGGATGCCGTGCAATATTCCCTCGTCGATTATACCGGCCGGCTGATAGACCGCTTTACCGAGGACAGGCAGCAGAACGCCACGGGCGTCGAGCGCTTCGTGGCCGGACTGCGCGATGCCTTGAACCGCATCGTCACCCGTTCGCAATTGCCGCGCGACAAAGTGCTGATGATCTCGATCAGCAGCAAGGGGCTCGTCGATGCGTCCGAGCCGGTGCTGCGCTGGTCGCCGATCTTTGGGCGCGAGGAAATCGATTTCGCCGCCGTGCTTCGCGATGAATGGTCGGCGCAGGTCATTCTCGGCAACGAGACTTTGCTGGTGGCTGCCGCGCTCGGGCGGCAGGAAGAAATCGATACGCGTGGTGATTTTCGCGCAATGGCGGCGCTATCGCTCGGCCATAGCATCGGGCTTGGCATCGTGCGCCGAGACCATGAAGGCCATCACCAGATATCGGCACCGAATTTCGGGCATATGATGCATGTGCCCGGCGGCGGCCTTTGCCGCTGCGGCGCGCGGGGATGTATCGAGGCGTATGCCGGTTTCTACGCCATGCTGCGCACGGCCTTCGATGTGCCGCTCGATACGATCCCGGCGAAGTTCGTGCCGATCGCCGAGCTCGACAAGATCGCCGCGAGCGCGCGCCACGGGGGGCGCCGCAATGTACTGGCCTTTCGCCAGGCCGGCCTGGCGCTCGGCAACGGCCTTTCGCGTGTCTTGAGCCTGCACGAGCGAATGCCGATCGTCATCACAGGGCCGGGCGTACGCTACTATGATCTGCTGATCGAGGGCATAACCGAAGGTTTGGCGGAATCGCATGTCGTGCGCATGGAGGGTATGCCGGAGCTGCGCGTCATCGTCGACGAGCCAACGCTCGTCTTCGAAGGGCATCTGGACCGCGCATTCTCGATCATCGACAATGATATCGTGAAGAGGGGAGGCTCGATCGTGGAGCTGCGCGACCAAGCGGGCTGAGAGGCGTGAGGACAGGGCAAGGCTTAGCAATGCGCTTGGCCGTAGGGGTCGTCATTTTAATCAATCTGCATCAATCTGCCAGGCCTAAAGGCTGTTCGTCTTCGCGGACCTGAAGGATACGGTCGATCAGCCCCCATTCGAGAGCTTCTTCCGCCGTCATGAAGTGGTCGCGGTCCATGGCGCGTTCGAACTCTTCATAGGAGCGGCCGCAATGCTCGGCATAGAGTCGCGTCATGCGATGCTTCGTTCGCCTCATTTCTTCCGCGTGGATAAAGATGTCCGATGCTTGTCCCTGGAAACCGCCCAATGGCTGGTGAATATGGATGCTGGCATTTGGAAGCGCGGAGCGCTCACCCGGCTGGCCTGACATCAAGAGGAAAGAGCCCATCGAACGAGCGGTTCCCATGCATAGTGTATGTACCGGCGCGCGGATGTACCGCATGGTGTCATACATTGCGAGACCGCTGGTTACGACGCCACCGGGCGAATTGATGTAGAGATGGATCGGTCTCTTGGGATTTTCGGCCTCGAGAAACAGCAGTTGCGCACAGACGAGGGCCGAGACGTCGTCGTTGACCTCACCATTCAGGAAGATGATTCTCTCGCGCAGCAGGCGGGAATAGATGTCGAAAGATCGCTCCCCTCTGCTGGACTGTTCGACGACCATAGGGACGAGTTGCATCGCTTCGCGCATCGGCGAACTCCAATGTTCTTGAAATTGTTGATCTATTCAGAGCGTCAGGCGGCGCGCATGACGGTCAGGCTGTTATTGTTTGCTGCAGCTCTTTCCGTTTCGCGAATCCGAACGTCATCGAGCTCGTGGATGATCCGCAGGCTGGTGCCACCGCTTGCGTTTGAAGATATTCTGAAAGTCACGGTGCTTTCGAGGAAGGGCGGTGCGTCGTCTCGCAGCCTGTAGCTGACTTCCTTGCCGGGCGTGACCGATATCGCCTCGGGATTGGCCAAGGCCTCCTGCGGCAGCCAGTTTTGGCGAAGCTCAGGGGTGCTGATTGCACGCCAGACTTTTTGCGGCGGTTCGTCGAGTTGGTATTCCAGCTCGATGCCGTTCTTTCGCTCGGGGATCTCGGGATTGTTCATTGATCCATATCCTTCAGCAACACCTTGAGAGCTTCGATGCGGGCGGGCCAGTATGCGCGGTATTTCGCCAGCCACTGGGCAATGAGGGCAAGTCCCTCCGGATCGACCTCGTAATTCACGAAACGCCCCTGTCGTTCTTCCCTGACCAGCCCGGCGCTTCGCAGAACCGCGAGATGCTGGGACATGGCCGGCTGGCTGATGTCGATACCTTCTCGCAGGGCGCTGGCATTCATGCCGCCCGTCGCCAGCTTCTCGAAGATGGTGCGGCGGGTCGGATCGGCCAAAGCCCGGAATATCTCATTCTCTATCATGTCGAACAGATAAGCATGGACTTATGTGATTCGCAAGAGGTTCCATCCAGGTCTCTATGGGAGTTCCGGATCGCGCCAAAGAAAAAGTCCGCCGCGAATGGAAATCGCGGCGGACTTTTGGGAGGATCACATTCCTTGCGGAATGGAGACGGCTCAGTCGATCTTTACCAGACGGCCTTCCTTGACCGACTGCAGGGCAGCATCCGCCAGCTTCAGCGCGGCAAGACCATCGGCACCCGATGGTGTGATGGTGGCGCCCTTTTCGATCGCGGCGATGAAGCTTGCGATCTCGTTGGCATAGGCTTCGGTGTAGCGCGTCATGAAGAAATCATGCAGCGGCGGGCGGGTGTAGCCATCGCCGTTGGCGACTTCGATGGAGAAGGGGCGCTGGTTTTCAGCCGAAACCAGGCCCTTCGAGCCATGGATCTCGATGCGCTGATCGTAGCCGTAGGTGGCGCGACGCGAGTTGGATATGATTGCCTGCTTGCCAGATGCCGTCTGGAGGATGACAGAAACGCTGTCGTAATCGCCGGCTTCGCCGATTGCCTTGTCGACCAGAACGGCGGCAGTTGCAGTGACGGCGACGGGCTCTTCGCCGAGGAGGAAGCGCGCCATGTCGAAGTCATGGATCGTCATGTCGCGGAAGATGCCGCCGGAGCGCTTGATGTAATCGACGGGCGGCGCGCCCGGATCGCGCGAGGTGATCGTCACCATTTCGACCGTTCCGATGCGGCCTTCGTCGATGGCTTTCTTGACAGCCATGAAATGTGGGTCGAAGCGGCGGTTGAAGCCGACCATCAGCTTGCCGTTGGTCTCATTGACGACCTTGATGCAGGCTTGGACACGAGCAACGTCGAGATCGACAGGCTTTTCGCAGAAGATGGCCTTACCTGCGCGGGAGAAGCGCTCGATCAGATCGGCATGGGTATCGGTCGGCGTGCAGATGACGACGGCATCGATATCCTTGGCGGCCTCGATCGCCTCGATGGTGCGCACTTCGCAGCCATAGGCAGCGGAGATGGCTTCCGCGGCCGCCGGAAAGGCATCCGCGACGGCGACGAGCTTGGCATTGGCATCGCCGCTGACGGCTTTCGCATGCACCTTACCAATGCGTCCGGCGCCGAGCAGACCAAATCTGACAGTCATTTTTACCTCCCTGGATTCGGAATAAATGGACCGAATGTAAATCCCTATGGAATTTTCATTCCATTTTCCGATGGCGGCGTCAAGCCGCCTGGACTTCACAATCTCAAAATCGCCGTTCGATGGCGGCTTAGCCGAAATCCGTCCGCGAAACCTTATTTTATGCAGACGGCTTCACAATTTTCCCGATGATGCGTTAAAGACATGTCTTCTTGAACAGGCAAAAGAGACCCATGCAACTGATCGATCCCAGCCATCCCATCTACAAGCCGCTTTGGGTACGCATTCTCATCGTGGCTGTCTGCTTTGGCTGGGCAGCGGTGGAAACGCTTGGCTCACAGCCATTCTGGGCGATGCTGTCGGGCGCGCTCGGCGCCTATTCGGCGTGGATGCTGCTCTTGAATTTCAAGCCGCAACCGCCTGCAGCAGCAACCAGCGATGCGCCCGCGCAAGACGATGCCGCCGAGGATGATGAGCCGCCCTCCGAGGACAAGAAATAATCATCGTCCGAGGCGGCGTATGGCTTCGTCGATCAGCTGGTTGGCTAGCGTCATGCGGATCGTCGCCTGTTCGCGGAAGAGGGCGATGACGCTGTCGGGGTGGTTGGCCTTGGCGAAGCTGCGGCGTTTTTCCTGCAGAGCTTCGCGTGTGAGGTCGGAGGTGATTGCGAGCTCGGCGGCAACCTCTTCCCGCGATGTTCGTGCCAGATGTTCTGGCATGATCGGCAGCTCCGGCTTTTGCGGAGCGGGTTCGGGCTCCGGGTCCGGGCCCGGCAAGATGACGGGATCGCCGAGATTGTCGCGGTAGGCTTCGTCTGGCCGGTGGGTGTCCGGCGTCTCGCCGCCTAGCACCGTTGCGGCAAAGCTGACGTTCAGACCGCGGATGCGATGCGCGGCCTCTTCCTGTTCCGCAGCTTCCTCTTCACCGTCGAGGCGATCGAGCACGGATTGAAACAATGATTGCTTGAACAGCATGTGTGGTCTCCACGCCAAGCTTCATAGGAGAGGAAGTTGGCGCGGAGCTTATGGTTTGCATTTATGTCAGCGAGAGATGCCGGCTCTCTTCCAGGATCATGTCGTGCAGCAGCCGCGCGCTCGGCGGCATGGCGCGTTCGCGGGCGGTGATGAGGCTATAGGGCCTTACATCGATATCGAAATCGATCGGCAGGATGGAGGATTCGCCCGCCTGGGAGGTCTGCCCGCAGATGAATTGCGCCATGTCGAGCGCAATCGGCGCGATTGCATCCGTCTTGCAGACGACCGCAAGCGTCAGAAGCAGAGACGAGGTGTTGACGACGTTTTCCGGCAAGGGCACGCCGGCAGCAAGGAAAATGTCTTCCACCTTGCGACGAAGCAGCGTGCCCGGCGGCTGGAATACCCAGTCGTAACCGGCCAAATCATGCAGGCCGGCAACGCCCTTATCGAGCAGCGGATGGCCGTTGCGAACCACCAGGCAGGCTTTTTCGACACCGATCTCATGGGCCGTGAACAGGCGCGGATCGAGATCGTCCGGGATGCGGCTGATGATGAAATCGTGGCGAGCCGCCAGCAGCTCGCGCGCGAGCACATTGCTGTTCTCGACCTCGATATTGATCTCTATGCCGGGATAGGTGCGTGTCACGCGCTGGATCGCCGGGACGACAAGGCTAATCGCAGGCGCGGTCACCGCCCCCAGAAAGACCGAGCCGCCCCTGCCTGTCCGTAGGGCTCCAAGCTCCCGACCCGCCTCGCGCAGCTCCAGCAGGATCTTGCGCGCCCGCTTGGCCAAAGCGAGGCCAAAAGGGGTCAAGACGACGCCTCTGGCGACACGCTCGTAAAGCGGGCTTTTGACAATCGACTCCATTTCTGAGAGCATGCGTGAAGCCGCAGGTTGTGACATGTTCATGGACTCAGCGGCCGCTGAAATTTGCCCGTGATCCTCGATCGTGACGATCATGCGCAGGTGATTGAGCTTCAAACCGGCTTTCAACAACGCATCGTCGCGAAAACTGTCGGAATGAATCTCAATGCCATCGCTCACATAATCGTTATATATTTTCTCCATAACGGCCAATTTTCCCCTTCATCGGCAAAAAAGTACTATTTTTTAACATTATACCAAGCTTGGTATATATTTAGCCAGTTATTCTATTTGACAGTTATACGAAATCGTACGAGTTTGCCGATTGTGCGCTGGGTACAGCTCATAAACCGTGAGAGCGTGGAGGAGACCTACTTCGTTTCTCACAATTAGAAGTAAATCATTCCTTCTACGGAACCTGCCGCAGTTTCGGGCGGGCATTTTTTGTCCGCCGCATTTAACAACAAGGGAGAGAGTAATGAAATCCATTATCTCATTGATGGCCGGCGCTGCGTTCGGCGTCGCTACGCTGGTGGTACCTGCCTTCGCGGCGGACAAGGGCACGGTAGGCATCGCCATGCCGACCAAGGCTTCGGCACGCTGGATCGATGACGGCAACAACATCGTCAAGCAGCTCCAGGCTGCCGGTTACGGCACCGACCTGCAGTATGGCGACGACGACATTCCGAACCAGCTCTCGCAGATCGAGAACATGGTCACCAAGGGCGACAAGGTCCTCGTCATCGCTTCGATCGACGGTACCACGCTGTCGGACGTCCTGCAGAAGGCTCACGATGCCGGCATCAAGGTCATTGCCTATGACCGCCTGATCCGCAACAGCGGCAATGTCGACTACTATGCGACCTTCGACAACTTCAAGGTCGGCGTCCTGCAGGCTGGCTCGATCGTCGACGCTCTCGGCCTCAAGGATGGCAAGGGCCCGTTCAACATCGAGCTGTTCGGCGGTTCTCCGGACGACAACAACGCCTTCTTCTTCTATGATGGCGCAATGTCGGTCTTGAAGCCGTATATCGACAGCGGCAAGCTGGTCGTAAAGTCCGGCCAGATGGGCATGGACAAGGTCGGTACGCTGCGTTGGGATCCGGCAACGGCCCAGGCTCGTATGGATAACCTGCTGTCGGCCTACTACACCGATAGTCACGTCGATGCCGTTCTGTCTCCGTATGACGGTCTGTCGATCGGTATCCTTTCCGCACTCAAGGGCGTCGGCTACGGTTCCGGCGGCGTGAAGCTTCCGATCGTCACCGGTCAGGATTCCGAAATTCCGTCGGTCAAGTCGATCATTGCTGGCGAACAGCATTCGACGATCTTCAAGGACACCCGTGACCTCGCCAAGGTCACCGTCAACATGGTCAACGCCCTGATGGAAGGCAAGACGCCTGAAGTCAACGACACGAAGACCTACGACAACGGTGTCAAGGTTGTTCCGTCCTACCTGCTGACCCCGGTCGCAGTCGACAAGACCAACTACGAGAAGGTTCTCGTCGAGGGCGGTTACTACAAGGCTGATCAGCTGAAGTAATCTTCCGACATAGCGGTCAGGGCTCGCTCAATGCGAGCCCTGGCTTTGATATTTAAGACGATCGCGCGGTCTGCTATGTTTGATCGCGGCGTTGGATACGGACAATGGACAATACCATTCTCGAAATGCGGAACATAACCAAGTCGTTCCCCGGTGTGAACGCTTTGGAAAATGTCAATCTGAAAGTCCGTCAGGGTGAGATTCATGCTTTGGTCGGCGAAAACGGAGCCGGCAAATCTACCCTCATGAAGGTGCTATCGGGTGTCTATCCGGCCGGCACTTACGACGGCGACATCTATTACGATGGGGCGGTCCGTCAGTTCAAGACCATCAGGGATTCCGAAGACATCGGCATCATCATCATTCACCAGGAGCTGGCGCTCGTTCCGCTCCTGTCGATTGCCGAAAATATCTTCCTCGGCAATGAAGTTGTCGCCAATGGCATGATCAATTGGCAGGAAACCTTCGGCCGGACCAAACAGCTTCTCTCCAAAGTGGGCCTCAAGGAATCTCCGAATACGCTCGTGACCGACATCGGTGTCGGCAAGCAGCAGCTCGTCGAGATTGCGAAGGCCCTGTCGAAGAGCGTCAAGCTGCTCATTCTCGACGAGCCGACGGCATCGCTCAATGAAAACGACTCCGATGCTCTGCTCAATCTCCTCATGGAATTCCGCAACCAAGGCATCACGTCGATCATCATCACGCACAAGCTCAACGAAGTGCGCAAGGTGGCCGACCAGATCACGGTGTTGCGCGACGGCATGACGGTGAAGGCGCTGGACTGTCACGAGGAAGAGATCAGCGAAGACATTATCATTCGCAACATGGTTGGCCGCGAGCTGGCTGACCGCTATCCGCCGCGCTCGGTGCCGATCGGCGAAACGATCTTCGAAGTTAAGAACTGGAACGCTTTCCATCAGCAGCATCGTGATCGCCAGGTCCTGCACAATATCAACATCAATGTGCGCAAGGGCGAAGTGGTCGGCATTGCCGGCCTGATGGGCGCAGGCCGCACTGAATTCGCCATGAGCGTCTTCGGCAAATCCTATGGCCACAAGATCAGCGGCGAAGTCTTCCTCGAGGGCAAGCTGGTCGATACCAGCACGGTGCGCAAGGCGATCGATGCCGGTCTTGCCTATGTGACCGAAGACCGCAAGCAGCTCGGCTTGGTTCTGACCAACAGCATCCTGCACAACACGACGCTTGCCAATCTGCTTGGCGTTTCCAAGGCGACCGTCATCGACGATGTGCGCGAGTTGCAGGTGGCGACGAACTATCGCTCCAAGCTGCGCATCCGTTCGTCCGGTGTCTTCCAGGAAGCGGGCAACCTCTCCGGCGGCAACCAGCAGAAGGTGGTGCTGTCGAAATGGCTGTTCTCGAACCCGGACGTTCTGATTCTCGATGAGCCCACACGCGGCATCGACGTCGGCGCCAAATATGAAATCTATTCCATCATCAACCAGCTTGCCGCCGACGGAAAGGGCGTTCTGATGATTTCATCGGAAATGCCCGAGCTTCTCGGCACGTGCGACCGCATCTACGTCATGAACGAAGGTCGCATCGTAGCTGAACTGCCGAAGGCAGAGGCAAGCCAGGAGAGCATCATGCGCGCTATCATGCGCTCAGGGGAGAAACAACAATGAGTTCGGCCAACCCAGCCACAGAAAGCAGCCACGTCGTTTCGATCGGCGACCATATCCGCAACAACATCCGGGAATACGGCATGTTGATCGCGCTCGTCGTCATCATGCTGCTGTTTCAGTACTTGACGAACGGCGTTCTCTTCAGGCCGCAGAACCTGACCAACATCGTGCTGCAGAACTCGTTCATCGTCATCATGGCGCTCGGCATGCTGCTTGTTATCGTGGCCGGCCATATCGACCTTTCCGTTGGCTCCGTCGTCGGTTTCGTCGGGGCGGTAGCGGGCGTCCTTGTCGTGCAGATGCATATGAATCTCGCGCTCGCGACGGTCATTTGTCTGCTGATGGGTGCCGCGGTCGGCGCCTGGCACGGATATTTCATCGCCTATCACCGCATTCCGTCGTTCATCGTGACATTGTCGGGCATGCTGGTTTTCCGCGGCCTGACCTATACGATCATCAATACGACCGGTAACGGCAGCAGCATCGGTCCGTTCCCGCCGGCATTCCAGATCGTTGCAACGGGCTTCATCCCGGATTTCGTCGATATGGGCGGTATCCATTCGACGTCGATCCTGCTGACGGTCGCCATCCCGATCGTCATGTTCCTGCTGTCATGGCGCCGCCGCACCGTCAACGAAAAGCACGGTATCGATGTCGAGCCGTTCAGCTTTTTCGTCGCCCAAAATCTGGTTGTTGCCGCCGCCGCCATCTTCATCGGCTATCAGATCTCCTCCTACAGGGGCTTGCCGAACGTTCTGGTTCTCATGCTGCTTTTGATCGCGCTCTACAGCTTCGCCACACAGCGTACGACGATCGGCCGCCGCATCTATGCCATGGGCGGCAATGAGAAGGCGACGAAGCTCTCGGGTATCGATACCCGCCGCCTGACCTTCTACACCTTCATCAACATGGGCATCCTGGCGAGCATCGCCGGTATCATCATCGCGACGCGCCTGAATTCGGCAACCGCGAAGGGCGGTGACGGCCTCGAACTCGACGTCATCGCAGCCTGCTTCATCGGCGGCGCTTCGGCCTCCGGCGGCGTCGGCAAGGTAACGGGTGCCGTCATCGGCGCTTTGATCATGGGTGTCTTGAACCAGGGCATGTCGATTCTCGGCTACCAGACGGACTCGCAGAAGATGATCAAGGGTGCGGTGCTGCTCGCCGCCGTGTTCATCGACGTCTACAACAAGAACAAGGGTTGATCGCTTAGCGATCAACCCAGCTTTTAAAACCAAATCCATGACAGAGTCCGGCTCTCGCTGAGCGCCGGAACGGTAGAACGCATCCGATCTCTGTCTGTTAGGAAAGGATGAAAGACATGCTCATCTCGCAGATCAAGGGTTCGAACGGCGAGATCGTCGTTGCGGTCCGCAATGGACCCGGCGAAGCTGCCAAGGCCGTCGTCAATGGCGGCAGCGTCTACAAGCTTGCGATCGAAGCTGCCGATAGCGGCAAGTCGCTCGCTTCGGTCATCGAGGCTCATGGTTTCGGCGAGTCAATCGATCTCGACAAGGCCTATGCCGAAGGCCGCTTCCTGCCGCCGATCACGCATCCCGATGCTGCACATCTGCACTTGACCGGCACGGGCCTGACGCATCTGGGTTCCGCGGCTACGCGCGATTCCATGCACAAGAAGACGACGGAAGCCGCTGAGGAGACGCTGACCGACTCCATGAAGATGTTCAAGATGGGCATCGAGGGCGGCAAGCCGAAGGCGGGCGAGAAGGGCGTGCAGCCGGAATGGTTCTACAAGGGCAACGGTTACGGCGCCGCGGCGCCGGGTGCCGCGCTAGTGTCGCCTTCCTTCGCGCTTGACGGTGGTGAAGAGCCGGAAATGGCTGGTATCTATGTCATCGCCAAGGATGGCACGCCGTTCCGCATCGGCTTTGCACTGTCGAACGAATTTTCCGATCACGTCACCGAACGGATCAACTATCTCTATCTCGCCCATTCCAAGCTGCGTCCGGCAAGCTTCGGCCCGGAAATCCGCATCGGAGCGGCGCCGGAAGACATTCGCGGCACGTCCCGCATCAAGCGTGGCGACAAGGTGATCTTCGAAAAGCCGTTCCTGTCGGGTGAAGCGAACATGTCGCACACCTTCGCGAACCTTGAATATCACCACTTCAAGTACGGCATCTTCCGTGTTCCGGGCGACGTGCATGTGCACATGTTCGGCACGGCGACGCTTTCGTTCGCCGAGGGCATCAAGCCGGAAGTCGGCGATGTCTTCGAAATCGAAGTTGGCGAATTCGGTCTGCCGCTACGCAATCCTCTCGCGGTCGATGCAGAGGAAGAGGTGGCTGTTCGCCAGCTGTAATGCATCGAGCCCGGCCGCCAGGGATCGGCCGGGTATTTTCAATACGATCCAGGAAGGCATGACGCCATGACCATTCATCAGAACTTGATCGCCGGCGAGTGGACGGGGACGAACGGCACCGAGAACATCAACCCGTCGGATACGAACGAGGTCGTCGGCCTCTATGCGAGCGCAAGCACGCAGGATGTCGCGGATGCGATCGCTGCCGCCAAGGCCGCCTTTCCGGCCTGGTCGCGTTCCGGCATCCTCGAGCGTCATTCCATCCTGAGAAAGACCAGCGACGAGATTCTCGCCCGCAAGGACGAGCTCGGCGCGCTGCTGGCCCGCGAGGAAGGCAAGACCTTGCCCGAGGCGATTGGCGAGACGATCCGCGCCGCGCAGATTTTTGATTTCTTCGCCGGCGAGGCGCTGCGCCTGGCAGGCGAGGTCGTGCCTTCTGTGCGCCCGAACATCGGTATCGAGATCACCCGCGAGCAGCTCGGCGTCATCGGCATCATCACGCCTTGGAACTTCCCGATCGCCATTCCCGCCTGGAAAATCGCGCCGGCGCTCTGCTACGGTAACACCGTCGTCTTCAAGCCGGCCGATCTGGTGCCCGGCTGTTCCTGGGCGATTGTCGATATCCTCAACCGCGCCGGCCTACCGAAGGGCGTGTTGAACCTCGTCATGGGCAAGGGTTCGGTCGTCGGCCAGGCAATGCTCGACAGCCCGGTTCTTTCCGGCATCACCTTCACCGGTTCGGTCGGCACCGGCAAGCGCGTGGCGCTGTCCTCCGTCGAGCATGGCCGCAAGTATCAGCTGGAAATGGGCGGTAAAAACCCGATGGTCGTGCTTGACGATGCCGATCTGACTGTTGCCGTTGAGGCGGCTGCCAATTCCGCCTTCTTTTCGACCGGCCAGCGCTGCACGGCCTCGTCGCGTCTCATCGTCACCGAGGGCATTCACGACCGGTTCGTGGCCGCCCTGACGGAAAAGCTGAAGACGCTGAACGTCGATAACGCGTTGAAGTCGGGCACGCATATCGGCCCGGTCGTCGATGCCAAGCAGCTGAAGACGGATACCGACTATATAGAGATCGGCCGGCAGGAAGGCGCCAAGCTTGCCTTCGGCGGCGAACTCGTCAACCGCGACACACCCGGCTTTTACCTCCAGCCGACGCTCTTCACGGAAGCGACGAACCAGATGCGCATCAGCCGCGAAGAGATCTTCGGCCCGGTTGCTTCCGTCATCCGCGTTAGGGATTACGAGGAAGCCTTGGCCACGGCCAACGACACGCCCTTCGGCCTGTCCTCGGGCATTGCCACGACGAGCCTGAAGCATGCGACGCATTTCAAGCGCAATGCGGAAGCCGGCATGGTGATGGTCAACCTGCCGACGGCAGGCGTCGATTTTCACGTGCCGTTCGGCGGCCGCAAGGGCTCGTCCTTCGGTCCGCGTGAGCAGGGCAAATATGCCGCCGAATTCTTCACCACCGTCAAGACGGCTTACACGCTCGCCTGATCATCGATTTCAAAGTCCAGGCGCGAACGAGGCGGCCTGGGCGACGCAAAGGGTACTGAGACATGAAAAAGAAAGCTGAATGGCCGCGCAAGCTGCGCTCTTACGACTGGTTCGGCGGCACAGGCAAGAATGCGATCATGCATCGCTCCTGGATGAAGAACCAGGGCCTGCCGGCCGATACGTTCGACGGCCGTCCGATCATCGGCATCTGTAACACCTGGTCGGAACTGACGCCCTGCAACGCGCATCTGCGCGATCTTGCAGAGCGCGTGAAGCGCGGTGTCTACGAGGCGGGCGGCTTCCCCGTCGAATTCCCGGTCTTCTCCGTCGGCGAAAGCACGCTGCGCCCGACGGCGATGATGTTCCGCAACCTCGCCGCCATGGACGTGGAAGAAGCGATCCGCGGCAATCCGGTCGATGGCGTCGTGCTGCTCGGCGGTTGCGACAAGACCACGCCGAGCCTGTTGATGGGCGCGGCGTCCGTCGACATCCCCGTCATTCTCGTTTCCGGCGGCCCGATGCTGAACGGCAAGTGGCGCGGCAAGGATGTCGGTTCCGGCACGGCGATCTGGCAGTTCTCGGAAATGGTGAAGTCCGGTGAGATGTCGCTGGATGAATTCATGGATGCGGAGCAGGGCATGGCCCGCTCGGCCGGTAGCTGCATGACCATGGGCACGGCCTCGACCATGGCGTCGATGGCCGAAGCACTCGGCATGACACTGCCGGGCAATGCCGCCATCCCGGCTGTCGATGCGCGCCGCCGCGTCATCTCGCAACTGTCAGGCCGTCGCATCGTCGATATGGTCAAGGAGGACCTGAAGCCTTCGGACATCCTGACCAAGGAAGCGTTTGAGAATGCTATCCGCGTCAACGGCGCCGTCGGTGGCTCCACCAATGCAGTGCTGCACCTTTTGGCGCTCGCCGGCCGCGTCGGTGTCGATCTCTCGCTGGACGATTGGGATCGTCTCGGCCGCGAAGTGCCGACGATCGTGAACCTGCAGCCGTCCGGCAAGCACCTGATGGAAGAGTTCTACTATGCCGGCGGTCTGCCCGTCGTCATCAAGGCGGTTGGCGAAATGGGCCTGCTGCATAAGGACGCCATCACGGTTACGGGCGACACGATCTGGGCCGGTGTGAAGGATGTCGTCAACTACAATGACGACGTTATCGTCCCGAAGGAAAAGGCACTGACGCAGTCGGGCGGTATCGCCGTTCTACGCGGCAATCTCGCACCGAAGGGTGCCGTCCTGAAGCCGTCGGCCGCTTCGCCGCATCTGATGCAGCACAAGGGCCGCGCCGTGGTCTTCGAGAGCATCGAGGACTACCACGCCCGCATCAACCGTGACGATCTCGATATCGACGAGAACTGTATCATGGTGCTGAAGTATTGCGGTCCGAAGGGTTATCCGGGCATGGCCGAAGTCGGTAACATGGGCCTGCCGCCGAAGGTGCTGAAGAAGGGCATCACCGACATGATCCGCATTTCCGATGCGCGCATGTCCGGTACGGCCTATGGCACCGTCATCCTGCACACCGCCCCGGAAGCTGCCGATGGCGGTCCGCTGGCGCTGGTTCAAAACGGCGACATCATCGCCGTCGACGTTCCCGCCCGCACCATCCAGCTCGAGGTTTCGGACGAGGAACTGGCAAAGCGCCGCGCCGCGTGGGTTTCCCCGGTCAAGCCGCTCGCCGGCGGCTATGGCGGCCTCTACGTGAAGTCGGTCATGCAGGCCGACACCGGCGCCGACCTCGACTTCCTTGTCGGCCCGCGCGGCTCGGAAATCCCGAACAACCGCGACAGCCACTGAGATTGGTGTCTGGAGTTTGATAGGGGCGGGGCGAAAGCTCCGCCCCTTCTTCATTCCCGCACTTTGTGGTATTGACCATCTCGCTTTAGATGACCATATTTTATGTACATCTGTACGGGAGTTGTGTCCATGTCTGTCAAATCTGTCGGCGCCGCCGAATTCAAAGCGAAATGCCTTCATCTGATCGATCAAATGGGCAACGACGGAGAGCCCATTATCATTACGAAGCGTGGAAAGCCGGTCGCTTTGTTGGCCCCCGCGCCGGAGAAATCAAATCGCCCCAGTATCATCGGCGCGATGAAGGGCAGTGTTCTCCAATATGACGATCCGTTTCTGCCTGTTGTCGATGCTGAAGAATGGGATGCGACGCATTGATCGTCATCGATACGCACGTTCTGATCTGGGCTATGCATGACGATCCGAGGCTGAGCGCTCCGGCTCGTGAACTTATCGATGAAACGACGGCGCGCAGTCGCATTCTGATCTCGGCGATCACTCCCTGGGAAATTGCCATGCTCGCGGAAAAGGGACGCATTGCACTTGGTGACGACGTCGGCCGTTGGCTCGGTACAGCACTCGCCTTACCCGGTTTGGAGCTAGCTCCCATAGAGCCACAGATCGCAGTGGATAGCGTTCGGCTGCCGGGTGAATTCCATGCCGATCCGGCAGACCGTATTATTGTGGCAACAGCGCGCTTTCATCGTATTCCGCTACTGACAGCCGATGATGCAATCCTTCGCTATGGCGGCAAAGGCCATGTCGAGGTTTTCCCTGCCGGGTGAATTGCGGCTATTGGCTCTGGCTCTGGCTCTGCCCCTGGCTTGCCACCGATACCTTGACGGTAAGTGTTTCGCCCGGTGTGCCGATCCGCATGCCGGACACGGGAGCGGCGTCGCGATAGCAGAGGCCGGTTGCGATGCGGACGTAGCGGGCGTCGGGGCAGACGTCGTTGGCTGGATCGAAGCCGACCCAGCCGAGGCCGGGAATATGGGCTTCCGCCCAAGCATGCGTGGCTGCCTGCTCGTTCTTGCCTTCCATCATCAGGTAGCCGGAGACGTAACGGGCAGGGATCTGCAACGCACGGGCGCCGGCGAGGAAAATATGGGCGTGGTCCTGGCAGACGCCGCTCTTTGCCTCCAATGCCTGCTCCGCTGTCGTTTCAGTGTCACTGGTGCCCGGCTTGTATTCCACGGTCTCGTGGATTGCCTTCATCAACGCGTGCATCTTGCCGAGCTCGTTGTCGCCGGAAACGCCGCGCAACAGCTCCTTCGTGAGCTTGCCTGCTTTGGTGCGCGGCGAATCCCGCAGGAAGAGCCAGAGCGGGCTGAACCCGACATGTGGGCCGATCACGCCGTTCAGATCCTGTGTTTCAACTTCGCCCGATGCGATGATCCTGGTGGAATCCTGTTGGCCGTCGAGGGAAACGAGCGTGGCGCGATTGCCGAACTGGTCGTCATATTCCACCTCGGGCTTGGCGCCTTCGACCGAGAGTTTCCAGTCGATGACCGTCTGTCCAACGCCCGTCAGCGGCGTGAGGTGCAGCCGCTGCAGCGAAAATTGCGCCGGCTCGTCGTAGCGATATTCCGTGATATGGCTGATGGTCAGTTTCATGATATCGCCCGCCTATTCGTAGAACCGGTAGCCGTCGGATATTTCGGCGCCCAACTGGTTGTTGCGTGCGACGAAATCCTCGAGGAACTCATGCAAGCCCTGGTCCATGATGCGCTTGATCGTCAGCTTTTGCAGCGACTTGCGGATGGCTACCGCCGTATCGTGCGCTGGCAGCTTTTTTTCATATTCGGCGCTGAGATAGCCGATATTGCTGACGATCTTTTCATAGCAATAGGCGAGCGAACGCGGCATCTGCCCATTGAGGATCAAAAAGTCGGCGATGTTTGCCGGCTTGTATTCAGGATCGTAAGCCCATTTATAGGCCCGGTGCGCGGAAACCGAGCGCAGGATCGATTCCCATTGGGCATTGTCGAGCGAGGAGCCGACATGCGAGACGGACGGCAATAGGACGTAATATTTCACGTCGAGAATGCGGGCCGTGTTGTCGGCGCGCTCGATGAAGGTGCCGATGCGGGCAAAGTTATAGAGCTCGTTGCGCAGCATCGAGCCGTGGAAGGCGCCGCGGATCAAGCCGGCGCGCTGCTTGATGACGTCGATCATCTCGGGCAATTCCGCGGTCTTGAGCCGACGGCCGAGCATCGACTTCAGCTCGATCCAGCATTCGTTGGTCGCTTCCCAGGTGTCGCGGGTCAACGCCGTGCGCACCATGCGGGCATTGTTGCGGCCATATTCGATGCAGGACATGACGCTTGACGGATTGGAGCGGTCGCGCATCAGATAGTCGATCGCGTCGGCGCCGGTCAGCTTGTTATGCACCTCATCGTAGGCCTCGCGTACGCCGGCGCTTTGCAGGACTCCGTCCCAGTCGTCATCGACGGCATCGCTGCGGGTCAGCGACATGCGCTGGCCGGCGTCGACAAGGCGGGCTATGTTTTCGGCGCGCTCGATGTAGCGGAACATCCAGTAGAGGCCATTCGCGGTTCTTCCCAGCATGTCCGATCAGTCCTCCAGAACCCAGGTGTCTTTGGTGCCGCCGCCCTGGCTGGAGTTGACCACCAGCGAGCCTTCCTTCAGCGCCACGCGGGTCAACCCGCCGGGGATGATCCGCACCTTGTCGGAAACGAGGACATACGGCCGCAGATCGACGTGCCGCGGGGCAATGCCCTTGTTGACGAGGATCGGCACGGTTGACAGCGAAAGGGTTGGCTGCGCGATGTAGTTGTTCGGCTTGCTCTTGAGCTTCTCGGCAAAGGCCGTCCGCTCCTTCTTCGTGGCCGTCGGTCCGACGAGCATGCCATAGCCGCCGGAGCCGTGGACTTCCTTGACGACGAGGTCGGCGAGGTTATCGAGCACATATTGCAGGCTGTCCGGCTCCGAACAGCGCCATGTCGGCACGTTTTCGAGGATCGGCTTGCGGCCGGTGTAGAATTCGACGATTTCGGGCATGTAGGAATAGATCGCCTTGTCGTCGGAAATGCCGGTGCCGGGTGCATTGGCGATGGTGATATTGCCGGCGCGATAGACATCCATGATACCGGGGATGCCGAGCGCGGAATCCGGGCGGAAGGTGAGGGGATCGAGGAAATCGTCGTCGACGCGGCGGTAGAGCACGTCGATCGCCTCATAGCCCCGCGTCGTGCGCATCTTCACCTTGCCGTCGATGACGCGCAGATCCGAGCCTTCCACTAGTTCCACGCCCATCATGTCGGCGAGGAAGGAATGCTCGTAATAGGCGGAGTTGTAGATGCCTGGCGTCAGTACGGCAACACGCGGCTTGCCGGTGCAGCCGGGAGGCGCGAGCGATGCCAGGCTCTGGCGCAGCAGCAGCGGATAGTCCTCGACGCGCTGCACTTTGTTCTGGTGAAACAGCTCGGGGAACATCTGCATCATCGTTTCGCGGTTTTCCAGCATGTAGCTGACGCCGGACGGTGTGCGGGCATTGTCCTCGAGCACATAGAACTGGTCCTCGCCGGTGCGCACGATGTCGGTGCCGACGATATGGGTGTAGACACCGCCCGGCGGGCGGAAGCCGATCATTTCAGGCAGGAAGGCGTCGTTCTTCTCGATCAGTTCGCGCGGGATGCGGCCGGCGCGGATGATTTCCTGCTTGTGGTAGATGTCGTGGAGGAAGGCATTGAGGGCGATGACCCGCTGTTCGATACCCTGGGCGAGCTTGCGCCATTCGCGGCCTGATATGATGCGGGGGATAATGTCGAAGGGGATGAGCTTTTCGGAGGAGTCTGCGTGTCCGTAGACCGCGAAGGTGATGCCCGTCTTCCGGAAGATGGTTTCCGCATCGCGGGATTTGGCAATGAGGTGGCCCCTGTCCTGGCCTGAGTACCACTCGAAGTATTTCTCGTAAGGCGCGCGCGGACTTTCATCCGCAGTAATCATTTCATCAAATGCCAAAGGTGCGGTCCCCGTGTTTTTACCCATTTGAATACAATGGTTTTTACAATGCAAGAACTATGCGCAGTTGCCATCGCGAATTTCGCACCATCGAAAAATGCCGGATTTACAGGCATTTAGGAGGAGCGGAGGTGCTGCCTGCCGGGTCTTGTCGCAATCTGTGGATCAAAATTTGAGCATCTGCTTCTTTTGCGGACTGAGCGCCTGGGTGGCCGCTGAGGCTTCTGAAACCAGTGCGGTGGTTCGCCAGACGTGAAGAAAAATTGATTGCTATTTTCAGCAGATCGATTTTGACCGCGCAACCGCCATCGGCTATCAGCCTTCAACCCCTCCGCGCGACACCCCGAGTCGACCAGGATTCCGGATCCCAAGCGCCAAATATATCGGTCCGATTCCCATGTCCCTCGACAAACTCGCGCCGGCGATCTTCGTCCTTCTCTGGTCCACCGGCTGGATCGTCGCCAAATATGCTTCGCTGCATGCAGGCCCTTTCACCTTCCTGATGATCCGCTACAGCCTGTCGGCACTTGCTTTCGTGCTGTTCTGTTCGATCGTCGGCGCCCGGTGGCCGCGCGATTGGTCGAGCGTGTTCCGAGCCATCTATTCCGGCATTTTCCTGCATGGCATCTATCTGGCGGGTCTCTGGTGGGCGATTGCCGAGGGCGTGCCGGCCGGCATTTCCGGCATCATCGCGGCGCTGCAGCCGCTGATGACCGCCATGGCCGCACCGCTTCTCGTCGGCGAGCGGCTGCAGCCGACGCAGAAAGTTGGCCTGCTGCTCGGTTTCATCGGTATTGCCATCGCGATCTCACCGAAGCTTCTGACAACGGATACGGCCAATCTCTGGCAATCTGCCATTCCCCTGGTCGTCAATCTGCTTGGTATGGTCTCGGTGACCTATGGCACGCTCTACCAGAAGCGGCACCTGCAGACTGGCGACCTCAGAACCATCGCGACCTTGCAATATGTCGGCGCGCTGATCGTCACCGTGCCGCTCGCCTTCATTTTCGAAGGCCTGCGCTTCGACGGCACCCAGACGGCGATCCTGTCGCTGCTCTGGTCGGTCTTCGGCCTGTCTATGGGCGCCGTTGGTCTGCTTCTCTATCTCATCCGCCGCGGGCAGGTGTCGCGCGCGGCATCGCTGATCTACCTGATGCCGCCTGCCGTCGCCATCGAGGCGGCCATCGCCTTCGGCGAGCCGCTGACACTGCCGATCATCGTCGGTACCGTGATTGTGGTGATCGGTATTTATCTCACCAACAGGCGTCAGGCGGATGTGGTGCCGGAATAGGCTCTATGGCTTCTTGCGGGCGTCGATCCGTCGCCGCCATCGCAGAAGCCTGCCATCGACAACCACCAGGCTAGAGACGATCAGGGCCAATCCGAGGAACTCGTAAGGTTCCAGGCGCTCTCCAAGGAATGCGGTACTCAAGATGATTGCGCTTGCCGGCACGAGCAGCGTCACCAGCGATGCATTCGTCGCCCCCGCAGAGGCGATGAGATTGAAATACAGAATGAAGGCGAAGGCGGTCGTCACAATTGCGAGAGTGCCGATGGACAGCCAGATCGAGATATTCGTACTTACGATTTCGCTCGGATGGTAGAGAAGAAGGACGATCGGCACCATCACGATGGCGGAGGCACTCAGTTGGCCGGCCGCGACGACGACCGGCTTCATGTCTCGAAATCGCTTTGCGAAAACGGCTGCAAACGCATAGGAAATTGCCGCTCCGATGATCGCAAGCTTCGCCCATGTCGGCCCGCCGAGATTGGCGAAGAGCCCTGGGCCGATCATGATGGCGGCGCCGGTAATCCCGAGAGCCACGCCGGCAAGTTTGCTGGCGGAAAGCTTTTCGTCTGCAGTCAGCAGATTTGCGACCAGGACTGTCCAGAGGGGCGTCGTCGCATAGAGCACCGAGGCAAGACCCGCTCCGATCTCGGTTTGACCGCTGAATATCAGAGAAAACGGGATGATGTTGTTGAGCAGCGCGAGCCCCAGGAACGAAGCTGATCTGGCGATGGCGGGCGCAAAGGAAATGTTACGCAGGCGCAACCAGACATGCAGGACAAGCGCGGCAATCGAAACCCGATAGAGGACCAGCGCCAGCGGCGGGATTTCTGCCACCGCTATATGGGCAAAGAAGAATGATCCGCCCCACAGCGCGCCGAGAAGCACGAGTTGTCCCCAGTCGCTTGCCGACATTGGCTGTGTTGCCGTCGTTTGCAATGCAGCGCCTCCCAACCCTCCAGACATGCTGCAAGCTATGCCGGGAAGTGTCTGCAGGCAGGAAACAGTTATCCAAACATTGGTCGCCAAGCGAAACGGAATGTCAGGCAGCCGCAAAGTTTCGAATTTACGCTCATGACTGAGTCGGTAGTCATTTGGGTAGATGTGTGAGGCGTAAAAAAAGGGGGCCAGTGGGCCCCCTTGAACTTTATCAAGCACGTTCGCGGCGCTGGCCACCATTGCCGGGGCCACGGCGCTTCATGCGGCCGTTGCCGCCATTGCGCTGTTCGCCCTGGGCGCCGCGTTCTTCGTTGTGGCGGCCTGCGGGGCGGCCATGGGAATGTCGCTGGCCGCGATGGGCTCCGCCCTCATGCGCGGCACCGTTGCCGTTGGATTGGCCGTTGTGCTGCTTGCGAGCGGGGCGGAAGTCCGAGGTCGAGGCGAGGTCGTTGTCGGGTTCCTGACGCGGCGTCGGTTCGTTGCGACGCTGGCCACGGAAATCGGCATTGCGATTGTTTTCTCGCTGCGGGCGATCGTTGCGCGGGCGGCGATCCTGGCGATCGCCAGCCTCACCACGAGCCTCGCCGTTTTCCTTGTCGAAGAACGGACGGCGGGCCGGGCGTTGCGGGCGGCTTTCGCCACGCTCGCGTCCCTGGCCGTTTTGGCCTCTGCCCTGGCCACCATTGCCGTGATTACCATTACCTTGGCCACCACGACCCTTGCCGCGAACGGGACGGCCGCGATCGGCCGGGGCTTCGCCACTGGCAACGGCAATCTCGATACCCATCAGGCGTTCGATGTCGCGCAGCAGGCGAATTTCATCGGGCGCGCAGAAGGCGATGGCGATGCCATCGCGGCCGGCGCGGGCGGTGCGGCCGATGCGGTGAACATAGGCATCGGGAACTTCCGGCAGATCGAAGTTGTATACATGCGAAACGCCGGGGATATCGATGCCGCGGGCGGCGACGTCGGTTGCGACGAGAACGCGGACGTCACCATCGCGGAAGCCCTTGAGAGCGCGCTCGCGCTGGCCCTGGCTCTTGTTGCCGTGGATGGAGGCAGCGGCAAAACCGACGTGATCGAGGTGCTTCATCAGCTTCTCGGCGCCATGCTTGGTGCGCAGGAAGACGATGGCACGGCCATCCGGATTGGCGGAGATGGTTTCCTTGAGGATCTCGGTCTTGTGGTTCTGGCCGGCGACGAAGTGGACATACTGCTCCACCTTGTCGGCCGCCTTGCCCGGAGGCGAGACTTCGACCTTGACCGGATTGGTCAGATAGTCGGAGGCGAGATCGGCGATCGCCTTCGGCATGGTAGCCGAGAACAGCAGGGTCTGGCGCTTGGCCGGAACAAGCTTGGCGATCTTGCGCAAGTCGTGGATGAAGCCGAGATCGAGCATCTGGTCGGCTTCGTCGAGAACGAGATGGGTGACATGGCCGAGCGAGAGGGCGCGGCGGTTGATTAGGTCGAGGAGACGGCCGGGCGTCGCGACGAGAATATCGGTGCCGCGCTCCAGCTGAAGCTGCTGCTTGTTGATCGACGCGCCGCCGACCACGAGGTTGATGCGCAGCGGCGACTTGCGGACGAAGAGCTTCAGATTGTCGGCGATCTGGTTCACCAGCTCGCGGGTCGGGGCGAGGATCAGCGTGCGGACCGTGCGGTTGTCGGGGCGCTTGGCTTCCTTCAGCAGCATTTCGATGATCGGCAGGCCGAAGGCGGCCGTCTTGCCGGTGCCAGTCTGGGCGAGGCCGATGAGATCACGGCCCTGGAGAACGAGTGGGATGGCCTGAGCCTGAATGGGCGTTGGCGTCGCGAAATTGTTCTGCGACAGTGTATCGACGATCTGCTTGGAGAGACCAAGCGAGTGAAAATCAGTCAATTCAATACCTTTCGGGGGCGCCAAAGCAAATAGGCCGGGTCGCACCATGCGGTCCGGTCTGTCTCTGGCGTCAAGAACCCCGCGTGAAGTGGGAACTTGTAAGTTGGAAATAGCTTTCCAGCGCATCTGGCCGCAGCGCCTGGCGCGGCCTCATTCATAAAAGCGCTTTTGTCCTTCTCTTGCGTACAGATTGTCCCGCAGGGCACGCTCACGCGGCGGCCGGAAGGTGAAAGCTGGAGCGCATTTGGTCTTAAATGCCACCAATGTCAAGGGGTGTGAGCGAAAGCTTTTCAACAGACAGACGAAAATGCCGCCGGAAATCCGGCGGCGTGAGAGATCGGAGACGATTGATAGGGAACTTCGTCTGTACCTTGCTGTGCCCTCAGGCTTCAGCGGCAGACTTCGACGCGGAAGGGCCGGCCCCAGGCATCGTGGCGCCATGCCCAGTAGCAGCTGGGGTAGGGGCGTACATAGACGCGCTCGTAGGCTGGGCCGTCGTAGTAGGCCGGATATGCCGGATAATAAGCTGGGTAGGCGGGCCGTGCAGCCCCGGCTATCAAGGCGCCGCCGACAACACCGGCGGCAAGACCGCCGAAGAAGGCGCCGCGGTCGGAGGCGCTGGCAGTGGTAGTGGTTACGGCAGCGGCGCTGCCAAGCGTCAGCGCGATCAAACCGGCCGTCGTTAATGTGCGAAGCACAGACATTGACATCCCTTTCCCAAAACACAGGCTGGCTCCTAGCCTAAGCCGAGTTTGACGTTGCGCAGGAAAGGGGGCGAAGTCGCGGCCAAAAAAGGAGCCGCGACATTAAATTTCGTTCATGATTTGAGGCGTAAAAGCCCTTTGTTTTCAGCTAGAAATCGGTGGGAACGCCACCCTCTGCCTTGCGCTTGGCGACGAAGGCGTCGAGCTCCTCTTCGATCGCCGGATCAAGCGGGGGGCGTTCATAACGCGCCAGCGTTTCCTTATAGATGCGGTTGGCGTGATCGTAAGTTGTCGGCCGCCCGGCTTCCGTCCATGTCTCGTTGTTTCGCCAGTCTGACAGGATCGGCGAATAGAAGGCCGTTTCGTAGCGGGCGAGCGTGTGTGCCGTGCCGAAATAGTGGCCGCCGGGGCCGACATCGCGCACGGCATCAAGTGCCAGGGCATCGGCGCTGACATCGAGCGGCTTGAGGAATTCCGCGACCATCTGCAGCATGTCGACGTCGAGGATGAATTTCTCGAAGGAGGCGGTTAGCCCGCCTTCGCTCCAGCCGGCTGCATGCAGGACGAAATTGCCGCCGCCCTGGGTCAGCGCCCAGAGCGACAGCGCCGATTCGTAGGCCGCCTGCGCATCGAGCGTATTCGAAGCGTTCGTGTTGGAGGTGCGGTAGGGGATGCCGTATCGGCGGGCGAGCTGTCCGCCCGCGATGACCGCCTTCATATATTCCGGTGTGCCGAAGGCGGGTGCGCCCGTCTTCATGTCGACATTCGAGGTGAAGCCGCCATACATGACCGGTGCGCCCTTACGCACCATCTGGGTGAAGGCGAGGCCGCAGAGCGCCTCGGCATTCTGCTGCACCAGCGCGCCGGCGATCGTCACCGGCGCCATGGCGCCCGCCAGCGTGAACGGTGTCACCACGACTACCTGGCCGCGCGAGGACATTTCAATGATCCCCTGCAGCATCGGTCCGTCGAGACGCAGCGGCGAGGAGGAGTTGATGATGGTGAAGAGCGAAGGCTCGCGCTCCATCTGCTCCATTGTGATGCCGCGGCCGATGCGGGCGATTTCGATGGCATCGAGATTGCGCTGCTGGCCGAGCGAATAGCAATGAAAGGCCTTGTCGGTGAGCTTCACGATGTCGGAAAGGCAGTCGAGATGGCGCACCGAGGCATGGATGTCGATGGGTTCGACCGGATAGCCGCCGGTCATATGGATGACATCGAAGGACTGGGCGAGCTTGATGAGCTTGCGGAAATCCTCCTGATTTCCCGCTCTCCTGCCGCCGTCGCGGTCGGCGACGAAGGGGGCGGAAGCAACCTGCGCGAAGACGAGATTGCGGCCACCGATCTCAACGTTTCTAAGGGGATTGCGGGCGTGCAGCGTAAAGTTCGAGGGGATCGAAGCGATCAGCTCCATGATCATGTTGCGATCGAACCGGACGCGTTCCTTGCCGGGCGTGACATGCGCGCCGGCAGCCTTCATGCGCTCGCGCGCCTCGGGCAGGATGATATCCATGCCGATCTCTTCGAGAATGGTCAGCGATGCCTCGTGGATATCGTCGAGCGCTTCGGGCGACAGAAGTTCCGTGCGAGCGAGATTGTTGACGAGGTTGAGGTATTTCGTGCCGCTCGGCTTGCGGCTGCGTTCAGCCCCACGTCCTCCAGCCCGCCGCCGCCGTTCGCCCGTTGCCGTTGCGATCTGCGCTTCGTTCAAGGTCAGGCTTTCTTCGTCGCTCATGGCGCTCGCTCCCAATGATCCGTTGACGGATTCTTGGCAGAGTTTCCCCCGGCATGCCGCCGTCGTTTGCGACCAAGGCATGACCGTTATAGGACAGTGCATGGTCTGAACGCGACGTCGGCGCGGTGGTTTAAACATGGTTAACGCCTTGTTAAAGCCAATTGTGCTAGAGCGTCGTTTCATGAACTGTCATGCGCGGTGAAAAGAGAGGCTCCGTTTGACTTTGGACGGTGAACTGCTCGACATAGCGTGCCGCCGGATCGCCAGTCTGGACAGGCCCGCCTACATCAAGAACAGCGAGCTTCGTTACGTCGCCGTCAACGATGCCTATGCGCGGTTCTTCGGGCGCGATATCTCCGACTTCATCGGCAATCGCAGTCACGATCTTCTCGATGCGGGCGAGAGCGCCGACAGGGAAGACAGGGAACGCCGTGCGCTGGTCTTCGGTTCGGAAGAGGTGGCACTATGCTTCGACGCATCGGGTCGCGAGCGATCGCGCATCCAGATCGAGAGTTTTTCCCCTTCGGAAGACCGCATCTATATTTTCGGGGTGTTTCTGGAAGCGACTGCCAGGAGACTGCATCAGGATCTCGACAATATTCTTCGCTCGATGCCGATCGGTGTCCTGATCCACGACAGCGGCTATGTCGTCGAATACGTGAATGACGCCTTCTATGACATTTTCGAATTCTCGAAGGATGAGCGTTTCGAAGGCCGCCCCTATCGGGATCTGATCGCAAAACACTATGAGCTGGCGCGTTTCGATTCCGACGGCCGTAGCATCGACGACATTTATCAAGCGCGCCTGGCGGCACTGCGCAAGGCAGGCGAGCATCTGCAGACGGAAGTGAATTTTGCCGACGGCAAATCCGTCATCATCGACGCGCGCCGCATTTCCAACGGGCGGACGCTGATGTCCTACACGGATATTTCCGCCGTCAAGCAGCAATTCCGTGAGATCACCGAGGCCAGGCTGGCGCTGGAACGCCTCGGCGAACTCATGGCCGATGCCATGCAGGCCATGTCCCAAGGTTTAATGATCGTCCAAGACGGTACGATCATGCTGGCCAACGACCGGCTGAAGGATATGCTGAAGCTGCCGGCGGAGCTTCTGGAAGTCGGCAAAGACTGGTCCGCGGCGTTCGATTATTGCGCGCAACGCGGAGACTTCGGTGAGGATGCCGAGGCTGTGCGAGCGTCCTGGGGGGAAAGCATCGCGGCCGGCAAGCCGATCTCCTGCGTATTCCAGATTAAAGGCGACCGCTGGATGCAGCTCGACGCCGCCCTCGGCGAGCATCGCCGCTGGACGGTGGCGCTGACCGATGTCACAGAGATGAAGGAGCGCGAGGCGGATTTGCAGATGCTCCTGGCGCGCAGCAATGCTGCGGACCGGGCGAAATCCGAGTTTCTGACCCATATGAGCCATGAAATCCGCACGCCGATGAACGGCGTCCTCGGCATGGCGGAATTGCTTGGCAAGACCGATCTCGATGCGCGGCAGAAGACCTTCGTCGATATCATCGTCAAGTCGGGCAATGCGCTGCTGACCATCATCAACGATATTCTCGATTTTTCCCGCATCGATACCGGCGAAATGCACCTGCGCAAGATGGCATTCGATCCTGCAGAGGCCGTCGAGGATATCGCGACCTTGCTGGCTGCCGCCGCATCGGAAAAGAATATCGAGCTGATGGCGCGCATCGCTCCAGGCGTGCCGGCGGCAATCCTCGGCGATGCCGGACGTTTTCGCCAGATCGTGACCAATCTCGTCGGCAATGCGATCAAGTTCACCGAGCGAGGGCATGTGCTGGTGGAGCTGGATAGCCAGCCGGCGCCAGACGACAATATATTGCTCACGCTGCGTGTCGAAGACACCGGTATCGGCATTCCGGAAGAAAAGCTCGATACGATCTTCGACAAATTCTCACTGGCGGATTCCTCCTTTGCCCGGCGGCTTGAGGGCTCGGGCCTTGGTCTTACCATTACTGCCGGCCTCGTCCATCTGTTCGGCGGCTCTCTGTCGGTGGAGAGCGAATGGGGCAAGGGATCGGTTTTCACCGCCCATCTGCCGATGCCGCTGGTTGCAGCGCGCAGCCAAGTCGCGGAGCTGCCGGCCAATATCAGGGATGCCCGCGTCCTGATCGTGGAAGACGACCCGATCCATCGGCGCATCTTGACCGAGCAGCTGCTGCAATGGGGCTTCGACGGGTATGCCGCCGAGGATGGCAGGACCGCGCTCGCCATTCTGGATGCTGCTTTCGACATGGGCGTGTCGGTCGATGCGATCATCGTCGACTACAGCATATCAGGCATGAATGGCTATCAGATCGCGAGCGCATTGCGCGCCGATCCGCGCTTCGATACGCTCCCGATCGTGTTCCTGACGTCGATGGGTGTCGCCGGTTACGACAGGGAATTTGCCGCCGTCAACGGCCAGGCGCATCTGATGAAGCCTGTGCGCGCCAATGTGCTGCGCGGCACGATCATCGATGTCGTGCGCGCATCGCGGCGGAAGAAGCTGGGGGAGCGATTGGTCCCCGTTGAACGTCGGCTGCCACTGGAGGCAGAAGCGGCCGCTGCGATCGAGGCTACGGATCGGATGACCTCGACCAAGTCTGGCAACGCCATCGACGTCCTCGTGGCCGAGGACAACGAGGTGAACCAGATCGTCTTCACGCAGATCCTGCAGGCGACCGGCTTGCGGTTCCTCGTCGTGGAGAACGGTCAGGCGGCCGTCGACGCATGGCGCCAGCTGCGGCCGTCGCTGATCCTCATGGATGTGTCCATGCCGGTCATGAATGGTCATCAGGCGACCCGCATGATCCGGCAGTTCGAGACGCAGGCCGGGCAGGGATGGCACGTACCCATTGTTGGGGTTACGGCGCAGGCACTGGATGTTGATCGCATCACATGCATGCAGTCGGGCATGGACGATTGCATGTCCAAACCGATCAGTCCCGAACTTCTCGAGACGAAGATCCGGCGCTATCTGGGCGATACCGCTCTGGTGGCTGATCGCTCGAAGAACTAGTGTTCAGATCTAGACTTGGGTGCATGGTTGGATGCCGTCTTTCGGCCAGCGCAACGGTCGCGGCCGTCAGCCATCGGTGGAAACGGTAACGGATTTCCAGGCTTCCATCTCTTGCTTGAGGCGCTCGATCCTGTCCGATACAAGTCCAAGGGCATCGCTGCCGAGCAGGAGCTGCGGCGGAGGGGCGTCCGATTCGATCAATTCCAGAACGGCAGCCGCAAGCTTGTCGGGATCGCCGAGCTGCTTACCGCTTTTGGATTGCCGCGCCTGCCGGATCGGATCGAACAGCGCGTCATAATCCGCGATTGATCGTTCGGTCCGGACCATCGAGCGCCCGGCCCAGTCGGTCCGGAAGGAGCCGGGGCAAAGGGCGGTCACCCGAACGCCGAATGGTGCCATCTCCGCTCGCATGACCTCCGAGATGCCCTGAAGGGCGAACTTGCTTCCGCAGTAATAGGCGATGCCGGGCATGGTGATCATGCCGCCCATGGAAGTGACGTTGACGATGAAGCCGCTGCGTCTTTGGCGGAAGCGCGGCAGGAAGGCCTTCGCGACCGCAACGGCGCCGAAGACATTCACGTCGAACTGGCGCCGCATCTCCTCGAGGGGCGACTCTTCAAGAATTCCCTCGTGGCCGTAGCCGGCATTGTTGATCAGCACGTCGACCGGTCCATGGTCTTCTTCCGTCTGTCGAACGACGTCTGCAATCCGGTCGAATTCCGTCACATCGCATAGGATGGACCGTGCCATCGGCAAGCGTTCCTCGAATGTCACCTGTGACTGTTTCGAGCGGACACTGCCGATAACCTTATGGCCCTGGCTGCTCGCGGCGGCTGCGATCGCGAAGCCGAAGCCCGAATTCGCTCCGGTGATGAAAAAAGTCTTCTGTGACATGGTCGAAATCTCGTCTTGATTGCTTGATGCCTATGACAGATAATCTTCGAAATCATCGCCTGCGATTGCAAAAGCTATGGATATCTTGCCAAATCCTCTGAAACCGGAAGACGAAGGGTCGAAGCGCCGGGAGTTGGTGGAGCTGGCGGGGCTTCTTGCTCCCAGCCAGGGATACAATGCAACAGCGCTTGCCGGGGTTCGTATTCTTAGGACCGAAGCAGTCCTTCATGATGTCCCCGTGCTCTACAAGCCGGGCGCGGTATTCGTTCTGCAGGGGCGAAAGCAGGGCGTGCTGGAAGGCGAGGTCTATCTCTACGATGAGGAGCATTATCTGGCCGTGTCGGTGCCTGTTCCGTTCCGGATGGAATCATCAGCAAGTGCAGAACGCCCTTTGCTTGCCGTTTATCTCGAGTTCGACATGCTTCTGGCTGCAGAGATCGCCTCTGAGGTGGGAGCGAGACAGTCCGGACCAGCGGCCGGCAAAGTGAGAAGCCTAATATCAAGCAGGATGGAGCCGATGATCGAGGATGTCGTGCTGCGCCTGCTGCGGGCGCTCAGCGATCCCATCGAGCTTGCGGTTCTGGGAACAGCCATCCTGCGCGAGCTGCACTACCGGGTTCTCGTCGGCCCGCAGGGCGGAGCGATGATCTCAGCCCTTCAACAACAGGGCATTTCCGGGAAGATCGTACGAAGCCTGGCCCGATTGCGCGAAACCTATAGTTCCGAGATTTCGGTTGCCGCGCTGGCGCGCGAGGCGGGGATGAGTGTTCCCTCCTACCACGTCCATTTCAAAGCCCTGACCGGCAGCAGTCCGATGCAATATGTGAAGGCGATACGGCTTCACGAGGCACGGTTGATGATTGCGCGTCAAAGTGGGACGATTGCGGAGGTGGCGGCATCGGTCGGCTATGCCAGCGCCGCCCAATTCAGCCGGGATTTCAAACGGCACTTTCGGCGGACGGCCTCGGAAGAGGCCAAGTGGGTTCGCCAGCATCTTGGCGAGCTCATCTGAGCCCTCGAGATGGTTTCCTCCTGCCCCGGTACATCGCTCCGGCCTCAGGCGGGCTTGATGCCGCAGAGCATTTCGCGCTTGCCGGCAAAGCCTTGGCGTCGCTCCACCACAAATCCTGCCGCCTGCAGGTTTCGCCTTACGAAACCGGCGGCTGCATAGGTGGCGAAGGTGCCGTTCGGAACCGTCTTGTCATGGAGCGTCTGCATCAGTTCCGGCGACCACATGTCGGCATTACGGGAGGGTGCGAAACCGTCGAGATACCAGGCATCAAAACCCTGTTCGGCGCGGCTGACGCCTTCGAGAGCCGGATCGCAGACGACGCAGAGGCGCGTATTTGCATCTAGCCTCAGCGACACGACACCCTGCGGGTTGTCCGGCCAGGCTGCGGCAAGAGCCTGTCGCTCGCTGTCGATTTCGGGCCAGTGCGATAAGGCACGGTCGATTTCCTCGGCCCGCATCGGATAGAGTTCGAAGGACATGAAGTGCAGGTTCGAACCGGGGATGGCCTGCTGTCGCCACTGGCGCCAGGTCTCGCAGAAGTTCAGGCCGGTGCCGAAGCCGAGTTCGCCGATAAGGAAATCTCGCTGTCCGTGCCAGCGGGCAGGCAGTCCATTGCCGGCCAGGAAGACGTGACCACATTCCAGCCTGCCATCGGTCTGGCAATAAAAATGGTCGCCAAATGCGGTCGAATAGGGCATATCGCCGTCGCGCCATTCGAGCTCCGGGCTTGCCGCATGGGTTTCGGGCGCCTTGGCCTGGTCGGAAACTGGATCTGTCATGGAAAGAGCCGATAATCCTCCGAGACCTGCCGGTCAATCGTCCGTCGATCTGCTGATCGTCGGCGGCGGGATCATGGGGCTATGGGCAGCCGTCCATGCCGAGCGTCTTGGTATCCCGACATTGCTTGTCGAAGCCGGCCGTTTCGGGCAGGGGGCGAGCGGCGGTCTGCTTGGCGCGCTGATGCCGCACATGCCGGATAAATGGTCGGACAAGAAGCAGTTTCAGTTCGATGCGCTTGTCGCGCTGGAGGAGGAGATTGCGGCCCTGGAAGCGGAGACCGGTTTTTCAGCTGGTTATCGTCGCGTCGGTCGCTTGATTCCGTTGCCAAAGCCGCATCTGAGGCAGATTGCGCTTGGCCATTCCCGGGATGCGGAAACGCGTTGGCGGCATGGGGATCGGCAGTTTCACTGGCATGTGCTGGATGCCGCACCAATCGAGGGCTGGATCGAACCTTCAGCCGGAGAAAGCGGATTTGTCCACGATACACTGGCGGCCCGCGTCGCGCCGCGGGCGTTTCTGGAGGTCCTGCGGAGGTTCCTGGCAGCGGCACGACATGTTCGGCTTTGCGAGGGCGTTGCCGTCGAGAGTATCGATCCGGAGCGGGGCATTGCGCGTTCGAGCGATGGCGACATTCGCTTCGGCCGTTGCGTCCTTTCTGCCGGCTACCGTTCATTTCCGATCCTTGATGAATTGACGGAGGGACGCAAAGCCTCGCTCGGCCAACCGGTCAAAGGGCAAGCGGCGATGCTGAAGGCCGATGTCGACGGCGACATGCCCGTTATCTTCCGCGATGGCCTCTACATCGTTCCGCATGAGAATGGGTTGGTCGCGGTCGGCAGCACGAGCGAGAACCGATTTGACGATCCCTTATCGACGGACGGGCAGCTCGATAACTTGCTCAATGCGGCGCGCATCATGGCGCCGGTGCTGGCTGGCGCTGAAGTCGTTGAGCGTTGGGCGGGCTTGCGTCCGAAGGCTGTGGATCGCGATCCGATGGTGGGTGCGCATCCCGATCGTCCCTCGCTGATTGCGCTCACGGGTGGCTTCAAGGTGAGCTTTGGGCTGGCGCATAGGCTCGCGGAGGCGGCGGTGCGCGAGGCGGCGGGGGTGCCAGGTCGCTTCAACTTGCCGCAGAGTTTCACTTTAGCGAGTCATATTTCAGTCATATCACATAAAACGTGAATTCAGGCCTCTTCTGGGTCGTCAATCTGTCACGCAAATCACCTATCTCCTTGGCCATCGGTGCCGGTTTGGCCTGCTGACGTTACGCCCTGGAGGAATTTATGCGGTATGCCATTTGCTTCACACCGTCTGCGAGCGATCCGCTGACGCTTGTGGCGGCGAATTGGCTCGGCCGCAATGTCTATTCCGGCGAGATGGTCGATCCGCCGGCGGTCCGTGGGCTTGGTATCCATGAGATCGCTTTCTACACCGCGGTTCCGCGCCGCTATGGCTTCATGGGGATTCTGAAGGCGCCGTTCCGGCTGGCCGAGGATATGTCCGAGGCGGGGCTGCTGCGCGACCTGATGCGGTTCTCCGGCACGGTCGCGCCCTTCGAAATCCCAAGGCTCGAGGTCGCGCGCCTCGGCGGTGCGCTGGGCCTTGTTCCCTCCGCACCAAGCCAGCAGATGCATTTCCTCGCGGCATCGCTGGTGCAGACCTTCGATCAATACCGGGCTCCTTTGAGCGAAGCGGAAATAGAGCGCATCGATCCGGATGGGCTTTCCGCCACGCAGTTCGCCAATCTGCATCGCTGGGGGCATCCGCATGTCATGGACGAGTTCCGCTTCCAGATGATGCTGACAGGGACGGTAAGCCCAGCCGACATGGCGCGCATCGAGCGTGCGCTGCGCAATTTCTTCGAACCCGCTTTGGCTGCGCCCGTCCCCGTTTCCAACATCGCGCTCATGATGGAAGAGGGCGCCGGCGGTCCCTTCCGGGTGCATTCGCTGCATCCGATGGGAAAGGTCAGCGCCCGCAAGATCGCCTAGATTAGCGGATGGCGTGCACGCCAATACCCCGCTTTGAAGCGAAAGTGATTTTCCCACTTTCCGTCTCGACTTTCGTGGCGTGGATGCTACCGTTCCGCGATCAGAGAAGGTGCTTCAATGTCGGAAATCTATCCCCGTAATCTTATCGGCTACGGCCGCAATACGCCGGATCCGAGATGGCCCGGCGATGCCCGCATCGCGGTGCAGTTCGTGATCAATTATGAAGAAGGCGGGGAGAGCTGCATTCTCGACGGTGATCCGGGGTCGGAAAACCTGCTTTCGGAGATCGTTGGCGCGGCCTCCTGGCCGAACCAGCGCAATCTCAATATGGAATCGATCTACGAATATGGTTCGCGCGCCGGCTTCTGGCGGCTGTGGCGCATGTTCACCGAACTCAAGGTTCAGGCGACGGTCTATGGCGTGACGCTGGCCATGGCCCGCAATCCGGAAGCGGTTGCCGCCATGAAGGAGGCGGGCTGGGAAATCGCCAGCCACGGCTATCGCTGGCTGGAATACAAGGATTTCTCCGAGGATCTGGAGCGTAAGCACATTCTCGAGGCCGTTCGGCTGCATACCGAACTCACCGGCGAACGGCCCTACGGCATGTACCAGGGCAAGCCTTCCGACAATACGCTACGGCTCGTTATGGAGGAGGGCGGTTTCCTCTATTCCTCCGATTCCTATGCCGACGATCTGCCCTTCTGGGTCGATGGTCTCAACGGCAAGCCGTTTCTGATCATTCCCTATACGCTTGAGACCAACGACATGCGCTTTGCGACACCCCAGGGCTTCAATTCCGGCGACCAGTTCTTCACCTACCTCAAGGATGCCTTCGACACGCTCTATGAAGAGGGTAAGCAGGGCAGCCCGAAGATGATGTCTGTCGGTCTGCATTGCCGTCTCGTCGGCCGCCCCGGCCGCGCCGCCGCGCTGCGGCGATTCATCGAATATGTGCAGAAGCACGACAAGGTCTGGATCCCGAAGCGAATCGAGATCGCCAACCATTGGTATGAAAATCACCTTCCCGGGGGCGTGCGCTGATATGATCTCGCGGGATGATTTTGTCGGCCGCTTCGGCGGCGTCTTCGAACATTCGCCTTTCGTTGCCGAGCGCGCCTACGATCAGGGCGCCATTGCCGAGCCGTTGACCTCCGGCGGCGTGCATGTCGCGCTGGTGCAGGCCTTCCGCGCCGCCAGCGAGGCGGAGCGACTTGGCGTGCTGCGGGCACACCCCGATCTCGCCGGCCGGCTGGCGATTGCCGGCAAGCTTACCGAGGATAGCCGCAAGGAGCAGGCCGGTGCCGGGCTCGACCGGCTGAGCCCCGAGGAGCACGCCCGGTTTACCGAACTGAATGCCGCCTATGTGACGAAATTCGGCTTTCCCTTCATCATTGCAGTGAAGGGGCTCGGCAAGGACGATATCCTTGCCGCCTTCGAAACCCGGATTGGCAACGGCCGGGACACGGAATTTGCGACGGCTGCCGCTCAGGTCGAAAGGATCGCGCTGCTGCGTCTGCAATCCATGCTGCCTCAAGCCTGACGTTTGGCCTCAGAGCCGCGATTCTTCCAACCCATGCCCTTGGGCTGATTTCCCGTTGAGGTACGCGCTGTTTTTCGGTCTACTCATGGCTTAGTATCCGCTTGGCAGGATATTGAGCCATGGGGCCGCGGAAAGCATTGGACAAAGATAGAAGTGGACGGATGATTGGTGACGCCAAGAGGCGCGTCATCTCACCGGAATCGGGCGTTGCCGGCGGAGGAAAGCCGGCATGAGCCTGGATCGACTGATTACCTATCTCGAACGCATGCAGCAGGCTGCATCCGAAGCCGGCCATTTCCTCAGGGAAACCGATCAAGCGACATTCTCCACCAATATCGAGAAACAGCGTGCCGTCGGCATGAATCTTCTGCTGATCGGCGAGGTTGCCGCCCGCATTGCCGAGGAATATCCGGAGTTTGTCGTTGACCATCCGGAGCTGCCTTGGCATGTGATGCAGGACTTCCGGAATCGGATTGCGCAAGGATATGTCGACATCGAGTTGGCAGCCCTGTGGGATATCGCTCACAAATCTCTTCCGGAGTTGCTCCTGCAACTGGACTCCATTCGCCACTGGCGAGCGGAAGGCGAATAATCAGTCAATGACACAGCATCTAGACATCAATCCTTTGACAAAGGCAGCGTTCGAGCCATTCGGCGATGTGATCGAGGCCGATCCTGCGACCATGCGATACATCAATGGCGGCACGACCGAGCGGTTCCATGCGTTGTCGAATGCCGAAGCTCTTGGCGACGGGGCGCGGGTTATCCTGAACCTCTTTCGCGGCCAGCCGCGTGCCTTTCCCTTCTCGATCGACATGATGGAGCGCCACCCCTTCGGCAGCCAGTGTTTCGTGCCGCTGAATGGCTGGCCGTTCCTCGTCGTCGTTGCAGAAGATGAGGGCGGCAAGCCCGGCAGACCGCAGGTTTTCCTGGCGCGTGGCGATCAGGGCGTGAATTATCGGGTCAATGTCTGGCATTATCCCTTGATGGCACTCGACGAGCCGAGCGATTTCCTCATCGTGGATCGCGATGGCCCCGGAAACAATTTGGAAGAGTACTTCTTCGACACGCCCTTCATCATCGGAGCACCGACGCTATGACCGGACTGACCACCCATGTGCTCGATACCGCTCTCGGCAAGCCGGCCGAAGGCCTGGTGATCGATCTCTTCAGGATCGAGGGCGATACCCGCAGGCATGTGAAGACAGTCACGACCAACTCGGACGGCCGCGTGGATGGCGGTCCCATCCTGATCGGCGAAAGCTTCGTTGCGGGCACTTACGAGTTGCTATTTCGGGCCGGGGACTATCTGCGTGCCAGCGGCACCAAGCTGGCGGAGCCGGCGTTCCTTGATCTCGTACCGATCCGCTTCGGCATCGCCGATACGACGGCGCATTACCACGTGCCACTGCTGATCTCGCCTTACGGCTATTCCACCTATCGCGGGAGCTGAGACATGCGCTTTGCAGCTATTGCGGACATCCACGGTAATCACCTCGCGCTTGAGGCGGTGCTTGCGGATATCCGCAGGCAAGGCATCACTAAGATCGTCAATCTCGGCGATTGCTTCAGCGGGCCGCTGACGGCGGGCAAGACGGCTGACATGCTGCTGGAACTGAATGCGCCGACGGTGCGTGGCAATCACGACCGCTATCTGATCGAACTGGCGCCGGAGGCGATGCATGTTTCAGATCGGGCAGCGCATTCTGAACTGACGGAACGTCACCTTGAATGGCTGCGCGCCTTGCCGGTCAGTGCAGCTTATCTTGGCGAAGCCTATCTCTGCCACGCGACCCCGGCTGATGATAATGTCTATTGGCTCGAATCCGTTTCGCCCGACGGCGAGGTCTATTTGAAGCCTCTGGAAGAGATCGAGGCGCTGGCTGCCGGCATCGATTTTCCGCTGATCTTATGCGGTCACAGCCATATTCCACGCGCCGTTCGCCTTTCCGACGGGCGCCTGATCGTCAATTCCGGGAGTGTCGGCTGCCCCGCCTACGACGATGACCTGCCCTACTATCACAAGGTGGAGGCGGGCCATCCCTTTGCCTCCTATGCCATTCTCGAAAAGATTGGTGATCATTGGCTGCCGGTCTTCCGGCCGGTCGCCTATGATCACATGGCGATGGCGAAGCTCGCCGCGCAGAATGGCCGCGGGGAGTGGGCGAGTGGTCTGGCGAAGGGCTGGCTGCGCTAGGCATGTTTCTTGACTTTAAGTTGGACTTGTACCATTTATTGTACAAGTGTGGTTATAGGAGCGGAACATGCGAACGGTCATGTTTTCAGCAGCACGAAATGAACTTGCAAGCTTGCTTGATGAAGTCGCGCAGGATCGTGTCGCCGTGGAAATTGTTCGTCGCGATAAGCCATCAGCCATTCTGATCGACAAGGAAGAATATGAAGGTATCATCGAGACGCTTCATGTCCTGTCGACACCGGCAAACGCGGCAAGATTGATGGAAGCGATTACCGATGCAAACGAGGGAAAGAACCTCGTTTCCCACGATTTGCTCGATCCGAAGTAAGCCCGTCATGTTGCTTGCCTGGCACGCACATGCTTGGGAGGACTATCTATATTGGCAGGAAAGAGACCGTAAAATAGCCGTTAGAATCAACGAGCTTTTGCGGGACGCACTACGCCACCCGTTTGAGGGACTCGGCAAACCAGAGCCCCTGCGCAATCAACTCAAAGGGCAATGGTCACGTCGCATCACGCAAGAGCATAGGCTGATTTACAAAGTCGAAGGTGAAGGCGATCGGCAAACGCTTATCGTTTTACAATGCCGCTTCCATTACTAGAAATCAGCGAGTATCGACCGATCCACGGCCTTGATATCCCGCTTGCCGCAGAGCGCCATGGAGATATCCAGCTCCTTGCGGATGATTTCGAGCGCGAGCGTCACCCCTTCCTTGCCCATGGCGCCCAGGCCATAGAGGAAGGGGCGACCGATGAAGGTGCCTTTGGCGCCGAGTGCTACGGCCTTGAGCACGTCCTGACCGGAGCGTATGCCGCCATCCATATGCACCTCGATCTTGTCTCCGACGGCATCGACGATCCGTGGCAGCATGCTGATGGAGGAATGGGCGCCGTCAAGTTGTCGGCCGCCATGATTGGAGACGATGATGGCGTCGGCGCCGACATCGACGGCCGCTTTTGCATCCTCGACGTCGAGAATGCCCTTGATGATCAGCGGGCCGCCCCATTGCTCCTTGATCCAGGCGACGTCGCTCCAGGAGAGTTTGGGGTCGAATTGCGAATGCGTCCAGTGCGACAGCGTCGTCATGTCGGCAATATCCTTGGCATGGCCGATGATATTGCCGAAGGAGCGGCGCTTGGTCTTGAGCATACCCATGCACCAGCCCGGCCGCATCGCCATCTGCCAGAGATTTTTCGCCGTCATTCTTGGCGGTGCGGACAATCCGTTGCGGATATCGTTGTGGCGTTGCCCGAGGATCTGCAGGTCGGCCGTCAGCACCAGCGCCGAGCATTTTACCGCCTTGGCGCGCTGGATCAGGTTCAGGACGAAATCGCGGTCCTTCATGACGTAGAGCTGAAACCAGAAGGGCTGCTTCGTGACCGAAGCGATATCCTCGATCGAGCATATGCTCATGGTCGACAGCGTGAAGGGGATACCGAATTCTTCCGCCGCGCGCGCCGCCAGCATCTCGCCATCGGCGTGCTGCATGCCGGTCATCCCCGTCGGCGCCAGCGCCACCGGCATTGAGGCTTTCTGGCCGACCATGGTGGTTGCCAGCGATCGGTCGGACATGTCGACGAGGACGCGCTGGCGCAGCTTGATCTTGGCGAAATCCGCCTCGTTTGCCCGGTAGGTCGATTCCGTCCACGAGCCGGAATCGGCGTATTGGAAGAACATTTTCGGCACGCGCCGCTGCGCAAGCGTTTTCAGTTCGGCGATGGTCAGCGGCGCGGTCATGGCTCTTTGCTTTCCGGATGGTTACATTAAGGAGGGTTGGGATTGCCTCATTGCAGGATCGATTTCATCGGCTTTCCAGCAACATAGGTTTCGACGACGGCGCGGTCGTCGCCCATGGTCTGAAGCAGGAACAGCTCTTCGGTGAGGCTCTTCGTGACCTCCATCTTCAGCGCCATGGCCGGCGTTGCTGCGGCGTTGAGGACGATCAGGTCGGCTTCGGTGCCGATGTCGAGCGTGCCGATCTTGTCGACAAGTGAGAGCGCCTCGGCATTGCCGCGCGTCATGTAGTAATAGCTTTCCAGCGGGTTCAGCCGCTCGCCGAGCAGCTGCTGGATCTTGTAGGCCTCATCCATGGTGCGCAGCATGGAATAGCTGGAGCCGCCGCCGATATCGGTGGCGACGCCGATGCGGACGGGCTTCTCGCGGCGGGCCAGCGCCTTCAGCGGGAATAGGCCGGAGCCGAGGAAGAGGTTCGAGGTCGGGCAATGCACCGCGACCGCACCGGCCTCGCTCATGGCATCGGCTTCGCGCTCGGAAAGGTGGATCGCATGACCGAACAGGCTCTTTGGTCCAAGCAGCCCGTAGCGCGCATAGATATCGGTATAGTCGATCGCTTCCGGATAGAGCTCGCAGGTAAAGGCGATCTCGTCGTGGTTCTCGGACAGATGCGTCTGGATATGCAGGTCTGGGAATTCACGGGCAAGCGCGGCCGTGGCTTCCATCTGCGCCGGCGTCGAGGTGATGGCGAAGCGCGGCGTGATGGCGACATGGTTGCGGCCCTTGCCGTGCCAGTCTGATATCACCTGGCGGGTCTCGTCATAGCCCATCTCAGGCGTGTCGAGCAGGCCTTGCGGCGCATGGCGGTCCATCATCACCTTGCCGCCCACCATGCGCATATTGCGGCGCATGGCTTCGGCAAAATAGGCGTCGGCGGAGGTTTTATGTACCGAGCAGTAGGCAACGGCCGTCGTGGTGCCGTGGCGGATCATCTCGTCGTAGAAATGCGTGGCGATGCGCTCGGCATGCGCGCTTTCGACGAAGCGGCATTCCTCGGGGAAGGTGTAGGTGTTCAGCCATTCCAAGAGGTTGGCGGCATAGGAGGCGATCACCTGCATCTGCGGGAAATGCAGGTGCATGTCGATGAAGCCGGGCAGGATCAGATGCGGGCGGTGGTCGATTTCGGCGATACCTTCCGGCGCCTGCGCCTTTATATCAGCATAGGGCCCGGTCGCGACGATCATGCCGTTCTCGATCAGCAGGCCGCCGTCGCTTTCGTAAGCATAGCTGCCCGTATCATCGAGGCTTTGCGGCAGGCGCTTGAAGGAAAGCAGTCTGCCGCGCAGAAGGGTGGTCATTGGCTTTTTTCTCCGATGGAGCTTTCGAACCAGGCGACCAGCAATTTGCGTTCCTCGGGCGTCACCTCGGTGACATTGCCCGGAGGCATGGCATGGCTGCGGCCGGCCTGAATATAGATCTCCCGGGCATGCATAGCGATTTGCTCGTCATTTTCCAGCATTACGCCCTTTGGCGGCCGAACAATCCCCTCGTAGACGGGTTCGGCCGAATGGCACATGGTACAGCGCGTCGAAACTATTTCTTTGACGGACGAGAAATGTATATCCGAGGCATACTGCTGGAAGGCGGGAGGAATTGCATTGGCCTCCTTCTCCTCGGTCAGCACCTTGGGAACGGTCGAAAGCCACATGATGACAATGAAGAGGACGACGGTAACGATCCAGGTCCAGGTTGGATGACCCTTGCGGGCGTGTGTCGTGTTGAACCAGTGACGGATGGTGACCCCCATGAGGAAAACCAGCGCCGCGATCACCCAATTATAGGCGGTGCCGAAAGCCAGCGGATAGTGGTTGGACAGCATGAAAAAGATGACAGGCAGCGTCAGGTAGTTGTTGTGCAGCGAGCGCTGCTTGGCGATACGGCCATATTTAGGGTCGGGCGTGCGGCCGGCAATGAGATCTGCGACAACGATCTTCTGATTGGGAATGATGATCATGAAAACGTTCGCCGACATGATCGTCGCGGTGAAGGCGCCGAGATGCAGGAAGGCGGCGCGGCCGGTGAAGAGATGTGTGTAGCCCCAGGCCATGAAGACCAGGACGGCGTAAAGCACGATCATCAGGCCCCAGGTGTTGTTGCCGAGCGGAGACTTGCAAAGCAGGTCGTAGACGATCCAGCCGCCGGCAAGCGAAGCGAGCGAAATCAGGATCGCAACGGGAACGCTGACATCGAGCACATGCCTGTCGATGAGGAAGAGGTTGGCGCCGCCATAGTAGACGATGCACAGCATCAGGAAGCCGGAAATCCAGGTGAAATAGCTTTCGTATTTGAACCAGGTCAGATGCTCCGGCATCTGCGCGGGAGCCACGAGATATTTCTGGATATGATAAAAGCCGCCACCGTGGACTTGCCATTCTTCGCCATAGGCGCCGGGTGGAAGATGCGGGCGCTTCACCAGCCCAAGATCGAGCGCGATGAAGTAGAAGGATGAACCGATCCAGGCAATGGCGGTTATGACGTGGAACCAGCGGGCAGCAAAGGCCAGCCATTCCCACGCTATGGCGTATTCATACATTCAGTTCCCCTTTTTCTTCCTCCGACTCCGCACCTTGCAAAATGTTCGCGACGGAGGGAAGGGGAGAGTTTGCTGTGTCAGCAAAAAGCTACGCTCTTGTCTGGCGCCCCGGCCGCATTAGATCAGATTATGGCAGTTTTTTAATAATACGCCCTCGGCTGCTTGGAGCGGGCCGTGTCCGCGGCAGCCGTCTATCTTTCGACGGAGAATTGCCCATGCGTGGTATTCTGACGTTCGTATTTTTTCTTCTCTCCGCAGCCTTCGCCTTGGCGCACGAGGCGCCCTCCGGCTGGTCCTACGACCCTTATTGCTGCAATGGTGACAGCAAGACGGGCGATTGCGAGATGATCCCCTCGCGCACCGTCACCATTGTACCCGGCGGTTATCGAGTGACGCTCAATCCGGGCGATCATCGCTACATAACCCACGCGCATATCTTCAATCTGCCGCAGCAGAAAACCATGCGTTCGCCCGACGGAGCCTATCATCTCTGTCTGTTTCCGGACGAGAATACGCCGCGCTGCTTTTATGCACCCGACATGGACTATTGAGCGCTATTCCAGCGGCATGCCGAACTCGCGGAGAATCCAATCCCTGAAGGCGCGGATGCGCGGCGTATGGCGCCTGTTTTCGGGATAGGCGATCCAGTAGTCGGTATTGTCGGACGAAAGAATATCGAAGGGCTGTATCAGCCGACCGGAAGCCAGATCATCCGCATAGAACTCCGGGGTCAGGATGGCTACGCCCTGACCGGCCAATGCCGCGCTCGCCTCGAAGGACTGGGCGCCCAGTCTGCTTCGCGGCCGGCCCTGAAGGCCGGGATCGGGAACGCCGGCCTCCTTGAACCATTGCGCCCACCATGGGTCGCCTGCGTCGATGATGCGGAGCTTCAGGAGATCGGCCGGTTCGTGTATGCCGCCGATGGTCTCAGCAAGTGCCGGGCTCAGCATCGGCGTGAAATAGACCTTCATCAGGAGGTGCGAGCGCAGGCCGGGCCATTGGCCGCGACCGGTGCGGATGGCGATGTCAGACGGCTCCCGTGAGAAATCGATGATAGAGCCGGAGGTATCCAGCCGGACGGCGATATTGGGATGTTTGAGCTGAAAAGACCCGACATGACGAGCCAGCCACTGTGAGGCGAAGGTGGGTGTCGAATGAATGCGCAGCGTCGTTTCGGCATCGCCACTGATCGAGGCTATGGCCTCCTGTAGCAGGGCAAAGGCTTCAGCCACTTTTGGCGCCAGCTGCTCTCCCGCCTCGGTTAACAGGATCTGCCGCGGGCGACGCAGGAATAGCGGCTCGCCCACGGTCTCTTCCAGCAACTTGATCTGATAGCTGACCGCCGTCTGCGTCATGCCAAGCTCCTCACCTGCACGCGTAAAACTGGCAAGCCGCGCGGCGGCCTCGAAGACGCGGAGCGCATTCAGCGGGAGGCGTTTTGAGAGCTTCATGGATAAGTTTTCTTTATGTATGGAGACAATAGTTCGATTGGAATTCCAGCATTTTTCGCGCCAGACTGCAATTCATATCATTGATCCGACTGAGGTATTGTCATGGATTGCTATGTCGTGGAACAGGTGGAAACCGCAAGGCCAAGGATTCTGGCTCGTCTTCTGGAATCGTTGGCACAGGCCTTGGTCAAGCACGCGGAGCCATCGCCGCATCTCGATCTCGACGAGATGCCGGACCGCGTGAAGCGGGACCTTGGATTTCTTGATGGGCGGGAGCCGCGTTATGATGACTGCCGACTGTCGTAGGTGGCAAGGAGCGAATACCCGGAGAGGGTAATCACATCCCCTTCAGCCGTTCGACTGCCATGAGCACCCGTTCCGGTGTTGCCGGCGCATCGAGGCGCGGGCAGACGCGGTAATCCGCGACGCTGGCGACCGCCATCGATAGAGCCTCCAGCACGGATATGCTGAGCATGAAGGGCGGCTCCCCGACGGCCTTGGAGCGGCCGATGGTCGCCTCCGTATTTTCCGACCATTCCGCCAGGCGGACGTTGAAGATCTTCGGCCGGTCTGAAGCGAGCGGAATTTTGTAAGTCGATGGCGCGTGCGTGCGCAGCCGGCCCTTCGCATCCCACCAGAGCTCTTCGGTCGTCAACCAGCCCATGCCCTGCACGAAAGCGCCTTCGACCTGGCCGATATCGATCGCGGGGTTGAGGGAACGACCGACGTCATGAAGGATGTCGGTGCGGTCGATCAGATATTCGCCGGTCAGCGTATCGATCGACACTTCCGAGCAGGCGGCACCATAGGAGAAATAATAGAAGGGCGTGCCGCGGCCGGCCTTGCGATCCCAGTGGATCTTCGGCGTCTTGTAGAAACCGGCGGCGGAAAGCTGCACGCGGGCGAAATAGGCCTGCTTGATGAAATCCGGGAAGGGAATTTCCACCTCACCGACGCGTACGCGGTTCGGCAGAAACTGCACCTCCTCGGCGCCAACGCCCCATTTTTCAGCCGCGAAGGCGACGAGCCTTTCCTTGATCTGCCGGGCAGCGTCATAGGCTGCCATGCCGTTCAGGTCGGAGCCGGAGGAGGCTGCTGTCGCCGATGTATTCGGCACCTTGCCTGTTGTCGTAGCCGTGATCTTCACGCGGTTGATATCGACCTGGAAACTGTCGGCCAGAACCTGCGCAACCTTTGTATAGAGGCCCTGGCCCATCTCGGTGCCGCCGTGGTTCAGATGGATGGAGCCATCCTGATAGATATGCACCAGCGCGCCCGCCTGATTGAAGGCGGTCATGGTGAAGGAAATGCCGAATTTCACCGGCGTCAGCGCGATGCCCTTGCGAATGAAGCGGCTGGAACGGTTGAATTCGATGATGGCCTTGCGCCGCGCCTGATAGTCGGAACTCTGGTCGAGCTCGTCGACGATGCGGTTGATGATATTGTCAGTGACCTCCTGGTGATAGGGCGTCAGTGTCCGGCCGGAGCCTGGTTGACCATAGAAATTGGCGCGGCGCACCTCCAGCGGGTCCTTGCCGAGCGCGTAGGCGATCTCCTCGATCATGCGCTCGCCGCCGACCATCCCTTGCGGGCCGCCGAAGCCGCGGAAGGCGGTGTTGGAGACGGTGTGCGTCTTCAACGGCTTCGAGACCAGATGGACATGCGGGTAGAAATAACTGGAATCTGCATGGAAGAGCGCGCGATCGGTAACCGGGCCGGAAAGATCGGAGGAGAAGCCGCAGCGCGCGGCATAGGTGGCATCGACGGCGTGGATGCGACCTTCGTCGTCGAATCCGACTTCGTAATCCACCAGGAAGTCGTGCCGCTTGCCTGTGGCGCTCATGTCTTCGTCGCGATCGGGCCGGAATTTCACGGCGCGCCCGAGCTTCTTCGCGGCGACGGCTGCGAGCGCTGCAAACTGGTTGCCCTGCGTCTCCTTGCCGCCGAAGCCGCCGCCCATGCGGCGCACATTGACGGTCACGGCATTGGACGGGATGCCGAGGACGTGGCCGACGATGTGTTGGATTTCGCTCGGATGCTGTGTCGACGACCAGACGGCGACTTCATCGTCTTCGCCGGGGACTGCCATGGCGATATGGCTCTCGAGATAAAAGTGCTCCTGACCGCCGATGCGCATCTGCGCCTTGATGCGATGCTTGGCGTTCGCCATCTCGGTTTCGGGTTCGCCGCGCTTCAGCGTCATCGGCTCGTAGACGAGCGGTGCGCCATTGGCGAGCGCGCCGTCGATATCGCTCCAATGCGGCAAATCACGATAATCGATCTTGGCGCGGCGGGCGGCGCGGCGGGCAGCATCGCGGGTCTCGGCGATGACGGCGAAGATCGGCTGGCCGTGGAATTCGACCTTGGTCTCGGCGAGCAGTGGCTCGTCGTGCATGCCGTTGGAGCTGGTATCGTTGACGCCGGGGATATCGGCGCCGGTGAAGACCCAGACTACACCCGGATAGGCCTTTACGGCTGAGAGATCGATGCCGGCAATCTCGGCATGGGCGCGATCGGAAAGACCGAGTGCTCCATGCAGCAGGCCGGCGGGCTCGGGAATATCATCGATATAATCGGCGGCTCCGGTGACGTGCTTGCGCGCGGAGTCATGGCGCAGCGAGCCGTGCATCGAGCCGTTGATGACAACCTTGCGCTCTTCGAAGGTGGATTTGTCCATGCTTCAAGCCTCCGCGGTTTCCCTTCTCCCCAGTGGGGAGAAGGTGGCCGACAGGCCGGATGAGGGGAATGCATCGCGAAGCGATGCGTGTCCTGAGATCAGATGAAAGGATGCTTGCTCTTTGCCGCGTAACCCCCTCATCCGCCCTTCGGGCACCTTCTCCCCGAGGGGAGAAGGGGGAAGGAAGCGGCTGCCGTCATCCGGCGAAAGGTGCTGTGCCGTATCCAAGAAATACGGTCGAATAAATCCGAAATTCGTCATCATGCCAGCACCTCGAAGCGGCTCAATTCCTGCGGCGCGCCTGATGTCTCAAGATAGAAGCGGATGAGAAGGTTCTTGGCGGTCAGCTGGCGGTATTCGGCCGATGCCCGCCAATCGGTGAGCGGCGTGTAATCGGCGTCGAAGGCATTGCGTGCGGCCATAACGGTCGCTTCCGTCCATGGCTTGCCGATCAATTCCGCCTCGACGGTGCGGGCACGCTTCGGCGTACCGGCCATGCCGCCGAAGGCGATGCGGATATCTTCGACATTACCGGCTGCATCCAATGACAGATGGAAGGCGCCGCAGGAGGCCGAAATATCCTCGTCGCGGCGCTTGGAGATCTTGTAGACAGCGAAATGCGCATCCTTGGCCGGATAGGGCACGAAGATGCTCTCGACGAACTCACCGGGATGCCGGTCCTGCTTGCCGTAGTCGATGAAGAAATCCTCCAGCGGCAGGCTGCGCGTGCCTGTCGTCGAGCGCAGCGTCACCGTTGCACCGAGCGCGATCAGCGGCGGCGGCGTGTCGCCAATCGGCGAACCGTTGGCGATATTGCCGCCGATGGTGCCCATGTTGCGCACCTGCTCGCCGCCGATACGGTTGATGAGGTTGGCAAAGGCCGGGATCTTTTCGCCGACAATAGTAAAGGCACGGCTATAGGTGACGCCGGCGCCGATAGTCAGGCCCGCATCGTCAACGGTAATTTTCTGCAGATCGGTGAGATGGTTGATAAAGACGACCGGATTCAGCCGGCGCATCTGCTTGGTGACCCATAGGCCGACATCGGTCGAGCCGGCAACGACGGTCGCCTGCGGCTCGTCGGCAAGCACCTGTGCCAGTGCTGATGCGGAACCGGGGACGATAAGGCGATCCTCGCCCTCGGAAATCTCAATGGTATCGCCGCCCTGCATGGCCCACAGGCGGGCGATGATATCGGCCCTTGTCTTTTCGAGCGGGTCGAAGAGCGCGCTCGGCCGCTTCTGGCTGACCTGTTCGGCCGCCTTGACGATCGGCTCATAGCCCGTGCATCGACAGAGATTGCCTTGGAGCGACTTTTCGATCTGCGCCCGGCTCGGCTTTTCCGTCGTCAGCCAGAGGCCATAGAGCGACATGACGAAGCCAGGCGTGCAGAAACCGCACTGCGAGCCGTGGCAGTCGACCAGCGCCTGCTGCACCGGGTGAAGCGTGCCGTTCTGAGCTGCAAGATGCTCGACGGTGACGACATGGGTCGCATGCAGCGAGCCGACGAAGCGGATGCAGGCATTGACCGATTCATAGTGCAGGCCGCCGTCGATCAGGCGTCCCACAAGCACAGTGCAGGCGCCGCAGTCGCCCTCCGCACATCCTTCCTTCGTTCCCGTCAGCCGTCGGTTGAGGCGCAGGAAGTCGAGCAGCGTCTCGGTGGGGCGCAGGCTGGATAGAATGATATCCTCGCCGTTGAGGATAAAGCGGATGCTGTCGCTCATGTCGTTCCCGTTTATTATTCGTTTGTCGGGGCCGGATGCGCGAACGAATCCGGCCCTAACCGTCTATGGTTATTCCGCGGTCCACCCACCGTCAATCGAGACGTGCGTGCCGGTGACCTGGCGTGCCTCGTCGCTTGCGAGGTAGAGCGACAGGGCGCCGATCTCCTCGGCCTTGACAAACTCATGCGTCGGTTGAGCCTTGAGGATGACTTCGTTCTTGACCTGCTCCTCGGTCATGCCACGGGCCTTGGCGGTATCCGGGATCTGCTTCTCGACAAGCGGGGTCAGGACGTAGCCGGGGCAAATGGCGTTTACCGTCACGCCGAATTCGGCAAGCTCGAGCGCTGCCGTCTTGGTCAGGCCCAATATACCATGTTTTGCCGCGACATAGGCGGATTTGAAGGGCGAGGCGACCAAGCCGTGCGCCGAGGCGATGTTGATGATGCGCCCGTACTTCTTCGCCTTCATCAGTGGGATGGCGGCGCGGATGGTATGGAAGGAGCTGGAGAGATTGATCGCGATGATCTGATCCCATTTCTCGATCGGGAAATCCTCGATTTTCTCCACGTGCTGAATACCGGCATTGTTGACGAGAACATCGACGCTGCCGAAGGTGGAGTTGGCGGTCGCGATCAGATCGGCGATCTCGGCGGGCTTCGTCATGTCGGCCGGATGATAGATCACCTTGCCGCCGCCGGAGGCTTCGAGCTTCGTCTTGATCGCATCGATCTCCTCGGGCTTTCCGAAGCCGTTGATGACGACGTTATCGCCCTTGGCGGCGAAGGCAGCCGCGATGGCGAGGCCGATACCGCTCGTGGAACCGGTGACGACAACTGTTCTTGCCATGATCTTCTCCTTGGACAGCGCAGCTTCCTGCTGCAGTGCAAAACGATCTCAGCCTAGTCCCAAACCTCCGGATATGGCAATCGCAATGCTGGCGGCCCTTCGGCCACGATACTGTGAACCGAAAAGCTTACCTTCAGCGAAAAAATTTCGTTTTGCTTTCTTTTCACATTCGTTTTGCTCGCGTATCTGTTGTTTCGGGATGCAACAGGCGGGAGGAATGCATGAGCGGTTATGTCTTGGCGATCGATCAGGGAACGACGTCGACGCGGGCTATCGTTTTCGACGGCAAGATGAAGGTTGCCGGCGTCGGACAGAAGGAATTCACCCAGCATTATCCGAAGCCTGGCTGGGTGGAGCACGATCCGGAAGAAATCTGGTCCTCCGTCCTTGTCACCGTACGCAAGGCGATCGAGGCGGCCGGCATCACCGCCAAGGATATTGCCGCACTCGGCATCACCAACCAGCGCGAGACTGTGGTCGTCTGGGATCGCGAGACGGGCAAGCCGATCCACAATGCCATCGTCTGGCAGGACCGCCGCACCGCAAGCTATTGCGAGAAACTGAAGCGGCAGGACCTGGAAAAGCTCTTCACACGCCGCACCGGTCTCCTGCTCGATCCCTATTTTTCCGGTACCAAACTCTCCTGGCTGCTGACCAACGTGAAAGGCGCGCGCACCCGCGCCGCCAAGGGCGAGCTTTGCTTCGGCACGGTCGATACTTTCCTGATCTGGCGGCTGACAGGGGGCAGGAGTTTCGTCACAGATGCGACCAACGCCTCGCGGACGCTGATGTATAATATCGGCGCGAACGAATGGGATGAGGAGCTGCTCGATATCCTGCGCGTTCCCGCTGCCATGCTGCCTGAAGTGAAGGATTGTGCCGCTGATTTCGGCGTCACGGAGGCCACGCATTTCGGCGCTGAAATCCCAATCCTCGGCGTTGCCGGCGATCAGCAGGCGGCGACGATCGGCCAGGCCTGCTTCGAACGCGGCATGATGAAATCCACCTATGGCACCGGCTGCTTCGCGCTGCTGAACACCGGCGCGGACATGGTGCGCTCGAAGAACCGCCTTTTGACCACCATCGCCTATCGGCTGAATGGCGAGACGACCTATGCGCTTGAGGGTTCGATCTTCATTGCGGGCGCTGCCGTACAATGGCTGCGCGATGGCCTGAAAGCCATCCAGCGTGCCTCGGACTCCGGCGAGCTGGCGGCCAAGGCCGATCCGCTGCAGGAGGTCTATCTGGTGCCGGCCTTCACCGGCCTCGGCGCACCGCATTGGGACCCGGATGCACGCGGTGCGATTTTCGGGCTGACGCGCAATACAGGACCTGAGGAGATCGTTCGGGCGGCGCTGGAGGCTGTCTGCTATCAGTCGCGCGATCTCCTGGACGCCATGCATAGGGATTGGCGCAACGGCAACGGGCAGGAGACTGTCCTGCGCGTCGACGGCGGCATGGTCGCCTCCGACTGGACGATGCAGCGGCTTGCCGATCTGCTCAATGCACCGGTCGACCGCCCGACGATCCTCGAGACGACCGCGCTGGGCGCTGCCTGGCTCGCTGGCAGCCGGGCCGGCGTCTGGCCGGATCGCGCAGGCTTCGCCAAGGCCTGGGCACGCGACAAGCGTTTCGAGCCTGGCATGGATGACAAGACCCGAAACGCGAAGCTCAAAGGCTGGAAGAGCGCCGTCTCGCGCACCTTGAGTACACGGCAGGGATGATCGGCCTTCATCGGCTGCTCACCCCAGGTTATATCATGTAAGATTTCTTTATTTTGCTTATATAAGGGCACGCAGCGATACTCGTATTGTTTGTGGCTTGGGGAGGATTCCGGGCCACATTTCGCCGGACCGTGCCCTTTGAGGGCGGACGCCTTCTCAAGAGACGATAAAGCGAATAATGGCTGCTCAATTTTCTGAACTGAAGAAACATTACTATCGACAGATCAAATATCATTTGACCCGGCCGAAGCCGCCGATGCTCGCCGAGCGGTTCGATGGGCCTGTTCTCGTCGTCGGCTCGGCGCCGGTTTCGAACAAGCCGGTGGATTTCGATGAAAGCTTCAAGGTCATTACCATCAATGGTTCGCAGACGGTGACGAAGGGCTGGGGGATCGAGGCGCCCGACGTGACGCTCGTCCAGTTCAACCAGATCGAAGGCACGAACACCAATGCCGTCGAGGTGCGCCGCGTTCTGAACGGCGAACGGACCAAGATGCTCTACGTCCTGCTCTGGCGGAAAGAGCGTGAACGGCTGGAAGAAGGGTTGCGGAGGTTCAATTACAGCTACGACAAGCTGGAGATCGTCGATCGCTACAAGCGCATGGCGCTGCTTGACCGGGTCGGCGGGGTAAAGTGCAGCGAGCTCGGCGCGGACGACAAATGCTCGAACGGCATCAACGCCATACTCTTCGCGATCTACAACGGCGCGACCGAAGTCATCATCACCGGCATCAATCCCGATTCCGGCGGACACGTCTATAATCAGGAAAATCTCGCCCGGCTGCACGTCCGCAAGGACCGGGAGGTTCTCGAACGGCTGATCGAACGCGGTTATCCGGTGTTCACCACTGATGCCAGCGTCTCGCAATCCGTCGGTCTGCCGCTATGGACCGGCAAGGCGAAGGTTGGTCGGACGGTGGAGGCCGATGCCAAGGCCAAGCGGCCGGCACCGATAACGGCTGCGGCCGTCATCAACCCTTGAGATAAGGGCTCGCCAACGGTCAATCTGCGGCTGACGCTTATCGGAGCCATTGCGGAGCTTGATGCGAAGACCGGTATCCTGGCGATCCTTCGTGGAAACATCTGACGCCTTCTTCGATATTTTTTGACGTAGCCTGTCGGTGCAGGTGATATTCCTTCGTCTTTAAAGGGAGAAGGGAATATCCATGCTTTACGCGATCCTATGCTACAACGACGAAGACACCGTGTTTGCCTGGTCCAAGGAACAGGAAGAAGCGACGATGGCACGGTTGATTGCCGTGCAGGAGCCGCTGGCAAAGGCTGGCAAGCTCGGGCCGGTGGCACGGCTGATGCCGACGACGGCGGCAACGACCCTGCGCAAGGGCAAGAACGAGCCGATCGTGATCGACGGTCCCTTTGCCGAAACGAAGGAGCAGTTGCTCGGTTTTTACGTCGTCGATTTTGAAACCTTAGACGAAGCCATTGATTTTTCGAAGGAGCTTGCCGCGGCCAACCCCGGCGTCGGCTCCTATGAAATCCGTCCGCTTTACGTCTTCCGGCCGGGAGCTGTTGCGACATGACCGACATTGCCTGGATCGACATCGCACTTACCAACGCCCGGCCGCAGGTGATGGGCGCGCTTTTGCGCTATTTCCGCAATCTCGATACCGCCGAGGAGGCCTTTCAGGAGGCCTGCCTCAGGGCCTTGAAGACCTGGCCAGACAAGGGGCCGCCGCGCGACCCCGTCGCCTGGCTGATCTTTGTCGGCCGCAACAGCGGCATCGATACGGTGCGCAAGCAGGCGAGATTGCAGAGCCTGCCGGATGAGGAGACGATCTCCGATACGAGCGATGCCGAAAGCGATCTGGCCGAGCGGCTCGATGGCTCGGGCTATCGCGACGATATTTTGCGATTGCTCTTCATCTGCTGCCATCCGGATCTGCCTGCGACGCAACAGATCGCGCTGGCGCTTCGCATTGTTTCCGGCCTTTCGGTGCAGCAGATCGCCCGCGCCTTCCTCGTTAGCGAAAGCGCGATGGAGCAGCGCATTACAAGGGCTAAGGCGCGTGTCGCCGCAGCAGGCGTTCCCTTCGAAACGCCGGGCGCGGTGGAGCGGAGCGAAAGGCTGGCGCTTGTCAGCGCCATGATCTACCTCATCTACAACGAAGGCTATTCGGCCGGCGGAACGCATCGCGAGGCGGCAGCCTTTGCTGACGAGGCGATCCGGCTTGGCCGACTGCTGTTGCGGATCTTTCCCTCCGAGCCGGAGACCATGGCGCTGCTGGCGCTGATGCTCCTGCAGCAATCGCGCAAGGATGCGCGGTTCGATGCGGACGGGCAGATCATCCTTCTGGAAGATCAGGATCGCTCGCTTTGGGACCGGACGTTGATCGATGAAGCGCTGGCGCTGCTCGACAAGGCGATCCGTCACCGCAAGCCCGGCCCCTATCAGGTGCAGGCAGCGATCGCAGCACTGCATTCAAGGGCGAAACGCGCCGTCGATACGGATTGGGAGGAGATCGACCTTCTCTACCAGATGCTGGAGCGGCTGACGCCTTCGCCCGTCGTCACGCTCAATCGCTCGGTCGCGCTCTCCAAACTGAAGGGACCGGAGGCGGCTCTAGCGCTGATTGCGCCGCTGGAAGCGCAGCTCGATAGCTATTTCTATTTTCATGGGGTGAGGGGCGGCCTACTTGCACAGCTGGGCCGCGCGCAAGAGGCGCGCGTCGCCTTCGACAGGGCGATTGCGCTCGCCCGTTCGCCTGCCGAAGCAGCCCATATCCGTTATCAGCTCGATCGTCTGAGCGTGGATGCTCTTGCGGCTGCAAAATAATCAAAAAATTTGCGTCTGTGCTGTCGGGAAACGGCAGTCTCGAACGTCATTGGAGTATGAGCCGAGCAGGCCGCGTCAAACAGCAAAGAGGAACAAGACATGACTGAGCAAACCCAGCGCCACGAGCTTTCCCTGACCCGCGTCATCGATGCCCCACGCGAGAAGATTTTTCGTTGCTGGACCGAAGTTGAGCTTCTGAAGCAATGGTTCGCGCCTCTGCCATGGACGGTATCGGCTGCCAGCGTGGACGCTCGATCCGGCGGCTCAAGCTCGATTACCATGCGCAGCCCCGAGGGCGAGGATTATCCGGGCAACGGCGTTTATCTGGAGGTCGTTCCCAATGAGCGGATCGTCTTCACCGATGCCTTCACCAGTGCCTGGGTGCCGTCGGCCAAGCCCTTCATGGTGGTGACGATCCAGCTCGACGATCTCGGCGCTAGCAAGACCCGTTACACCGCGACCGTGCTGCATTGGTCGGCTGAAGATCGCGAAGCACATGAGAAGATGGGCTTCCATCAGGGATGGGGCCAGTGCGCCGAGCAGCTCGCGGCGCTGGCAGCTGGAATCTGAATTTCCGATTCAATTCCGGGGGATACGGCAATGTCTTATGCAGCCGATTCATCTTTGCCTTCGGTCACGCGCGCTCAGCGCGTTGCCGGCTTGATCCTTAGCGGACTGGTCGTTGCCTTTCTTGTCTTTGATGGCGTAATCAAGCTTATTCCGTTACCCGTGGTGACGGAGACGATGGCGGGGCTCGGTTATTCCGCCGATCCGGCGCTTGCGCGGTTGCTCGGCATCATTACGCTCGGCTGTGCCATTCTCTACGCGATCCCGAGAACGTCGGTCCTCGGCGGCATCCTGCTGACGGGTCTTCTCGGCGGCGCGATTGCGACACATTTGAGGGTCGGCAGCCCGATCTTCTCGCATCTGCTTTTCGGCGTCTATATCGGCGTGATGGCCTGGGGCGGACTTTATCTCCGTTATGAAGCGGTTCGGAAAATGATTCCGTTCTTTCAGCGAAGCTTTTGATTTCGGATTCAATTTGCTAAGGGGTCGCTTCCGAAAAAGGACGGAGCGAGCCATGCCGCAAGTGATCATCGCACCGGTCAGGCAATCGGATGCGGACGAGCTGATCGCCGCCAATATTGCCAGCCGCGCCCATCATGTGCCCTGGGCCTATCCCTTTCTCGATCGTGACGGTTTCGATGCCTGGTTCGGTCAGACTGTGACGGGGCCGAATATAGGTCTCGTAGCGCGCGATCCGGGCTCCGGCGCCATCGTTGGCGTCGTCAATATCAGCCAGATGGTTTGGGGCGGCTTCCGCAGCGCCTTTCTCGGCTATCACGGCATGGTGGGTTTCGCCGGCCGGGGGTTCATGACGGAGGCCGTTCGTCTGGCCGTCACGCACGCCTTCGATGCGGTGGGCCTGCATCGGCTGGAGGCCAATATCCAGCCGGGCAATCATCCATCCATTGCGCTGGTCAAGCGGCTCGGCTTCCACAAGGAAGGATTCTCGCCGAAATATCTGAAGATCGGCGGCGTATGGTGCGATCACGAGCGCTGGGCATTGTTGTCGGACGATCCGCGCTCTTGACCGCTTTCGCAATTCGAAACCCGCGCTATCTGGCAGAAAGCCCAAAAAGACATTGACTGTGCGAAGGGAAGGGGCGAAAGCCACCTTGAGCCTCTCGCTGAACCGCTGCTGAGAGAGCGGGAGTGCCGGAAGCCGTAGATGATCGTTTCGACCGAAGAAGAACTGACCAAGCTCAAAGATATCGGCCGCATCTGCGCCAATGCGCTGCAGGCCATGGCCTCGGCCCTGGAGCCGGGCATCACCACGCTGGAGCTGGACGTTATCGGCCGCAAGGTGCTGGAGGATGCCGGCGCGCAATCGGCGCCGGAACTAGTCTACAAGTTTCCCGGCGCGACCTGTATCAGCGTCAACGAGGAAGTGGCGCATGGCATTCCGGGTCCACGCGTGATCAAGGCGGGGGATCTGGTCAATCTCGATGTATCGGCCGAGAAGGATGGCTTCTTCTCCGATACCGGCGCATCTTTTACCGTGCCGCCGGTCAAGCCGAAGATCGAGCGCCTGTGTCGGGACGGCAAGCGGGCGCTCTGGGTCGGCCTCAACCAGGTGAAAAGCGGTGCGCCGCTTGCGAAGATCGGGCAGGCCGTCGGCGCTTTTGCCCAGAAGAATCGCTACACACTGATCGCCAATCTCGCCAGCCATGGCATCGGTCGCTCGCTGCACGAAGAGCCCGCCGAGGTTTCCACCTGGGCGGACCCTTCCGAGACCCGGATCATGGAAGATGGCCTGGTTTTTACCGTTGAGCCGTTTCTGTCACTCGGTGCGACCTGGGCAGAGGGCGGCGACGACGCGTGGACGCTCTATGCCGATCCGCAGGCTCCCACGGTTCAGTACGAGCACACGATCATTGCCACCCGCAACGGGCCGATCATCCTGACATTGCCGGACGCCTAAGGCGTCGGCTCATTCGTCGGCCTTCGGGCCGTCCTCGGTCTTCGCTTCACCGCGAATAATATCGGCGGCGGCGCGCTCGAGGATATCAGCGATGCGGGCGCCTTCGGCCTTGTTCCACGGGAACTTCGAGCGGAGCGCGGAGCGCAGCAGATGGCGAGCGCGATGAACGTCGCCGGCGCCATGGCGGTCGAACGGATTGTCGCGACCGTCTTCATCCCCGCCGTCGAAGACCTCGCGGACGCGAGCCATCTTCTCGCCGATGGAGGTGAGCTTGGCGAGGGTTACCTCGACCAGATCACGATTGTCGTCGACGCGTTTCTGGCCGCTTTCGGTGATGCGGTAGAGCTTCTTTGTGCCGCTGACCTCGACTTCGGCCTGGCCGGTCTCCTCGAGATAGGTCAGCGCCGGGTAGATGACGCCCGGACTCGGAACATAGAAGCCGCCGGAGCGCTCCTCGAAGGTCTTGATCAGCTCATAACCGTGGCGTGGCTGCTCGGAGAGCAGGGCAAGAATGATGAGCTGCAGATCGGCCGCATCGAACTTGCGGCCGGTGCGAAACCCGCCGCCAAACATGCCGCCCTTGAAGCCTCTCATGAAGTCTCTCCTGTGCTCGCCGCGCGATTCACGGCCTCGACCATGTCGTAGGATATATGCCTCGACGATGTCAAAGCCATCTCCGAACATGTGGCGGTCTCTAAAACCTCTCATATCGTTTCTCCTTGAAGTGTGAGAGTTTATATCGTTAGTCATGTCGTACGATATATATCGTAAGATAGAATTCTGCAAGGGGGTGGTTTGCGGAAGAGATGGATCGAAGAAGAAGGCGTGACCGTATAGGGGAGTGGTTCATCCAATGGGTGAAAATTCGCCGTTGAACAACTGCATCACGATCATGGGATAAGCGATTACATCTACGTAAGAATAGGCCGCTGGCGGTTGCCGCTCCCGGCGAACTGTCCTAGGCTCGCCACAAATTGACGCCATTGCGGTCGTTCGAACCAACAGGAAGCCTAACCGTCGTGTTTCATTCTTTCTTCCCGAATCCGAGATTATTTTTTTCCTCAGCGGTCGCCTGGGCGCTCGTCTGCGTCTTCCTATGGTATTTTGTCGGCGCGCATGTCGTGGCGTCCATGGGGTATCCGCCGCTGCCGGAAGAACAGCAGCCGGTCGGGGCTGCGTTCTTTATTACTCCTACTAATTTCTTGTTTTATCTTTACTTTATTCTCTGTGCAGCGGTCTTTTGCGGCTTCTGGCATGTGGTTTCGAAGGGCAACCCCTGGATCGTATGGTCCGTGTGGGGTTCCGCTTTCATCGTCTTCATCACCTATTTCGGTGTTCAGATCGACGTAGCAGTAAACGTATGGCGCCGGCCTTTCTTTGACCTGCTGCAAAATGCGCTCGGCGGAAAGCCCGGCGTTACGGATGGGGATTTCTACGGATTGTTATGGGCGTTCACGCAACTCGGTCTCGTGGGCGTCGCCGTCAGCGTTATTTCATCGTTTTTCCTAAGCCACTATCTCTTCCGCTGGCGTTGGGCGATGAATAATTTCTATATGTCGAAATGGGAAAAGCTCCGACATATCGAAGGCGCATCGCAGCGTGTCCAGGAAGATACGATGCGTTTTGCGACCAACCTCGAAGGGCTCGGCGTCAGCCTGATCGGCTCCGTCATGACGCTCATTGTCTTCTTGCCAATTCTGTTGGAACTGTCGAAATACGTGACCGATCTGCCGATTATCGGCGCAATTCCCTATTCGCTCGTTTGGTTGGCGCTGATTTGGTCGGTATTCGGCACGTTCTTGCTTGCGCTCTTCGGGATCAAGCTTCCGGGGCTGAACTTCCGCAATCAGCGTGTCGAGGCAGCCTACCGAAAAGAGCTTGTCTACGGCGAGGATCGCGAAGACCGCGCACAGCCGCCCACCGTGGCGGAACTCTTCTCAAACGTTCGCCGCAATTATTTCCGCATGTACTTCCACTACGCCTATTTTAACGTCGCTCGCTATTCCTATGGTCAGCTCGACGCGATCTTCCTCTATTTCGTGCTGGTTCCGACTTTCGTCGCGCATAAGATCACGCTCGGCATCTGGCAGCAGATCGCCACGGCCTTCGGTCAGGTCAGCAACTCCTTCCAGTATCTCGTCAGCTCCTGGACGACAATCATCGAGCTTTTGTCGATCCACAAGCGTCTGAAGGCTTTCGAGGCCGCTATCTATGACGAGCCATTGCCGCCGATCGATCAGCGCTATTTGGAGCGTGAAGCAGGCGTAATTCACGCGGATGGCTGACGAATTAAGGCTCCGGAAACGGAGCCTTTTTCAATGGGAGGAGGTTGATTTTAGGCTTTCGACTTTGGAGGTAAGGGAAAGGCTTCCTTTGCCGCACCGCCGGTCCTTCGCTTTGGTATTCTGAACCCGCCGACGGGGTGTTACTCGCGGCAATCGATTCACTGGATCGATTGCTCCCGCTTTGTCTGATCGCTCCTCACCCCTGCTGCGGCTTGCCGCGCGCCACAATCAATGGAATTGCTTCGGAATAGCTGACACAGGCGACATCCTGCTTGTGGCAGACATCGCTGACGAAGCGGTCGAGGGCGCGCCAATAGGCCCCGTCGTTCATTTCGACGAAATGGAAGCCGAGCTGCAGAGGAATGCGCTTGCCGTCATATTGCTCGTTGAAGGCGGCTTCGAAGGCATCGAAGGTGCGGTCTTCATAGGTCTTGGCATTGGCCTTGTCCTCGGCGCCCTTGGAGTGGCGGACATAGAGATTGTAGTCCATGCCGATGACTGGGCGATGTTCGGGACCTTCGGGGATCAAGGGCAGGCCGAAGCGATAGATGCCGTCGACGACCTGCGGCAGGGCAGGGCCTTTGGTGACGAGGCTTGCATCATACTGGAAGCCCATCTCCTTTTCCGCCGGCACGAGGCCATCGCTGGTGGAGAGATAGGGTGCGCGGAACCCCTTGATGTCGTGCGTGGCGAAATCTTCCCAGCCCTGGGGTTCCTTGTCTGCAAGGCCGACATTCTTCCAGGCGTCGCGGAGGGCGATGCGGGCATTCATGAATTCCTGTTTCCAGTCGGCAGCGCTCCAGCCCTTGCCGTCGAAATGGCCGCAGGCATGGCTTGAGATGTCGTGGCCCTCCTGATGGGCGCCCCAGATGTTGGCGATGCGGGTACGGACATCGTCTTCGCTCTTGGCGAAGCCGACATTCGATTTGCCCGGCCGCTGCTTCGGTCCCTGATAGGCCTTGGCCTGCGTCTTGTTCATCAGGAAGGTGCAGGACAGAAAGTAAGTGAAATGCGCGCCATTGCGCGAAGCGATCTCGCGGCTCTTGGTCCAGAGCGCATTGTCATGAGCGCCATCGAAGGAAATCATGATGAGCTGCTTGGGCTTGTCATCAGCCTGGGCGGCTGCGGGCAGCCCTAAGGAAATGGCGATGGAGAGACAGGTAGCGAAGCGAAACATGGGCACCGGATACTAATTGGATCGAGCACGGCTTGCCAGGAATCGTCTGGCGATATCGGATGGCGCGCTCGGGGTCGCTTCCTTCCTTTCGCGGAAATGCGGCGAAGCTGCGGTGATGCTAGTATTTTTTTACGGCAGCCGATAAGGATGTGACTACAAGACCATAAAGGATTTCATCCATGGCATTGCTCATTCTCGGCATTGTTCTTTTTCTCGGCCTCCATCTGATCCGTGTCTTCGCCCCCGGCCTCAGAAGCTCGATGATCGCGAGTTTGGGCGAGGGCGGCTGGAAGGGTGCCTATTCGATCGCGAGCATCGTGGCGCTGATCATTCTGATCTACGGCTTTGGTCAGGCGCGCGACATGACCCCGATCTGGACACCGCCGTTCTGGATGAGTCACATTACCATCCTGCTGATGCTTTTCGCCCTCATCTGTCTTGTTGCCTCGCTGCTGCCGGCGGGGCATATCGCGCTCAGGACCAAGCATCCGATGGTGCTTTCGGTGAAGATCTGGGCGCTGGCGCATCTTCTCTCCAATGGCGATGGAGCGGCCATCCTGCTCTTTGCTGCCTTTCTCGCGTGGGGCGTGATCCTGCGCATTTCGCTCAAACGGCGCGAGCGTGCCGGCGAAATCACGCTGCGTCCCTTCGTCTCGGCGAAATATGATGTTTACGCGATCGTCATCGGTGTTATCGTTTGGGCCTTGATCATTTGGAAGCTTCATGCGTGGATTATCGGGGTTTCGCCGCTCGTTATGTGACGATTTCTGCCATTCCCCCTTACATCAGCCGCAAAATGGAGTAGAAGGCCCCACTAAACCTAAGCTTTGAACTATTTGGCCTGGGCCGGAGACAAGAATGGCATTCAATGACGACAGCTTCATCCGCGAGGTGAACGAGGAACTGCGCTCGGACCAGCTGCGGTTCATATGGCGCCGTTTCGGCAAGCTCATCATCGGTGCTGCCGTGCTCGTCGTTCTCGGCACCGCGGCCTATAGCGGCTATCGCTATTGGGCCGGCAATCAGGCCGGCAGCGGCGGCGATCAGTTCATTGCCGCGCTGACGCTTGCCGACCAAAACAAGACGGATGAAGCGCTGGCCGCATTCGCCGCCATCGAAAAGAGTGGCCCTGGCTCCTATCCGGTGCTGGCCCGCCTGCGCGCCGCGACGCTGCAGGCGCAGAAGGGGGACAAGGCCGCTGCCATCGCCACGTTCTCGGCGGTCGGCAAGCAGACGGACCTTCCGGTCGTTATCCGTAATGCAGCCCGCCTGCGTGCTGCCTACCTTCTCGTCGATACCGGCACTTACGATCAGGTCGCCGCCGAAGCCCAGGAACTGGCCGTCCCGGCTGATGCCTTCCGCCATTCGGCGCGCGACGTTCTCGGCCTTGCCGCTTACAAGGCCGGCGATTTAGCCAAGGCCCGGCAATGGTTCCAGGCGATCGTCGACGATCCGCAGAGCCCGCGCAACGTTGCCAACCGTGCCCAGATGCTGCTCGATCTCATCACTGCATCCAGCAAGGCTCCGGTCGCAAAAGGCTGAAGGATCGCTCAATGAGTTTTACGGTCGCGATTGTCGGTCGCCCGAATGTCGGCAAGTCCACGCTGTTCAACCGTCTGGTTGGCAAGAAGCTGGCGCTCGTCGACGATACGCCGGGCGTCACGCGTGACCGCCGCCCCGGTGAAGCCAAGCTGATCGATCTGCGTTTTCGCATCGTTGACACCGCCGGTCTCGAAGAGGCTCAGGATGAATCGCTTCAAGGCCGTATGCGCGCCCAGACGGAGGCGGCAATCGACGAAGCCGATCTGACCTTGTTCGTCGTCGATGCCAAGATGGGCCTGACTCATGTCGACAAGACGCTTGCCGAAATGCTGCGCAAGCGTGGCCGACCGGTCGTGCTCGTTGCCAACAAGTCCGAGGCGCGCGGCTCCGATAGCGGCTTTTACGATGCCTATACGCTTGGCCTTGGCGAGCCCTGTCCGATCTCGGCTGAACACGGCCAGGGCATGATGGATCTGCGCGACGCCATCGTCGAGGCAATCGGCCCCGAACGCGCCTTCGGGGAAGAGGAAGATGAGGCGGAGACGAATGTCAGCATTCCGCGCCCTGCCGTCGGCGAAGATGGCGAAGAGATCGACGAAGAGCCCGCCTATGACGAGACGCGCCCGTTGCGCGTGGCGATCGTCGGCCGTCCGAATGCCGGTAAGTCGACGCTCATCAACCGCTTCCTTGGCGAAGATAGGCTGCTAACCGGCCCCGAAGCCGGCATTACCCGCGATTCCATCTCCGTCGACTGGACCTGGCGCGGCCGCACCGTCAAAATGTTCGATACCGCCGGCATGCGCCGCAAGGCAAAGGTGACCGAGAAGCTGGAGAAGCTTTCGGTTGCCGACACGTTGCGCGCCATCCGTTTCGCCGAAACCGTCGTCATCGTCTTCGACGCGACCATTCCCTTCGAGAAGCAGGATCTGCAGATCGTCGATCTCGTGATCCGTGAGGGACGCGCCGCCGTGCTTGCCTTCAACAAGTGGGACATGATCGAGGATCGTCAGGCTGTCCTTGCCGATCTGCGCGAAAAGACCGACCGGCTATTGCCGCAGGCACGCGGCATTCGCGCTATTCCGATCGCCGGCCAGACGGGCGAGGGGCTTGACCGCCTCATGCAGGCGATCGTTGATACCGACAAGGTCTGGAACAAGCGCGTCTCGACCGCGCGCCTCAACCGGTGGCTCGAGACGCAGCAGGTTCAGCATCCGCCGCCGGCCGTTTCCGGCCGCCGCATCAAGCTGAAATACATGACGCAGGTAAAGGCGCGGCCGCCGGCCTTCATGATCTCGTGCACTCGCTCGGATGCTCTGCCGGAGTCCTATGTGCGTTATCTGATCAACGGTCTGCGCGCGGACTTCGCCATGCCCGGCGTACCGATCCGCATCCATTTCCGGACGTCGGAAAATCCTTACGAAAACAAGAAGAAGCGGTAAATCGCGTAAGCGGCAGACCGCGTGATCGCGCGCGTCAATTCAGGCTGCGTTTCTGCTCAGCGCTTCGCGCAGCATCGTGATTTCCGCCTTCAGCCGCGTCAGTTCGTCGGCCGTTTGCTCGGTGGCATCAAGGATGCACGGCGGAACGGTTGCGGCCTTCTTCTTCAGCGCCTTGCCTTCGCTGGTCAGCTGGATCATTACTTGGCGCTCGTCTTCCTTGCTGCGGATGCGCTTGATAAAGCCAGCTGCCTCCAGACGTTTCAACAGCGGCGTCAGCGTGCTTGATTCCAGGAACAGCTTTTCACCGATACCGCCGACGGTCTGGCCGTCTTCTTCCCATAGCGTCACCATGACGAGATATTGCGGATAGGTGAGATTAAGCGCGTCCAGCATGGGTTTATAGAGCCGATTCATCGCATGGTTCGCCGAATAGAGCGCGAAGCAGATGAAGTTATCCAGCTTTAACAGGTCGTCAGTCATCCCAAGAACTCCCGGAGAGGTCTCATGTAAGTCGTGCGATAAATAATTGTACACCCAAATTTATGCCTGGGCTATGGGTTTCTTCCTTTTTGAGGATACTGTTCGCCGGCAGATATCTTCCGGCACTCGCATCTCGGCTACGAGATTTGACAGCGGGTATTATGGCAGGATCTCAGGTGCTGACCTTGAAACCAAGGACCAAATGCTCTTGATTTCTGGCGCGTCAGGTCAACAAGCATTCAATGCTGAAAGAAGCAGACTCCGAGTTCAGCGAGGATGAGCTCGGCCGCGGTGATTGGCAATGCGGACGTTGCCGATGAATTGCGCCGTCGCGGCCTCCCACGAATAGTTGAGCGCCAGAGAGCGTGCAGCATCGCGGGAGCAGGAGAGTGCGGCAAGGCAGGCTGTCGCCAGATCCGGGTCTACAACGCCGGCTGTCCTGTCTCCCCCCAGGATGTCCGCGGGCCCGGTAACCGGATAGGCGGCGACCGGAACGCCGCTCGCGAGCGCTTCCAAAATGGCATTGCCAAAGGTATCTGTCTTCGATGGAAAGACGAAGACGTCGGCCTGTGAATAGGCGTGCGCCAGTTCCTCGCCGAATTTCGCTCCCAGAAAATGGACATCAGGATAGAGCTTCTGCAATTCCGCCCGCGCGGGACCATCGCCCACCACCACTTTCGATCCAGGCAGGTCGAGAGCAAGGAAAGCGGGGAGGTTCTTTTCCAGCGCGACACGGCCGACCGTCATGAAAATCGGACGAGGCAGGCCAAAGGGGTTGTCGTCAAGTGGTTGGGGGCGGAAGAGGTGGGAATCGATCCCACGGCTCCAGGGCAGCAGATTGCGAATGCCGCGCAGTTTGAGCTCGCTCGCAAGGCTTGGTGTCGCCACCATGCAGCCGTAGCCCGCATTATGAAACCATTTGACGAAGGCATAGAGCCAGCTTTCCGGTATCGGCAAACGAGCAGCGACATATTCGGGAAATCGCGTGTGGTAACTGGTCGAAAACGGCATGCCGTTTCTCAGGCACCATCGCCTTGCCGTGAGCCCGAGGGGACCCTCCGTGGCAATGTGGACATAAGTCGGCCGGAGTGCTTCTATTTTTGCCGCGATCTTGCGATAACTGGCGATCGATAGCCGGATTTCCGGATAGGTCGGGCAGGGGATGTTGCGAAAGCCGTCCGGCGTGATCATCGAAACCTCGACGCCCATGCGCGTCAATTCCCGATTTGTGTTCTCGATAGAGCGAACGACACCGTTGACCTGTGGATGCCAGGCATCGCTGACGATGAGCAGCCGTTCGGGTACCGCGACAGGTGTCGCCGCCTGCGTCCAGGTGGTTTGATCGATGTCTGACAAGCGTTGCAACATGCCCAAAACAGTCCATCCGCACCGCATCCTCATGATGACGGTGCCAGCGATTGCGGTGCTTCAAACATGATTCCCGCGCCCACTCTATTGTGGGGGGTGTCCATGATGGAAATATTACAGCGTTTAGAGCGTGATGCCGAAAAGTGTAGGCGGTTTTCGGACGACATCACGCTCTACTTCTTTGATGCTAGAGCGGATTCAGATTTTAGGTCGAACAGACCTAAAATCATCCGGCTCTAGCGGATGGATTTCAGCTTGTCGGGCGAGACGAGCGCACCGTATTCCTGAATGACCTTTGCCGCGATTTTGGCCGCGAAGCGAGCGGCAGCGACTGCATCCTGATGCGGCAGATAGTAAGCCAGAAATGCGCCGTTGAAGCTGTCGCCGGCGCTTGTGGTGTCGACGACCTTGGCGACCTTGACCGCCGGAACGAGGGTTTCATCGGTACCGTCGCCGATGGTCGCGCCCTCGGCGCCGTTCTTGACGACGATCATCTGGGCTCCGTACTGCCGGTAACGGCGGATGGTGGCGGGAATCGAATCGTCGCCGAAATGGATGGCTTCATCGTCGAAGCTCGGCATGACAAGCGTTGCGGCACGTGCGCCTTCCGAAATCATGGTGTGCATGGCATCGAGGCTGGACCACAGGCGAGGGCGCAGGTTCGGATCGAAGGCGACCAGCTTGCCGGCAGCCTTGGCGCGGCGCAGCTCCGCCAGAAGCGTGAAGGCGTCTTCGCGCGGCAGGATCGCCAGCGTGATGCCGGAGAAATAGAGAACGTCGGACGCCTCTATTGCAGCGCGCAGGGCATCGCCATCGGCGGCGAGCTGGCGAGCGGCGGAGCTGTCGCGCCAGTAACTGAAGGAGCGTTCGCCATCCTTCAGATTGATCATGTAGAGGCCGGGAGTCTTGCCGCGCAGGCGGCGGATGCTGTCCGTACCGATGCCGGCACCGCCCATGAAGGCGATCATTTCGTCGGACATGGCGTCGTCGCCGAGCAAGGTGAAATAGTCGACCGACCAATCTGCCGGCAGGCAGGCGCGGGCATACCAGGCGGTGTTGAAGGTGTCGCCGGCAAAGCCCTTGCGCAGGTGCCCGTCGTCGGCCTGTGACAGTTCCACCATGCATTCGCCGATCGATAGAAAACGCCCGCCCAAGACTGCCTCCTGCATTTTGTCTTGGTGCTGCATACGCGCAAGCGGCGGCTGGGGCAAGGTGGACGGCGGCTGCCGCCGTCCACTTTTCCTGGACCTGATTTACGGCCGATCCATATGATAGCAGGCCGCGGTCTGGCCGGGGCGCACCTGCTCGGTCGGCGGCATCTTCGTGCGGCAGATATCCGTCGCCTTCCAGCAGCGGGGCGAGAAGACGCAGCCCGGCGGCGGATTGAGCGGCGAGGGCGGATCGCCCTGCAGGCGGATGCGCTCGCGGCCGCGTGCGAGCTTCGGGTCGGGGATCGGCGCGGCGGAGAATAGCGCCTGTGTATAGGGGTGGGCCGGATGGTCGAAGACCGTCGCGGCTTCACCGGCTTCCACCACCTTGCCGAGATAGAGCACCAGCACGTCGTCCGAGATCAGACGCACGACGGAGAGATCGTGGCTGATGAAGATCAGGGTGAGGCCGAACTCCTTGCGCAGGCGGCGCAGGAGCGTGATGACCTGTCCTTGGATCGAGACGTCGAGGGCCGAAACCGGCTCATCGCAGATGATAAGCTTCGGCCGGGTGATGACGGCGCGGGCAATGCCGATGCGCTGCGCCTGTCCGCCCGAGAATTCGTGCGCGTAGCGGTTGATCATCTCCGGAACGAGGCCGACGGCCGCCATGATCTCGCGAACGCGATCCTGCCGCTCAGCGCGGGTCAGTTTCGGTTCAAAGACGGTCAGCGGCTCGGCGATGATGTCACCCACGGTCATGCGCGGATCGAGCGAGGCGATCGGATCCTGGAAGATGATCTGCATGTCGCGGCGAGCGGCGCGCATTTCCTCTTCGGTGAGATCGAGCAGGTTGCCGCCTTGCCAGAGGATGCGGCCCTTCTGCGCCTTGATCAGCCGCAGGATCGAGCGGCCGAGCGTGGACTTGCCGCAGCCGGATTCGCCGACGATGCCGAGCGTGCGTCCGGTCTTCAGCTCGAAGCTGACATCGTTGACCGCAGTCAGGATCAGCGGCGGCTTGAAGAAGGATTTCGACGGCAGCTCGAATTCGGTCGTCAGATGCTCGACCTTCAGAAGCGTTTGCTCAGCCATGGACGAGGCTCCGTTCCTGATTAGCCGAAAGGGGGTGGAAGCAGGCCGCGCAACGGCGTGGCGCCAGCGGATCGAGCGGCGGCGCCGCGTCGAGACAGTCGTCCTGCACATGGGCGCAGCGCGGCGAGAAGGCGCAGCCGCGCGGCAGGTGCATCAGGTTGGGCGGCCGTCCGGGGATGACGGTGAGATCGTCGACATCCTGATCCGGCCGCGGGATCGCCGAGTGAAGCGCCGCCGTATAGGGATGAGCCGGATTTTCGAAAAGCTCCTCCACCGGCGCTTCCTCGACGATGCGACCGGCATACATGACGGCAACGCGGTCGGCGAGGCCGGCGACGACGCCGAGGTCATGGGTGATCATGATGAGCGCCGTATGCATTTCCGCCGTCAGCTCATTGAAGAGATCGAGGATCTGGGCCTGGATCGTCACGTCGAGTGCCGTCGTCGGCTCATCGGCGATGAGGAGCTTCGGCTTGGTCAGCAACGCCATGGCGATGACGATGCGCTGGCGCATGCCGCCGGAAAGCTCATGCGGATAGAGGTTGAAGCGGCGTGTCGGGTCAGGGATGCCGACGCGCTTCAGCATGTCGAGCGCCGCTGCGGATGCCGCACGCGCCGTCAGTCCGCCATGAACTTCGAGCTGCTCCGTCAGCTGCCGCGAGATGCGCAGCGACGGGTTGAGGGCGGTCATCGGGTCCTGGAAGACCATGGCCATGTCCTTGCCGCGCACATGGTCGAGCTCGCGCGGCTTCAGCGTCAGCAGATCCTTGCCGTCGAGCAGCGCCTGGCCGCTGGTGCGGCCGTTTTTGGCGAGCAGGCCCATCAGGCCGAGGAAAGTCTGGCTCTTGCCGGAGCCAGACTCGCCGACGATGGCGATGCGCTCACCGCGGCCGATCTTGAGGTTCATCTTCGAGACCGCGGCCACTTCGCCTTCAGGCGTGCGGAAGGTGATCGAATAATCTTTGAGTTCGAGAAGTGTTTCTGTCATGTCAGCGATCCTTCGGATCGAATGCATCGCGCAGACCATCGCCGATGAAGAGCAGGCTCATCAGCAGCGCGACCAGGAAACCGGCCGGGAAGAACAACAGCCACGGCGTCGTCTCCATGCCGGCCGACCCTTCGGCAATCAGCGTGCCGAGAGACGTCAGCGGCTCCTGAACGCCGAAGCCGAGATAGGAGAGGAAGCTCTCCGTAGCGATGATTTCCGGGATGGTGAGCGTTGCGTAGATGACGACAGGACCGACGAGGTTCGGCACGATGTGTTTCAGGATGATCTTGAACGACCGCTGACCGGAAGCGCGGGCAGCCTCGATGAATTCCCGCTGTTTGATCGACAGCGTCTGGCCGCGCACGATACGGGCCATGGTGAGCCACTCCAGCGCACCGATCGCCGCAAACAGCAGGTAGACGTTACGGCCGAAGATCACCATCAGCAGGATGACGAAGAGGACGTAGGGCAGGGCGTACATGATATCGACGAAGCGCATCATGATCGCATCGACGCGACCGCCGAAATAACCGGCAACGGCGCCGTAGAGCACGCCGATGACGACCGAGACGAGGGTGGCGACAAGTGCGACCGTCAGCGAGACGCGGGTGCCGTAGAGCGTGCGCGCCAGCAGGTCGCGGCCGTTGCCGTCGGTGCCGAAATAGTGGCCGGCGGCGAAGTCCGGAGCACCTCGGAACGACGTCCAGTCCGGATCCTCATAGTTGAAGGGCAGGAAATACGGGCCGAATATGGCAATCAGAACCAGCACGGCCAGTATGACCAGCGAAAGTGCCGCCGCCTTGTTGCGCAGGAGACGACGCATCGCGTCGCCGGTGAGGGATCGCCCCTTTGGTGCGAGCCCTTCTGCCGAAAGCAATTCCGCTTCCAGCAATTCTCTCTTGGCGGAATTGAGGATCATCGCATTCTCACTTTGGGGTCGAGCCACGCATAGGCGATGTCGACCAGCAGGTTGAGGACCACGATCAGGACCATGTAGAAAACGACCGTGCCGAGAACCATGCCGTAATCGCGGTTGAGCGCTGCGCCGACGAAGTAGCGGCCAACGCCGGGGAGGCCGAAGATGCTTTCGACCACCAGCGAGCCGGTGAGGAGGTAACTTGCCGCGGGTCCGAGATAGGAGACGACGGGCATCATGGCCGGCTTCAGCGCGTGGCGCATGATCGTCAGGCGCGGGCCGATACCCTTGGCCTTGGCGGTGCGAATGAAGTTCTGGCTCATCACCTCGATCATCGAGCCTCGCATCAGGCGAGAGATGCGCGCCGCGTGCGGCAGGGTCAGGACGATGATGGGCAGGATCAGGAACTTGATCGAGCCGTCGCCCCAGCCGCCGACCGGCAGCCAGCCGAGCGTATTGCCGAAGATGAGCTGCAGGATGGGGGCGATGAGGAAGCTCGGCATGACCAGGCCGATGAGGAGGCCGCCGCCCAGCCAGTAATCGGCCGCGCGGTTCTGATAGAGCGCCCCGAGACAGCCTATGAAGACGCCGACGACAGTCGCGAGCACGAAGGCGGAGCCGCCGATGGTCAACGTATAGGGGAAGCCGGACATGATCTGCTGGGTGACGGTGAAGTCCTGATTGGCGAAGGAGGGGCCAAGGTCGCCCTTCATGACGTCGCCGACATAGATCAGGTATTGCTCAACCAGGGGCTTGTCGAGGTTGTAGTGAGCCGCGAGGTTGGCTTTGACTTCCGGCGGCAATGGCCTTTCGCCATCGAAGGGGCCGCCGGGAGCGAGGCGCAGAATGAAAAAGCACACTGTCACGGCAATCCACAAGACGGGGATTGTCGACAGCAAACGACGGAGAGCGTAGCCAAACATGATCTTAGACGGCTCCCTCCCGGTTGTGTCCGGGAGGGAGCCTGTTCCCAATTATTCTTTGATCGACAGCCAACGCGTACGGTGGATGTCCTGGATATTGTCGACGAAGCCCTGGACCTTCGGGGCGACGATGTTCTGGGAAACGTAGTAGTAGATCGGGATCGCGGCGCTGTCGTCGAGGGCCAGCTGTTCGGCCTTCTTGTAGATCTCGGCGCGCTTCTTCAGATCGATCTCTTCATTGCCCTGCTTGATCAGAGCATCGTAGTCCTTGTTGCTCCAACGGCCGTAGTTCATCTCGACGCCGGTAGACAGCAGGTTCAGGAAGTTGATCGGGTCGTTGTAGTCGGCGAGCCAGCCGGCACGGCCGATCTGCACCTCGCCGCGCTGCATTTCATCGTAATGCACCTTGGTTTCGGTGTTGTAGAGCTCGATATCGACGCCGAGCGGCTTCCACATGGCGGCGATCGCAACGGCGATGCGTTTGTGGTTGTCGTTGGTGTTGTAGCGCAGCTGAGCCTTCAAGGGATGATCGGGGCCGAAGCCGGCTTCCTTCAGAAGCTTCTTTGCTTCTTCGACCTTCTGCTTGTAGGGCTCATCCTTCCAGCTGACATAGGCCGGCTCGCCATAATTGGCGGTGCCCGGCGGGACCCAGGAATACATCGGCAGTTCACCGGTGCCGAGGATCTTCGGGCCGATGACTTCGCGGTTGACGGCCATGGAGAGAGCCTGACGCACGCGCTTGTCGTTGAAGGGCGGCTTGGTGGCGTTCATGACGTAATAGTAGGTGCCAAGGAACGGCACCACATGCGCCTGACCAGGAAGATTCTTCTGGATCCAGTCATACTGATCGGCCGGGAACGAGGTCAGAATATCGAATTCGCCGGCACGATAGCGCTTCAGGGCAGCGGCCTGATCTTCCAGCGTGTAATAGTTGACGTTGTCGATCTTGATATCCTTGGCGCCGTAATACTGGTCACTCTTGACCATGCTGACATGCGAACCGGGCACCCATTCGGTGGGCTTGTAAGGGCCGTTGGTGACGATGTTGCCGATCTTGACCCACTGGTCGCCCTTGGCTTCAACGACATGCTTCGGCAGCGGATAGGCCGTGTAGTGCATCAGAGCGTTGAGGAAGTAAGGTGTCGGGTTTTCAAGCGTGATTTCGAGAGTCTTGTCATCGATCGCCTTGACGCCGAGCTGGGTCAGATCCTTGATCTCGCCCTTGTTGATCTTTTCCGCGTTCCGGATCGTGTACTGCAGATAGGCGTATTGCGCGGCGGTCTTCGGGTCCATCAGGCGCTGGAAAGCAAAGACGAAGTCCTGAGCCGTCACCGGTTGGCCATCGGACCACTTGATGCCGTCGCGAAGCTTGAAGGTATAGACCTTCTGGTCGGGCGAAATGGTCCAGCTTGCAGCCTGGCCGGGAATTGGGTTGTCCTTGGGATCTTCGGTCACCAGCCCTTCGAAGATATCGCCGTCGATACGGTTTTCCCAATCGCCGGAAATTTTTTGCGGATCGAGCGAAGTCGGGTCGCCGCCGTTGTGGATATTGAGGGTCGCGGCATGCGCGGAAACGCTCAATATCGTGCTGACGAAAGCCGCAGCGATAAATTTTCTGGTGATATGCGCCATATGTTTTCCCACCTTTCTGGAGTTCTTGTCCTTGTTTTACAAGGGTGTTTTTGATCCGCAGGTGACCTGTACGTGCAGGTCAATGCGCGAAGTTATCGAAAGCGACGTCGCTTTCAAGTTAAAAAAAGTCGGGCATGCTTAGCGTGTGAACTTTCATATTCACAAAACTCTAAAATTGATACTGCGAATTTATCGCCCGGAGGTTGGGTTTGGCAGCCTGGCCGATTGCGACTTGCCGCCTGCGCCCGAGTGTGCAAACTGGCAGGCCTTGTGCGATATCGAGGCAGTTTGATGAAATCGACGAATAAAGCGGCGGGAGCCGACTGGTGGCGCGGGGCAGTGATCTATCAGGTCTATCCGCGGTCGTTTCAGGACACGGATGCCAACGGGCTCGGCGACATCAAGGGGATCACCCGGCGTCTGCCTCATATTGCCGCACTCGGGGTCGACGCAATCTGGCTGGCGCCGTTCTTCACCTCGCCGATGGCCGATATGGGCTATGACGTCGCCGATTACTGCGATGTCGATCCGATCTTCGGCACGCTTGCCGATTTCGATGAGATGATGGCGGCAGCACATGAACTCGGCCTCAAGGTCATCATCGACCAGGTCATCTCGCACACTTCCGACCGGCATCCCTGGTTTGTCGAAAGCCGTACAAGCCGCGACAATCCCAAGGCGGATTGGTATGTCTGGGCGGACCCGAAGCCGGATGGCACGGCGCCGAACAACTGGCTGTCGATCTTCGGCGGCCCCGGCTGGGAATGGGACGGCGTGCGCAGACAATATTACCAGCACAATTTCCTCACCTCGCAGCCGGACCTGAACTTCCACAATCCGGAGGTTCAGGATGCGGTGCTGGCGGCCGTCAAATTCTGGCTTGATCGCGGCGTGGACGGTTTTCGCCTGGATACGGTCAACTACTATTTCTGCGACAAGAAGCTCCGCGACAATCCGCCGGCGCTCGTCGCGACCGGCGGGCTCGATGCGCCCGAAACCAACCCTTACGGGATGCAGAACCATCTCTACGACAAGACGCAGCCGGAGAATATCGGCTTCCTGAAGCGGTTGCGGGTATTGCTCGACCAATATGATGATCGTGCGACCGTCGGCGAAGTGGGGGATGGTGCGCGCTCGCTACAGACAGTGGCCGCTTATACCAGCGGCGGCGACAAGCTGCACATGTGCTACACGTTCGATCTTTTGGGTCCCGATTTCACGCCGGCGCATTTCCGCCGTTGTGTCAGCGATTTCCAGGACAATGTTGTCGACGGCTGGGTCTGCTGGGCCTTTTCCAACCACGACGTTCAGCGCCATGTCAGCCGCTTTGCCGAGACGGAGGAGGAGCAGCCGCGCGTGGCGAAGCTCGCGATTTCGCTGTTATCAACCCTGCGTGGCTCGATCTGTCTCTACCAGGGCGAAGAACTCGGTCTGCCCGAGGCGGAGCTTGCCTTCGAGGATCTGCGCGATCCCTACGGCATTCGCTTCTGGCCGGCCTTCAAGGGGCGTGACGGATGCCGCACGCCGATGCCCTGGGAAGCGAGCCGCGCCCATGCCGGCTTTACAACTGCCGACAAGTCCTGGCTGCCGGTTCCCTACCAGCATGCGGCGCTCGCCGTCGACAAGCAAGAGGCGGATGCGGATTCCGTGCTGCATCACTACCAGCGGACGCTGGCTTTCCGTGCGGAACATGCCGCTTTGCGCGATGGCGACATGACCTTCCTCGATACAAAAGAGGACGTTCTCGCCTTCACCCGCTCCAAGGGTGACGAGACGCTGCTCTTTGTCTTCAATCTCTCCCGCAAGCCTGTGAAGGTTGCCTTGCCGGAGGACATCAAGCTTGGCAAGACGATCGCCATGCCGGGGTTTGACACGGCAGATGCCGGAGCAGCGCTAACGCTTGCTGCTCTGGATGTTTATTGCGGCAAGCTCGCCTGATCACCCGATCAGCATGAACTTGTCGACATCGACAAGGCCCCGATCCGATATCTTCAGATGCGGGATCACGGGCAGGGGCAGGAAGGCGAGCTGCAGGAAGGGCTCTTCCAGCGTCGCGCCAAGGGCATAGGCCGCCTGGCGCAGATGGTGCAGCGTATCGCGCACGCTTTCATAAGGCTCGAGGCTCATCAGGCCGGCGACGGGCAGGGCGATCTCGCCGGTCACGACGCCGTCCTCGACGACGACAAAGCCGCCGTTGATGTCGCTCAAGCGATTGGCGGCGAGCGCCATGTCATCCTCGTTGACGCCGACGACGCAGATATTGTGGCTGTCATGGCCGACGGTCGAGGCGATCGCGCCTTTCTTCAAGCCAAAACCTTGGACGAAGCCGTTGGCGTGGTTGCCGTTCTTGCCGTGCCGCTCGATGACGGCGACCTTGATGATATCGTTGCCGAGGTCGATATCGGTCTGGTTGCCCTTGGTCGGCAGGCGATAGCGGCGATGTTGGGTGATGATCTTGCCAGGCGTCACACCGATGACGGAGCTTTCGCCCTCGCTGACTGGCACGCCGAAGTCCGCGGCATTGATCGGGCGGGCCTTGACGCTGTCGAGGCCGACCGGCTCGACCGAACCGCGGGTCGCGAAGAGTTCGGCGGAAACGCGGCGGCCTGCGGAGAAGACGATCTCGGCCTTGCAGTTTTCCAGGCTGTCGATGACGACGAGATCGGCGCGCCAGCCCGGTGCTACGAGACCGCGATCACGCAGACCGAAGGCGCGGGCTGCCGAGATCGAGGCGGCGCGATAGATCGCCAGGGGCTCGACGCCATGGGCGATCGCCGTGCGGATCATGTAATCGAGGTGGCCCTGTTCGGCGATATCGAGTGGATTGCGGTCGTCTGTGCAGAGCGCGAGGTGGGGCGACAGCCGTTCCGTGATGATCGGCATCAGCGCGTGCAGATCCTTGGAAACGGAACCTTCACGCACCAGCACATGCATGCCTTTGCGGATCTTCTCCAGTGCCTCTTCGGCGGTTGTCGATTCATGCTCCGTGCGAATGCCGGCTGCGAGATAGCCGTTGAGGTCATTACCGCGCAAAAGCGGCGCGTGGCCATCGATATGGCCGCCCTGGAAGGCTTCGAGTTTCGCCATGCAGACGGGATCCTTATGGATCACCCCGGGGAAATTCATGAATTCGGCAAGGCCGATCACCTGCGGATGATTGCGGAACGGCAGGAGCGTCTCGATCGGCAGATCGGCACCCGAGGTCTCCAGATGCGTTGCCGGCACGCAGGAGGAAAGCTGGACGCGGATATCCATGATGGTTTCCAGCGAACAGTCGAGGAAGTAGCGTATGCCTTCGGTGCCGAGCACGTTGGCGATTTCATGCGGATCGCAGATGGCGGTGGTCACGCCGTAGGGCAGCACGCAGCGATCGAATTCGAGCGGGGTTACCAGCGAGGATTCGATGTGCAGATGTGTGTCGATGAAGCCCGGCACGACGATGCGGCCGGCAATATCGATCTCTTCGCGCCCCTGATAATCGCCGCAGATGCCGACGATGCGATCGCCGCAGATGGCGATGTCCGAAGCCACCAGCTCGCCCGTCACCAGATCGAAGAAGCGGCCATTTTTGAGAACGATATCCGCAGTCTCCCGGCCGACGCCCTGGTCGATATAGCGTTCGAGTTTGGTGGTCATGGTGTTTTCCTGCATCTGCTGTGATTCCGTATAGCCTCTTACCCTAGCCCTCTCCTTGTTCTACGGGGAGAGGGGATCAATCCGAATTTGTTGATAGAACGGTGTTTCTCGCGATCTGGGGAGAACTAAGACTCCCTCTCCCCGTAGAACGGGGAGAGGGCTGGGGTGAGGGGCTATTTCGAACACTTCGCCGGAAGAAACTTGAAATCGCGAGCTACAACAATTTCGGTCAACCAGCCTTCAGCGGTCATGAATTCATCGCGAATTGTGTCGTGCATGCTGTCGGCATGTTGTTTGCCATCGATCTCGATGACCAAGGATCGCTCTCGGCAGGCAAAGTCAGCGAAATAAGGACCGATTGGAAACTGCCGAACAGATTTGAAGCTGTTCAGTCGCCGATTGCGAAGTTCCGACCAAAGTTTGCCTCGGCATCGTTGTCCGATTGCCGGAGCATCCTCGCGCGCTGTGTCATTTTAGGTTCCGGACCGCGCATCTCATTGTCCCCGTGAACGGCCCCTCACCCTAACCCTCTCCCCGCAGGCGGGGAGAGGGGATGCCCTCGAATTCGCCGATACCACTTTGTCACGTTGACGTGAGGTGGTGCGACATTCGCTTCAAATATTATTCTTCAAGATCTCGCGGAGCTTGCCGAACAGCTCGTCGATGTGATGCTTCTCGATGATGAGCGGCGGCGACAGCGCGATGATGTCGCCGGTGGTGCGGATCAGGAGGCCCTTCTCGTAGGCTTTCAGGAAGGCGGTGAAGGCGCGCTTGGTGGGCTCGCCGGCGATCGGGTCGAGCTCGATGGCGCCAATCAGGCCGGTGTTTCTGATGTCGATGACGTTTGGGCAGTCCTTCAGGGAGTGCAGAGCGTCGGCCCAGTAGTCGGAAAGTTCGGCTGCGCGCGTGAGCAGGCCTTCTTCCTTGTAGGTGTCGAGTGTTGCAAGCGCTGCGGCCGAGGCGATCGGGTTGCCGGAATAGGTGTAGCCGTGGAAGAACTCGATCATGTGCTCGGGTCCCTGCATGAAGGCGTCATGGATCTCCGAGGTGACGAAGACCGCGCCCATCGGGATGACGCCGTTGGTCAGGCCCTTGGCGGTGGTGATGATATCCGGCTTCACGTCGTAATATTGCGCGGCAAAGGGGGTACCAAGACGACCGAAGCCGGTGATGACCTCGTCGAAAATCAAGAGGATGCCGTGCTTGGTGCAGATGTCGCGCAGCTTCTGCAGATAGCCCTTCGGTGGGATCAATACGCCGGTAGAGCCGGCAATCGGCTCGATGATGACGGCTGCGATCGTCGAGGCGTCGTGCAGAGTGACGATACGCTCCAGTTCACTGGCGATATCGCCGCCGTGCTCCGGCTCGCCGCGTGTGAAGGCATTCTTGCCGGGAACATGCGTGTGCGGCATGTGGTCGACGCCGGTCAGCAGCGTGCCGAACATCTTGCGATTGGTGACGATGCCGCCGACAGAAATGCCGCCGAAATTGACGCCGTGATAGCCGCGTTCGCGGCCGATGAGGCGAAAACGTGAGCCATTGCCCTTCACGCGATGATAGGCAAGCGCGACCTTGAGCGCGGTTTCGACCGATTCCGAACCCGAATTGGTGTAAAGAACATGGTCCATACCCTCAGGCGCAATATCGACCAGTCGGTTCGCCAACTCGAAGGCCTTGGGATGGCCAAGCTGGAAAGCCGGGGCATAGTCGAGTTCGCCGGCCTGCTGGCTGATCGCCTCGGTGATCTTGGGGCGGCAGTGTCCCGCGTTCACGCACCACAGACCCGCCGTTCCGTCCAGTACCTGCCGACCGTCATGGGTGGTGTAGTACATATCCTTGGCGCTGACGAAGAGGCGCGGTTCCTTCTTGAATTGGCGGTTGGCCGTAAACGGCATCCAGAAGGCGCGCAAATCGTTGGGGGTGGCATTCAAACGGTCCGACATGCTGTTCTCCAATGGCCATTCGGGGGCCTGTTACCCGACCGCGGCGCGGCGCCGCGCGATTATATTTACTGCTTGGTCAAATTATCAGCCGGCCTTTTTGCGTCAAGGCAAAGATGGGTCGGGGAAGAAGGCTGGGGCGCGGCAGAATTGGATCGCAGCATGCCGGCGGCGTCAGGCGAGGATAGTTCGCAGACGGGATGTGAGCTCGTTCAGACATGAAAAAACTGGCAAATCCGAAGATTTGCCAGTTAAAGCAGCAAAACACCTGGTAATGAAAGCAAGTCGATCTTTCAGGGTCTAAAGTGTCCCCCGTAGATCTTCTGTCGACAGGCCTTGAGCTATTGAAAGCTCTTAAGCAGCCGATCTACTTTTTTCCGGCTCGCAATAAATGTCTTCCAGCGTTTCAAGAACACGGATTACGGATTCTGATGTGCTGGAGTAGTAAATCGTTTGAGCGTCACGACGCGTCTTCACCAGCTTCTGAGCGCGAAGCTTCGAAAGATGCTGAGAAAGTGCTGATTGGCTCAGTCCGACCTGATTGGCAAGAACGCCAACAGGAACTTCACCCTTAACGAGACTGCAAAGGATCAAAAGACGCTTCGGGTTCGCCATTGCTGATAATAATGCTGCCGCAACATTAGAGTGTTCGGCCAAATCTCTTGTCTTCATCTTTTAATCTTCCCAATGCGGAGCGTACATCAGAAACTGTGCTATTTCCAACCCGGTCCTAACCGATATCTAACAATACCAAGAGGGGTCGAAGATTGTATATACCTAAATTTAAGGTATCGAGTATGCTGTTTTAGGTATGTACGTATGATGCCTCGGCGATAATGCTGAGGTCTCCAACGTCCCATCCAGGGGCTGAATTAGACCAAAATAGGTCGATTCTTATCGTTTCGAAGCCGCAAATATGCCAATTTTGGTCACAAGGGATTTGCAACCTGTGAATATTGGCCGTTTCTACGTCAGGCTGTCGACCTACTAATTCTCGCACTATTGTATGATTTTATTGCCGCCGGATTTTGTTTTCGGTTTAAAGCATCATCAGGTCTTTTGAGGTCAAGATGTAAGCCCTTCCGAAGCCGCCGTTCAGGCTGGCATCAAGTGGAACGAGGCGGAAGAAGCAGAAATCCGGAAAGTCGATATAGAGCTTGGATTTCGGGTGGCGATCGAGAAAAAGCGTTCGGATGCGATCGTGAGCTTGGCTTTGCCGGTCGATGCGCTCTGCGCTGCAGCGTAAGGTCAAGCGGGGATGGGCGAGAGGATCGCCCTTGCCGGGCTCGCCAAAGAGCGCCGAAGCGCGGCTGTCCTTTATCAAAGCCTTGGTATGTGAGGAGAGGCCGGAGACCAGGATGACCGGAGCGCCATCAGCATCCATGGCGGTCAGGACGCGGCTGACGGAGGGAAAGCCGGTTTCGGGGTCGATGACGGCCAAGGCCGCATGCGCGGCTTCGCGCATGAGGTCGCGGGCCTGAATGCGCGCATCCTCATCCGTTTCCCTGATCACCGATGGTTTATCGTTCATTAACGGCTCCATGAAATGAGGAGCAGTCGCGAACGACTACTCCTTTCGCCGATGGCTGGTCAGGCCCGATACCACGTCTTGCGCAGAGATCGTTCCGATAATGGTGCCATTGTCAACAACGCCGATATTGCCTGGCTGGCGGGTCAGGGCGTCAAGAATATCGACAAGCGGCGTTGCGGCGGTTGCCGTCGCGGTGACGGAACCGGCATTGGCCGAATGGCCGACACCCTGCTGCATGACATCCCGTGCCGTCAGCATGCTGATCGGGTTCATGTGCTGTACGAAGTCGGCCACATACTGATCAGCCGGATTCTTGACGATCTCCTGCGGTGTTCCGCACTGGATGATGTGGCCGCTTTCCATGATGGCGATGCGGTTGCCGATACGGAATGCTTCGTCCAGATCGTGGCTGACGAAGAGGATCGTCCGCTTCAGGCGGCGCTGGAACTCCAGAAGCTCGTCCTGTAGGCGTGTGCGGATCAGCGGGTCGAGGGCGGAGAACGGCTCGTCCATGAGCAGGATCGGCGCTCCGGTCGCAAAGGCGCGGGCGAGACCGACGCGCTGCTGCATGCCGCCCGAAAGTTCGTTGACCTTGCGATTGGCCCATTGCGTGAGATTGACGAGCTGCAGTTGTTCGTCGACGCGCTTCTTGCGCTCTGCATCCGGCACGCCGGCAAGCTCAAGCCCGAAGCCGACATTGTCGGCGACCGTTCGCCAGGGCAGAAGCGCGAATTGCTGGAACACCATGGAGACGGTATGCATGCGCAAATCACGCAGCGCCTTGGGGCTGCAGGAGTAGGGGCTGACGGCGCCGTTCTTGGTGTTGACGGAGACCTCGCCGCGCACTACCGGCGCCAGGCCGTTGACGGCGCGCAGCAGCGTCGATTTGCCGGAGCCGGACAGGCCCATGAGCACCAAGATTTCGCCTTCCTCGATTTGCAGCGAGGCATTGGCGACACCGAGCACCATGCCGGTAGATTTACCGATGTCGTCGCGCGACTTGCCTTCGTCGACGAGTTTCAGCGCGGCATCAGGACGATCGCCGAAGATGATGCTGACATTTTTGAAATCAACGGCGACGGTCATGAGCGGTCTCCTTCGCCGGGCGCGCGGAACATACGGTCGAGAATGATCGCCAGGATGACGATGCAGGCGCCGGAATCGAAGCTCTTGGCGACGTTGACGCTATTCAGCGCGCGCAGAACCGGCACGCCGAGACCCGGGGCACCGACGAGGGCGGCGATCGAGACCATCGAGAGCGACAGCATGATGGTCTGCGTTAGGCCGGCCATGATCTGCGGCGTGGCAAAGGGAAGCTCGACCTTGCGTAGAACCTGGCGTGGCGTCGCGCCGAAGGATTCGGCCGCTTCCACCAGCGAAGGGGGAGTGGAAATGATGCCGAGGCGCGTCATGCGGATCGGTGCAGGAAGAGCAAAGACGACGGTGGCGACCAGGCCCGGGACCATGCCGAGACCGAGCAGGATCATTGCTGGTACCAGATACACGAAGGTCGGGATGGTTTGCATCAGATCGAGGATCGGCCGCATGATGGCGTAAAGCCACGGACGGCGCGCTGCCGCGATGCCGAGGGGTACGCCCACGAGCATGCACACGAAGGTGGAGGCCAGCACCAGCGCCAGCGTCTCGGTCGTCTCTTTCCAGTAGCCCTGGTTGATAGTGATCAGCAGGCCGATCAGGGTGAGGACCGTGATCGTGACGCTCCGGCGCATCCAATAGGCGATTGCCGTGAAGACAACGACGACGATCAGCGGATGCGGTACCTGCAAGAGGAACAGCAATCCGTTGATTCCATGCGCGACAACGAAGGAAAGGCCGTCGAAGAACCATGTGACATTGCTCGTCAGCCAGTCGACGACGGCTTTGGCCCATGGCCCGATGGGGATGCGGTAATCGGTTAACCAGTTCACGTCTTTGCCCACGATTGGGGGCGGCGTTTCCGATTGTAACGTATGAAGCCGGAGGTGCCGCCGAAGAATACGGTCTGTCACGCCAAGCGGACCATTGTCCGGGTTATGGCGGGACGCGAAAGCAAGCAGTCCGTTCAAGGAAGAGAAAGGGGCGGTTTGGCCGCCCCTCCATCCATCCTCGTGTTACAGGCCGAGCTTGGCCTTGACCGCCGCCAGGCCGTCACCGCCATCCTTGGTGGTGACGCCCGCGAGCCACGGCGTGATTGCGGTCGGGTTGGCCTTCAGCCATTCCGTCGCTGCGACTTCCGGATCCTTGCCGTCATTCAGGATCTTGCCCATGATTTCGTTTTCCATCGGCAGCGAGAAGACGAGATTTTTTACGAAGGTGCCGACATTCGGGCATTCCTGCAAGTAGCCGGCCCGGACGTTGGTATAGACGGTTGCACCACCGAAATTCGGTCCGAACACGTCGTCACCGCCGGTGAGATAGGTCATCTTGTAGGTGGTGTTCATCGGGTGCGGGGCCCAGCCGAGGAAGATGATCGGCTTGCCTTCCTTATCGGCGCGGGAGACCTGCGCCAGCATGCCCTGTTCGGAGGATTCGACCACTTCGAAGCCCTTGAGGCCGAAGGTGTTCTTGTCGACCATGTCGATCACCAGCCGGTTGCCGTCATTGCCCGGCTCAATGCCGTAGATCTTGCCGTCAAGGTCATCCTTGTGGGCGGCGATGTCCTTGAAGTCCTTGATGCCGAGATCCGCGCCCTTTTGATTGGTCGCCAGCGTGTACTTGGCGCCTTCCAGATTGGCGCGTACGGTCTCGACCGATTTGTCCGCGGCGAACGGCTTGATGTTTTCGGCCATGGAGGGCATCCAGTTGCCGAGAAAGACGTCGATGTCCTTGTTCTTCAGCGACTGATAGGTCACGGGCACGGCGAGCACCTTGACGTCGGTGTCGTAGCCGAGCGCCTTCAGGAGGATGGAGGCGGTGGCCGTGGTGGAGGTGATGTCGGTCCAGCCCACATCGGCAAAATGTACGGTGCTACAGCTTGCCGGCTCGGCTGCGGAGGCCGCGGTGGCGCCCAATGTCAGTGCGGAAAGAGTTGAAGCGAAAGCGAATGCAGTAAGGGTCATTTTTATCATTGCGTGACTCCCAGTCTAACGTTCCCAAGCAACCATCAATAACTGACATTTTCAAGCGACCACAGTGTATTTGCGGCGGTTTGAGGGGGCTGAATGCGACGCCCGTCTTTTTCTGTCCGCCGCTGACCAAGGCTTTTGCGCCCTTGGCGAAGCACGCCTGAATCTTGTGGTTTTCGCCGCGACCGTCTTTTCTTATCGTCCCACAGCACCCATGAAGCATTCAAGGAGAATGTCATGGCCAAGCTTTACTTCCATTATTCAACGATGAATGCCGGCAAATCGACGATGCTGCTGCAGGCTGCCTATAATTATCAGGAGCGCGGCATGCGCACCGCAGCCTTCATTGCAGCCCTCGACGATCGCGCCGGGCGTGGCACGATCGCCTCGCGCATCGGCCTGACGATGGATGCCTTGCCCTTCGAAACCAGCGACGATCTCTATGCGATGGTCGATGAAATGCATGCAAGCGAGCCGCTTGCCTGCGTCTTCGTCGACGAGGCGCAATTTCTGACACGCGAGCAGGTCTGGCAGCTTGCCCATATCGTCGACCGCCTCGGTCTTCCCGTCATGACTTACGGGCTGCGCACGGATTTCCACGGACGCTTGTTTCCGGGGTCGCAGGAGCTGCTGACCATCGCCGACGAGTTGCGCGAGGTGCGCACCATCTGCCATTGCGGACGCAAGGCGACGATGGTGGTGCGGCTCGATGCCGTCGGCAAGGTCGTTCATGAAGGAGCGCAAATAGAGATCGGCGGCAGCGACAAATATGTCTCGCTCTGCCGCCGCCATTGGGAAGAGGCAATCACCTGCGAGTGAAGCGGCGCCCGCGGGCTTTCTGTAGCATTGCAGACTCTCCTCGGCATATGATCGTTGGTCGAGATTGAGCTGTTCGGGAGTGATGATGAAACTGCTGTGTTTGCTGTCGACCGTCATCGTGCTTGCCTCGACCCCTTGCGCGCTTGCAGACGGCGATGCTGTCGCGGGCGCCGTCGTTTTCAAGAAATGCGGGGCATGTCACACGGCGACCGGGCCTGACAATCGCGTCGGCCCCTCGCTGATGGGGGTCGTCGGACGAGCCGTCGCAAGCAAGCCGGATTATGCCTACTCGCCGGCGATGAGGGCATTCGGAGCTGATGGTAAGGTCTGGGATGAAGCGCTGCTGCGGAAATATCTGCCGGCGCCGCAATTCCTCGTCAAAGGCACCCGGATGACGTTCCCGGGTCTGAAAAGCGACAAGGACCTCGACAACCTGATTGCCTATCTGAAGAATCCTGCTGCTGCTCAGTAGCTTTCGAGCATTTCCTTCGCCTCGGGAAGCGGCTAGTCTCGCGCCAAAGGTAGGGGAGGGAATGCTTTCATGGTCAGGCCTCATTCCTTCGATGGCATGCTCGATAAGGCGCGAACGACGCTCGATGACGCCTTGAACGACACGAATTCGGCCGTGGCGACGCTCGCCGGCCACGCCAGGGAGAGCGAACGCGTCGAAGTCGTCAATTTTCCTGTCGAAGAAGCGACCGTTCGCGAAGCGGTCGAACTGCTCGACCGTTGGAAGTCAGCCGCCCTATTGCTGGTCAAGGGACTGGACCATGCGACCGACGAGGCGGATCTGCAGCATCGCCGATTGTTCAACGAGAAAGTCGGTCTTGAAAATGCAAGCCTGCTCAGCCGGACGCTGGCGCGGGGACCGATGAAGCCGGAGGCTATCATCGCTGATCTCGATACGATCCTGGACGTATCGGCCGAGCTCGATCTTCTTTTCAAGCAGGCAAGACCTGTAATCTCCCGGTGCTTTCGTGAATGCGAACTTCAACTCGAAGGCGTGATCGAGCGGCGGCGGAAACTCGATTTCGATATAGAAGAGATACAGCGCCGGGCGGATTCCCTGGCGGAAAAGCTCATGTATCAGCGGCGCAACCGCCCATCCTCGCGCCATGCCGATCTGCAGTCCGAACTCGAAGGGGACTATCGTGCTCTGTTGACGGAGCAGGATGACATTCGGCGGCAAGAACAGGAGCTTCAATCCCGCCGGACGGTGCGACAGCGCCTGATTGACATTTATGAAGGGCTGGCGGCTGCTCTGAATGGGCAGATCGCCGCCATCGGCGCCATGGCAGCTAAGCTGACCATCGATATCGAGCAACGGATCGCCTTGCTCAAGGCATTGGCGGCAGAAGTGGCTCAGGCATCAACCACGGCTTCGCGAAAGGAAGCGGTTGAGAGCCTGATCCAGGCGTTCGAGGCGAATGTGCTGGCGGGGCATGACCTTGCCGTGCGCAAGGCTCATGTCGATGCCGTCTTCAAAAGACGGCTGGAGCCGCATCCACTACCCGTATCCACAGACCAGGGCGGAGCGGCGGAAGAGATACAACCTGAGGGTTGATTGTCGTCCGGCACTGAAAATTCCATGCGGACGGTTGTTGTTTTTCCCAAGAACACATATTTGCTGGAACGTGAATGGCGATAAGGACTTAATGATCCGGCGATCGCGGCGATTTTCGCGACGTCCATTGCGCAGGTTTGGTGTGGTGCGTCCTTTGCGTGTCGGCGGGATGTGCAGTACGGTTTAGGAGGCGTGTCCATGCTTGACTCGATCACGGCGTTCTTCAAGCGGATCTGGGCCGCCATCGTACGATGGCTGGGATTGGTTTTCGTCGGGCTTAGCTGGCCATTTCTCGCAGCGCATGGCTGGTATCGGCAGCGCAACTGGCTGATCAAGCTGCCGGTCGCCGCCTTCGTGGCGCTGATGGCGTTGCTTTATGTCTATTTCGTTTGGCAAACACAGGTCTGGACCGGGTTCAATCCCGCCTATCCGGACGTCTACAAATTCTCCGAGCGCAAATATTCGGCCGGGCAGGAACTGCCTGCAACGGACGGCCAGCAGGCCGCGGCAACGGCGCCCAAGACCTGCCAAACCTCGGCCGTCGTCGACGTTGCCACCGATCTGATCGATTTCGACGTCAACCAGAATGCCTGGATTTCCTCGATGCTGCTCTACAAGCTCGGCTTCTTCGGCATTTCATGGGATGATACGCCGTTCCTGGACAATAAGGCTTCCTTCCAGCGGGGCATCAATTCTGTCGTTCGCCGCACTTCGGCGGAGTTGGTCGATACGCTCGGCCGTGTACGCGGAACCTCCGGCATCAACAGCGATCTGCAGAAGGCGCGCGGCAACTTGCAGTTCGACGAGTCCAGCTGGTATTTCGGCTTGCATCCCTTCGGACCGAAGACGCCGAGCCCAAGCTATTATCGCGCCGCGATGACCAATCTGCGCAGCTTCAATAGCGACCTCGGCAACTGCAAGGCAATTTTCGACGGGCGCGCCGACAATCTCCTGCAGTTCGTCGACCACATTGCCAACGATCTCGGCAGCACGACGGATATATTGGCCAAGAGGGCAGGCGATCACAGCTACGGTTGGCTGGACATGCGGGCTGACGATCGCTTCTGGTTCGCCTATGGTCAGCTTTATGCGAGCTACGGCATTCTAACCGCAGCCCGTTCGGATTTCCAGCAGGTGATCGCCGAGCGCAATGTTGGCACGCTTTGGGCTGACGTCACGACGCAATTGCAGACCGCCTTGCGCATTCAGCCCTTCATCATTTCCAACGGGCCGGAAGACAGCTCCTTCATGCCGAGCCATCTTGCGACCATGGGCTTCCATATTTTGCGGGTACGCTCGAGCCTCGTCGAAATCCGCACGGTTCTGGGCGGTCGCTAAACAAGAAGTGAACTGGCGCCCGTTCCGGTGCGGCAGGCACGTATGGACGTTAAGCCCTCTCGGCGGTCTCAGTCTGGAGATCGCTTGAATGAGGGCTTACCTAGAGCGGTTCAGCTTTTCACGGAATCTCCGAACCGCTCTATCTCTTTGTTTTCACGCAATTCCAGACGGAAAACTGCTGCGCACTTTTCCTGGAATTGCTCTAGCTGATCAGCTTCAGGCGGATGGCTTTTGCGACGAGCTGTGTGCGGTTGACGCAATCGAGCTTCTTGATCGCATTCATCATATAGGCGTTGACCGTGTGGTCGGAGAGGGTGAGGATCTGGCCGATCTCCACTGAGGTCTTCCCCTGAGCGGTCCAGCGAACCACTTCCAGCTCACGTGCCGAAAGCGAGTGCGGTGCGGCACTATCGTTGCGCTTGAGGCAATTATAAGCATCGAGCGCCTGCAGCATGATCAGGGTGAGTTCGTTGATCTCACTCTGGCCGAGGCTGTTGCGATTGCCCATGAACCAGAAGACGAGGCGTTGACCATCCGGCGCGTTGACCGGAATGATGACGCTCATCGGACAATTGTAATTGATCAGGAGTGCGCGAAGTTCGCGCGGCAGATCGGCGTCGGGTTCGGCATCCTTTTCCAGCAGATGCCAGGAACGCGGCATCACCGAATCGCGCGTGCGCAACAGCATTGGGCAACGGCGAACGAGCTGATGACGATCAAATTCACGGACGAACTGAGCCGGCACTGTCCCCTCGATGAGCAACGGCGTCATCATCGTGTCGTCGGGAACCGGGGCGTTCATAAGAGCCATATGGCTGAAGCCAAAAGCTGACCCGGTGCGTTCCAGGGCCAGTGCAAAGGCCGCTTGTGTCCGAGCAGCAGCCAGCTCGGCAGAAAGCAGCAATTGTCTCTCGGCAGTAATGATATAGGACATATGAGTGAAGCGCCCACAGCGTGTTATCGTTATCAAATACCGGATTTATGAGTGAATGCTAGACGCAAAAATACCACAGAACCAGAAATAATTTCATTTTCATATATTTTAATATTCAGACATGTAGAATTACAGAAATCTTCGCCCAAAATGGTCATTAAGCGTAAAAATAGCGTTTCCGTTGGCCTAATTTCGACGGAGCCGTACATTTTGCGTCGACCTGGGCGGCCAGGGAGCAACCCGGTGAACGCATTTGCCAAGTCAAAATGAGGTCAGAATGTGCGTTTTGGACAGGGCGGTCCGGAGCCTGCAGAGAGACGCAACTTGATCCAAAACTGTCTCACGCCTCGCTTTAGGATTAACCGTTTATCACAACATCAGTGCGGTTCCATCTTTTGTTCCTGAGGTTCGACGGTCCCCATTTTCTTGTCGCCAGCTCTTGGAAGCGTGCGAACAGTCAGGAGTTTCATCAAATGATGCGTTGCCGTGTCGGCGCGCCTTGCGAAGGCCCAAAGCGGTTGCTATCGGTCTTGCAAAAGTAATCGCTTGCAGGCGTATAGCTCATGAATTTTCGCTTCTTCCCGCAGCTTGCGGCGCGCTGCTGTCAAACGCTGTTGTGTTTCGTCACTAGCGTTTTGCTTTTGCTTGCTTCGCCTGTGTTTGCCGAAGCGGCTGGTGTCGCCGGTGGCACCCCAATGCAGTTTTTGCTCGTTCACGGCGAGATGGGCCAGTGCCGGGCCGATAACACTTGCCCCGACTGGATCTCCGCCGAAGGGCAGATCATGGCGGATACGCCGCGGAAGCTGCAGAAAGTCCTGAAGCAGGTGGGCAACCGGAAACTGCCTATCGTCGTCAGTTCGCCGGGTGGCGATGTCAAGGCGGCCATGGAGATGGCTCGTATCATTCGCAAGCAGAAGCTTTCGATCGCAGTCGGCCGCACCCGCTCGCGGGCATGTCCCTATGCCGAGGCGATCTGCTTAGCAGCTTTTGCAAAGGACGGGTCGATCACGGGACAGCCATTTTCCGACGGCGCAATCTGCTTTTCGGCCTGCCCGCTGTTTTTTGCAGGCGGCGTTCAGCGCGTTTCCAGCCCCTTCGCGCTGCTGGGCGTTCATCAGATCACCACCACCTACAGCGAAGTGCGCGTCCAGTACCGCACCGAATATGAGATGGTGGACGGCAGGCGCAAGGTCATCTCCAAGAAGGAGATCGGCCGCAAATTCGTCGGCAAGTATGACACGACGAAGCTCGACAAGGCACAGAGGACGAGGTTGGTGAGCTTCCTCGACAAGATGGGCGTGGACCGGGGACTTGTCGATCTGATGCTTGGAACCGACCCGAACGGCATTCATCTGATTTCGCAGATGGACGCGTTGAGACTGAAGCTGACGACGGAGCTTGCCGATGCCGATGCGCTGGTCTCGGCGCGCAACTGCAAGGAAAATCAATCGATTTCCGATTGTGTTGCGCCGGCTCCGTCGACGACCGGTGCGCCGATGACCAGCGCATCGGCAATGGCCGGCAAGTAGCCGCTGACCCGGCCTAAGCTATCCTTTGGCTTTGGCCCTCGCCATGATCTTCTCCAGGAAGCCCAGCAACAGTGCCGAGACGACAAAGGCGAGGTGGATGATGGTGAACCACATCAGTTTTGCGTTGTCATATTGAGTGGCGTTGAGGAAGATCTGCAGCAGGTGGATCGAGGAAATGGCGACAATCGAGGAGGCGACCTTGATCTTGAGGCTGCCTGAATCGAGCTTGCCGATGAAGGAAACCTCGCCTCCATTTTCGGCCTCGTCGAAACGGCTGACGAAATTCTCATAGCCGGAAATCATCACCATGACGATGAGGCTCGCCACCAGGGCTGCGTCGATGAGGCCGAGAATGGCGAGGATCATGTCCGCTTCGTCATAGGCGAAGACATTGATCGCCACCTTGTAGAACTTGTAGGCGAACGAAACGGCATAGACGGCGAGCGAAGCGGCGAGGCCGAGATAGAAGATCACCAGGAGCCAGCGACTGGAGAGGATGATGCGCTCGACCAGCAATTCCAGGGACTTCATGTCGTTTCCTTCTTTCTCGGTTTGGATTGGACGCCGAAAATAGGCATGCCGGCGTCGTGAGACAAGGCGGTGCGTTTCGACTAACAGAGCGCTTCGTAACTATTCACACCCGATACATATTGGTTTATCCCGACAGGGAAATGACCGTATGTTCGGGGGCGAGACTTATGGCGACGACAGTGGCATCCGATATCGAGATCGCGCGCGCGGCGAAGAAGCTGCCGATTATGGAAATCGGCGCAAAGCTCGGTATTCCGGCGGAAGATCTCGCACCCTACGGCTACGACAAGGCAAAGATCGGTGCCGCATTCATTGCGGCGCAGGCCGACAAGAAGGATGGCAAGCTGATCCTTGTCACGGCGATCAACCCGACGCCGGCGGGCGAAGGCAAGACCACGACGACGGTCGGCCTTGGCGACGGCCTGAACCGTATCGGCAAGAAGACAGTGGTCTGCGTACGCGAGGCGTCGCTTGGCCCATGCTTCGGTGTGAAGGGCGGGGCGGCCGGTGGCGGCTACGCGCAGGTCATCCCGATGGAAGATATCAACCTTCACTTCACCGGCGATTTTCATGCGATCACGTCGGCCCATAATCTGCTCGCCGCGCTGATCGACAATCACATCTACTGGGGCAACGAGCAGAATATCGATATCAGGCGCATCACCTGGCGCCGCGCAATGGACATGAACGACCGTGCACTGCGCGATATCGTCTCCTCGCTCGGCGGCGTCGCGAACGGTTTTCCGCGTGAGGGTGGCTTCGACATCACCGTCGCCTCCGAGGTGATGGCAATCCTTTGTCTGGCATCCGACCTCAAGGATCTGGAAAAGCGGCTCGGCAACATCATCATCGGCTATCGCCGCGACCGCACGCCGGTTTACGCCCGTGATCTGAAGGCTGACGGCGCCATGGCCGTGCTCCTGAAGGACGCCATGCAGCCGAACCTCGTGCAGACGCTGGAGAACAATCCGGCGCTGGTACATGGCGGTCCCTTCGCCAATATTGCCCATGGCTGCAATTCGGTGATCGCGACGCGCACGGCGCTGAAGCTTGCAGACTACGTGGTCACGGAAGCCGGCTTCGGCGCCGATCTGGGTGCCGAGAAGTTCTTCGATATCAAATGCCGCAAGGCAGGGCTGTCGCCGGATGCGGCCGTCATCGTCGCGACCGTGCGGGCCTTGAAGATGAATGGCGGCGTGAAGAAGGACGATCTCGGCAAGGAGAATGTGGAGGCTCTGGTCAAGGGTTGCGCCAATCTCGGCCGGCATATCGCCAATGTCCGCAAGTTCGGTGTGCCCGTCGTCGTCGCCATCAATCATTTCGTCTCCGATACCGAAGCCGAAATCGAGGCGCTGAAGAATTATGTCGCACGGCTCGGAGCCGAGGCGATCCTCTGCCGGCACTGGGCCGAAGGTTCGGCCGGCATAACCGAGCTCGCGCACAAGGTGGTCGAGCTTGCCGAATCCGGCCAGGCAAAGTTCCAGCCGCTTTATCCGGACAATCTGCCGCTCCTGGAAAAGATCGAGATCGTCGCCTCGAAGATCTATCACGCCGGCGAGGTCACAGCCGACAAGGCCGTGCGAGATCAGCTCAGGTCCTGGGAGGATCAGGGTTACGGGCATCTGCCGGTCTGCATGGCGAAGACGCAATATTCCTTCTCGACGGATCCGAATGTCCGGGGAGCACCCGAAGGCCATATCGTACCCGTTCGCGAGGTACGGCTTTCCGCCGGGGCCGGCTTTGTCGTCGTCATTACCGGCGAGATCATGACCATGCCCGGTCTACCGAAATCGCCGGCGGCCGAGAGGATTTTCCTCAATGATCAGGGCTACATCGAAGGACTGTTTTAAGTTCAGAATCCGATTCAACTTGTCGGTCTGGAAGTGCCGGCTTGGCAGCTTCGCCCGCATCTATTGTCATCCAATTTTGGTAGGATATCTAACGCATTGACCTTGGCGAAATCCGAAACAAATCGGCTGGGTCCAAGCATGGTTAAGACGGAGACGGATCGTGACTGCTGACCGCCGTGCAAGTTTGGATGAGATACGGGACTTCCATGCGAAGCTGATGGCAGCTGCCAGCAATTCTTCCGATGAAAGGCTTGAGCAGGCCTTCCGCCTCGTCAGGCGTGAGGCATTCATGGGGCCGGGGCCTTGGCAGATCAGGGCCGGTCGCCACTACCTGGAAACCCCAAACGCCGATCCCACGTTCCTCTACCAGAACGTTCTGGTCGCCCTGGACAAGTCCAAGGGTATCAACAATGGCGAGCCCTTTCTCCATGCCGCTTTCCTGGGCGCCGTGGCTCCACAGCCGGGCGAAACCGTTGTCCATATCGGTACCGGGACGGGATATTACACCGCCATTCTGTCGACGCTGGTGGCACCGGGCGGCCAGGTCCACGCCGTCGAGATTGATGAGACATTGGCCAGCCGCACCCGCGATAATCTTGCCTCGTTCGAGAACGCCTCCGTCATCTGTGCCGATGCGACTGAGCTGGAGCTTCCTAAGGCCGATCTGATCTATGTGAATGCCGGCGTCGTGGCGCCGCCGATATCGTGGCTGCAGGCGCTGCGCCTTCGCGGCCGCGTCATCGTGCCCTGGCAGGCGAATGACAAGGTCGGTCTTGCTGTCCTGATCACGCGTGTAGAACGGGGGTTTACCGCCCGCGCCCTGATGCCCGCCTATTTCATTCCCTGCATCGGAGCTTCCGATCCTATGCAAACCACGAAAACGCCAAATGGAGGCGAGGCTCGCTCCATCCAGTCGGTTTGGCTCACCCAGGATCGAGCGCCGGATGAAACGGCCGTGGCGATCTATAGAGATATATGGTTCTCGAATGCAGGTCTCGGGGTGTGACGAGGTTTAAAGATCAACGTGCCATCGATTCCGCGACGCGCTTTTAGTGACAGTAACGAAAGCCGCTATTCCTCTCGATGACGTCGAGATGGAAATGCGTTTCGTGCGCCGCATCGCTCTCCGGGTCCAGAACGGTCGTGAAATAGAGACAGGCCGAGGCGCTGGTTGCGCGCTGGAATGCGCCTGTCAGCGTCGGATCTTCGCGCCGCGGTTCGATTGCAATGGTCTTACCGTTTTCGAAGGTAAAGCTCGCGACATCGATGGCGTTGCCGCGGGCATGCTCGGAAATCTTGCCGGTGGAAGCATTGTTGCGCAGCCGGCAGACATAGGTCGACGCCTGGTTGATGGTGACGATCTTGCCATTGTCCAATGCCGCGGCTGATGGGATGACACTTCCCTTCACCCATTGAGCCAGGGCGAGAGCGGCTTCGCAGCGCATTTGCCCTTCGGGCTTGAATTCTATGCCCGGCAATGGGGAGCTAAGCGCGATCGGCTTGTCGATGCCGCAGCCATTGCCATCGTCGATGCGGGCGATCTCCTTGAAGGTTGCTCCGATGGCGGTCAGCGCCTTCAGGCAGGCC
>NZ_JBXSOO010000017.1:0-148582 GCF_057784515.1 Martinezella sp. CNPSo 3732
ATAACCTGAAGGGTGAGACGCGCTCGAGCAAAGATCAAGCGGAGAGTCCACTCGATTGTGCCAAACAACGAACAGCGCAGAACCCGCACAAATACAAAGCTGCAGTCAATCGAGGTTAAGGAAGTCAACAGGTGATCCCAGGCGGCGCACTTCGGGCTGTATAAATTTTCGCTTCCTAATGTTTGATTTTACACAGCTTCTGGTGGCAAATAGAGCCAAGCAGTAATTTTGAGAATATTTTACATGCCAAAAAGACCACTGATCCAGAAGGGCGTAGCAGAGCTTGAAAAGCTGTTCGATCAACAGCGCGATGATCCAAAGTTTTTGGACGACCTGCTTGAAGAACTTTCCGAGCGAAAAACCCGGCGTGCGCAGGAGCTACGGCAACGAGCGATGCAGGCCAGAGGAACAATCGCTCAACGATCTGCCTCGCGCGTTGACACCAACGAACCTGCCATGGAAAGCCCGATTGTTGCTGCCGCAACACCAGTAGGCCGCCCGGCTTCTCCTCTTCCCAGACCAGCGTCAGCCTCGGCGGTACCAATCCGTCCCACCCTAGAACGCCCCTCTGTCGGTAATGATCCCGAAAGCATCCTGTCAGCGTGGACGGCGATGGAGGTCTTGTCTCCACCGTCCTTTCGAAAGCCCGAGGATCTCGCGAGCGGCGCTCGATCTCGTATCGCCCAAATCGATAAGGACGCGCTGCCTTGGGAGAATGGTGGCGAGAAAAGCCTCCCCAATCAAAAGCTTTACTACCAAATCATTCTCGGCAGCATCGACATGGAAGCTGCCGTCTCGGCGTTACTGACGGTTTACACCGACAGTCGGGCGGAGCGCCCACAAGCGCGTGGAGAGGCTGTACTCGCCACGATCATGGTTGATCGAGATGGGCGCGCCGTGGAGAGCGAAGCCGTTTCCATTTCCAGCTTCGGCTGGGGAATACCCGTGGCATTGGGTGGCAGGCTGAGTGATCTCGGACAATGGTCGCAGGCGGAAAAGTCGCTTGTGGAGGGATTGGCGGCAAAAATTGTGATTGCCGACAAGGACGGAAATCCGCTGCCGCTCACCCGCAAGATAATTCAAGACGCTTATGATTGGCTGGTGCAGACCATCGGCCTGCCTGCACAATTCGTCAGGCCACCGGCGTTTGCCGTTCGGTCGTATCAGTATTTCAAGCTGCAAGATCCGCCTGAATCCATTCTGCTCAATTCGTTCTTCCTTGATGATCTTGCAGCGGCACGCGCTCTTGTTGTTTCCGGCGAGGCGCCGCCCAACCTCAAACGCTATCTAGGCGTCCTGAAGCCAGGCGGCCGCCGAAACCTTATGAAGGACAACGAGGCACTTTCAGAAGCGCTCGAGCCCCGGAAATTTCCATTGGGATCATGGCCGGGCGACGGTCGGCATCCGCTTGCGCTCCTTCAGCAATGCGCGGTCAATCTTGCCCTTCACGACTTGAAGACGGACGGCATTCTTGCTGTAAACGGCCCGCCCGGCACGGGGAAAACAACCCTTCTTCGCGACGTTATCGCCGCGCTTGTCACCCAGCGAGCGGAAATTCTGTGCTCTTATGACGAGCCGGAAAGCGCCTTTATCCATTCCGGTCAGAGACTGAAAAAAGGAAATTCCTTCGTTCACCTCTACCGGCTGGACCACAAGATCAAGGGGTACGAGATGATCGTTGCCTCCTCGAATAACAAGGCCGTCGAGAATGTCAGCGCCGAGCTGCCCGCCATGCAAGCGATAGCAGGTGACGCCGGCGGCCTCCGATATTTCAAGACCGTATCCGATGCGCTGTTGGAACGCGACACGTGGGGCGCGGTCGCCGCAGTGCTCGGCAATGGCAAGAACAGAAGCGATTTTCGGCAAACCTTCTGGTGGGACGATGATGTCGGGCTCCAGAGGTATTTGCAGCAGGCCAGCGGTAATCCTCAACTGATCACTGAGAAAACAGACACAGGAACGAAGCAAAGACCGCCGCATGTCATCGTCAAGGAAAATGCACCGGAGGATCATGACCAGGCCCTGCGGCGCTGGAAAAAAGCTCGTCAGCATTTTCGCAAAGTAGCGGCATCTTCGAAATCGGCATTGGCGGAATTGCAGAAGGCTCATGATCTTTTACGATCGATCCGGCAAAAGCAGGAGACGGTTGACGGTCTCGCCGTCGAAATAGAGGCAATGCACCCGGTTTTGGAGCAACTGGTGGAGAACGCCGGAAAAGCGGTATCTGCTTTTGATGTCCAGAAGCGGAATGTGGAAGCATTGGATCAGGATCGAGCCGCTTTATGGAGCATACGGCCCGGTTTTCTCAGCCGGCTGTTCGGCACGCAGGCTTATCGTTCATGGCACGAGGCATACGATAGCCTCTCGAAAAGCCTGACCTCAGAGAAAATAGAGCTTTCGCGTCTGTCGGCAGATGCTGAGACGAAAAGGTCGGAATTTGCGCGAGCGAACGGCGAGCTGCAAAAAATGCAGGCTTCGGTCATCGAACTGACCGAGACGCTCAGGCGCGAACGAATTGCATGTGAAGACATTGCCGGCCGATATCCCGGCACGTTCATTTCGGAAGAATTTTTCGACCAGCGTCATCAGGATAAACAGAAGAGTGCGCCCTGGCTGGATACGGCTACCGCACGTTTGCGCAACGATGTTTTCGAAGCAGCGATGGCATTGCATAAGGCGTTTGTTGACGGCGCCGCAAAGCCGATCCGACATAACCTCAACGTTCTGATGGATGGCTTTGGCACACGTTCGCTGGGAAGTCCGGAAAAGGACGCGCTGATCCCGGATCTCTGGTCGACCTTGTTCCTGCTGGTGCCGGTGGTTTCCACCACCTTTGCCTCGGTCTCCCGCATGCTCGGTAAAATCGGACCGGAATCTTTCGGCTGGCTGCTTGTGGACGAAGCAGGCCAGGCATTGCCACAGGCGGCCGTGGGCGCATTGATGCGGACTCAGCGGGCAATGGTCGTCGGCGATCCGATACAGATCGAGCCGGTCGTCGTTCTGCCTGACCAGTTGACGGAAGCGATGTGCCAGCAGTTCGGGATCGATCCGCTGATTTACAACGCGCCCGGGGCTTCGGCGCAAACACTAGCCGACAGCGCCACGGAATACTACGGAACCTTCGAGACAAAGTTCGGAACCCGTGAAGTTGGCGTTCCTCTTCTGGTTCATCGACGCTGCGCCGAACCGATGTTCAGCATTTCCAATTCCATTGCCTACGAAAACCTGATGGTACAGGCGAAAGCGGCCAAGCCCTCCGCAATCCGGGATGTTCTCGGCCCTTCCCGATGGATCGATATCGAGGGACGAGGGCAGGAAAAATGGTGCCCACAGGAGGGTGAGGCACTGCTCGCTCAACTAGGTCATCTGCGAGATCGAGAATGCGCTCCCGATTTCTATGTCGTGACCCCGTTCGTCGTGGTGCAGGATCGTATGCGAGAAGTGTTGCGTACCAGCGGCTTGCTCGAGGGGTGGGTCGAAAATCCCCATCAATGGGTCAAGGAGCGCATCGGAACGGTCCATACCGTTCAGGGCCGCGAGGCGGAGGCCGTCTTTTTCATTCTGGGCGCTCCGGACGCCCAGCAGCGAGGTGCGCGCGGCTGGGCTGGCGGTCGCCCCAATTTGCTGAACGTCGCGGCGACGAGGGCTAAGGAAGCTCTTTACGTCGTGGGTAACCGAAGCCTCTGGAAAACAGCAGGCGTTTTCCAGTCGCTAGACAATCTCCTCGGATGACCATGATCGCATTTGAAAAAAACAATCCTTGATTGCGGTGCTCATAAAATACCTGTCGGAAGGGATTTATGGCTTATGGAGGAGGGCATAACTCGCGGTGTCCCACTTCGTCGGACCCAAGCTTTTTCAGGCATCAGCCTCGCTCAGCGGTGATGATCCATGCGCGGGAGTCGAAGAGCACGCCTTCGGAGGTCATATGCGCTTCCAGTAAATCACGCAGTCGCTGCAGTGGTTGGTCGGGCGCCTCATCGGTGTGCACGAGCGCGTCCTTGACCATGTAGAGGCCGGCAAGGGCATCAAGGGCGGCATCGACATTGGCCCCATAAAACACTGGTTCGCGCACCTCTATAAAGTCGATCGAGATGAAGCCGGCGGCGCTTAGCAGTTCTTTGGCTATGGTGCGATCGCCAAGTGAAAACGGCTTGCCGGCATTTTCTGGAATTGCGCTTCCCGCAGCCAGCGCATTCCGGATTGCGCCAGACCATTCGTTGCGCTCCTGGCTTTGCCATACCATCCAGGCGATGCGTCCGCTCGGGCGTATTGCATGGGCGATATTGGCGAATGCTACCTGCGGATCGGCAAAGAACATGACGCCGAACCGGCTGATGCATAGGTCGAAGCCGGCGGCTGGAAATTCGTGGACTTGTGCGTCACCCAGCTCGAAGCCGACGTTGCGCAATCCCGCTTCAGCGCTACGTTGGCGCGCAATCTCAAGCATCTCGGCGGACGTATCCACGCCGACCGCGCTGCCTTGTGTTGCAGCAAGAGCTGCTTCCCGAGTGGTTTGTCCAGCGCCGCAGCCGATATCGAGTATCCGGTCATGCGTCCGGACGCGGGCGACGGCTCGCAAATGCCGGTTATGCCGTGATAGTTCAGCGTCGTAAAAATCAGCACATTGCAGCACTACAAGCCTCCCTCATTTCGTCTCAATCGCCATCGGGATCACTTCTCGCAAGACCTGCGAGCAGTTCTAACGCATTGTTCTTACACAATTCCGGATGGAAACCGCTGGGCATTTTTCTGAAACTGCTCTGATGGACGTCGATACCCCGTGTTGTAGCTTCCTCATAAACTGATTGCATAACAGGATCAGTTATGCAACATGGATTCCAGTTGCAATTTGCAATCGGATGGATTTTTCATGGAACAAATGGGATCATTCGCCGCCACCGAGACGTCAATCGAGGTCAAGGGCGCGAAACTTCAGACGGAGGCTTTCGGTGATCCCTCCAGCCCGCCCATCATACTGATCATGGGAATGATGGCTTCGATGCTGTGGTGGCCGGACAGGTTCTGCGAGGCTCTTGCCGCCCGCCAGCGCTATGTGATCCGATACGACCAGCGCGATACCGGCCTCTCGACACACTATCCGAGGGGCGAACCGCGTTATTCGTTCGACGACCTGGCCGACGATGCCATCGCCATTCTCGACGGCTACGGATTGGAAACGGCGCACGTGGCGGGCATATCAATGGGCGGCGCGGTTGCACAAGAAGTCGCATTGCGCTATCCCCCGCGTGTACGGACACTCACGCTGATCAGCACATCACCGCTCGGAGTCGGGGGCTTGCCCTCCTCGACAGAGGCCTATCAAGAGCATTCCAGGTCTGCCGAAGCAGTCGACTGGTCGAACCTCGAGGCTATTGCCGATTTTCTGCGTCGCGATACGGCGATGCTGGCCGGCACTCGGCATCCGCACGATCCTGATGCTGCAAGGGCCCTGATCGCCCGCGACATGGCGCGGGCGCCGTCATTTGCCAGTGCTACGAACCACTTCACGCTGGTGAGCGAGGACAGGCCAGCGAGGCTTCACGCTTCCGATATCAAGCTGCCGGTCCTTGCGATCCATGGCACGGCCGATCCGCTGTTTCCCATAGGGCACGGCGAGGCCTTCACTGGGGTCGTGCAAGGTGCGCGGCTGCACCGAGTCGAAGGCGGAGGGCACGAAATCCACGAGCTCGACATTGACGAGATCGTGCAGGCCATCATCGATCACACGGCCTGACAGACGTCCGCCCGACAGACAACCGGAAAGCCAGGCATGACCTCGCTTTCCGGTTCGTTAGAGCAATTCCAGGAAAAGTGGGTAGCGGTTTTCCGTCCGGAATTGCGAGATAACAAAGAGATAGAGCGGTTCAGAGATTCCGTGAAAAACTGAATCGCTTCAGAAATCAGCTTCTCGGCTTCAGGTTCTCTGCGTCGTAGAGCGGCTTGTAGCCGACGCCGGCGACTTCGACCGGGTAGGTCTCGCCGAAATATTCGACCTTCAGCTTGCGGCCTTCCTGGGCATAGGACCATGGGAGATAGGCGAGTGCGATATTCTTGCCGATGGTCGGGCCGTAGGCGATCGAGGTGGTGAAGGAGCGGCGGCCGAGGTCGTCGACCAGGGTTTCGCCGGTTTCGGGATCCATGACTGGGAGAATGCCGACGGGGTAACGGGCGACGCCGTTGGAGTCGATATTATCGGTCATGACGAGCGTGCAGAGCATGGCCGGCTGGTGTTCGCGGGCGCGATATTCGAGGTGCTTCGCCTTGCCGCAGAAATCGGCGTCTTTGACCTTCGGGCGGGCGAGATCGGCTTCCAGCAGATTATATTCCGTCAGCAGGTCGGCATTCTGCAGGCGTAGGCTCTTTTCCATGCGGCGGCTGTTGGCATAGGTCTCGACGCCGACGGCGATGGCGCCGGTGGAGCGCAGCGCATCCCAGACGGCTAGTGCATCGCCATAGGCCATGTGCAGTTCCCAGCCCTGTTCGCCGACATAGGAGATGCGGAATGCCGCGACGTTCCTGCCGGCAATGCGGATCTGCTTGATCGCGGCGAAGGGAAAGTTTTCGTGCGAAAGGTTTTCCGGGCTTTCGACGACCTTCTGCAGGTTGGTGCGGGCATTCGGTCCCCAGATGCCGATCGTCACATAGCGTTCGGTGACATCGGTGATGGTGACGTCAAAGCCCTTGTCCTCAGCAACGCGGCGCATGTAGTGGAAATCGCGCGGGCCGGCATCGGCGCCGTCGATCAGGCGGCAGCGGTCGGCCATACGGATAACGGTGAAATCGGCCCGTACCATGCCTTCGTCGTCGAGGAAGTGGGTGTAGATGCCCTTGCCGATATTGGCATCGCCGCCGATCTTGGCGGCGCAGAGCCACTCCAGCAGCTCGACATGGTCAGGACCTTCGATATCGTACATGGCGAAGTGCGAGAGGTTGATGATGCCGCAGTCTTCGCTCAGTGCCAGGTGCTCGGCATTGGAGACGCGCCAGAAATGGCGGTTGTCCCATTCGTTTTCACGCACGGGGATGCGGTCACCGTATTTTTCCAGCAAGTGCTCGTTGGCGGCATAGCCATGCGCACGCTCCCAGCCGCCAAGCTCCATGAAATAGCCGCCAAGCTCTTTTTCCCGCTCATAGAAGGGCGAGCGGCGGATGTTGCGGCCGGTGGCATAGGGTTCGCGCGGGTGGACGGCGGGGTTATAGATCTTCTGGGCGGCCTCGGTGCAGCGGCCTTCGATGAATTTCTCTTCCAGCATATGTGGGTAGAAGCGGGAATAATCGATCCTGTTGTGGTCGATCGGCGTGCGGCCGTCGGTCATCCAGTCGGCAACGAGCTTGCCGAAACCGGGGCCGTCCTTCACCCAGATGGCGACGCAATACCAGAGACCGCGGACCTTCTGGCTTTCGCCGACGGATGGGCCGCCATCGGTCGTGACCTGCAGCAGACCGTTGAAGGAATGGCCTTCATTGTAGCCGAGTTCGCCGAGGATCGGCGTCAGTTCCATGGCGCGCTCGAGCGGCTCGATGATCTGCTCCATGTCGAGATCGCGCTGCGAGGGCGACAGACGTGCCTCGTGCTTTTCAAGGAGATCGCGGGGATGGCAGAGGCGCGGGTTCTTTTCCTCGTAGTAACCCCATTCGATCTGGCCGCCCTCGGCAGTCTTCGGGTCGCCTGTGTCGCGCATATAGGCTGAGTTGCCCTGGTCGCGCATCAGCGGGAAGCCGATTTCCTTGCCGGTATTGGCGAATTCATTGTAGGGGCCGAAGAAGGTCAGCGGGTGGTCGACCGGCATGACCGGCAGGTCTTCGCCGACCATTTCGGCGATCAGGCGGCCCCAAAGACCGGCGCAGACGATCACGTATTCGGCTTCGATCGTGCCGCGATGGGTAACGACGCCAGCGATGCGGCCATCCCTAACGATCAGCGACTGGGCCGGCGTGTTGGCGAAGGAAAGGAGCTTGCCGCTCTTTTCGCCCTGGTCGATCAGCTTGCCGGCAACGGTCTGCGAACGGGGAATGACGAGGCCGGCATCCGGGTCCCACATGCCGCCCTGAACCATGCTTTCCTCGATCAGCGGGAATTTCTCCTTGATCTCGGCGGGGTCGACCAGGCTCACGCGCGTGCCGAAGGCCTTGCCCGAGGTCACCTTGCGCTTGATTTCCGCCATGCGGTCGTCGTCGCCGACGCGAGCGACTTCCAGGCCGCCGACGCGGGCATAGTGGCCGAGCTTATCGTAGAAATCGATGGAGTAGAGGGTCGTCCAGCAGGAAAGGAAATCATGGCTGGTCGTGTAGCAGAAATCGGAGGCATGGGCCGTCGAGCCGATATCCGTCGGGATACCGGATTTGTCGATACCGACAATATCGTCCCAGCCGCGCTCGATCAGATGATGAGCGATCGATGCGCCGACGATACCGCCAAGCCCGATGATGACGACCTTCGCCTTTTGAGGAAATACTGCCATTGCGTGCGACCCTGATTGATATTGGAGACGGATTTTATGATGTGTGCGTCGGCGACCAGAGCCTGTCTACGACATAATCAAGATGCTTGCACGACGACCGTCATGCTGTCCCATCCGGAAATGGCTGGGTTTGTCGGCGACATATGCTGATCGGAGATGTCGCAAAGGCGACGGCATCTCCTCAATGCGCTTATTGCGGGACCGACTGCATCATGATCTCGCGTCGCAGGATCGGGCTTTCCTCGCCGAAATAGGTGGTCAGCAGCTTGGCGAAATCATCCGACTGGTAGGTCTCGGTCAGCGTTTGATCCACAAGCAGGCGGAAGGCGGAGTCATCTTGCCGGAGGGCTATGCCATAGGGCTCATGCGTGAAGAGGCGGTTGCCGATGGCGAGCGTGGACGGATTATGGGCATGGGAAGCCAGATCGAAAAGTAGGGCACGATCGGCGAAATAGGCGTCGATCTTATGATCTTCGAGCGCGTTCAGGCCATCCTGATGGGTGGCGAAAGTCGCAATCCTCGTCTTCGGTATGTCGGGGCCTAGCGCTTCCCGCAGTGTCGCGTCCGTGGTCGTGTCGGCGCGCACGCCGATGGCGCTCGTTGCGGGGGCGGGCTTGGCGGAGACTTGTGCCAGCCGCTTGTCGAGGAACAGCGCCATCAGATAATCGGGCGAATCCTTGCGCAGCAGGGCGCTGGCGCCGGTGACGAAGATCGGCTGCGAGAAATCGACGCTTTGGCGCCGGCCTAGGCTAATGGTCAGGGCGCCACAGAGAAGATCGACCTGTCCGCTTTTGACTGCATCGAAGCCATCGGCAAGCGTCGTTTCGACATAGTCGCGCTTGAGATTGGCGACCTTGGTCCCGACAGCATCGGCGATCTTGCCGCAGAGGTCGATGGCATATCCCGTCGGGTTGCCATCCTTCTTCTTGAAGGAGAAGGGTTCTTCGTCGCTGATATAGCCGATGCGGATTGTGCCCTTTTGCGCGATAATGTCGAGCGTCTGCGCGACCACCGCCGTATAGGCAGATATGCCAAGGAGAATGCCTGCCAGAACCAGTCGTCTCATGCAGTTTGCCGGCATGATCCCGATCTCCAAAAGAAAAATGGGCAATCGCAAGGGCTTAGGCGCAGATTATGGGTTGGCAAGTTTTTGTCAACGATGGATTGTCCCAGATGGTTGGCGATCGAGCAGGAGTGGCGGAATCGTTGCTCCCAAGCTGGTGTCCATAAACGTCCCTGCCGTTCATGGTGTCTGCGACGCGTTTTGGTAATATCACGAAGAGTTTCGTTACCCTGCCTCGGTTTGTGGCCTATCTCTACCGCACAATCGCAAATCCACGGAGATACGGAATGCAAGGGAGCAACGGGCCTGGAGGTCGAGGTGGTGTGATGGGCAGAGCGGGTTTTGCGCTATGCACCGGCTTTACCCTTTTTTCCATGGGCTTCGGTCTCGCGCTGACCTCGCCTGCCGCCGGGCAGACGATCATCGACGACTGGCAGAAGGTGAAGCCGCCGGCGGCGCCGGAGCTGAAGCAGGTTACCGTCGATCCGAAGACGACGGCGCTTCTGATCCTCGACTTCAACGGTGCGCAGGACCCGACCAAGGGACCGTGCAACGTGAAGACCAAGCCGCGCTGCCTCGCCTCCGTCCCCAAGGTGAAAACCCTGCTCGATCAGGCGCGCGCCAAGGAGATGCTCGTCGTCTTCAGTCTGGCCGGCGTTGGCGAGGCGCAGGATATCGCAACGGCGCTGGCGCCCCTGGCGAGCGAGCCGATCGTCAAGTCCGGGCCGGACAAGTTTATCGGCACCAATCTGCGCAGCATTCTCTCGGACAAGGGCATCAAGACCATCATCGTTACAGGTACGGCCTCGGAGGGCGCGGTGCTCGATACGGCAACGGACGCAGCACTCAACGGCATGAATATCGTACTGCCGGTCGACGGCATGTCGTCGACAGAGCTTTATGGCGAGCAATATGTGGCCTGGCACATGGTCAATGCGCCGGGCGTCTCGCAGAAGACGACGTTGACCAGCATCGACAGGATCAAGTTCTGATCTCTGGATCGGATGGTGACATCCCGCTCATGATGGCAACGGGATGCCGCCATCAATCGACTATACCAAAGCTTCCTCGAACAGGTTCAGCAGCCGCTTCCAATGCCTTTCGGCGCCGATCTCGTCATAAACGCCATGATCCGGCACCGTCCATCCATGTGCCATGCCTACATAGTTTTCGATGGTGTGATCGACGCCGCCGGTGCGGAGCGCCTCGGCAAGACGCGCCGATTGTTCCGGCGGAAAACTGTTGTCGACGCCGGCGACACCGACATAGACGCGGGCCTTGATCTTGGCGGCGAGCCGGTGCGGACTGTCTTCCGCGTCGCTCGCAAGATTGCCGCCGTGGAAGCTTGCGGCTGCCGCGATGCGGTCGGGATAGGTGGCAGCGGCAGTCAGCGCGCGGCCCCCGCCCATGCAATAGCCCACCACGCCGGCCGTACCTTTGGCGCCGGCGGCTGAGAGAGCGTCGAGGAAGGCGGCACTATCGGCCTTGGTCATTTCCTGCGTCGTGCCGCGCAGCATCGCCATGATCGTTTCGCGGGAGGCGGGATTGCCGAAGGCACTGCCGTCGAAGGGGCCATAGGCGCCGAGGCGATAGAAGAGATCGGGAAGCAGCACGATATAGCCTCCGTTCGCCAGCCGCTGCGCCATGCCATCGAGCGCAGCGCGCGGACCCATGGCATCCATATAGAGGACCACGCCGTGCTCGGCTGATTTACCATTATCGGGGCGGAAGATAGCGGCTTTGGCGGTGCCGTCGGCCGTCTTGATTTCGATATCCTGTTTCATCGTCATTTCCCTTGCGATCTCATTATCGGCTCATGTCCCCGCAGCGCATGCCACTTTGGCAAACGGTATATAGACCCTCAAGAGCATGTTTCTTCGAATGGCCGAGACCATCGATCAACATCTCTTGAGTTTCGGCGCTCGTCGTCTGTGACATAGTATCGCCGGCAACGACGTCTATGCGATGATCCCTTTGGAGGATGCGATTTCATGTCTTTTCGCCAGATGGTTCCCGGCCTGGCGCTGGCCTTTTCGCTGTTATCGGCAACGGCATCCGCCGCTCCGCCCGAGCAAGGTCATGGCGCGCCTGCCAGCGCGAGCGGCGTGCTCTCGCTCCTGCCGCCCGATGCCCTGAGCGACCATGTTCTCAATGCTGACGGCAAGACCATTCCCTATACGGCGACAGCGGGTACGCTCGATCTTTTCGGTCAGGATGGGCAGCGCAGCGCCGCGATCTTCTACACCGCCTATGTCGCCAAGAACCGGGATGCGAACCGGCCCGTGACCTTCGTGTTCAATGGCGGGCCGGGTGCCGCCTCCGCCTTCCTCAACCTCGGGCTCGTCGGCCCGCGTATCGTCGATTTCGGTGCAGACGGGCGCGATGGCGCCAATGCCAGGCTGGTCGACAACCCGCAAAGCTGGCTCGAATTTACCGATCTCGTGCTGATCGATCCGGTCGGCACTGGCTGGAGCCGCACCGCCAAGCCGGACGACCAAAATGATTTCTATAGCGTCGACAGCGATGCCGAAAGCTTGGCCAAGGCGATCGCTCTTTATGTCGCCCACAACAGCCGGGCGGCGTCGCCGAAATATATTCTCGGGGAAAGCTATGGCGGTTTTCGCTCGGTGAAGGTTGCCAACAGCCTGCGCGAGGACCAAGGCATTCTGATTTCCGGCATCGTCATGCTGTCGCCGCTACTGGAGGGCCGGTTTGTCTTCGGCGGGGGTGAGGATGCGCTTGGCGCTGCCTTGCAGCTGCCGTCGCTGGCGGCCGCCCAGCTGGAACGGCAAAATGCCTTTAGCGAGAAAGCAATCCAGGATGCCCAGGCTTTTGCCTTCAACGAATATCTGCCAACTCTTGCCAGACGGCCGCCATCGGGAGATGCTGGCCAAGCCTTCTATGGGCGTGTAGCGAAGCTGACCGGTATTCCCCAAGATGTCGTTGCCAGGAACCAGGGCTTTCTCAGCGGAGTCTATCGCAAACATTCCGATGGCGATGGCTCCGATGTGGCGAGCGCTTATGACGCCTCGTTCCTTGCACCGGACCCCTATCCGCAGTCGGATGCCGAGCATGGCGGCGATCCTGTTCTGGATGGCTTCGTCCGCGCCTATGGCGGTGCCTTTTCAGGCTATGCCCGCGACGAGCTGGGCCTCCATACCGACATGACCTATACGCTTCTGTCGTCATCGGTGAACCGGGAGTGGAAATGGGGCGGGCACAACGGCGGCTCGCGCGGGACCGCCGGTGTTGGCGACGATCTCAAGGAGCTGTTATCGCTCTCGCCATCCTTCCGCGTGATGATCGGGCAGGGTTACAGCGATCTCGTCATTCCCTTCGGCGTCAATCAATATGTGCTCGACCATATGCCCCCCGCCTTTGCGGATCGCGTGGCGATGAAGCTCTATCGCGGCGGCCATATGTTCTACACGCGGCCGGCGTCGCGCGAGCAATTCACGGGCGATGCCAAGGCGTTTTATGCCGGGCAGGTCAAGGCAGCGCCGGCAACGCAATCGAACTGACCGCCGCCTCGGGGCTCTGCCTGGAATACGGCGGCTTGCGAGACGGGCCTTCACCTGTTTCTGGTAACCATGGCCTTGATGGTTTCGAAGAGTTCGTCCTTTGCCTGCTGCGGACTGATGTCGCCCGTCGTGGCGGCATAGGACAGCGCTTCGGCGGCACCCAGCATCGCCCAGAGGCCCGCTGATTTGATGGAGCCTGCATCGGCGAAAGGAGCCAGCAGCGCACGGCATTTCTCGATAAAAGCCGTGTCATATTCGCGTTTGATTTTTTCAAGCTCCGGCGAGCCTGCGAGCGCAGCGATGATGCCGGGTATTTCGCGCCCCTGCAGCAGCACGCAATCGACATAGGAGGCGGCTATCACCTCGGCCCTGCCTGCCAGTGTCGGGCTGCTCGCATCCAGCACCTTGTCCATCACTGCCGTCTGTCTGATATCGTACTCGCGATAAAGCGCGGCCAGTAGGCCGGGACGAGTCGTGAAATGGTCGTAGACGACGGGTTTCGTCACACCGGCACGTTCCGAAAGCCGCCCCAATGTCAGGGCTTCCGTTCCCTCTTCGCCGATGATTTGCCAGGCAACCTGGATGAGCTGCCGATAGCGCTCCTCCCGCGTCAGCCGGCTGCGGGGTTCCGTTTTCTTCATTTGCACGCTTGACATCGCTATATACCAAAAGTAACTTACTAAAAGTATATAAGACTAAGCCGCCTCTCACAATCTGTCTGCAGGAGTTTTTCACATGCACGCGCTTATCGTCGTCGCCAATCCGAATCCCGATTCGTTCAGTCACGGCGTCGCGGCCAAAGTTGCTGAAGGTATCACGGCTTCGGGGGCCACGTTTGAAATCGCCGATCTTACGGCGGAAGGTTTTGATCCGAGGTTCAGCGCTGCCGATATTGCTGCTCATCTCAGAGAAGGTCCGTCGCCTGATGACGTCGTTGCCGAGCAAACACGAATCGATCGTGCCGATGCGCTGGTGCTGGTCTATCCCGTTTATTGGTGGTCCATGCCCGGGCTCCTCAAGGGATGGATCGATCGGGTGTTCACCAATGGCTGGGCCTATGACGACATGCCTGGTGACAGGCCGATCAAGAGATTGCGCCGCCTTCCCATCCACCTGATCGCTATCGGCGGTGCGACCATGCGCACCTATGCGCGCCACGGCTATTTCGGCGCCATGAGGACACAGATCGACCAAGGAATTTTCGGATATTGCGGCGCTCCTGTTGCGACATCCGAGCTGTTGTTGACGGAAGCGCAGGATATGAGTTCCCACCTCGATACCGCCCGCGCCATCGGGCAAAATCTCTTTGCCACTTCACGATCAACAAAGGCGGCGGATGCGGCCTAATCGTGCTGTTGCAGCTGAAAGAGATGCTTGATGCGCGAGCTTAGCGAGGTCACATGAGCGCCATGGCCGAGCATATCGGCATTGGCGAAGAGATGCTGCTCCTCCTCTATGCGCTTCGCCAGGATGGCGCCGAGCTCTTCGGCAAGGGTCGGCCGGTCGTGCAGCAGCGGCGCGAGACATTCCTCGCCAATTTCGTAGGTGACGACGAAGGTCAGGGCGCGAACCGTCCCGACTTCGCCCGATCCCATCAGCAGCCCGTTCTCACCGAAATAGTCCCCCGGCGCGAGGCGCGTCAGCTCGATCTGACGATGCCCTTCGCGGCGGGTGATGCTGACGACCCCCGAGCGGACGATCGTGAGCGCCCGCATGCGGGCATCCTGTTCGGCGATGACGGCATCCTTGCGGTAGGTCCGGCGCTGCATATGTGACGCCAAATGTTCCTTTTCATCCTCGGTCAGCGAAGAGAACAGAGGGATATTGCTGACCAATCGCCACGGCGTTCCCGGAGCATGTTGCTTCTCGTCGGGCGTCTCGGCCTTTTTCTCCATCGGAAGTATGATCGTGCCGGGCTGATCGGCGAATTTCAGGCCTGCCGCCTTGGTATGGCGGAAGAGCAGATCGTAGATCTCGTTCTTTGCGGCTTGTGTCAGCGACATGTCGCGCACGCGAAAGGACAGCTGCAGTTCGATTGCCTGCCCATCGATGGAATTGATGGCGACGCTGGGTTCTGGGTTCTTTTGGATCGAGTTGCAGCTGATCAAGACGTTTTGCATCACATCCGCAATGATGCGCGGTAGGGTGGTCGGCTGGATGCGTACCGTGACGGTTGCGCCGTGGCTCTCGTCGGGCGAGGAAAGATTGGTCAGCCGCGTCTTGGCAAGGATACTGTTCGGAATGACGATTAGATCATTGGTGCCGCTCAGCAATTGCGTGGCGCGCCAATTGGTTTCGACGACGCGGCCCTGGACATCATTTTCGAGGACGATCCAGTCGCCGACGGAGTAGGGACGGCCGAGATTGAGGGCGATGCCGGAGAAGACGTCGCTGAGGGTGCTCTGCAAGGCGAGACCGAGAATGATGGCGAAGACGCCCGATGTTGCGATCAGTGTACCGATCGGGACGCTGAAGACATTACCGACGATGGAGAGAATGGCGCCGAGATAGATGACGCCGACGATCAAATCCTGCAGCAGCCGGCCTTCGCGGGGCTTGCGCTCGAAAATCAGGAACAGCCGCACGCAGGCGATCAGCACCCAGGCGCCGTTGACCCACCAGACGATCTTGGCAAAGCCCGTGAAGGTGCGCAGCGTCACCGAGTCCTGCGGTGGGCTCGGCTCATAGGGGACGATGCCGTGATAGAACAAAAGTGCCGTCAGGCAGACGAAGAAAGCGATCTGGCCGATCAGACGGCCGGCCCGCTGATGACGCAGCATGACGCGGCTGACGAATGTGCCGACGACAACCAGAATGAAGAACTGGACGATCGGATTGCCAAGAAGCGCAATGGACATGGGGACTTGGTCGCACTCGGTCTTTCGGATGGGCGCTAAATTGGCATGAAAGAGGCCGCAGCGCCATATGCAGATAAAGTATGATTAATTGACGCCGACGCCTTGATCTCAGGACTTGTACCTTGATAATTAGATGACGATTATCATCTTATATCTGTCATCGCATCCTGCTATCTGCTCTCGTAGCGCAATTCCCTGGCGCTCCGACATCCTTAAGGAATACCCATGACACAGTCTTTCGAGATTCGCGGCGATCTGTTGATCGGCTCAGATTCTACCGGCGGCAACAGAACCGTGCGTGCGATCAACCCGGCAACCGGCGCAAATCTGGAGCCGGCCTTTGCAATCGCCAGCGAGAGTGATGTCGCCAAGGCCTGCGAGTTGGCGGCCCAGGCGTTCGATGTCTACCGCGCCACCAGCCCCGAGCAGCGCGCGGCATTTCTCGAAAAGATTGCCGACAACATCGTTGGCATCGGCGATGCGCTGATCGAGCGGGCAACGGAGGAGACTGGCCTGCCGGTGGCGCGCCTGCAGGGCGAGCGCGCCCGCACTGTCGGCCAGCTGCGGCTCTTCGCGCAGGTGGTCCGCGGCGGAGAATGGCTCGATCTGCGCGTCGATCCGGCATTGCCGGAGCGCAAGCCGCTGCCGCGGCCGGACCTGCGTCTGCGCCAGATCCCGCTCGGCCCGGTCGCCGTCTTCGGCGCCAGCAACTTCCCGCTCGCCTTCTCGGTTGCAGGCGGTGATACGGCGTCGGCACTTGCCGCCGGTTGCCCGGTCGTCGTCAAGGGCCATCTTGCCCATCCCGGCACGGGCGAGCTTGTCGGCCGCGCCATCCGCGCCGCCGTGGCCGCATCCGGCCTGCCAGAAGGCACGTTCTCGTTGCTGACTGGTGCCAACGAGACTGGTGCTGCGCTGGTGCGCGATCCCCGCATCAAGGCTGTCGGCTTCACCGGTTCGCGCGGTGGCGGCCTGGCTCTTGGCGCCATTGCCGCGGCCCGTCCCGAGCCGATCCCGGTCTATGCCGAGATGAGCAGCGTCAACCCCGTTTTCCTGTTCCCGGCCGCTCTTGCAGCACGCGCCGAGGCGATTGGCACGGGCTTTATCGATTCCCTGACGCTCGGTGCCGGCCAGTTCTGCACCAATCCGGGCCTGCTTTTCGCGATCGAAAGCCCCGATTTCGACCGCTTCGTCCAGGCAGCCGGCGACGCCCTGAGCGGCCGTGCGCCGGCGCCGATGCTGACGCCGGGCATTCACGCCGCCTTCGACAAGGGCGTTGCCGCATTGGCGGAACATGAGGCGGTCAAGACCGTCGCTCATGGCGCTCCGGCCGAAGGCGTCAACCGCAGCCCCGGCATCTTCTTTGAGACAGAAGCGGAGGAGTTTTTGGCCGACGAGCGTTTGGGCCATGAGGTCTTCGGCGCGGCAAGCCTTCTCGTGCGCTGCAAGGACATCGAGCAGATGATCGCCGTTGCTGAGAAGCTCGAGGGCCAGCTGACCGCGACGCTGCAGATCGAAGCGGATGACTATGCCACCGCCGCCAAGCTGGTGCCGGTGCTGGAACGCAAGGCCGGGCGCATCCTCGCCAATGGCTGGCCGACCGGCGTTGAGGTTTCCCATGCCATGGTGCATGGCGGGCCTTTCCCGGCGACCTCGGATAGCCGCACCACCTCGGTCGGCACACTCGCCATCCGCCGCTTCCTGCGTCCGGTTTCCTATCAGGATCTCCCGGAAGGACTGCTGCCGGCGGAATTGCGTGACGATGGGGTGAAGTCACTGCCGCATCTGCTGGATGGTGTGCGCAAGGGTAATTGAGCGGCAAAGTGCCCCTCATCCGGCCTGCCGGCCACCTTCTCCCCGTTTTGACGGGGAGAAGGAGATAGACGCACCCACAGCCTTCCTTCCGACTGCCTTCTCAGGGGAGGATGCAGAGGTCGTTCCCTCTCATCCGTCAAAACCAGGGCAATCCTATATGAGGCACATCGGCGCCGCACACTCCTTCTCCCCGCGGGGAGAAGGGAGGAATGCGGCAATTCCACGACTTAAAGTAATTGGAAACCTCAAACCTCCGCGTAAACAATTCCCGTAAACGAGCCGGCATGGTGCAGCAATTCGCGCTCGCCCGAACCATCGAGGCTGGCGGAATAGAGATTGCCGCCGATGTCGGTGAAGAACATTCGGTTGTTGGGCAGGTCGAGTGAGAGGCCGATGCCTTCGTCGAGGCCTTCGAGGACGACTTCGGAGGTTGCGGCGATATCGTTCATCGCTGCGCGGTTGACGGTATTTCCGCGGGGGAGATTGCCACGGTCGGTCCAATAGATCGTGCGGGTGGCGAGATCCAACTCGAGGTCGATCGGTTCCGGCAGCTTATCCAGCAGAATTTCGATATCGCTGCGGTTTGTTGCGGTTTCGCCGGCCGGGATATTGATGCCAGCGCGGAAGATGCGGCCGAGGCCGGCATCCGGCGGCCCCTTCTGGGTCCAGTAGAGCTGGCCGAGCGGCAGGTCGAGGGCGATGCCGACGCACCAGCGTTCGATATCGGCGCTGTCTCCCGGGCTGTCGCCGTTCTGCACCAGAGTTTCGATGTCGCTGCCGTCGATATTGGCGCGCATGACGCGCATGCCTTCGCGGTCGCACCAATAGAGCTTGCCGTTGTCGCGGTCGAGCTGGATCTGCTTCGGCGTGACGAGCGTGCTGCCCGGCGGGATCAGTGTGATGTGGTTTCCGCCGTCGAGGTCCATACGCTCGATGGAGCCGTCATGGGCGTTGTAGTCGTTGCCCATCTCCGTCCAGTAGATCCAGCCGTTCTCGCTGTCGACGAGAATCCCGTCCGGGCTACGGCCCGCCCGCTGGACAATGAGCTTCAAATCGGTGCCGTTGATGGCGGAGGAGAGGATCCGTCCGTCGTTGATATCGAGGAAAAACAGTCTTTCGGTCTTGTCGGCGGAGGTGGCAGGCGTCCGTGCTTCTGACATGAGAGCATCCTTTCGAGGGGCGGATCTGCGGATCATAGCGCGGCAATCATGGCATCGGTTGATGACAGCATCATTTGCCGCTGCGATCGGGACGAGCATCTGCTGCGCTGCAGCAAAGATCAAGGGCCGGAATGTCGCGGTGTGCGGAGAGGGCTGTCAAATAAGTGTCATCGGCCTGATATAAATCCCCGACATTCCCATAGGGCTGCACCAGTCGAGGGCTGAAACCGAAGCCGGAGGTGATTGATATCATGTCGACGCTCCTGCAGATCGCCTTTCGCGCCGGCTGTTCGGTTGCGACCGCCAGCCGGGTGATGAATCGCAGCGGTCCGGTCAGCGACGAGATGGTGCGGCGCGTGCGCCGGGCGGCGGCAGAGCTTGGCTATCGCGCGGGTGGGCGTACCGGCTCTGGCCGGCCGGCGATCGGGGTGCTTATTCCCAGCATTACCAATCCGGTTTTCGCGGCTTCGCTTTCCAGCATCCAGAACCGAGCTCTTCACGCGGGACATAGCGTGCTGATCGCCCAATCGAATTACGATCCGGCACAGGAGGTCGACGCCGTCGCCTCGCTGCTCCAGCAGCAGCCGACTGGGTTGATCCTTACACTCTGCGATCCCGAGCGCAGTCTTGTTCTGTCCTCCGCCCTGCCGCCAACCGTGCTGCTCGGAAACCTGCCGACCGCCCGCTTCACCGCTGCGGTCGCGACCGATAATTTCGGCGCGGGCCGGGATTTGACCGATCACCTCCTAGGTAAGGGTCACCGCCGCATCCTGTTCATATCAGGTCACTTCTCGGCATCGGATCGGGCGAAGCTGCGCTATCTCGGCTATATCAGGGCGATGGAAGCAGCGGGGCAACAGCCCCTCGATGCGCTCGAAATTTCCTTCGTGAACAGCCTGGAACAGCTCGATCTTTCGGATGCGGTTTCGCGGTTCGACCCGACGGCGATCATTGCTTCCAACGATCTTCTGGCGCTCGGTGTCATGGGCGCGCTTCGGCGTCAGGGCATTTCGATCCCTCGTGATATTTCGGTCGCCGGCTTTGACGGAATTTCCCTCGGTTTTCTGGGTGAGGTGTCTTTGACGACCGTGGAAATTCCGGATGGAACCATGGGGGCCGCTGCCGCCTCGCTGCTGCTGGATATGGCTGAAAATGCCGCGCCGCCGCGTCATCTGACGGTAGCTTATCGGATGCGTGCGGGCGGCACAGTGCGCGATCTTGCCATTCAATCCTGACTGACCCTGCCTGCGAACGAAAACGCCGCCTCTTGTTGGGAGGCGGCGCGGATTGTTCAGATTGGTTCGAAAGATCAGCTGCGCGGCAGCAGGCCTTCGACGTCGGAGGCGGCGTCGTCGAGCGCTTCCTTCGGCTCTGCCGAGCCGTCGACGATGCGCGAGAGGTTGTCGACGATGGTCTGCGTGACCTTGACGCCGTTGGAGCCCGGGAAGGCGTACCAGGGAACCATGATCGACATCTGGCCGAGGCCGGCCTGAAACAGCGGGTTCTTCTTGTAGAAATCGCCGAGATATTCGGCCGACTTGGCGGCAAGCTCGTTGTTCGGAACATAGCCGGTGCCGGGAACGACGACAGAGGCGCCGTAGGGGCCGGCGGCGAACTTGGCGAACTTCCAGGCGGCTTCTTCCTTGACCGGGTCATGGGTCAGGATGACGACGGCGTTGCCGCCCGTCGGCAGGCGACCGTTGACTGGGTCGATCAGCGGCAGCTTGGCAGTGCGCAGGTCGAACTTGGCGCCGACATTCTTGATGGTATTGACGAGAGCACCCGTGGTCTGGAATTCGAAGCCGACCTTGCCGGCAGCGAAGGCCTGCTCGCCGGCAGCCTTGGTGAAGACCGGCATGCCGCCTTCCTTGACGAAGCGCTGGATCAGTTCGACGGCCTTCTGGCCCTCGGGGCCGTTGAAGGCAACCTTCGTCTCGTCGTCGCTCAGCATCTTGCCGCCGGCGCCGAAGAGGAGAGCCGAGAACATCCAGTCGTCGCCCTGCCAGCGGAAGTCCATGCCGTCGACGCCGTTGCCGAGCGCCTTGATCTTGCCGGCGAGTGCAATGACCTCGTCCCAGGTCTTCGGCGGGTTGTCCGGATTGCCGCCGGCAGCCTTCACCAGATCGGCATTGTAATACATGATCGGGTTGGACGTCGCGAAGGCGAGGCCGACCTGCTTGCCCTTGACCTGGGCGAGCTTCAGGATCGTATCCGAGAAGCCTTTCTCGGCCATGTTGCCCTCTTTCTTGACGAGGGGGCCGAGATCGACGGCGACATTGCGCTCGTCGATCATGCGCAGACGGTTGAGGCCGATGAAGGTGACATCTGGCATTTCGCTGGTGCCGGCCTGGCGCAGGATGGTCTGGATGCCTTCCTCATAGGTGGCCGAAGGAGCGGCGAACTGGATCTTGATGTCCGGGTTTTCTTCCATGAACTTTTTCGAGATCGTGTCCATCACGTTCTTGAAGAAACCGGGCATCGGATAATGAACCGTCAGGGTGGTTTCGGCATAGGCCGGGACCGACACGACCATCGAAATGGCCGCGGCGGCGAGAATCTGGGTGATATGCTTCATCGCTCGTTCTCCGTTTTCGAATTTCGAACCGGTCAGCCTTTGAGACCGGTCATGGTGATGCCCTCGACGAAACGCTTCTGTGCCAGAAGGAATGCCGCGACGAGGGGAAGGGTGATGATGAGGGTTGCCGCCATGAGTGCGCCGTAGTCGTCGCCGGCTTCGGCGGCGCGGAAATACATGAGGCCTAGCGGCGGCGTGAAATATTCCTGCTTGGTAATGACGATCAGCGGCCAGTAGAGGTCGTTCCAGTGCGCGACGACCGAGAAGATCGCGAAAGCCGTGACCGCCGGCCAGGCATTCGGCACGATGACGCGGGCGACGATGCCGATTTCCGACATGCCGTCGAGGCGGGCGGCATGGATCAGATCGTCGGGCATGGAACGGAAGAACTGCAGGAACATGAAGATCGCGAAAACAGAGATCGAGAAGGGTGCGACGAGAGCCGTATAGCTGTTCAGGAGCGACAGGCTGTTGAAGCCGACATAGAGCGGCAGCGCCGTCGCATGGATCGGGACCAGCAGACCGAGCATGACCAGCACCATCATCATGCGCGCCGCCGGGAATTTCAGCTTGGCCATGGCATAGGCGCAGGGGATGGCGATCAGCACCTGGAAGAAGAAGATCAGGCCGCAGACGAGGACGCCGTTGAGGAGCAGCGTGCCCATGTCAACCTTGCTCAGCGCCTTGGCGATGTTCTCGACGTAGAAGAAATGCGTCGGGATCAGCTTCAGGGCGGAGGTGAAGATATCGTCCTGCGCCTTGCCGGCCGTCGAGATCATGAAGATGTAGGGCGCGAGGAAGACGAGCGAGCCGAAGATCAGCAGCGAGATGCGCAGGATGCGGCCGGGAGTGAAGCCTGTCGAGGTCATGTGTAATGCACCTGCCGGTCTTGGACGCGATATTGCAGGAAGGTCAGCACCACGAGGATGGCGAGGAAGACCGTGGTCATCGCTGAGGCATAGCCGACCCGGAGATAGACGAAACCTTCCTGATAGATGGTGAAAAGCAGGACTTCCGAAGCATGGTTCGGGCCGCCGTCGGTCAGAGCCTTCACGGTGTCGAACACCTTCACCGCATTGATAATGCTGATAGTCGTGACGAAAAGCGTCGTCGGCCCAAGCATCGGCCAGGTGACGAGCCAGAAGCGGTCGAATGACGACTTTGCACCATCCACTTCGGCCGCGGCATAGAGTTCTCGCGGGATGGCGGTAAGGCCGGCGAGAAACAGTACCATGTTGAAGCCGACGGATTGCCAGACGCCGATGATCGACAGGCTGTAGAGCGCCGTCGCCGACGAACCGAGCCAATTCGGGCCGCGCACGCCGATTTCGCCAAGCAGCGCGTTGATCGGACCGATCGTCGGATGGAAGAGATACTGCCAGACGGTCGCCATGGCGACGATCAGCGAGGCGACGGGCAGGAAGTAAGCGGTGCGGAAGAAGCTGCGGCCGATGCCTTCGCTTTCGATCAGCAGCGCGACGCCGAGGCCGAGCGCGATGGAGACGGGTGCGACGATCGCGGTATAGGTCGCCGTATTCCAGAGCGACTTTATGAAGGCGCGGTCGCGCAGTAGATGCGCGTAGTTCTCGAAGGCGACGAAGCGCAGGCTTTTGTCGCCGAGCTGGAAATCCGTGAAGCCGAGCACGACGACGGCGACGATCGGCACCAGGATGAAGAGCACGATCAGGATGATGGCGGACAGAGCAAAGAGGAGAGCCGTACGGGCCTCGCTGCGTTCGCGTGCCGCAGCCGTCTGCATCGGCAGAGAGGTGGCGGCAATGCTAGCCATGCGCCTTCTCCCGTGTCGCGTCGACGATCGTCGGTGCGGCGCGCAAACGACGGCCGTCTTCGGCGAAGACCATCGCTTGTTCAGCTGCAAGCGTCAGCGCAACCGGCATGCCGGCGGATAGGCCGGCGACTTCTGCCGGTGCGAGCTTGACGACCATGGTTTCGCCGATGGCATCGAGCTTGGCATAGAGGATGACTTCCGAGCCGAGGAATTCCATGCGCTCGATATGGGCGGCGAGCGCATCCTGACGGCCCTGGGAGAGCTGCACGAATTCCGGGCGAATGCCGAGGGTCACGTTCCTGCCGGCAAAGGTACTGTCTTCGAGCGCCAGCCGGATGCCGCCGAAGGCGACGGTGCCGTTTTCGGCGAGCGCCGGCAAAAGGTTGATGCGCGGCTGGCCGACGAAGCGGGCGACTTCGACATGGGCCGGATCGTCATAGATCGTCTGCGGCGATGCGAGCTGCAGCAGCTGGCCGCCGATCATGACGGCGACGCGATCGGCCATCGACAGCGCCTCGGCCTGGTCATGTGTCACGTAGACAGTCGGCACGCCGGCGCGGCGGTGCAGGTCGACGATCTCGCCGCGGGCATGGACGCGCAAATTGGCATCGAGATTGGAAAGCGGCTCGTCCATGAGGAAGACGGCGGGGCGGCGCACCATGGCGCGAGCGAGCGCCACACGCTGGCGCTGGCCGCCGGACATCTGCCCGGGCTTGCGGTCGAGCAGGTGATCGATCTTCAGCGAGACGGCCATTTCGCGCACATCGCGGATGATGCCGGCGCGCGCCGCGCGCTGGCCGGGGATGAGCGAGCCGATGAAGGGCAGGCGCTGGACGCGCGACAGGCGGCGCATGGCGAGCGGCACGGCAATGTTTTCCGAGGCTGTCAGATGCGGATAGAGTGCGTAGGACTGAAAGACCATGGCGATGTTGCGGTCCGCCGCCGCAACGCCTGATACGTCGCTGCCGCCGAGGATGATTTCGCCCCTGTCGGCGTGGTCGAGGCCGGCGAGAATGCGCAAAAGCGTGCTTTTGCCGCAGCCGGACGGGCCGACGAGCGCAATGAACTCACCGGGCTGGACATCGAGATCGACGCCCTTGAGGATGGCGTTGCCGCCGAAGGATTTGGCGATGCCGCGAAGCGAAAGTGCGCTCATTCGGTCGGCTCCTTTGCCTTGGGGGCGGCTTGCGGATAGACTTCCATGACGACGTCATCGAGGAAGTAGGCGGTCATGCCGGGAACGGCGACGAGTTCGGTCGAGACCGTCTCGCCAAGTTCATGGATCGCTGCGCCGATCAGCCGTTCGCCCGGCATTTCGCGTTCCATCTCGCCGAGGATGAAGGCTGCGGGCGGCGCCCAGACCAGGTTGGTATCGTTGAAGCGGCCTACCCAGGTCCAGTGCAGGTGGCCGCTGCCGAAGAGAGCGATGTCATGGGCCGCGATCAGATCATAGAGCCTGCGGCGCTGTGCCGGACGAACGCTCCAGTAGCCGGTATCGCCCTCATCGGGCGCATCGACGAAGAGCGGCTTGTGCGCAAAGAGGGCAATGCGGCGCTCGCCACGGCTTTCGAGCATCTCCTGCAGCCAGTCGAACTGCTTCTGCTCCTCGGCATCCTCGAAGCCCATCAGCAGGCTGTTGAGGCCGATGAGGCGCCAGTTGTCGATATCCTTCGCCCAGTAGTCCGGACCGACGAGGCAACGCCAGCGGTCCAGCCGCTCCGGATTGACGGGCTGATAGGAGCCGGGCAGGTGGCCGACATCGTGGTTGCCGGGCACGATCAGCATCGGCACGGAAATCTGGCGCATCAGATCCATGGAAAAGAGGAGATCTTCGTCTTTGTCGGCACCATCGACGCTGAGATCGCCGGTGTGAATGACGATATCGGCGCCGCTTGCCTCGATCCATTTCGCCAGCGGCTCCCAATTGCCGTTGAAATGCGGCTTGTTGGGGCTCAAATGCGTGTCGGTGATCTGGATGATCTTCAAGGCGCTTCTCCGAAGTCTTCAGAATGGTGCGCCCGCGGAAGGAATGGCCTTCAAAACCGGCGCGTCTCTGCGCTCTCTTTAGAAGGCCCCCATGTCAGGAAGGTAACAGGTCTTTTCAGCTGTTTTTCAGTTTTGTCACATCACCGTCAAACGACGCTGCAGCTCGCCTCATGCGGAATGGAAGGGCTGTACGCGGCGGTACCGGTGCTATAGATCGTTGCGAAAGGGATCAGACATGTCAGACGAACAGAGCCGCATCACCAAACTTGAGGAAACGGTCGCCTACCAGGCCAAGACGATCGAGGAGCTTTCCGATCAGATTGCCGAGCAATGGAAGGTGATCGAACAGACCAGGCAGAAGCTGGACCGGCTGACCGAGCGCTTCCTGACGCTGGAGCAGCAGTCGCTCGACGCACCGGCCATTACCAAGCCGCCGCATTACTGAATAAGGCCGCCGCAGCGTTCACGTTTCGGTGTTACACGCGGCCGTATGTAACATTGAGCCTCGCCTTCCCGTATCTCCGTCTGACCGAAGAGTTTAGAATGGCGGTCGAGAGGAGAGTGTCATGAAGACTTCATCGACAGATATGATCCGCATCGGCTCGGCGCGGGTTGCGCGCCTTGCCGGACTCACGGCGGCCGCAGTGCTGGCCGGCGCCATCGCACTGCAATTTGTCGGCCGCGCATCGGCCGAGGATGCGCGTGTCATCCCGCAGCCGAGCGTGGACGAGAAGGCCGGTTCCGCCAGCACGGAAACAGCGGTGCTCGCCGGCGGCTGCTTCTGGGGCGTTCAGGGCGTCTTTCAGCACGTCAACGGCGTCATCAGCGCGACGGCAGGCTATACCGGCGGCAGCAAGGATGCCGCTCACTATGAACTGGTAAGCACAGGCGATACCGGCCATGCCGAATCCGTGCGCATCGTGTTCGATCCGCACAAGATCAGCTATGGCCATCTGCTGCAGATCTATTTCTCGGTCGCCCATGATCCGACGGAGCTGAACTATCAGGGGCCGGATACCGGCACGCAGTATCGTTCGGCGATCTTCCCGACCAGCCAGTCGCAGGCCGATATCGCCAAGGCCTATATCGAGCAGCTCAATCACGCCAAAGCCTTTGATGCCGCAATCGTCACCAAGATCGAGCCCGCGCGGCAATTCTATGCCGCCGAGGCCTATCATCAGGATTTCCTGACGACGCATCCGACCTATCCCTATATCGTCATCAACGACCTGCCCAAGATCAAGAACCTGCAGCATCTTTTTCCCGGCGATTATCGCGCCGACCCGGTTCTGGTGACGGCAAGCGCCAGTGTGAAATGATGGCCTGCCCTGGCCGGCGAGCGATGACCGCCGGTCAGGGCCGCCTTGCAAGAAATGCTCGTTACTCCTCGCTCGTCTGGTGTATTGCTGCGCCGTCAGACATTCATCAAGAGTGCGTTTCGTCATGATCGTCCGCGACCGGCCGAATCTCTTCCAGCTTTTCTTCATCGTCCGCGGGTCGATCATCCGGCGTATCCTGCCGCAGATCATCGCCATCTTTTTGCTATCGGCGCTGATCGTCTGGGGTCATGAGGCTCGGCCGAACCTCATCGTTTCCTTCAACGGGTCAGCGCTTTCGCTGCTCGGCATCGCCCTCTCGATCTTCCTCGGCTTCCGTAACAATGCCTGCTACGACCGCTGGTGGGAGGGGCGGCGCGACTGGGGACAGCTCGTTCACCTCGCGCGCAGCTTCGCTCGGCAGACGTCGGTGCTGGAGAGTGCAGGGGAGACTGGCGTCGAGACGCGCAAAAATCTGCTGCGTTTGACCATGGCGTTTGCACAGGCGCTGGTCTGTCTTCTGCGTGAAGGCAGCGACGAGGGCAAGGTGCTGCGCCTGCTGACCGCAAGCGAGGCGGAATTCTACTATGCGGCCCAGAACCGGCCCGACCTTATCTTGCGCCTCATGTCAGCCGATCTCGCGCGGCTGAAAGCATCGGGTGGGATTTCGGATATCCAATATCAGATGCTGGATATCACGATTGGTCAGATGGGAGCGGTGCAGGCGGCTTGCGAGCGGCTGCGCAACACGCCGCTGCCTTTCGGTTATACGCTGCTTCTGCATCGCACGGCCTATCTCTTCTGTTTCCTGCTGCCTTTCGGCTACGTCGATACGCTCGGCTGGGGCTCGCCCTTCGTGACTGCCCTCATCGCCTACACCTTCTTCGGTCTGGATGCGCTGGGTGACGAATTGGAAGACCCTTTCGGCCATCGCCCCAATGCGCTCGCCGTCGGCGCCCTTGCCGATACGATCGAGATCAATCTGCGCGAAGCGCTGGGGGAAACCGACCTGCCGCCGCTGCCGCAGCCCAAGGATTTCCTGCTGATGTAAAAAAATCAGCAAAAATATTTGTTGGGCGATGGAATAGAATCCGGAGTGCTTCCGTATATAGGTGTATGGAACGCAAAGGACGCACATTCGATGTTTTGGGGCAGCTCGGTTCGCTGAGACGTTACGCCCGCTCGCTCGTGCGCAATGCGGACGAGGCAGAGGATCTGGTGCATGATGCACTGGTCAAGGCCTATGAGCGCAAGGCATCGTTCAGGCGCGACGGCAATCTGCGCACCTGGCTGCTGTCGATCCTGCACAATGTGCATATCGACCGCCTGCGCCAGAAGAAGTCGCTGAACCGTCGTCACGAGGAGGCTGCCGCCGACCTCGAAACGGCATTGCCGGCATCGCAGGATCACACGGTTCGCCTGAACCAAGTCCGCGAAGCCTTCTTCAGTCTGCCCGAGGAGCAGCGCGAGGCGCTGCATTTGGTGGCGATCGAGGATCTCTCCTATCAGGAGGCGGCATCAGCGCTTGGCATTCCCGTCGGCACGCTGATGTCCCGCATTGCCCGGGCTCGCGCGACGCTGCGTAGTTTCGAGGAGACAGCCTCCAAGGTTTCTCATCTCAGGCTTATCGAGGGAGGCGGCAATGAAAATCGTTGATCCGATCATCGATACCGATCTCGATGCCTATGTCGACGGCGAGCTCACTCTCGCACGCCGTGTCGAGGTGGAATCCTATCTCTCGGAGCATCCGGAGATCGCGGCCAAGGTGATGGCTGATATGAGCATCCGCGGCGAGCTGCGCATGGCGCTGGCCGGCGAAGGCCATGTGGTTCGGGCAGAAACGCGTGAGGCCGCGCGGCGGCTGGAGCGCGGGCTGGTCTATGGCCGTATGCTGGGCTCCTTCCAGCGAGTTGCCGCCATTGCGGTGCTGGTGACCACCGGCTGGGTTGCGCATACGTCCTTCGGCGCCTTCACGGCGAGCGAGGTGAGTGCGTCCACGCGGCCGCCGGCCTTCGTCGACGATGCGGTGCGCGCCTACAAGACCACGGCAGTACGCGAGGAGCTCAAGCCGCAATCGGCGGCTGCGAATTACAATCCGGATGAAATCCGCGCATCGACGGCAATCATTTTGCCGCAGCTGCCGGGCGACTGGCGCGTCACCGATGCGCAAATCTATCCGTCCGAATTCGGTCCGAGTGTCGAAATGATGGTCGATGCCGGCGAAGACGGACATTTGTCATTGTTTGCCGTCCGTCCGGGCAATTTCGCCGTGCAGGATGTCAGTCACATCAAGCGTGACGATGTCCAGGCTGCCTATTGGCAGATCGGGGAAGTCGCCTATGCGCTGATCGGCAACGGCAAGGCGGGTCAGCTTGACGGCGATGCCGAAAAGCTTGCCCGCAGCCTCTACTAGTTTGGATTAAAGGAGAACGACCATGAACCCGACCAATCCGCGATACGGCTACGGAGCCGCCGCCGGCTCTCAGGCGCTCTTCGACGAAGGGCTGCGCCGGCACATGCTGCGCGTCTACAACTACATGGGCATCGGCCTTGTCGTAACGGGAATCGTCGCGCTGATCGTCGGCACGACGCCGGCGCTCTATGTGCCGATCTTCCAGAGCCCGCTGAAGTGGGTCGTCATGCTGGCGCCGCTCGCCTTCGTGTTCTTCTTCTCGTTCCGCATCCAGTCGATGTCGGCAAGCACGGCGCAGATGATGTTCTGGGCTTTCTGTGCGGTCATGGGCCTGTCGCTGGCCTCGGTCTTCCTGGTCTTCACCGGCACGAGCATCGCGCGCACCTTCTTCATCGCCGCGACCATGTTCGGCGCGACCAGCCTCTACGGCTATACGACGAAGCGTGACCTTTCCAACATCGGCTCGTTCCTGATGATGGGCCTGTTCGGTGTGATTATCGCCAGCATCGTCAATATCTTCCTGGGTTCGAGCGCGCTGCAGTTCGCCATCTCGGTGATCGGTATCGTCGTCTTCGTCGGCCTGACCGCCTGGGATACGCAGAACATCAAGGAACAGTATGCCGAAAACTACGATCAGGAATCGCAGCAGAAGCTTGCCGTCTTCGGTGCCCTGTCGCTCTACCTGAACTTCGTCAACATCTTCCAGCTGCTGCTGAACTTCACCGGCGAGCGGGAGTAGTTTGAAATTGCCTGCTTGAGCATGGTCTGAGCTAAAGGGCACTCCACGCCTTTGGTGATCATGCTCCGGGAATGCGTCTCCCTGGGGGCTTGTTGAGACGCATGACGCGCCTGCAGTATCTGCGCCGATACTGCAGGCGCAACTTTTTTGGGAGAGCGGCATGCCGGATGTGCCGCGTTATTCGCCGCCCGGCGGCAAAGGGGAAGGTGCCGGATCAAGAGAGCACTGGTTTAAAGAAGAGGCCCGACAGCGCAGATCTGCTGCTGTCGGGCCTTTACTTGTTCGGTCTGAATATCTTCAGGCCCCTCAGGCGAGGGCTAGATTCTTACCATTCGGCGACGCTACCGTCCTCATGGCGCCAGACAGGGTTGCGCCAGCGATGGCCTTCCTTGGCACGCTCGATGACATAGGCTTCGTCGACTTCGATGCCGAGGCCGGGACCCTGCGGAATGCTCACGAAGCCGTCGGCATATTGGAACACCTCCTTGTTGGAGATGTAGTCGAGGATGTCATTGCCCTTGTTGTAGTGGATGCCGAGGCTCTGTTCCTGGATGAAGGCATTGTAGCTGACGGCGTCGACCTGCAGGCAGGCGGCAAGCGCGATCGGGCCGAGCGGGCAATGCGGCGCCAGCGCCACGTCATAGGCCTCGGCCATGGCCGCGATCTTGCGGCACTCAGTGATGCCGCCGGCGTGAGAAAGATCGGGCTGCAGAATGTCGACATAGCCGTCCGACAGGACGGATTTGAAATCCCAGCGCGAATAGAGGCGTTCGCCGAGCGCAATCGGCGTCGAGCAATGATTGGCGATTTCCTTCAGCGCCTCGCGGTTTTCCGACAGCACCGGCTCTTCGATGAAGAGCAGCTTGTAGGGTTCGAGCTCCTTGGCGAGCACCTTGGCCATCGGACGATGGACTCGGCCATGGAAATCGACGCCGATGCCGATATAGGGACCGATCGCCTCGCGGATGGTGGCGATGGTTTCGACGGCCTTTTCCACCTTGTCATAGGTGTCGACGATCTGCATTTCCTCGCAGCCGTTGAGCTTGATCGCCTTGAAGCCGCGGGCGACCACGTCCTTGGCGTTGTTGGCGACGTCGGAGGGACGGTCGCCGCCGATCCAGGAATAGACCTTGATCTTGTCGCGCACCTGGCCGCCGAGCAGCGAATGGATCGGCTGTCCCAGCGCCTTGCCCTTGATGTCCCATAGCGCCTGGTCGATGCCGGCGAGCGCCGACATGTGGACGGCGCCGCCGCGATAGAAGCCGGCGCGGTACATGACGTTCCAGTGATCTTCGATGAGGAAGGGGTCCTTGCCGATCAGATAGTCTTCCAGCTCGTGCACGGCTGCCTGCACGGTCAGCGCACGGCCTTCGACCACGGGCTCACCCCAGCCGACGATGCCTTCATCGGTCTCGATCTTCAGGAACAGCCAGCGCGGGGGAACGATATAGGTCGTCAGCTTGGTGATTTTCATGGGAATGATTCCGTTTGGCTTTGGGTTGGGTCAGCGGCGCGAGGCCGCAGATCTCGGGGTTTCGGGATTTGTTTTCCGGCCTTTGTCCAGCCGTCGTTCGACGGCGAGATCGCGGGCGGCAAGATCGAGCATATGGTGAGCGCAGATGCGTGCGGCATCGCGGTCGCGCAGGCGCAGCGCTTCCACGAGTTCGCCGTGAACGGCGATTGCTTCGTCACGGCTGTCGGCGGCGACGTTGGAGGCGTGAAGCGCATATTTGAGGCCGGCATGCATGGCGCTGGAGAGGCGCCGGAACACCTGATTGTGGCTGGCGCTGAGCAGCAGCTTGTGGAATGTCACGTCGGCCTCGGTAAAGCCCTCCGGATCATTGCCGCTGTCGCGCATCTGCTGCCATGCGCTCTCCAGGTCGGCAATTTCGCGAGCCGTAGCGCGCTCGGCCGCGTATTCTGCGGCCGCGGGTTCTATGGTGCGGCGCGCTTCAAGGATGGAGCCGAGAATATCGAAATCGGCGATATAGGGCCCCATCCATTCCAGCACATCCTGGTCGAGAATGTTCCAGTCGTCCTTGTCGCAGACCATGGTGCCGATGCGCGGCTTGCCGCGCACGAGGCCCTTGGACTCCAGCACCTTGAGGGATTCGCGAACGACCGTGCGGCTGACGCCGTACATTTCGCAGAGATCGTTTTCGCGCGGCAGGGTCGAGCCGGAGGGATAGCGTTCGGCGCAGATGTCTTCCGCGATGGCCGCTGTCACGTTTCTGCGCACGCGCGGACGGCGGCCAGGCTGAGCCGATGAGTCGTGCTCCTGTCTTTCGAGCGATTCCACCCTATCTCCTCCGCACCGTTTCGCATGCTTTCCTGAATACCTTCTCTTTCGACGAGAGGGCTTCCATGCGGGCGATGCCTTACGCGCTTCGCGACTATGCGAATGCGACAATACGGGAATCATCATACATTGGCAATACGCTTGTATGATGATTTAAAAGGCCTCGGTAACGCTGTCCGGGAACAATCCCTCGTCCCGTGCTTTTCGAAATCGGCCTCGCTGCTGTTACGGCGGCGTCGTCTTCGACGGATAGAAGGACTATGGTGACGATGCAGGCGGCCAAGCCGCTTGCCGCCGATCATCGCCGGGAGACGGTTCCGTCTCCCCTAAGTTCATTCAACGACAAGGAGAACGACATGCAGATCAATCGCACAGGTTCGGCTCAATGGTCCGGTGGCTTGAAGGACGGCAAGGGTCAGATTTCGACGCAGAGCGGCGCGCTCAATCATTATCCTTACGGTTTTGCCAGCCGCTTCGAAGGCGTTGCCGGCACCAATCCGGAAGAGCTGATCGGCGCGGCGCATGCCGGCTGCTTCACCATGGCCTTGTCGCTGATCCTCAATGAAGCCGGCTTCACTGCCGAAAGCATGGAGACGACGGCCAAGGTGACGCTTGAAAGCGTCGAAGGCGGGTTCGCCATCACCGCCATCCACCTGACGCTGACCGGCAAGGTGCCTGGCGCCGATGAAGCGACCTTCACCGAGCTTGCCAACAAGGCGAAAGCCGGTTGCCCGGTTTCCAAGGCGCTTGCCTCCGTTCCGATATCGCTGGAAGTTCACGCCGCTTAAGCCGTCTCTCGGCCGTTCGCGTCGCGCTGGCTGGCGCGGCGCGTTTCGTATATATTCCGCATTCGGGGCATTGGGCTGTCATTTCCATCGGAATGCAATGCTCACTTGGAGGGGCGAATGTCTGGAATTCTTTTGATTCACGTCGTCATCAGCTTGATCGCCATCATCAGCGGCATCGTGGTAGCCTACGGCTTTCTCACTGCCGACCGTCATAACCGCTCGACGCTCGTCTATATGCTGACGACGGCTCTCACCAGCTTGACGGGTTTTCTGTTCGCGTTTCATGGCGTGACGCCGGCGATCATCGTCGGCATCATCTGTCTGCTGATCTTCATTCCGACGGCGCTGGCGCGTTACACATTTCACCTTGCCGGCATATGGCGTGCCGTCTTCGTGGTCGGCGCGCTCGTGCTGTTGTTCTTCAACTGTCTGGTGCTCATCATTCAATCGTTCCAGAAGATACCTGCGCTCAATGCGCTCGCGCCCACCGGGAACGAACCGCCGATTCTCGCGGCCCAGGTGGCACTTTTGGTGGTGATTGTGTTCGTCGGCTTTTTCAGCCTTCGCCGTTTTCATCCGACGCTTATGAGCGCCTGAGCAGGCGACTTTCGCTGCTGCGACAAAATGCCGGACACTTTCGCTGCGTTCCGCCAGGAGCGTTGTCGATGATTTAACTCTTGTTTCAAGTAGTTCGGCGCATCCTCGGTTTATTCAATAGCATCTAAAAGCCGCCCAAGTTGTGGCCGGCTTCATTGACATCGGCGCTCTGATGGTTTACGAGTGACGAAAATTGAAAATCGTCACTCGTAAACCATCAGGCCTGCTCATGCTCGATCTTTCCGACGTTAGCGCCGATCCTGCCCGCCAGGAAAACATCACGCGCATCCTCGACGCCGCCGAAAAGCTGTTTCGCCACTATGGCTACAGCAAGACGAACGTCGCCGATATCGCCCGAGATCTCGGCATGTCGACGGCAAATATCTACCGCTTTTTCGGCTCCAAGACGGAAATCCACCAGGCTATCTGTGGGCGTATGCTCGGCCAGAGTTACCAGATGGCCCTCGCCATCCGCAATCAGCCGATCAGCGCAACCGAGCGGCTGCGGGCTTATCTCATGGCCCAATATAGGATGACCCTGGAGGCCATGCTCGACGAGCAGAAGGTTCACGAGATGGTCATTGTCGCCATAGAGCGGGACTGGCATGTCATCGAAAAACATATCGAACGTAGCCAGGATCTGGTCGCCGAGATCATCGCCGAGGGGATTGCCGCTGGCGAGTTCGCCGAACAGGATCCGGGTATTGCAGCCAAGTGCTTCGGTGCGGCGACCGTCGATCTCTGTCATCCGCAAATGGTGGCGCAGTGCCTTGGCAAGACATACCAGGCCAAGCCCGAGGATATCATCGAATTCGTCATCAGGGCTTTGAAGAAATAGCAATGCACGCACCGGATGGCCGGCGTGTTCCCACTTTTTGTTCGATTTCAGGAGAGCGACATGGTTTCGCTAACGACCAACACCTTACGGACCATTGCTGGTGCGGCTCTCTTTGCCGCTTTCGGGCTTGGGCTCTCGGGCTGCAATGAGAAGAAGGAAGAGACGGCGGAGGTGGTCCGGCCGGTCAAGGTCGTCGAAATCGCCGAGGCAGACACGACGCGCAAGCTTGATTACTCAGGCGCCGTCCGTGCGCGGACGGAGATGAATCTTGGTTTTCGCGTCAATGGCAAGATCGTCGAGCGCAAGGTAGATATCGGCCAGAGAGTAAAGCCCGGCGATGTGATCGCCCGTATGGACGCGACCGATTATGTTCTTGCCGTGCGCCGTTCGCAGGCCGATCTGGATGCGGCCGAAAAGCAGGTGCAGACGACCGAGCTTGCCCGCACGCGTGCGAAGACGCTCTTCGACAAAAACGTCACTTCCAAGTCGCAGCTCGAGCAGGCGGAGCTTTCCTATGAGCAGGCCGTCTCGACCCGGGATTCTGCTGTCTCGGCTCTGACCGAAGCCAAGAACCAGGTCGCCTATGCCGACCTGACCTCCGACATGAACGGTATCGTGACCGCAATCAATGCCGATGTCGGCCAGGTGGTCAGTTCCGGCACACCTGTCATCACCGTTGCCGTCGATGGCGAGAAGGAAGTGCAGGTCGCTGTCCCGGAAATGGACATCGCCCAGTTCAAAGTCGGCAAGGACGTCAAGGCGCGCTTCTGGTCCGACGCGGCCCTCGTGCTCAATGGAAAGGTGCGGGAAGTCTCCGGAAGCGCCGATCAGTCGCGCACCTTCGCGGTGCGTGTAAGCGTGCCGAACGATCCGCGCGTTCTCCTTGGCATGACTGCAACGATCGAGGCGCTTGCCGACAATACGCAGCCTTTTGTTTCCATTCCGCTGAGCGCGCTCGCGCAGAGGGATGGGCAGCAGATCGTCTGGCTGGTCGATCGCAGTGCCGGCACCGTGCATTCCCGCGCCATCAAGGTCGCGGACTTTTCCGATGACGGCGTGCGCGTGGCCGATGGCCTCAAGACCGGCGATGTCGTCGTTGCAGCCGGCACTCAGTTCATGAGCGAAAACATGAAGGTCAAGCTTTCTGGTGCCACAACCCAGCAAGCCTCCGCTGAAACCAAAGCCGCCTCGGCGGATATCGTACGCTGATCCGGATCGAAGGGACGACACCATGTCCATCAACAGCACCTCCGGCGAGAGGAAGCGCTTCAACCTGTCGCGCTGGGCGATCGCTCATCCCAGTATCGCTCGTTTTCTGTTCGGGCTAATCATCATCGCCGGTGCGCTCGGCCTGACCCATATGGGTCAGAAGGAAGATCCGGATTTCACCTTCCGCGTCATGGTCGTGCAGACCGTCTGGCCCGGCGCCTCCCTGCAAGACATGGAAGACCAGGTGGTCAACAAGATCGAGCGCAAGCTGCAGGAAACGCCGCATCTCGATTGGGTCAAATCCTATACCCGCGCCGGCTTTGCAATCACCACCATCCAGATCAAGGGCGATACCAATACCGCCGAGGTGAAGGACGCCTTCTACCAGATCCGCAAGAAAGTGGGCGATATCGGCAACGAACTGCCGTCCGGCCTGCTCGGCCCCTATTTCAACGATGAATTCGGCGATACCTTCATCACGCTGCATTCGATCAGCGGCGACGGCTATACCTATCCGGAGCTGAAGAAATTCGCCATCCAGGCCCGCGACATGCTGCTTTCGACGCCCGGTGTCGAGAAGGCGACCATCATCGGTGACCAGGCGGAGCAGATCTATATCGATGTCTCCTCCAAGGTTCTGGCCGAGCGTGGGCTGACGCTCACCGACTTGAAGAACGCCATTATCGGCCAGAACAACGTCGATCCGGCCGGTAATGTCGATACCAGCACCCGCTCGGTGCGCATCTCGGTCGAGGGTGACGTCAACAAGATCGAGGATATCAAGAACCTGCGGCTCAACGCCGGCGGCCAGGTAACCCGTCTCGGCGATATCGCTACCGTCACCGCCGGGCTGCAAGACCCTTATACCGCCAAGTTCCTCTTCAACGGCCATCCGAGCGTGCAGCTCGGCGTCGTCATGGCTCCGGGCTTCAAGGTGACCGATGTCGGCAAATCGGTTGAGGAAACCTACAAGCGATTCGAGGCCTCGCTGCCGATCGGCGTTCAGGTCGATCAGATCGCCAACCAGCCTGATGTCGTCACCGACGCAATCAGCGAATTCATGCATGCGCTGGGCGAAGCTCTCGTCATCGTGCTGATCGTCTCGTTCCTGTCGATCGGCTGGCGTTCCGGCCTCGTGATCGCCATCGCCATTCCGCTGGTGCTGGCCGCGACCTTCGCCATCATGTATGAGTTCGGCATCGACCTGCAGCGGATTTCGCTCGGCGCCCTCATCATCGCGCTCGGCCTGCTGGTCGACGACGCCATGATTGTGGTCGAGCTCATGGAGCGTAAGCTGGAAGAGGGGCTCGTAAAGCTCGATGCTGCCAGCTTCGCCTATTCCTCCACCGCCTTCCCGATGCTGACTGGCACGCTGATCACCACCGCCGGCTTCATCCCGGTGGGCTTTGCGGCATCGACAGCAGGCGAATATGTCCGCACGCTGTTTTACGTCGTCGGCATCGCGCTTGTGGTCTCCTGGTTCGTGGCAGTCTATTTCACGCCATGGCTCGGCTACATGATCCTCAAACAGCGCCATCATGCCGGTGAGCATCATGATGTGTTCGACACGCGATTCTATCGTCGTCTGCACTCTTCCGTCGCCTGGGCCGTACGCCACCGCGTCATCGTTCTGCTGCTGACTCTTGCCGCCTTCGTCGGCAGCCTCTGGTCCTTCCAGTTCATTCCGCAGAACTTCTTCCCGCAGTCGTCGCGCCCGGAAATCCTTGTGGACTTGTGGCTGCCTGAAGGCACCAGCATCAAGGAAGTCGAGCGGCAGGCACAGGCCCTCGAGGCACGCATGGCCGATGACTCCGACAAGCGTTTCATCGCCACCTATGTCGGGCAGGGCGCGCCGCGCTTCTTCCTGCCGCTCGATCAGCAGCTGACGAACCCGAACTATGCTCAGATGCTGGTTATGGCCAAGGACGAGCCGGCCCGCGAGCGGCTGATCACCAAGATGCGCGGCATCCTGGCGGCAGATTTCCCGTCCGTCCGCGGCAAGGTCGACCGCCTGTTCCTCGGTCCGCCCACCGGCTGGCCCGTGCAGCTGCGCGTCATGGGGCCTGACCGGCAGGAGGTTCGCCGCATTGCCGACGAGGTGAAGCAGCGCTTTACCCAGAACCCGCTGCTCGGCGCCATCCATGACGACTGGCTCGAGCCGGTGCCGGCCATGAAGCTGGTGATCGATCAGGACCGTGCCCGGGCTCTCGGCGTCACCTCGCAGCGCATCCGCCAGATGCTGCAGGCATCGATGTCCGGCGTTACCCTCGACAATTATCGCGAAGGCGAAGAAACCGTGGGGATCGTTGCCCGCGAGCCGGAGGCAAGCCGTCACCTGCTGACCTCCGTGAACTCGGTCTATATTCCCACGGACTCCGGTGGGTTCGTGCCGCTGTCGCAGGTTGCCAAGATCGTGCCTGTCATGGAGCAGAGCATCGAGTGGCGCCGCGATCGTCTGCCGACGATCAGCGTGCGGGCAACCTTGCCTGATAACGTGCAGTCGAACGACGTGACAGCCAAGCTCTACAACGACATGGCTGATCTGAGGAACAGCCTGCCGGCTGGCTACAAGATCGAGATCCAGGGCGGCGCCGAGGACAGTGCCGAAAGCCAAGCCTCGATCGCCGCCAAGGCGCCGATCATGCTCGTCATCATCGTCGTGCTGCTGATGGCGCAGCTGCAGCACTTCGGCAAGGCGATGCTGGTGCTGGCGACCGGCCCGCTCGGCATCATCGGTGCGGCGGGTGCCCTCCTGATCAGCGGTGCACCCTTTGGCTTCGTCGCGATCCTCGGCGTTATCGCTCTGCTCGGCATCATCATTCGCAACTCGATCATTCTCGTCGACCAGATCGACCAGGATATCGCGGCGGGCATGGACCGGAAGGAAGCGATCATCGGTTCTGCCGTGCGTCGTTTCCGGCCGATCATGCTAACCGCGCTGACGGCCGTGCTGGCGCTGATCCCGATCTCGCGCGGTGTCTTCTGGGGGCCGCTCGCCTACGCCATGATGGGCGGCATTCTGGTTGCGACCGTGCTGACGATCTTCGTGCTGCCAGCCGGCTACGCCCTGTTCTTCGGCCGCGATCCGAAGAACAAGTCGGCCGAGCCGCCGGCCAAGGAGCAGGCCGACGAAGAGGAGCAGAATACGATCCAGCTGCCGCCGGCAGTGGCGGCGGAGTAAAAGGTCTGAAAGAAACAAATATCCCGGCTTCGAGCCGGGATATTTGTTTGAACCGCTCAGATCGGCAGCAGGATCGTCTGTTTACCTTCGGCGATCTTGAGGATCGACAGCGTTCCGCCCATGGAAACGGCCGTATCGATACCGATGCGACTGAGACCAAAAACGGGATGCGAAGCCGGCGTGTGGCCGTGGACCACCAGCAGCGGCAATTGCGGTCCGCCCGACAGGAACGGCTCGCGAATCCACATCAGATCTTCATCCGTCTGCTCACTGAGAGGGAGGCCGGGTATGATGCCGGCATGAACGAAGAGTATCGAGCCGAAAGTAACAGCTGCAGCCAGCGAACGCAGCAGGTCGACATGCGCTGCCGGCATCGCCTTAAGCGTCATGTTGCGCAACTCCTCGACGCTATAGCCCAGGTCGAAAAGCATGTGTCTGGCATCGATGCCGTAGGATGCGAGCGTCGGCAAGGCACCGAACTCCAGCCAATGGATGTTGGTATCGGGATCGTCCAGAAAACGCAGGAAGACGTCATCATGATTGCCGCAAAGCGCATAGCGATCGAAGCCTTCGGGCGGCAGTGCGCTGAGATGCGCCAGGACATCGCTGGAACGTGGGCCGCGATCGACATAATCGCCGAGATACATCAGCAGTTTTCGGCCGGGAAGGCTGCGGGCATCCGCTGTGATGCGCCCTTCGGCCTCTACCATCTCATCATAGCAGCCATGGATGTCGCTTAAGGCGTAGATCGCGGTGTAATCACGTCCGGTGAGGTCGATGCGGTCTCGTCGATGCTGCATGAAATCGACCCGTTTCCTGCCGGGTCGTGCCTGAACGCCCGCGGCAGTCCAATTGCTTGACATGGTATCGAGAAACCCGCCTTCGGCGGGCCTATATGGACGGTATTCCAAGCGTCGATCCGCCGCAAGTCTTACGAGCGCAGGCATTGGTCTGAACCGTTGAATTTTCAGAAAGATTCAGCATTATCTTTGGGAGGTAGCGCCTTATGCAACCTGCCGAATGGTTATGATGCTTAACCGCGATAGGCGGCTTCGAGCCCGGCAATGTCGAGCTTGACCATGCCCATCCAGGCTCGCATGACGCGGGCAGCCTTTACCGGATCCGGATCGGCGATATACTTGCGGAGCACCGTCGGCACGACCTGCCAGTAGACACCGTAGCGATCCGTCACCCAACCACAATGCACCGGCGTGCCGCCATCGACGAGACCGTCCCAAAGGCGGTCGACCTCAGCCTGGTCGGCGCAATCCACCTCCAGCGAGATCGCATGATTGTATTCGATGCGGTCGCCGCCGTTCAGTGCCATGAAGCGCTGGCCGGCGAGCGTGAAAGTAACGACCAGAACCTCATCGGGCTTGCCGGAGGGCATGTCGACAATGTTCTTCTGGACGTGATCGATCCGGGAATCCGGGAAGAGCGAGACATAGAAATTCGCAGCTTCCTCGGCTTCCCGCGCAAACCACAGGCATGGGGCAATCTTGGACATTGGATGCTCCTCTCTCGTTGAATACCCTAAGGACGAAAGGGGAGCGGCAAGGCCGACAGGGTTGAGGAATTTTTCCGCAATCATGCGAGGTTGAACCAAAGCGTCAGCCTGCCGCCAGCCTTTCGGCGAATTCGATCGCCTCGATCAGGCTGCGTTCATTGGCGATGCCCTTGCCGGCGATATCAAAGGCGGTGCCGTGATCGACGGAGGTGCGCACGATCGGCAGGCCCAGCGTAATGTTGACGCCGGATAGATCCATCCATTTGCCGGTCGCGGGATCGATCTCGAAACCCAGCAACTTCACAGGGATGTGGCCCTGATCGTGATACATGGCGATGACCGCGTCGTACTGGCCGGCGCGCAGCTTGACGAAAACCGTATCGCCGGGAACGGGGCCGACGATATCGAGCCCATCGGACATCGCCTTGGCAATGGTCGGCGCGGAAATATCGATATCCTGCCGGCCGAAGAGCCCGCCTTCGCCGGCATGCGGATTGAGCGCTGCCACGGCGATCTTCGGGCTGGCGATGCCGAGATTCTTGAGCGCCTTGTCGGTCAGATCGATCACGAGCCGCAGCCGCTCTGGCGTAAGCCGCTTCGGCACATCCTCCAGCGCGACATGGGTGGTGACGTGGCTCACACGCATATTGCCATGGGCGAGCATCATCACCGAGCCGCGCGCGCCTGTCAGTTCGGCTAAAAGTTCGGTATGGCCGGCATAGTGGAAGCCGGCCTTGTTGAGGGCTTCCTTGTTGAGCGGTGCGGTGACGATGCCGCCGACCTTGCCCGATAGCGCGAGCTGAACGCCCTTTTCGATCGCCTTGAACGCCATACGTCCACCGTCTGCAGAAAGCCGGCCCGGCAGGATCGGTTCGCCCTCGGCATCCGCCTGAATGAAGCAGAGGTTCGGCCAGTCGCCCCCCATCTCAGCTTCCGGGATTGCGATGTCGAGGCTAAGCTGCTGCTCGGCAAGCCGCAGGGCTGGGCCGCTGCCGATAATTGTAAGTTTTAACTTACCTTTATCAAGCTGATCCTTCAGGCGGGCTGCTGCCTTGACGATGATTTCCGGGCCGATGCCGGCGGGATCGCCCATGGTGATTGCGAGGTGCCGCGTCATGGTTCTTCTCCTCCGGCAATCAGCCCGTTTTCACTCAAGAGATCGCGCCATAGGGTGGGGCCGCCGAATGCGCCTGACTTTGAGATGACCGTCGTACCCTCCCAACGGCCGCCGACGATCGTCGAGCGGGGCAGGCCCGGTGCTGCCTGGCCGGTGATGCTGAGAGCTGTCACATCGAGCGCCGAACAGAGATTGCGCAGGGTCTCGCCGCCGGCAACGATCAACGTGCCTGGGGCCGGCAGCACCTTAGCCATGCCACCGAAGCTCGCCGCGATCCGCCTTGCAGCATCATCGCGTTCAAGCCCGGTCGGCAGGTCGAGGCTCACCATGGCCACGCCGCTTTGCCGGATTTGTTGGTCAATGGCACTGGCATCACCGCCCTCCGCAAGTTTCAGCCAATTGGGGCCACAAGCCTGGAGCTGCGCCAGCGTGATCGGCTGGTCGGAGCCGAACAGGCCAAGCACCGGCCTTTGCAACTTGCGCGAGATGGGGACGGATGGCGTCGGGTGGCGTTCGCCTTTATCCTTTTTGGTGCGGGGCAGATGGGGCGTTGCCAGCTCGATATTGCGCGCCAGAGCGCGGGCGAGGCCGCCGGTGCCGCTCCAGAGGACCGGCCCTTCCAGCTGCGACGATACCCATGCGATGATGGCATCCAGATCCTCATCCGTATGGGCATCGAAAACATGGATGCCATCCGGAATGGGCTGATTTTCGAGGCTATCGAGCGGCGTGTTGAAGGCCGGTAGTCCCTCGGCGCGCAGGTGTGCGGCGATATCGCCGCTGACATCGCGCCAGGCATCCTTGCCGGCATAAAGCACCTGCCGTCCGCCGCGCGTGTGCCGCCCGTGATGCGGAAAGGCCGGCGCGAGAATGCAATGCCGCCAATGGCCGAGCCGAAAACAGGCTTCGAGCTCCACCGCCCATGGGCCGCGAAACAGGCTGTCCACCTTCTTGAAGGCGAGATCGGCGCCCTGCAACAGCGGTGCAATGCCGCCGACGAGCGCCTCCGCTTTGGCGGCCGTTTTCTCGCGGGTGCCGCTGTCGATCGCGAGACAATCCGGCAGGCTCGCGGAAAGCGCATCGCTGCGCTCCACCGCGATTGGCCCGTAGACACCGACGAATTCGACGGCGGTGTCGAGCGCGCCGGTCAAATCATCGGCAATGAGGCGGAGGGTTGGCATAAACTCAACGAGCCTTGCGGGTATGGAATATGGAAGCAAGGCCTTACGGCTGCTTGAACGAAGCGCAATTTTCAGCCTTCCATAGGCCTTGTCAACGCTTGCTTTGTCATCGTTTCATTGATCGGGACGGCGACATTCGTCGTGTTCTCGCAGGCGCGGTGCTCACGCCTGCGAGATGTCAGTCCTTCCGCAAGTCAGGAAAGTCGGCGCTCAGCGTCACATCTTTCCAGGCATCGAAATTCGCTTTCAGCGCTTCGAGGCGCTTATAGGCGATATCAAGCGCTGCGGCGCCCAGCAGCAATCGAAGCGGGGGTGTGTCAGCCTCGACCGCCTTTATGATTGCTGATGCGGCACGTGCGGGATCGCCGGGCTGGTTGCCGGAGGAGGCCTTCGTGGATTGGCGGCGTTTTCCGGCGGTGTCGTCATAGTCCTCGATCTGGATCGGGGACTCGACCATCGAGCTTCCGGCCCAATTGGTGCGAAACGCGCTAGGCTCGACGATCGTCACCTTCAAGCCGAGTGGTGCAACCTCGTAGGACAGCGATTCCGAGATCGCCTCCACGGCAAACTTCGTCGCGTGGTAATAGCCTGTCGCGGCGAATGCGACCAGGCCGCCCAAGGACGAGATATTGACGATATGGCCCTTTCTGCGGGCGCGCATGCCGGGCAATATTTCCTTGGTGACATTGATGAGGCCGAACAGATTCGTTTCGAACTGTTTGCGGATGCCTTCATCGTCACCTTCTTCGATGGCTGCGAGATAGCCATAGCCAGCATTGTTGACGAGCACGTCGATCCGGCCGAAAGCGGCGATGGAATCGGCCACGGCTGTGCGGATCGTGGAGACGTCGGTAACATCGAGGCGGAGTGCCAGAGCGCGTCCTTCGTGCTCGGCGACCAGGGCCTCCAGCTGCTCGGGCCGCCTTGCCGTCACGACCGCCCGCCAACCGCGCTCGAGTACGGATTTTGCGAGCTCAAATCCGAGGCCCGCAGATGATCCGGTGATAAACCATACAGGTGTGTCGCTCATGCTCTGCTCTCTTGTTTGCATGTTCTGGCTGCCTTCTGTCGAAGGATCGCCTTGAGCAAACTTAGGAGCGACTGATATCCAAGCGTTAGGGCAGAAGGACCAGAGTTTCATACGATCCTTCCAATTTTGCCTGTTGGCGATATGATGGCGAGAAATGCCGCGATCATCGAAAGCCGGATTTATGGAACCGTCGACGCAGCTGCGAGAGCTGATCAGCCGTCACGCTATCGTGCAAAAGCAGACGACGGAGGTGCAGGGGCTGACGCTTTATAGGGTCGATCAGCCGACGCTGCCGACGGACACCGTTTACAGCCCGAGAATCTGCATGGTGTTGCAGGGAACGAAGACGATCCGGCTCGGAGAGCGGGTTTTCAGCGTCGGTTCCTCGCAATATTTCATCGCGACGGTCAATCTGCCGGTGTCTGCACGGATTGAACAGGCCGATCCGGCGAGCCCGCACCTGGCGCTCTCCTTCGAACTGGAGAGGGAGGAGATCGCAAAGCTTCTTGCGGAAGCTCCGGTGGCCCATGTGGCGGAGCCTCACGATCACGCCGGAATTGCGGTGTCGCAGCAGACGCCGGAGATCGTGAGCGCCGCATTGCGCCTCGTCTCCTGCCTGGAGGCGCCTGAGGATATCGAGATCATGGCAAAGCTTGCCAAGCTTGAACTCTACTATCGGCTGCTGCGCGGCGAGCTCGGGCCGATGCTACGGCAGCTTGCCACGCACGGAACGAATCTGGCGCAGATCGGCCGCGTCACCGACTGGATCAAGGGCCATTTCGCGGAAGCCATGAGCATCGGCAAACTGGCTGACATGGCGGGAATGAGCCCCACATCGCTGCATCGGCATTTCAAGGCCGTGACATTGATGACGCCGTTGCAATATCGGGCACTCATCCGGCTGCAGGAGGCGCGTCGCCGGCTGCTTCTTCGCGAAGGCAGTGCACGAGAGATCGGATTCGAGGTCGGCTATGACAGCCAGACGCAGTTCACGCGCGAATACCGCAAATTGTTCGGCCGGCCACCGGCGATGGACGCAGCCTTTTTCAGCGGCAGATGAACTTGACTTGCCGGATGATTTGCTCTGGAGAGTGAAGCGCACCGGGTTTGCCGATATCTGGCCATGTTCCTGCCTTAGCGGCAGGGGCCATAATATTTCGTCGCTTCAAGGAGGGCAGGGTGAGCTACGATTTCCATGTGGGCCAGAAGGTCGTCTGCATCGATGACAAATTCAAGCATGTCAGCATCGATCAGCTGATCCGCAAGGGGACGATCTACACCATCCGCTGGGTCGGCGAATACACGCATTATGTCGACGGCACCTTCATCGGTGTGAAGCTGGAGGAGATCCATCGCGGCAATGACGACGGCCCGGAAGGCTATGGCGCCGCCGACATGCCCTATCGTGCCAGCCGATTCCGCCCGCTGGTGAAGGACAAGATCGCCTCGCTGAGAAAGCTTTTGGCACCGACGCCGGATGCGCCTGTCGAGCCAAAGGTGAAGACCAAAAAGACAGAGAAGGTCTGACGGCGGCGGCACCGAAGCCCGCCGCCCCTTTGGATTATCCCTGCCGCGCCCGCGCCAGCCCGTGCTCGATCAGCCGGCTGATAAGCTCCGGATAGGAAATGCCCGAGGCATCCATGGCCTTGGGATACATGCTGATATTGGTGAAGCCGGGCATGGTGTTGATCTCGTTGATGACGGCGCTGCCATCCGGCCGCAGAAAGAAATCGACGCGCGCCAGCCCTTCACATCCGAGCGCGCGAAAGCCATCCGCGGCCATGCGCTTCATCACCTCTGCCGTGTCAGCCGGAATATCCGCCGGCACGGTGACGACGGCGCCGTTCTGGTCGAGATATTTCGCCTCGTAGGAGTAGAGCTCGTACGTTGCCGATGTCGCGATCTCGCCCGGCACGGAGACGAAGAGCGTGCCATCCGGCTGCTCCAGCACGGCGTATTCGATCTCGCGGGCGCGCACGAATTCTTCCACCAGCACCTTGCGATCATGCCGGAAGGCCTCGGCAAGCGCTGTCTCGAAGGCTGCAGCATCCTGCGCCTTGCTGACCCCGACCGAAGAGCCCTGGCGCGTGGGTTTGACGAAGACGGGCGAGCCGAGGGTGGCGGCGATCTCATCGAAATCGGGCTTGTCGCCGCGCCTCAGCGTTAGGGAGCGCGCCACCGGCAGGCCGGCCTCGCGCAGCAGACGCTTTGCCATATCCTTGTCGATCGCATTGGCCGAGCCCAGAATGCCGCAGCCGACGAGGGGCAGGCCGACGATCTGGGCAAGGCCCTGAATGGAGCCATCCTCGCCGTTCAGCCCATGCAGCACCGGAAACAGCACATCGACCGCAGGCAACTCACGCGCACTAGTTCCTTCCAGCGCCAGCAGCCGTCCCTTGCCGCCCGGAACCAGGCAGACTTGCCGGCCCTCATAGGCAATCGGCTCCGGCAGCGCGCCGCCCTTTTCTTCCACCAGCAGCCAGCGCCCGCCGCGATCGATCAGAATCGGCACGATCTCATATCTGCCGCCATCGATCGCTTTGACGACATTGCGGGCCGACATGACGGAAACCTCATGCTCGCTGGACTGACCGCCAAACAGAACGGCAACGCGTAGTTTCGACATCGAGGCTTTTCTCCCGGGCCAGGATGGATGTGATGGGAGAAGGGTTTAAACGGGAGATTGCAGCGGAATTGGGGAGGGGGTGAAGCGTGCTGTCACAGGAACAGATTTGTACGTGCCGAAGGTCGCATCATGTCAGGGCGCGCAGCTCCCCATCCGCATTGTCCAATTTGGGGAAAGGCAGAGCTTGATCGAAGATCGGCCACAATTCGTTGAGGAGGATTTTCGTTGCTCCATCGAAATGGTTTAGACCAAGCGGTGCCGGGACGTGCAGAATGAAATCGATACCTGCAAGGTCGCCACAGAAGGTCGCCTCGATCGGATTGAGGTTATCATACATCAGGACGATGCCGACGTTTCGCGGTGGGTAGTTTCGCGCCAGCTCGACGAGATCGATCTGCATGTGTGCGTAGGTGTCGATATAGTCCTTTGCGAGCACTATGGGATCCTGTCCAAGTCGCGCACCCTGCCAGCGGCTTTCCAGTGTCGTCCTTTCGATGCGGGCGAACAAGTCGGGCCGAAAGCCGGTCTGGGGATTGATCGCGAAAGAGAGGATCGTGGCGTCGCTGCCGCTTTGCTCAAGCCGTTGATCCAGCAGCAACCCCATTCTGATCGCCGCGTATCCGCCGGCGCTGGAGCCAATCATTTTGATCGCCGTGATGCCATGCTCGACGATGTAACGCGTGAGGATGTCGAGGATGCGGTCCTGATGCTCAAGATACCAGGAGCCCTTCTCTTCCACGAACCAGATGGCATGCGCATCGTAGCGGATGACTTTTCGATAATTCTGGAACCGTGTTCCGAACGGCCTGCCGGGCTGTTTGCCGGGGCGATTCTCCGCACCATAGGAATTGAAGTAGACGATCAGGTTATTGGAGCGATTTTGCCGGACAACCGAAAGCAGTTCTCCCTTTTGCGGAGCGGCCGTTTCAAAAATCGCTCGAACTCCTCCGCCAATCATAATCGACTTCTATCCTCGGCCGCAACGAATCTGATTGGTGTATTATGGCGCAAACGCCAAGTTCAGGTAACGAGCAATTTTACGCTGGAGCGCAAGGGATTAAGAGATTTCCGGAGGAAAACTGATGCTGCTGGAGATTTGAACTCTCGGCCTCTCCCCTGCCAAGGGAGTGCTACCCTTCCAGCGCCATCAGCCAGTGCCCGGTGCGATCGATCAGGATCGGCACGATCTCATATCTTGCGCCATCGATCGCCTTGACGACATTGCGGTCTGACATGACGGAAACCTCATGCTCGGCGGACTGATCGCCAAACAGAACGGCGACGCGTCGTTTCGATATTGGGGCTTTTCTCCCGGGCTAGGATGGATGTGATGGGAGAAGGGTTTTAACGAGGGATTGCAGCGGAATCGGGGTGAGGGTGCTAGTGTTTTCGATAGTGGACTTCTGGAGAAGCAGGATACGTCGCGCGAGCGATCGTCAACTTTTTGGTTTTGAAAAACAGAGCTCTACGCCGCTTCAGAGAGGCTATATCCGCGTTGTTCAGCATTTGAGAGCACCTCGATGAAAAGCCGTCCGAAAGTTGCCAGCCCGTTGACCGGTGGTTTTTCTATGGTCATCTGACGGCGAATGGCGATAACGCGCGGACGATGATTCCATAAACCGATTGCCAGGGGTGCTAGATGGAAATGTGGGAAGGTGTTAAGTTTGTTCTGACAATTCTCGGCGGAGGCGCCGTTGTCGCACTAGCAATCGCGGGTTTCGTTTATTGGCTCCTTCAGAAGGCCATCGATGCCAGATTTGCGAAGGCATTGGTGGACTATCAACATAGCCGGAATTCCACACTCCAGAATGAGAGGCTCCGCCTAGATCTGTACGATCGCCGCTTCAAATTATACAGCGGCATATTCGACTTCTATTATGCTATGATTTCATGGGAGGGAACGCTAGAGCAAAAGGAAGCTCGACAGCGCTTCTTTATGGCCTATCAAGAGTCTGCATTCCTGTTCACGAAGGAATCTGGCATAGAAGAATTGCTAAAGATGCTGAATTCTGAAGCCGCAAAGGTCATTGGGTTCAAGGAAAATAGCGAGCTCTACAAGTCTGACCCAGCTTTCTTGAACGAACAGTTTTTGGAGACCAACAGAATCCAACTGACGGTTTTCGAAGATGGTTTGGCGAAATTCAAGGAAGCAATACGTCCATATTTGGATTTCTCGAAAATCTAGCCAGCTACGGCGGAGCAAGATATTGTCTAGTCTAACTCATGAACGATAAACCAGAGCACAACAAGCTGGAAAGCGACGATTGCGTTCTTCCGCCTGATAACCCGTTACCGCCCGACCAACTCGGTCGATATAGTCCCGAGCGGGATTTCTACGCCGAGCGAGACATTGCAGATTATGTCGAGGGCCAGGCTCGTGGTGAGGAAACGGTGCTGAACGTGGAGCGCGTGAAGACCGAATACGTACTGGGTGATGCGTATGAAATTTGGGATGTTCATACGGACAAAGAGCGTTGGTGGGTAATTACACACCCAACCAATCTTTACTCCCAAAAAAATTTCCCAAGTCTCGACTACACTCTGTCGTTTCACATCGGGCTCACGATGCGGGTAATGAGCCGATCTCAGAAGGATGACGATGGTGAAGCCTCGCCATTCGATGAAGTAGTCCGACGCCAAGCACAAGCGGCAAAACTGCTTGAGAGGGCAATCGAGGCGGTCGATTTTCAATCCGTTGGAATGCAGCTCCGCGAATGCCTGATTTCGCTGGTCGGAGCCGTGAGAAGGAGAGTGGAATTCGCTGACGAGGCCGAGAGGCCGAAGGACGCGGATGTCGTCGGTTGGAACCGTCTGCTGACCAGCAAGCTATGCCCCGGCGAGAGGAACGACGAACTTCGGAACTACATCAGAGCGGCTGTCGAGAAAGCGTGGCCTCTCGTCAACTGGCTTACTCATCATCGGAACGCGAACAAGACTTCCTCGCTGGTAGCGCTGGATGCCGTGGACGCAATCGTAAGGCACTACATGTGCCTGCTTAGTCGAGAGCGCCATGATCGGACGGACCAGTGTCCGCGATGCGCTTCTCGAAATTTGCGGACATTCTTTGACATAGCCATTGCACCTGAGGGAGCCTATTTCGAGTCCTGCGCGGAGTGCGACTGGGACAGCCACCCCGGTTATTCTGAGGACGAGGAAGATCACGATAACGGTTAAGCGCACTAGCTCTCAGGTAAGGCTGGCCATTTTCCAAACGATGGTCGTTTTGTCGCTCTGGCGTACCGAAACGGTAGTTGAAATAGCCCTAAGGCTAAATAAATGAACGATTTCCGGGGAATGGGCTGGTGCTGCTAGAGAGATTTGAAATCTACATGTGATCAATAAAATCAATTGGTTGCATGATTTTTTGTAACGATGTTCCGTTCATCATATTGTGAGATTTTTACCCTCATTTGCAGTCATTATCATACGCAAAAAGATTGCAAACGGAATACTTTTGATGAATTACTGTGGCTATGCAATCTGGATACGGGCGTCCGGAGATTTCCTAGGGCCTGGCGCTGCAATGGTCGGCGAGGCTCTGACTTACCTTCAGGTGCTCTGAGAGATAGGACCAGTGAGCGCCAAAACATTTGCGGCGGTCTTCGTAGCGAACGGTAGGATCGGCCGCGATATCTCGTTTCGCCTGGGCTTCGGAAAGAGCTTCCAGGAGTATCTCGTTCCCTTATCTTCAATCATGTCGAGGGCGCTAGAATGGCCTCGGGTTTCGGTGTTTTGACCCGCGGTATGGCTCGACCGGTGCCGCGAATTCGGGAATGGGATTGTGTATCTCAGGTCTGACCTGGAACATATTGTGGATAATGACTAAAACATGAAATGCGCATGCCGTCTGAGGAGTGATCTTGGAATGATGGTGCAGCTATAGATTGTTATTGCCGCATCGGCTATGGGTTGATCAAGGACGTCAGTTGATACGTGGGTTGGTGCTATAACGTGTTTGAGGTTTGCTCGATGAGCGCTGGGTAGTAGGGGGAAATGATGATCCGCACCGGTTGCATTTTAACGGCGCCGATCCTTGAGATTGTTATCGAATGAAAATCATCGACAATACCTCTCAGCTACTTGGTGATGATCTGAAGGAAACACTCGGTCGCGGCTCTCGCGTGAAGATCGCGGCATCCTGCTTCTCGATCTATGCGTATGAGGCCCTGAAGTCCGAGCTGTCGAAGATTGATAGCCTACAGTTCATCTTCACCTCTCCGACTTTTGTGCCCATGGAAGCGACCGACAAGTTGCGAAAGGAGAAACGCGAGTTTTTTATTCCTAAAGCGGGTCGGGAAAGCGGCCTTTACGGCACTGAATTCGAGATCAAACTCCGAAATAAGCTCACGCAACGCGCCGTAGCTCGAGAATGTTCCGAATGGATCCGCAAGAAGGCTCGCTTCAAGTCCAACGCCACGCAGGCAGCCATGCAGCCCTTTGCGCATGTAGAGGTCGGAGGCGCTGCCGTCCTCTATCAGCCGATCAGCGGCTTTACGGCGGTGGATCTTGGCTACCAGAAGGGCAACGCGGTTTCCAACTTTGTGACCCGGATGGATGAGCCGGCGCATGCCGGCCTCTATCTTCAGCTTTTCAACCAGATCTGGAACGACGCGGATAAGCTGAGGGATGTGACGGACGCCGTCTGTGACCACATCGAGTCCATCTACCAGGAAAATGCTCCTGAGCGGGTCTACTTCCTGATGCTCTACAACATCTTTCGGGAGTTCTTAGAGGATATCGATGAGGACGTTCTTCCGAATGATCTGACGGGCTATCGCGAGAGCATCGTCTGGAACAAGCTCTTCAACTACCAGCGCGACGCCGCGACGGGGATAATCAATAAGCTCGAAACCTACAACGGCTGTATCCTGGCGGACTCGGTCGGCCTGGGGAAAACCTTCACCGCGCTAGCGGTGGTCAAATACTACGAGCTTCGCAACAAGTCCGTGCTGGTGCTGTGCCCGAAGAAGCTGGCGGACAACTGGCGGAACTACAACACTAATCTCACCACGAACATCTTTGCAAAGGACCGCTTCAACTATGACGTCTTCTGCCACACGGATCTGTCGCGCACGTCTGGTGAATCCTTTGGCATCCCGCTGAACCGAGTGAACTGGGGCAACTACGATCTTGTGGTGATCGACGAGTCCCACAATTTCCGGAACAACGATGTCTACAAAGACCGCGAGACGCGATATCAGAAGCTGATGAACAAGGTTATCCGTGCCGGGGTTAAGACCAAGGTGCTGATGCTTTCCGCTACGCCGGTGAACAACCGCTTCAATGATCTGCGAAACCAGCTCGCCCTCGCCTATGAGGGCCAATCGGATACCCTCAGCAAGAGCTTGAAGTCGCAGACCAGTATCGAGGAGATCTTTCGCCGAGCCCAGAAGGCCTTCAACGAATGGTCTGTTTTGCCATCAAACGAGCGGACAGCGGCGTCGATCCTGCGGACCCTGGATTTCGACTTTTTCGAGCTGCTCGACGCTGTCACCATTGCAAGGTCGCGCAAACATATCGAAACCTTCTACGACACCAAAGACATCGGCAAATTTCCGGAACGCCGAAAGCCTCTGTCGTTTCATTGCCCGATTACGCAGCGACCGGATGTGATGGGACTGAACGAGATCTTCGGCCAGCTATCGGTGTTGAAGCTCGCGGTCTATGCGCCGATCAGCTATATCCTGCCGAGCCGGCTGCGGAAGTATGAAGAGATCTACGATACGCAGGTCGAGGGTGGCCGTGGCAGGCTACGGCAGGCGGACCGTGAGCGAAGCCTCCAGGCCTTGATGACAACCAACCTGCTAAAGCGGCTTGAAAGCTCGGTGGAAGCGTTCCGCCTCACCTTGCGGGCGCTCGGCGGCAACATCACAAGGGCACTAGATGCCATCGTGGAATATGAGCGAACCGGGCGTGGTGGCAGCATCAGCGATCATCTGGAGGACGTCAGTGACTTCGATCCGGAAGATGAAGACCTTGCCGGGCTCGATGAGTTCACTGTTGGCAAGAAGGTTCAGATCAGCCTCGCCGACATGGACCTGCCTTCCTGGAAACATGATCTTGCGGCCGATCGCACTTTGATCGATGCGCTGATCGCTTCGATGGATAAAGTGGCGGCTGCGGATGACGCGAAGCTCCAGCACCTCATCACCCTTCTGAAGCAGAAGGTCGCAGAACCCCTCAATCCGGGCAACCGGAAGATCATCGTGTTCACTGCCTTCGCCGACACGGCCAACTACCTCTTTGCGAACCTGGCGCCCGTTGCACAGGAGCTCGGGCTCCAGGTGGGAGAGGTAACCGGCTCCGGCGCGCCGAAAACCACGCTCAAGAAGTCTTATGATTTCCAAAGTGTCCTGACCCTCTTTTCTCCCCGCTCCAAAGAGAAGGTAGCCGTCCTGCCGCACGAGACAGCAGAGCTGGATATCCTGATCGGCACTGATTGCATCTCCGAAGGCCAGAATCTGCAGGATTGCGACTTCCTAGTGAACTACGACATTCACTGGAATCCTGTCCGGATCATCCAACGTTTCGGGCGTATCGACCGTATCGGATCGCCGAATGATCAGATCCAGCTCGTTAACTACTGGCCCGATATTACCCTCGACGAATACATCAATCTCAAGGAACGCGTTGAAAACCGTATGGTCATAGCCGACGTCACCGCGACCGGCGACGACAACGTATTGACCGCGAAGTCGAGCGACATCGCCTATCGCAAGGAGCAATTGAAGCGGTTAAAGGACGAGGTCATCGAGTTAGAGGACGTCAAGGCGGGCATCTCGATCACGGATCTTGGTCTGAATGACTTCAGGATGGACTTGCTCAATTACGTCAAGGAGAATGGTGATCTAGTAAGCATGCCCTATGGCATGCATGCCGTCGTGCCGGCTGCGCCAGAGCTGGGGCTACGGCCAGGCGTGATCTTCGCCTTGAAGAACATTCATGATAGCATCAACATCAACCAGCAGAACCGTCTGCATCCCTTCTACTTGGTCTACATCGATGACGACGGCGATATCGTCGCGGACCATACGGAGGTCAAGCGGCTACTCGACCTGATCCGCACAAGCTGCAAGGGGCGCTCTGAACCGATCCCGGATGTCTGCCGGTTCTTCAACGAGCGGACGGAAGACGGTCGTCAGATGGGGCGCTACTCTGATCTGCTCAGCCAGGCCATTCGGTCGATGATCGAGGTCAAGGAAGAAAAGGATATCGACAGCCTGTTCAGCGGCGGACGGACGACGGCGTTGACGCACACGATCCAGGGGTTGGACGACTTCGAGCTGATTGCCTTCCTGCGCGTCGAGGAGGTAGACGTCTGATGGTCTATGATTGGCCGCGGGCGACCGTCTTCGGGCGGGTGATCCCCAAGAACAAGATCTATGAGCACGCAGGCGCCAGCACCGCGCTCAAGGACCTATTCGTGCGCGAGGTCGATCAGATCGTCTGGGCTCATAAACTGGCGCCGGAGACGATCAACCTACCGGCGTCGAAATCGGTGACCGAGATCCAGGTGTTCCGTGTTACTCAAAGGGAGCGGAGCCTCAATCTGGATGCCCTTCGTGCTATTGATCGCGCGATTCCGTTCCCTCTGCTGTTTGAGCTAGTCCATGAGGGCAAGGTAAAGCTCACGGCGGCCTATAAACGGCCGAGCGACGCGGATAGCTCGAAATGGGTCCTCGGCGACTATTTCGAGGGGGAATGGGAGGATGCGCCGCGGATGCCGCTGCCGGTGGCGCTGAACATGGGCGCGCTGTACGAGCTGCTTCTGAGCCCGCTGATCGAGCAAAAGGCGGCAAGGTTGCTAGCCCATTCGACGCTGGGATTTGCAGAAGACCCGCCGCCACCTTTCGTCCCGGCGCCCTCCATAGAGCCGGTTTCTCTCGAGGTCAGGATTGCCCATGCAGAGGCGATCAAGGCGAAGACACGCGAAATCGAGCGGATCAAGACCCGCTTGGCCCGCGAGAAACAATTCAATAAACGTGTCGCCATCAATGCGGAGCTGCGCGCCGCGAAGCAGGAGCTGGAGCGACTGGTGGGCGCAAATGCGGCTGCCGCACCGGCTCAGGAATAAGAGGACGAGAATGGAAAAGCTGAAGATGCACAGCCCGGACCTGACCCAGGAGAACATCGCGAAGATCCGCGACTTGTTCCCCGGTTGCGTGACCGAGGCGCGCGACGAGGTGACCGGCAAGTTGCGTCTGGCCGTGGACTTCGACCAGCTTCGCCAGGAATTGAGCGACAGTATCGTGGAGGGGCCGCAGGAGCGGTATCGGCTGGATTGGCCGGGCAAGCGGGAGGCTTTGGCACTCGCCAGCGCGCCGATCAACAAGGCACTGCGACCCGCGCCGGACGAAAGCATTCAATTCGATACAACCAGGAATCTCTTCATTGAGGGCGACAACCTTGAAGCACTCAAGCTTATTCAGGACACCTATCTTGGTCAGATAAAGCTTATCTATATAGACCCGCCATATAACACCGGCCGGGACTTCATATATGACGACGATTTCTCGATATCCCGAGATGTCTACTTTGATAAGAGTGAGCAAGAGGATATCTTCGGCAATAAACTGGTTGCAAACACCGAAGCGAATGGCCGATTCCATTCCGATTGGCTCTCAATGATGTACTCGCGCCTTCGGCTGGCCCGGAACTTGCTGCGGGACGATGGCGCGATATTTATTTCGATTGACGACAACGAAGTGGATAATCTCCGAAAGATCTGCTCCGACGTCTTCGGCGAACGAAACTTCGTGGCGCAAATTATCTGGCAGAAAGTCTTCTCACCTAAGAACTCCGCGCGGTGGTTCTCTGAGGATCACGACTATGTAATGGTTTTCGCCAAGAGCGCTGATGATTGGACTCCAAACCTTTTGCCGCAGACTGACGAAATGCTTGCTCGATACAAGAACCCCGACAACGATCCCCGCGGATCTTGGACATCTAGCGACTTAGCCGCAAGAAACCGCTATGACGCTGGCCTCTATTCGATAAAGTGCCCGTCCGGACGCATTATCGATGGACCTCCGCGGGGCAGATACTGGGCAATCAGTGAAGCTAACTTCAAGGAGTTGGACGCAGACGGTCGGATTTGGTGGGGCGTTGACGGCAACAACATGCCGCGGCTCAAGCGCTTCCTCTCAGAGGTCAAACAGGGGATCACCCCTCAAACCCTTTGGCTTTATGAGGACGTGGGGCACACGCAGGAAGCAAAGAAAACACTCCTGAAATATGTTCCGTTCGAGCATACTGAAAATGTTCTCAATTCGGTGAAGACCGTTGGTTTGATTCAGCGAATTATTCAGATTTCTACTTCTTCAACCGGTGGTGATATCGTCCTGGATTTCTTTAGCGGCAGCGCCACCACAGCACATGCGGTAATGAAGCAGAACGAGTTTGACCGAGGGGATAGACGCTTCATCTGCGTTCAGGCGCCGGAACCGCTTCCAAAGCCGGAGCCGGAGTTCGCCACGATATTCGGTATGGGGCTTACGAGAACCCGCAATGTTGGCAAAGAAATAGCAGCTTCGGCCACCCCCGAGGAAGCGGACCTAGGATTTCGCGTCCTGAAGATCGACACCTCGAACCTGAAGGATGTCTATTACCGCCCCGACGAACTGAAGCAGGGCGACCTGCTCGATATGGTCGACAACGTCAAGGCAGACCGCACCGCCGAAGACTTGCTGTTCCAGGTGCTGGTCGATTGGGGTGTGGATCTGACGCTGCCGATCCGCCGTGAGGCGATGCAGGGTAAGACGGTTTTCTTTGTGGACGACAACGCTCTCGTCGCCTGCTTCGACAAGGGCGTGACCGAAGATCTGGTCAAGGATCTGGCAAAGGGGGAACCGCTGCGCGTCGTCTTCCGCGACAACGGCTTCGTTTCTGACGCGGTGAAGATCAATGTCGAGCAGATCTTCCGACAGCTTTCCCCGGCCACCGACGTCAAGTCGATCTGAGGCCGCGCGATGGATCAAGCAGCGCTTTCCGCCCTATTGACTCAGCTCATCTCCAATTGGGAGAGCGAGGTGGTCGAGTTCAAGCGCGGAAAGAACGGCTTTTCGAGCAATGAACTTGGCGAATATGTCTCGGCGCTAGCGAACGAGGCTAACCTACACGAAAGCGATCGTGCATGGCTGGTGTTCGGTGTCGATGACAAGACGCGCGTCGTTGTCGGCACGTCCTACAAAGAGAACCGTGACCACCTCCAGGCCGACAAGATGCAGCTCATCAACGGCACGGGCAGCTTCACGGTTCGTGATATCCATGTGCTGGATCATCCAGATGGCCGGGTTGTTCTTTTTGAGATCCCTGCAGCGCCCCGTGGCATGCCGATCAATTGGAAGGGCCACTATTATGGCCGCGCCGGTGAGAGCCTTGTGGCCCTTGGTCAAGATAAGCTGGACGAGATACGCTCTCAGACGCTCGCAACGGATTGGACGGCTCAGGTCGTCGAAGGCGCCACCCTCGACGATCTCGATCCGCAAGCGCTGAAGGTTGCGCGCGAGCGTTTTGCTGCCAAGCATGCGAACAGCTTCAATACGGACGCGATCGCCGGCTGGAGTGATGCAACGTTCCTCAACAGAGCAAAGCTAACGCAGAATGGCGCGATAACGCGCGCTGCTCTTCTCTTGCTGGGCAAACCCGAATCCGCCTGGAGGCTCAATCCGCACCCGGTCGAGATCACCTGGAAGCTTGAGGGAGAAGAGCGCGCCTATGAGCATTTCGGTCCACCCTTCTTGCTGACATCGTCACAGGTCTTCGCGCGTATCCGCAATATTCAACTCCGCTTGCTTCCGGAAAACGAGTTGTTGGCCCACGAGGTGGCAAAGTACGATCAGAAAGTCGTTCTGGAAGCGCTGCACAACTGCATTGCCCATCAGGACTATGCCCGCTTGGCACGTATCATCGTAACGGAGCGGCCAGATCGGCTAATCCTGGTCAATGAAGGTGGTTTCTTTGAAGGCGAACCTGACGACTACGTGCTGCGCGACCGCACGCCTCTGCGTTATCGAAACCCCTTCCTAACCCAGGCCATGACCGAGCTGAACATGATCGACCATATGGGCTATGGCATTCAGGACATTTATCGCAGACAGCGGCAGCGCTTCTTTCCGTTGCCGGACTATGACCTGACCGAGCCGGACGTTGTCCGCCTGACCATTCACGGCCGCATTGTCGATGAGGCCTACAGCCAATTGCTCATGCAGCAGACCGGGCTACCGCTTGCCGATGTTCTCGCGCTAGACCGCATCCAGAAACATCTCCCAATTACGGATGACGCCGTACGCCACCTAAGGCAGGCGCGCCTTATCGAAGGCCGGAAGCCGAATTTCTTCATATCGGCCAGAGTTGCCGATGCTACCTCGCAGAAGGCGCGATATATAAAAACGCGAGCCTTCGACGACCAGCACTATGAGGAGATGGTCCTCGAATTTCTAAGAAAGTTTGGGCGAGCTTCAAGAAAGGAAATCGACGACCTTCTCTGGAACAAGCTCAGCGAAGCTCTCGACGAAGGCCAAAAGAAGCGAAAAATCGGCAATCTTTTGAGTGGTTTAAGAATGAAGGGGCGGATCCATAACACAGGGTCCAAGGCAATCCCCGAATGGCGTCTACCGGACGAATAGTGAACATTCTAAGAAAGCCCAAAGAGAGCTAAGAAAGAAATTTAAGAAAGTCGACGTCCGATGAAGCTCAAATTTAAGGTCCAGCCCTACCAGACCAATGCGGTCGACGCGGTTGTCGATTGCTTCGAAGGCCAGGTGAAATCTGATGCGCTGAGCTATCGGATCGATCCCGGCCGGAAGGCGCAGACCAGCGCCTTCGAGGAGGGCTTCAAGAATGCCGATTTCTCGATCAGCGAGGCACAGATCCTTGAAAACATCCGGAAGGTGCAGCGGCGCCAGAATCTACCGCTGTCGCAGTCGCTGACCGAATTCACCACGTTCAACACCCGTGGAGAACGCGTGGCCGTTCCCGTTGCTTACAAGAGGGATGCGGTTGCGGCGACCCGCGTCCATCTTGACGTCGAGATGGAAACTGGGACAGGCAAGACCTACTGTTACATCAAGACCATCTTTGAAATGAACAAGCGCTATGGATGGTCGAAATTCATCGTGATGGTGCCCTCCATCGCCATTCGCGAAGGCGTCGCCAAGTCGTTGCAGATCACCGCTGATCACTTCACCGAAGGCTATGGCAAGAAGGCACGGTTCTTCATTTACAACTCGAAGCGACTGCATGAGCTGGAAAGTTTCTCATCCGACGCCGGCATCAATGTGATGATCATCAACATCCAGGCGTTCAACGCTCGTGGGGCAGATAATCGCCGTATCTACGACGAACTGGATGATTTTCAGTCGAGAAAGCCGATCGACGTCATCGCGTCGAACCGTCCGATCCTGATCCTCGACGAGCCGCAGAAGATGGAAGGCGCGGCAACCACCGAAGCCCTGCCGAAGTTCAAGCCGCTGATGATCCTGCGATACTCGGCCACGCACAAGACGCAGCACAACCGCATTCACCGCCTCGACGCGCTCGACGCCTATAACCAGAAGCTGGTGAAGAAGATTGCTGTCCGCGGCATCCAGGCACGCGGTCTCGCAGGCACCAATGCCTACCTCTATCTCGAAGGCATCGAGATTTCGAAAAAAGCTCCGATTGCCCGGATCGAGCTGGAGGTAAAGCTGACTTCGGGGGAGATCAAGCGCCAGCTTCGCCGTGTAGAGTTCAAGGACGACCTCTTTACGCTGTCGGGTGAACTTGATCAGTATCGCGGCTTTACCGTCAGCCAGATCGATACCCTGAGCGAGACCGTCGAATTCACGAACGGTGTCGTTCTCAGGGCGGGTGAACCTAACGGTGACGTTTCAGAACGCGACATTCGCCGCATTCAAGTCCGGGAAGCGATCAAGGCACATCTCGATAAGGAGAAGCAGCTCTATTCCCGTGGCATCAAGGTGCTGTCCTTGTTCTTCATCGATGAGGTGGCGAAGTATCGCGACTATATGCGACCCGACGAGCGCGGCGAGTATGCCCGTGTTTTCGAGGAGGAGTATGCGCTTCTCAAGGACGAATATCTGTCGGAGCTTGCCGTCGACAACGAGGCCTACCGCGAATATCTGGCCAGCATCGATCCCGTGAGGACTCACAACGGTTATTTCTCGATCGACAGGAAAACCAATCGCCTCAAGGACCCCGACGTCGCTAAGACGGGGGACAATAGGGGGCAATCGGAAGATTCGGACGCCTATGACCTGATTCTGAAAGACAAGGAGAGGCTGCTATCGCTTGCAGAGCCGACCCGGTTCATCTTCTCTCACTCCGCGCTGCGTGAAGGCTGGGACAACCCGAACGTGTTCGTGATGTGTATGTTGAAGCACAGCGAGAATCAAATATCGCGTCGCCAGGAAGTGGGTCGTGGGCTGCGTTTGAGCGTGGACCAAAACGGTGATCGCATGGACAATCCGGTCACTGTTCACGACATCAACGTGCTGACGGTTGTCGCCAACGAGAGCTACAGGAATTTTGTGGATGCGCTTCAGAAGGAAATGGTCGAGGCGCTGACTGCCCGACCGCGGCAGGCGAACGAGGAGTATTTCAAGGGTAAGCTCATTCACGCGGATGGCGCGCCCATCGAGATATCGTCCGACATGGCGGCGGGCATAGAGTTCTATCTCGTGCAAAACGGCTATGTTGACCGGCAGAAGAACATCACTGAAAAGTATCAGGCCGCCCGTGAGAGTGGGACGCTGGCTGAGCTACCGGAAGATTTGAAGTCCTATACCGACCAGATCGTGGAACTGATTGACGGTGTCTTCAATGAACGGCAGTTGCCAAAGATACAGGATGACCGCCGCTCAAAGCGCAACCCGCTGAATGACAACTTCCACCGGAAGGAATTTCAGGAGCTCTGGCGCCGGATCAACCAGAAGGCAGTCTACAAGGTCGAGTTTGAGCCGGCGGAACTGATCCGCAAGAGTATCAGCGTGCTCGACAGTCATCTTCGGGTGACACCGCTGCATTATACGGTCACAGCAGGCATCCAACGAGACGGCCTGACCTATGACTCCCTCGGGGATGGCAAGAGCTTCCGCGAAAACGAGCAAGAGACGTATCAAGCCGAGACGGTTGTCTCACTCGTCAAGTACGACTTGCTGGCAAAGCTCGCCGAAGCGACCCAGCTCACCCGGCAGACTATCGCGGAGATCCTGTCTGGGATCCAGCCGAGTGTATTCGCCCAGTTCAAGCAGAACCCGGAACACTTTATCAGCGAAACATCCCGTCTCATCATCGAGCAGAAGGCGACGATGGTCATCGAGCGATTGACTTACGATGCTGTTGCCGAGCGCTACGAGAGCGACATATTCACGGCCAGTCAGACCGTTCAGGACTTTTCCAGGGCGAGCGAAAAGCTGAAGAAGCATGTCTACGACTATGCGCTTCTCGATTCAGACACCGAGCGTAAGTTCGTCGAGCATTTGGACACCAGCAACGAGATCGTTGTCTACGCCAAGCTTCCGAAAGGCTTCACTATTCCAACCCCTGTGGGCGATTATAATCCGGACTGGGCCATCTCGTTCAAGGAAGGATCGGTTCGGCACATCTACTTTGTCGCCGAGACGAAGGGCACCTTGTCATCCCTGAAGCTGCGAGAGTTCGAGAGCACAAAGATCGAGTGCGCCCGGCGCTTCTTCGAGAAAATCGGAAATTCGGTGACGACTGACAAAGTGACGTATGACGTGGTGACCGATTACTCACGACTGATGGATGTCGTAAGGAGTGCATGACCTCCGACCCGACCACATTGCGGAGCCTAGACGATGATACCCGACTATCAGAGCCTCATGCTGCCTGTGCTCCGCCTCGCTGCCGCAGGCGAAACACGCGTCGCTGACGTCGCGGAGCGCCTTGCCGACGAGATTGGGTTGACGCCGGAGGAGCGAGACGAGTTGCTGCCGAGCGGCCGCCAGCGCGTGTTGCACAACCGCATCCACTGGGCGAAGTTCTATATGAGCAAGGCTGGGCTGATCGCCTCGCCGGCGCGGGGTCGCTTTGTTGCTACAGACAAGGGAAAGACGCTGTTGGCGAGGGCGCCGGAACGCATTGATGTAGCTCTACTCATGCGGGAGCCCGAATTCCGCGAGTTCTACAGGAACGAAGGCGAGGCAGCTGAACAGGACGCCGTCATAGCCAAGCCACTCGATGCGACCTCATCTAGAACAACGCCGGAGGAGCAGATTGACGCTGCCCACGCGGCACTCCAGGCCGCGCTGCGCGACGAACTTCTCCAGCGCATCCTTGCAAACAGCCCCACCTTCTTTGAGCAGCTAATTGTCGACCTTCTCGTCGCTATGGGTTACGGCGGCAGCCACAAAGACGCTGCTGCCCAACTCGGCCGCTCCGGCGACGGCGGTGTCGACGGCATCGTGAATGAGGATCGCCTGGGCCTCGACCGCATCTATGTTCAGGCCAAGCGCCATGCGCCTGGCAATCCAGTTGGCCGACCGGACGTAAATGGATTCGTCGGAAGTCTCGTCGGTCTCGGCGCCACTAAGGGTGTCTTCGTCACCACCTCGACGTTCAGCCAGCCGGCTCGTGATTACGTCAAGCATCTCGCTCAGCGGGTCATTCTAATCGACGGCCGGGAGTTGGCCGATCTGATGATCGAACACCGCGTGGGTGTCCGCAACTATCGAACGGTCGAGTTCAAGCGGCTTGATGAGGACTTTTTCGGAGAGGAATAACATTCGCCGGAGACAAGGAAAGTCCGTGGATCGGTTGCCGGAGCAGGTGATCGATACAGGTTTTTCCCGAAGGTATAGTTTGTATCCCGGCACCGCAGGCCAATGCTTTCAATGAAGCTGCTTTACTGCCTCGCGGTTTACCTAATAACTTGGTTATATGTGTAAGTTTTCATGAATGCCGTCTCTCATATAGAGCGGACGCCAAACTCTGTAGACGTACCTATCCCTTCATCTCCCTCCGTACTCTTCTCTGAAGACCAGCAAGCGCGCGCTCGATGATGCGGGCCAGTTCCTCGTAAGCCACCATGCTTCCATACGAACCCGCGCCGGTCCGATTTTTGCGCGGCATCTTACTGCCGCGTGCCTTGTGCCAGCTCACGAAGTTGGCCATTTCCAGTCTTCTGTAGTCTTCCCTAGCGTCCTCCCGGATCTGAAGTCCCAAGACGCCAGCGTTTAGAAATCTTTCTCTGCGTGTTTCCTCTGTCCGCATCTTGATTGCCGAAGAATGAGCGCCGAAGCCGCTCGGTGGGAATACTCCAAATGTCGGCTTCACAAACTTAAAGAAGCGCTTTTGTAGCCTGGTAAACTTGAACTGGCCTATAGCCTCAAAATCCTGGAGACCTGCTTCCCGGCATCCATCAGGACCTAAGGCGACTTCAATCCGGACGCGCTTTCTGTCCTCAGGCAAGATTTCACTGGTCCCGGCCGCCTTGTTCTGCTTGTCTAGGACCTTGTTTTGGATTCGCCAAAATGCCCATGCGTCATCTTTTTCACCTGCATAGAAAGTCGCGTCATAGGTGACAGGCCTATCTGTGATCGGCATCATTCGATCGATTATGTCAAGTCGAGGGTCATCCTTGTTGCGGCTGACTGTGTAATCCGTCTTGTCAACCGTCCCAGGGAAGAACCTCGGCCATTTCTTGTCGCCCGTCAGAATTGCCGTGGTCGGAAAGAAATGTCGGACCAGAACACCATGCAACCGTGCCCTGGCCTCCTCACTCACGATTTTCGGATAGGCATCTATGCTAACTTCCAGCCCCACGACACGCGCCGGGGCCACGAAGCCATACTCGGCCTTGATGTCCTCGATCACCTTCCAGGTCATTGCAAAATCAGGCTCTTGAACCCGCAACCTGTATCGGGTGGCGGTTTTGCCGGCATCGAGTTCCAGCGCTTCTGGAAACTCCTTGCGGCCGGTGAGGGCTTCGATCCGATCGTTGAGCTTCCAATGCTGAGTGCGACGCACCAGTTCGAACTCAATATCGATCCAATCGACCAAAGCGCTCCACCGGTAGGCATCGAGATCAATTTCGGGGGTGAGGACTCTCCGGTCGCGAAATCGCCTCTGTGACCGCCTGAGAGTCTCCTCGACATATACCAGGTCCACCGGCGCATCACCGAGCTTGCTTCGATATATCGTTAGGCGGTGACGCTTGGACATTGGTAGATTCGCGTGCCGTGCTCAATGAAAGAGATGTCTGGCTTCTATCGAGGATCACAGCCACCCGGCTATCGGTTTTTGCTATCCGAGTAGCGTTGTTGCGAAAAAGCCACAGGAAAATGTGCGTTCGCAGGCCGGCTTTGGCTATACATCATTCAACACCGCAGCAAAGGGAATGCCAGGCAGATGCTTACCTCGACCAACGTCGTGCTTGTCCGCATGAAATAGGTCCGGCTGGGCGCCGGACCTTGCTCGTAAGGAGAAATGCAGATGGACAATACGACTACGCCCTACGGCACCGCACATAGCTACTATTTTGAATACCCGAAGGAAATTCAGAAGCGCATCCGCTACACGGGGATCGACGTGCCGATCCGCGACTTATTCGAAATGATGGCAAGGGACATCGAGCCCAGCAATCCTCAGAGGGCGGCGTTCTTTCGCTTGGTAGCCGCTTACTATCCGCACTACGACGACAACGGCTATGTTGTAGAACGTGACAGCAGGGGAGCTATTCTTTTCGATTACGATGATTGGGATAGCCTGTCGACCGAAGAAAAGCTGACCCGCGGCAACATCAATGCGACGATTGCTATCATCGAGCGGCTTCGGTTTGACTTGGAGAAGATGAACGACGATCCGGCAAACAATAAGGAGGTCAGCGAGATCCGTCGTATCGTTGGCAAGATTGTGGAGGATCGCCTTTAGGGCCTGGTCGCTTTTGGCAGGGGATGCGGACCTTTGTGTTCGCACCTCCGAAAAACTGTGACGGCTATGCGGAGGTTTGCGGTTTAGCCGATGAGGAAAATCGGACGGTGGCGCTGACGGCAACCTCCTTTCATGTTTTCATTTCCAATCGCTGCTCAGAGTCTCACAACCCGCCAGGATTTAGACGTCTCGATTTCAGTGCTGCTTGCGCAATCTAGTGGGGCCGCTCTGCTTGAGCCTAGGTGTCTCCCTTCGCCTCTCTGGCGCCCGGGCGAAATATGTTTATCGCTTAGGAGTGCGCGCTTTCAGATTGACTCGAGGTTCGTCTGCAGCGCGTTCCTTTGATGTGTCTCGTCTCTGTAGTCGTTTTCTGAGACGGACGCGCTCTGTGAGCTTTTAAGCGTCATTCGCTTTTCGAGGATTAGCGGGTGCTTAAGTTGACAAAATCGTCAAAACCCTGATTTCGGGCTAAAAGCGACAACGGAATGTAAAGTTGTGCCAACTTAGCGGTGCGTTAGGGCGCCATTTGGCTTGTCCGGAGATTGACGTTCTTCCTGGTGGAGATTGTCGTTTTGGCCTGGAAGGTTGACGGAACTTACCCTTTCATTGGCGCGGGTATGGTTGAGTGTCAACTTTTGGTCGCTGCCTGTGGTAGGTTATCTCTGTTCTACCTCAATCACAATCGAAAGAGTTGGCCTCCGGATTGAGGTAAAAGGCTGTCACGAATTTCAGGGGATCGCCATGGGCATGACAGAGATCCAGGAGCTCGGCTTCATTGACAAGCCTGTCGTGGATGATCGGCATGCCGTCACGCTCTATGGTCAAATACCAGAGCCTCATCACTTCTTTCTGTCGGTCCATAGAGCGTGGATCAAGAGAACAACCCAGCCGGCCGCCCATATGATCGCCAGCTTTACCGAGAGAATGCCTGTAATAAACATGCCCACGAGCCAGATGATGAAGGCTGTGCCGCTATCCATGGCCCACCCTATCAATGCTTCGTCATCGAGGCGTGCAGAATGGCGAGCTCCGTCTGGGCGCTGGCCCCTTCCATGGAGAGGTGAGCGAATGCGAGCTCCTGTAGCCTGGCCGCCGTTTCCGTCTTGGTCCATCCGGAGCGCTCCACCAGTCCGAGCACCGTCTTGAACGTATCCTCGAGGGCTGCCTGGTGGCCTAGTTCTCGGTCAGAGTAAGGTGTGAGCCGACGTGGCAGGCAGATCGTCATGGTTCATGTTCCAGGTCCATTCCTCTAGCGGTAGCGCAACCGGGAGGATTTGTCGACGATTGGCGGCAGGAATCCGCCCTTCGGTAGCCGCCCGCAACGAAAGGCAAGCCTTAACGCCCTAGATTTTCACCTCGCGGAAGTATTTGCCGCCCCGGAAGACCCGCCTAGCTTCATCCTTCTCCTCGACATCAAGAAGGACTTTGAGCTTTGACGTTGCCGTCAGGTCATTGAGGTCTGAACTGACGCCCGTGATGTGGTATTCCTCCGGCGTCATCGTGTCATGCAGAGCAAACGCTTTCATCGCAACCTTCACGCGATCCTTGGCGTAGACCGCGCCGTTTATGGTCACGGAAAGAGTTGATCGTTAGGGTCTCTTGTCGTTCGGCTCGCTCATTTCAGGCTTCCCGGTTTCAACCGCTCTAGCGACCACCTCGTCAATTTCCGCCGGTGTGAAGACGATTTCAGGGGGCGGCCCAGTTAGTCGGCCATATCAAATATGCCGATGGTTCGGAGCACGACAATTATTTCCGGCACCGAGCGCAACCCCGCGATGGCTATCGGCCGGCTTATCATGCCACCGCTCTACCTGGCTGGACTATCCCGCGTTGGTGGCTCAGATGTAAGTAAATGCTTACTTACTGTCAAGTCCGCATTTCCGTAATTCAGGAAAACAGGAAATCATTGTTGAGCGCGAAACAGGCCCCTGTCCGGAGGCGTGGCGTCCCGATACGACTGGATCAGGTTCTCCTGAAGATCGTCACATTGCTTGCTCTCTTTGGCGAGGGCCTGCTCCCAACCGGCATAGACGTCCGGCCCCTTCATTCGCTCAGGTTTAAACATGTCGCCGACATGCTCGACCAGTGCCCATTGGCTAGATGCGGCAGCTAACCGGTCATTGGGTCTGGCCCAAATGCGATAGCTTCGCATCTTCGCGTTCAATTCTGGCACGAGCGCGATCAGCTTCGAACCAATCATCCCCTGACTCTTTTGCACGCGGTCAATCGAAGCGGGGCTCTGAGGGTCGAATGGCTGTACCACGCCCTTGTTCACTAAGAAATCCAGCCATTCCTGACGCACCGTGTCGCAGAATGGATCCAGTGTGAGGACCAGTTGCTCGAACGTCCGGTTGCGTTCAGGGGCCGTGAGGGCATCTTTCATTGTCTGGTATTGGGAGAACGCGATCACGCCTGCCAAGGCCGTTGAGAGAGCTGATAGAACAGTGGCCGACAACATCAGATACTCCCGCATCGATGCCTGATCGCGCTTCTTCCGCTCCTTGTGAGGCAGTGCTTCCACATGTTCGCGCCAATCCTTCAAGGTCATATTGCTCATGGTGTCTCCCGGTGCCGCTCAAGCGATAGCGCGCTGCCAAAACCTCGAACAGGGGTTGAGCGATCTCGATATCAGGATTTAAGGAAATCAGGAATTAAGGAGGGCGCGAACGCCCCTCCCGCTAGTTGACCTGCTTCAGCGTCTCCTTGAATGCGTTATTTGACTTTTCGATGCTAAACAAGTTCGGGAGCTCCATTGCCACACCGTAGATGATGGGAATGCAGAAGGCCGTCACAATCGTGAACGTTTGGATGGACGTGCCTAGATAGAGGGCGAACCCAGTCACGGCGAGCCCAATCGCGATGACGCCTATGTCGATCGCGAGGTAAGGCCAAAAGGGCAGGGCGTTCCATAGAGCATAGAGCGGATAGAGGTATCCGAGGCAAACGAGGAGGAAGACGATGTGTTTTCCCATGCAAGGCTCCTAATAGTTGCAGACTAGGCCTTATCGGTTGGCGGGCTGGAGCAGGGCTTGTGGCATGGGAGGATTGAGCGACGGGTCAGTCTCTACGCGGCAGGCGAGGACGGAACTTGCAATCTGGGAAGCACGGAATACGGATTTCCCGAAATCAGTATTTCCATATGGAGGTGTTTGCACCCGACAGAGGAGGTTCCGGTCGCCGGGAGCTCGGTCGACACAGACGGCATCCCCATCACAAGTGTAGTCTTTTGTAGGACTTCGATCATTAATCTAGCGAGCAAGCAAATCTTGCAGCAGAACTTATCGGAATGCTGTAATCGTTTGCGCAAACAGCTGATCGAATATCCACAGCATAGTTGATGGTAAGCATTTGCTTACTCCCTAGTCCATGTGATTATTAGTTTGCTCACTCGTTCCAGAGGAGCAAGGCATGGCCAAATACAGCATCGATAAAGTTGTGGCCCACATCAGATTCAATCACCCCGGTTGCCCGGATTTCGCTGTGAACTTCTTTGCTGCCGAGGTAGCTCGCAGCAACTGGAAGCGCGCTACTATCGGCAAAGCTGTCGGAATCACATTACAGAATTATCTCCGTCACAATCTGACAGATTACGACCAATTATTACTGAGCGGGATTAGCCGTAGGGAAGCACGCCGGCGGGTTCAGCCGCGAGTAAACGCCATGATCCAAAGCTGGAGCAAAGTGGAGGCGGAAACTAAGAGGAGTGCGACGAAGGCAGGAAGTCTTCATGACATTGGAGACGAGAATGACGGCTAATCATCGCAATTGGCAGCAGCTGGGCATCGTGCTGAACGAGCGCATGCAAAAGCTCGGATATACAGGCGAGGAATTGTTGAGAGCTGCGATGCTGCCAAATCGAACATACATGTCCGGAATTCTTTCCGGGCGAGCGCGGCTGAAACTTGAATATGTGAAGGCCGTCGCGCTCGCGCTCGACCTGGATGAAGACCAACTCTTTTGGACAGCCCTTGAGGGCATGCTCGAGGCGGAAGATGTTGTCCATTTCAGAGAGTTCTTCGTCCGCCTGAAGGTACGCAAAAAGAAAAAGAGGCAGAACTGACCGTCCATTCTACAATCGCGAGCCCTGATGCTGATTGTAGCGTCGCTGCCCGCTGACGGGTCCCGAAGCGCAGCCATTCCTCTTCGGTCGCGTGCGTCGATAGACCGTGGGCTCAACGTAGAGGAGCAGCTTTTCTGCGTTGACGAGGCTCAGGGTTCCTTCCCGCCGTCACTTTGCCCGCGACACTCCCAAGCGGCCCTTCGCTATAAGTAATTCATCAGTATCAACATACGAGCAGATGACATGAATGACTTGCCGATCCGCAACTATCTTTGCGAATATGCCATAGCCGCCGGCCTTGATCCTGAGAGGCTCGACGGTCCGCCCGGATCGCCTGAGCGCCTTCTTCGCTTGGTCCTCCACGGCAATGCAAAGCTGCCCCTTGATAAGGTGGCTGATGTTGCAGCCCTCATTGGATATGACGCTCGTGGCCTGTTTCGCGTTGCTCTTGGGCAGTTCTACAGCAGTAGCACTATTCATCTCCTGGAATGCATGCTCGCGCCCCCGGAGAGGGACTCTGCTGAAGAGGCGTGGCTCGGTCTGATCCGGCGCGCGGCAGGTGACCGACTTGATCCTCCGAGCCGTGTCGCGCGTCGTCTGCTCTGGGCGCTGCTAAGGAGGGATGCATAGGTGGCTGGATTTTTAATCGGCCCTTTCGCTGCTTGCACGATCGGTGGAAGTGAGCAGATTTCGCCGCTACCGAGGGTCGCTTCGGGCATTCATTCACGTCGTTCAGCGATTTCGACCTGCCGCCTAAAGTGGACAGTATTAGATCGTTCGAATACTGCCGGACTCGCCGGACGAGATGAAACCTGGAACTGGTATCTAATTGTTCTGCTTTATGAATTTCATTCACTGCTATCAACCGATTTCTCGCATGACGCATCGGTGACGAACAATACAATTTTCTGTCCGGCATTTTGCTTGGAGGCGTAAGATCCTCCGGAAAGAGTGAAACCTACCTTTTTTAAGAGATGATGCATTGCTCCATTGTTCTCCCGAGCTGTCGCGAATATCGGAGCTCCGTCTGACTCTTTCATCGCCGCTTCAATTAGCGGCGTCGCTTTCTTGCTGCCACGATGCTCCGGCGCGATATAAACCCAGCCAAGCTCGAACGGAAAATCCTTTGGTGCTTTGTCTGTCTGAGATTTGAGAAAGACCTTATTCTGATACTCCGCCTCAGGGCGCTTCAGTCCAACCGTCCCGACCAGTTTATCGCCATCAAACAACATCACAACGTTAGCCGCCTTCTGAATGCGAGCGGGTAAACCGTTCGCAACCTCACCACCAGCCATAACTAATTTGGCAAACAGCTCAAGCTCCTCAGCAGAACAGTCCGAAGGCTTTTTGGAGACGATACGATACATTGAAATCTCCCTTCAAATTTTGCCAGTAACTCGCCGGAAACATCCTATTCTAACTATTCCGGTTGTGAGAACCATAGATAATACCTGTCATTTGATCGACGATATCCGGGCCATCAAGACGACGGGGAGGAATCTGATCAGGAAATATTACATCCGGCCGTATGCCGTTGTAGGTGATATGCTTCAGGCCAGCCTCAATTACTTGATCCATAAACGCCCGGTCGTCCCCTTCTGTGCGCGGGCTGAAGTGCTTGGTCGCGAGGCCCGCCAACAAATCACAATACTGAATAGAGAAGCTCTCCTGCGAGTTCATTGGCGTCGTTGAAATCACACGCAGGGGATATTCGACGAAACTGCCATCACCACTGCGATGGAGTTGAGGCGGAACGTCCGGACTAGTAATCTTTCCCCACATATCGCGGCTTCTGAGGAAGTTTGATGAATCATCATGGATGACGACAAAGTCCTCGGGATAGCGCTGACGCCAGTGCGATACGATCGCCAGCATTGTTGTCGTCTGTAACTCGTCCGATCCATGGAAATTTTCCAGGCTATGGTAGCGCTCAAACAACGCCGCACCCAGTGCCATCTGTTCAAGAAAAATCTTAACGCGGTCGTCCGTGCTTGCTGCCATCATGCTGAGCCGCGCCTGTAGGGTCGCAAGTCCCTCTGGTGTCGGGTTGCGGCTAAAAGTCTGATAGTGACGCAGCAGGGCATCTAGCAGCTCCGGCGGCGCGAACTGTGTCAATCCGAAGTGAATGTAGTTCGCATACTTCCAGCAAAACCCATCCGCGTAAAAATCGTACCCCCCGTCCGTAACGTATGGCTCTATGAGAAAATCGACGATCTTGGTCAGCACAGCGAACCGCTTGTCGGCCATGTAGATAAAGGCCAAATCCTGCAAACTCTCCAGGTGAGCGGCGAATCTCAGCAAACCAGCTCGACTGTTCGAACCCCAGATGTTGGAGAACTTAAACTCCGTACCTCTATAGCGCGGAAAAGAGTCGCGAAGGATCTCACGGGCCTGGTCCCCGGCAATGTCAGCACTTGCAATCGCAAAAATGGGCTGCAACGGGTCGAGAAGATTGTATCCGGTAAATCCCGATTCATCGAAATATAAAGTTCTTACGGCCATTGCGTCACACAGATAGTATTGATGTCTAATTCATAGCTTACTTCCGGGCTGTTACATCCGCGAAAATCGTCTCATATTTTGTACCGGAAGTGCGCGCGCGTTCTTCAACGAAAAGGTTCCTGGGAAGCAAAAGTTCGTATTCGCAAGATTGTCCCGTTTTCCCCCATAACGCCGGCAGTGGAATTTTCAGAGTCAGGACAAATACACGCGGTTGACCATTCTTATTCTCTACTCCCGCCCTTCTGAAGGCGCTGTTGCGCGCGACTATGGGGTGAAGGGAGGTGGATATGTATGTCGGGTACGGCTGAAGATTGGTCAAATCGTCGTTGGCTCGGCCATGAAACAGAACTTGTCCGGCAGGAACGAGGATACGGGAATTTTCAATTTCTTCGTCAAGTCCGCTGACTATTATAGTTTGAGATGAATCCGCAGTGCCGGAGGAAGTCGCACGGGCCGCAGCATGGTATCGGTCATATTCGTTGCGCCGATAACGCGGGAAATGCTTTAGATCTTTTAATCGCGTTCGCAGCCGATCCCACTCTTGCGCGACAGGATCTGCATCGAGACGTTCGTCAATCGGCGAGTGCAATCGCATGTATTCATCACTGTGGTCATTTCCGAGATGTTTGACGAGATCGCCGGCACTCGGAAATTCCAGAATCGTATCAGGCTTATCGGTGCCGAGCAGCCGCTCAACCTGAGACGAATTGCTTAGACGGAAATGCCAATTCTCCTGGCTGACGGTAGTCATTCAGTCCCCTCATACACTAGTAACTGGTGTTGCTTGCTGAGCTGAGCGACGTACAGCGCCCTCTATCTTCGCCAAAGGATGCCGGAAATAGTGTTCGTTCAGAGCTTTCCGGATGGCGGCGTTCGCCGCTCTGTCAGAGTAAGTTTTCATCTCTGTTCCGTCTCTCCACGCAGTGCTGAGATCACTTCGTACGGGCTGCTGGCTTAACCAGGCCAGTGCGTCATCTGCGATTGGTCCGTTCGTCCAGAGTTCAAAACTCAGCGGCTTGTTGTAGAAGCGGCTATTCGTGCGGATGATGCTGTGGAGCAGCGGCACCCGATCGCCATGCCACTTTTGAACTTCTTCAAGGTTGACCCTGCTGCCGGGGATCTTGGACTTGCATTCAATGATCAGCACACCTTTGTCGTCGGGGCGGTCAAGGAGCACATCAATCTCGACCGAGCGTCCCGAACTGAAATCTGTCCATTTTTCGCCTGCGCGCAGATAGCCGCCCTCCACATCCTTTACCAAGGAACCAACAACGATCTCAAACAAGGCACCACGCAGGTTGTTTGCCGCGCCCTCGATCCTAGTTAGGTTTGACAGGACACGCTCCACATGTTCGGGATTAACCGACGCAGTCTTTCCAGTATCCGAAAGTAGGCTAATTAGATCCCGCACCGCCTTAGCTACATCTCCGCCAAAAAGATGTCCGGTCGTGGTCGCTAAGACGCCTTTGCTCTTTGCCGTACTAAACCCAGTCGCAGTGAAGCCATCTGCTATGAGGAAAGGCATGATGGGGGCGACATTTGCAGGCGCTGAGGCTAGATCGTGCTTGCGCACAAATGTAGCGACGGCATCCTCGTCGAGAACACCCCTGAGATTGACATCACAGACCACGAACCCCGGCTTGAGGCCTGAAACGGATGCTTTAACCAAAGGGCGCGCATAACACGGGGCCGACATATCCCAGGTGATAGATGAAACCACGGGCGGTGTTTCATCATCGCGGATGCGTACCCTGTCGAAGCTACCAAAACCCGTCCTGCGGCACCATTCCTTCATGCCGTGGAGCACAACGTTTTCAGCGACCAGTCGAGCACGGACTATCAGAATTTCATCCCGCGCGTAAGCGTAGGGTTTGAATTGCACAAATGGCTGCCCCGTGTCGGGGTCGGTAATTTCTTCCAGCATTTGGATCGCGGAAAGCCGCTCGAATATGCGCTCCGGCGAAAGCTGCCTTAGCCGTGCGGCGGGACTTCCGCAGACACCGGCAAAGTATTTCCGCGGAATGCAGCCGCCACGCGCCCTTAGACCGGCCATCGCGCTCCAGTAGGCTCTGCCATGATTCTGGAAAACGCGCTCAACGGCGCGCCAATACGCTTGATCACCGAACTGGTCGGCAAGGTAAAGGAAGCGGGCATTGTGCGGGAATCTAAGGCCGGCCAGGCGCACAACATCCGGGCCGGCACGCGCGATCCGCTGCCGGGCAGAAGTAAGCGAAATGCCGTCTTTGGCCATCTCAGCGATCAACTCTGTCGAGAGCGATGGGCCGACACGCCGCAGAAGCGCAGAGATGGACTCCATAGCTAAGAAAGCCTCCATGTCACACTGCGCTATTTATAACACTTTCTCTTTCGCGGCTCGATAGTTTCGTTGTTGTCGAAGCGTTAAAATTTCACACGAAATTACAATATCTTACCTTGACCAAATAAGGGGCGAAAAACAGCTGTTGTCATACCCTGTCTGTCACAAGCGATGCATTGTGCCGTCGCGCTATTGCTGCCGGACACGCGACTTGCTGCACGGCGGCCACATAAGTCGGCGTAGTGATCGATCCGTTTCTTTATAAAATCCACTCATATCCTCCCGCCTGAACCCGCGCGAGGCGCCATCCCTTGGCCTTTAGCAACGTCAACTCAGCAGCGGTGATCGCGTCTTCACGCAGAGCCAGGCAGAGGAGATGTGTCGGGCGTGTCATGGCGACGTAATGTTGTTTCAGGCGTTTGCGATTCTCCGCTCCCTCACTGCCCTGGCCCGTCTTGGCTCCTGTCAGCCATGATTTGAGGCTTGCAAGATGATGCTTCCTATAGAAACTCTCCAGCACCAGCGTCGCAGTGTGAGTTTCTCCTTTGACTGAGTGAATGGAGCCGACTCGTATGCTGACTTCCGGTGCGGCGGCCGGATAATGGTAGATATTATTCCGTTCGATTGCCGGAGCCCCGGCAGCACCTCCCGGCCCACTGTTCCAGGTAAGGAAAGCGTCAGCAGCAGTACCAGTAGGAACCTTACCGGTCAGGCATTTAACAATTTCTGCGAACGCCGGCCTACAAGTGCTATCCCAGAATTCCTCCGTAAGTGTCTGGCGATCGACCGCTATGCCTGTGATTATTTGAAAATAAAGCGCATGCGCTTTTTGATTGCTGGCCAATAGCGCGGCCATTTGCCTATGCTTTCGCTTGCCCGCGACGGATGTCAGCGGATCTGTCATCTGCGCAAGCCGGAAAATGCCTTCGGCGATTTTCTCCGTAACGAAATGGGTTTCGCCGCGCTCCGCTGCCAACTTGGCACCTGCGAAAAAATACTGCTGCAAGGTTTCCGGTTTCGGCTCCGCGGCGGTCAGGGCCGGATCATAGGCAGGCCAATATTTTCCAACGTGCCGGGGCACATTGTCGTCCTTCTCTCCGGGTTTATGCACCGCAGCGACGGCTGTGAAAACCCCGTCTTTCAACTCTGTGGCGGTGAAGATCTCGCACAAATAACGGGCGTAGGATTCGACGACGTGATCGACTGTAGCGTCATCAAACAAAAACACGGTGTGATTGCCGCTTGTGTCAGAAGCAATCCTGGGGTTCTTCGGGCCTAGGCCGATAAGGCCATGAGGTGCAAGGCCAAGCGGATTTGCAAAGGAAGCAATTTCCTGGCCAAACCGGTGGCTGTTGGGAATGGCCTTGCATATGGCGGCTAGTGGGAAAGTGTCCGTCGTCGCGCCCGCCCCATTCGCACTGTCATAGATTGCCTGATTGGAATCTCCATATCGCTGACGAATGGCAGCCCCCGACGGCCCCGCGACAAAGATTCGATGAAGGATGCCTGACTGTAGTTCACTATTGTCTTGCACCTCATCGATGAACACCGAGGGGAACCGCAAGCGCAGGGCTTCAATAGTATCTGGATAGCGATCGAGAAGGTCGCAGGCCCACATGAACATTTCGTCGTAGCAGTGATAGCCGTCCTGTGCGCATTTTCGGGCAAGAGCGACAAGTTGTTTGGCGGCGGGTTTCGTCTGGTCTTTGAACTCCGGTTGTCCGTTGCGAAGCACCGTAAAACCCGCGGTGGCAACGCGCCAATTTCCTACGATATTGATACGATCATTGGCCGCTTCCTTTGGGTTGATGGCATTCGCCAGCGCGCTGAACTGCTGCGTTTTCAGCAACCGTCTGCGATGGTTCTCGCATAAGAGGTCGTCGATCGCGCGCACTGGAATGCCCTGTGAGCGTAACCAAGGGATCGCAAGGAACTCGTTCACGAAGCCGTGGATGGTGCCGACATAATGTGGATAACTAAGAAGGCGTTGCCCCGCAGCAGTATTTCCAAGCTGTGTTTCTATCTCGCGGCGGGCCACGTTTGTGTGCGAAAGAACGCAAATCCCCCGACGTGGATCAGTCCACTTTTTCGCAAGAATTGCTAACTTGGCGACAAGCAAGGTGGTCTTCCCGCTGCCGGGACACGCTTCTATGTCGATGCTCTCGGTTGATTTCAGTACATGAAGCCGTGGGTCTGCTCCATCGGCGCCTGCAAATGCGTTCGCCGGCAAACCAAGGAGACCGCACACCCATGCTATGTCGCTATCGTCAATGACCGGAAGCGTGAAGACAGGATAACTAGGCACCGGCGCCTGCCCCGGCCGGAGGGGCCGCGCCGGGGATAGTTGTTACATGCGTGATGGCACTGACAATGTAAGGGGGCAAAACCGATACCAGGCCGCCCGGCGTTCGGTTCGATCGACGCTGTTCCAGCAGAGCCGCAAGATACTGGGCAACAGTTGGCTTTGAAACATCGAGAACCAAGCCATATACGCGTGTGGCAAGTTCTTCGGGCGTCGCCGCGGCAGCCTGAAGCGCTAAAAACGATTTCAATGCCCCGCGGATCACATCGCGAGATTTGATCTTCCCGGCGTTGATTTTATCATCATTTTCGGCAAGCGATGCCGCAACCCAGACCTCTTTTGCCAGACCGCAAAAGGCCAGATCGTACTCCAACGTCCAGTGATCGGCTACAAACGTCTCAACGTTCTGCTCGGACGCTTTCCCTTTGATCCCTGCCTTTTTCTCTGCGAGCTGAGGGGTCGTAAAGTCCTTTAACGCGCGCCATTTTCTATCTTTGGTAAGCGGCCATGCGTCTCCCGGCTTCACCTTTCCGATGATTTCAGGGGCGCAATCTGGCATAACATCGAGATCGGTAACGCAGGCAACAGGAATGCCTATGACACCGTCCGACATTGGCTCCTTGCGGAGATAAATGCGTGCAAACCTTCGCAGCCCCACACCGCCGACATTGACAAGCGATACACCGTTTTCGGTTAGATCGCGCCCGATAAGCTTGGCTATAGTCGGCAGCAGGATGTTTTCTGCATCGCCCTCTACAATGAATAGACCGCGCGCAAAAAACAAATTGGCCTTCGTGACATCAAGAAACCTTGAGAGAAACGCGTAATCCGTTTTCTCCAGTTTTGTCCGTGTCGAAGAGAGAGGAAACGCCTTGCGGCCATGCAACAGAACCAGATTCTCCAGTGCAATGGCCGAAGCTAAATGGGCGCTATGAGTTGTAATGATGATCTGTATTTTTTGTCCATCGTCGCGTAGCTCGGTTGCTTTTTGCTGCAAGAACTGCACCAGACGAAGCTGACGCTGCGGATGAAGATGCGCTTCCGGTTCTTCGATCAACAGAACGGGGAAACCGTCGGCCTCTGCGCCCAATAGAAGAAGCTCGCATGCCATAAACAGGAGATTGTTCGACCCGAGCCCCCGGTTAGCGGGCGTATCGGGCAGAGATTCATCCCGTAGTTCGAGGTCTAGCTTCTCCAGCAGTAGCCGAAGCCGCGCCGCATCCTCGCCTCTGACCCCGCTTACCGAAATACGCCCTTGCAATTTGCTTCCGGCAAATGACAAGGGCGCGAGATACCTAGTGTTGAGGTTCTCCCGCGCGCTGTTCACCCCAATATGTGTTTTGAGAAGCTCGTTCGCGAAATCCCCGATGCCCAGAACCGTCAGTGCCCGCGGGTCCACGGGCGGATTCTGCGCGGGATCATAAGGCGTGCCGTTCTCTTTAATTTCACTGGTGTGCTGAAGAATCTGCGACAGCCGGGAGCCTCGCCCGGCTGACATCGCGCGTTCCGCATCGCGCAGCGGCCGCAGATAAGTCGAGCATAAGAGGGTTCGGGCGCCTTGATCGAACGGCGGCCCATCTCCTGCCCCTCCAGATCTGGTTTCAATGGTTGTGAATCGCCTGTTGCGGCTCCCGGCGACGGACGCTATCGCTTTCCAATTAAGATATAGAACGACCGATTTTGCCGCACCTTTATCCTCATAACTGAGGTGCTCAGCAAAGGCTGCTTTATCGCGGGCCGTGAGCCCTTCAAATTTGCAACGAATGCGGATCTCGGTGCGGCGCTCCCCACCACCTGCAGGGTGGTGGAAATCGCCATCATCCACCCGAAAACTCTCTTGGTCACGGGTTCCCAATGCAAGGCGCAATGCATCGATGATCGTCGTTTTGCCGCTATCGTTCTCGCCAACAAGCGCTGTAAGGCCGGCACTGAGTGGTAGGGTGAGGGCATCGTCTCCCTCACCGTACCCTCTAAAATTCTCGATGCGCAGCTCTGAGATGAACATCGATAACCCTTGCTATGCACGTGCGGCTTCTACCGCGATGTCCGCACCAAATGAAGACCTCAAATTCTTGTTCGGCAGCTGCGTCGTTTTATGGGACGCACAGCGGCAACTTCGGACGAGCGAGCCCGGATATGGTGCGCGATCTAGAATCACAGGAACAAAACTAGAACGTGTTATTGGAGCGAGTCAAGCGACAAGCGACGCTTGTCCCAGTCGATATTTCTTGTTCAAGCTCAGTAGGAACTTGCATTGGTGGCGAACTCCCGCTGTTACGTGAGCGCTTGCACGCGCTCTTTCTCATACAAATCCGCCACAAGCAGGTCCTCCCGCTTCGAAAAAATCACATTTGGTGCACCCAAAGTACCTCAAATCCGAACGCTTCAAAGAGGCACTACCACTCCCGCTGCGCGGGCAGCTGCGTTCAGGGCGCAAATGGCTGTTTGAACTGGATTCGTATCGAACTCTTGCGCATCTGTAGACCGTATGCGAACATGATAGGGGCCGAGAGCGGATCATGGGCTCCCTGTCTCGCAATCTCAGCAAGATCCAACGGGCGATACGAACTGGACCAAGATATTGGAGCGGAAAACTGTTCCGGCAGCGTGATGCGGTGCCGGCACTAAAGTTTGGAGGCATCCTCTGGGTCATTGTATCTAGGTTTGTAAAGCTCAGTTGGCGTCTTCCAGGCCAGGAAAAAGTCCAGGGGGTCTTGGCTGCCTAGGAAGTCACGAGCGAGTGCAAGTCTTTCTAGCACGTGCCTTCGTTCGTCCTCGACCAGCACAGCAGCACGCTCCTCTACGCCCCTCAGAAACTGTTCCACTCCAATCACTTGAGACCATCGTTGGATAATTTCGGTCAGATGTTCCCGGCTTTCGCGGAAAGACTTTTTGACCTGATGTCGATCCTCCTCTTTCGCCCGGCGCTCCTGGGCTGCAAGCCGTTCTTGGTGAGCTATCTCAGCCCGGCGGTCCGCTTCCTCGAGTTTAGTAGCAAGCTCGATCGCCGCGCTTTCTATAGCCTTTACGATGGCAGGGAGCGTCTTTTCCAAAGGGGAATTTGCCGTCTCGTCCCAATGACTTGACCAGGAAACGCGATGATAGGGGCTGTATGCTATAAGCCTCAGGCGTCCGGCGGGAATCTCCTTGTTCGTAGTCCAGATAAAAGCTCTCGCGTACCGGGAAGCCTTTGGAGGAACGTAGTCCGCCTCGCGGATGTATTTGCTGTTACCAATATAGCGCATAAGCACCTCTTCGGACACTTCCAGGATCGCCAGGCCGATTGGAACGGTGCCAACATAGACTAGGGTGGCGCGCCCCGGCGACCAAAGACTATTCTGATGATGGCTACGCTGTTTGCTGGTATCTTCGCGCTCGTCGATCCGTGGTCGCGAAAATCGCTGATCAGATGGGGCCAGAACCACACGATGCCCTGCTGTCTCAAGCGAATTGAAGAGATTGCTGGCGAAGCCAAGGATTTTGCTCAAACAAGCTTTGGAGGTCGTCACATGAAGCAGCACCTTTTTGTACGGCTTGAGGTAGGCGCCGCCCTCGACCGGCCGGCCATTTTCGAAATGTGCTCTGGCATTTTGCACCAGCGAGTGAGTGCTGGACTTTGGCAAACGTTCCTCCAAAGATGCGGGCGGAGCCTTGACCGAACGGTGATGAGGCCGAGGTTTTTCTGGAACGCTAAGCTCTCCTCCCTTGGACCAAGAAACCTGGTCACCAGGTCGAGCCTTCGGAAGGTCCTCGCGTGGTGGTGCTTTACCGACAGCCAGTTTCGCCCAATAGCCGCGCTCCGGCCGGGGGACATTGAGCGAAGCACAAACGCGGGCCATGTAGCTGTTCGACACTTCGAATTGCTCGGCGACCTTGGTCATGGGCTTTGACCACACGAGTTCATAGAGTTCGTCTCTGCTGATCAAGGCACGCTCTCCTTTGCCGATTCCACCAGTTCGCTAACATCCGTGCAGGAGTGCCAGACCATAGCCATTGCGACAGTGTGCGCCGTCGATCAAACAGCGAATGATGGGAGCTTGTCGATCGCAATCTTCTTTGCCGAAATCGTCACGTCACCGTAATTTTCGCCTGCCGTGCGTGGTGCATGCCCCTGTATCGCGTCGAGAACTCGGCCATCGATCCCGGCCTCAAGGCCGAATGTCTTAAACGCATGCCGCCAACCGTGATTGGGCGAAACGCCGTCCGGAACTACGTGGTTCTTTTGAAGCCAATTGGAAATTCGCCCAGAGACCGTTTGAGCGGGGTCCGCGGTTCTCTTGCCCTCCATAGGTGGGTAAAACAAGGCTCCGGCCGGTGAGGTCTCAACGAATTTCAGAAAACCCTTTTCAATGATCTGCGGATGGAGCGGAACGTCCCGGTATTGTCGGTTTTTCACTTTGCCGGCGTCGGGTGTAATCCTGATGTAGGAGATGCCATTCTCCTCTCGCACATCCTCCTTCCGCAATTGTGTGATCTCTGAAATACGTGAGCCCGTCAGCGCACAGATAAGAGGTGCCCACTTCTTGGCCGCAGTGGTGCCAGGTTTTTCCCGTGTCTGCGGGTTGTCAGATTGGGGAGCTTCGTAAGCGAGAGAGAATTTCAATATGGCAACGGCTTCTTCGCGGGTAAAGCCCTTAGGACGTGTCACCGGCTTGAGTGCTACTTTCAGCTTCACGTCCCTGGCTGGGTTGGCCTCAAGCAAGTCGTTCGAGACGGCCCAGTTCAACACAGCATTCACAGCCGTCAGGTAGACGTCCCTGACTGTGCGGGGAGCGAGTGTCGTGATTTTCGCGTCCTTCCACTCGACAATGTGTTTTTTGGTAAGCTTCCTGGCATCTGAGATCTTGGTGAATTTCACGAGATCTTCGATGATCGGACGCCAGCGCTTCTCCGCACCGGCGCCTTTACCGTTGGCTTTCAACTCCGCCATGTAGCGATTGAAAATTTGTTCCATCGGCACGGGCGGCAGGTCCTCTGCGACCGACATCGACTTTCGAATGACGGGATGGGCCGGCTCGCCAGAATAGTCACCTTCGTCCCGCTCAGCTACTCGTGCCAAAGCCTCGAGCTCGGATATGCAAAGCGCACGCGCTACGTCGCGCCACTCGGTGGTGCCGAACTCCACTGTTGTGTTGCCGAGTTGTCGATATCGTTCCAGCCGGCCCCCAATAAGCTCAAGAAGGGCCTGATCGTTTAGCTTCCCGGCGATGCCAGCCCGTAAATCTGAAACGTAAATGTCATCAATACCGACACTTGCCCAGGCGGGGCCGCTTCTTCGAAACTGCTCGTCAAGCGACAGCCTCTCATGATAATTTCGGGCTGCGATCTGTTCTGGAGTGAGAGGGTATCGGCCAAGGGCCGCGGGCACGCCTTTTTCTTGTTGAGCCTGCTTTTCCGCTAAATGAAGTTTGTGCTGAAGATTCGCAACAGCACTATGGAGCCGTGAAAGAGCAAGTCGGCGGTCCGGTCCCAGCGCTTCGCGAAGTTCTGTCTTGTTTTCGAGATAAGGGCGTAGATCTTTAGGGATGACGAGACGGGCGAAATAGCGACCTTCTCTGTTCAACAAATATCGGGGCTGGCGGGCCATTTAGCTTCCGTTTTGTAACGTGATTTGTAACGGAAGAATGTACGAACGGCCTTGGAATGCAAGGGCTTCAATGAAATCAATGAGGTAAGATGGTGCTGCTAGAGAGATTTGAACTCTCGGCCTCTCCCTTACCAAGGGAGTGCTCTACCCCTGAGCTATAGCAGCATTCCGTGGCGCGGTGTGGTGCGCCGTATTGGGCGAGGCGGCTATTGCCATAGGTCGGGGCGGAGTGCAAGCCGCAAATTGCAAGTTCTTTGAAAGATGGCTGGAAAAAATGTGTCGGTCTTTTGAAGGCAGGCGTTTTCCGCTATGGGAAAATCATGGCTGCGGACAAGACGAAAATCGATGGTGGGCGGACTTTGCGGGGCGGTTCGGCGCCCGGTGGGGTCGGTGACGGGATTGGCGATGAGGCGGGCGAGGCCGTGGGCGGCAAGCAGGTCACGGAGGCGGATCGGCGGCGCGAGCGTGCGGCGCAGAAGCTGCGCGAGAATCTGGCGCGGCGCAAGCAGCAGGTGCGGGCGCGGCGCGCCGGGCAGGCCGACGAGACGGATGGGCTGCCGGGCGCAAAGGCTGGGGATAATGCTGATTCCGCCGCAAAAAGGGACGAATCGCAATGATTGATGTCGCCCATCATCAAACGAATTGATGCGTTAATCTATTTCGTCTAAAGAGCGCCTTTTACCAGGTGCACGAAACCTGGCGCCTGAGCTGGCGCCCGGAACTATCAGGAAAGGCGGGCCTCGCCCGTATTGCTTATATGGATCGTATCAGGATTGTCGGCGGCAATGAGCTCAACGGTATCATTCCGATCTCCGGCGCCAAGAATGCCGCCCTGCCGCTGATGATCGCCTCGCTTCTGACAAGCGATACCCTGACCCTCGAAAACGTGCCGCATCTCGCCGATGTCGAGCTCCTGATGCGCATTCTCGGCAATCACGGCGTCGATGTCGCCGTCAACGGCCGGCGCGAGCGCCAGGAAGACGGCTATTCCCGCACCATCCATTTCACCTGCCGCACCATCGTCGATACGACAGCACCTTATGAGCTCGTCGCCAAGATGCGCGCGAGCTTCTGGGTCATCGGGCCGCTGCTCGCCCGCGAGGGGCAGGCGCGCGTGTCGCTGCCGGGCGGCTGCGCCATCGGCACGCGTCCGGTCGATCTCTTCATTGAGGGCTTGCAGGCGCTCGGCGCCACTATGGAAATCGATGGCGGCTATATCAACGCCACCGCGCCGAAGGGCGGCCTCATCGGCGCGCGTTATGACTTCCCGAAGGTTTCCGTCGGTGCGACGCATGTGATGATGATGGCCGCCACGCTTGCCCGCGGCACCACCGTCATCGGCAATGCGGCTCGCGAGCCCGAAATCGTCGATCTCGCCAATTGCCTGATCGCCATGGGCGCCAAGATTTCCGGCGCCGGCACCAGCACGATCACCATCGAAGGCGTCACCTCGCTCTCCGGTGCCCGCCACCGCGTGCTGCCCGACCGTATCGAGACCGGCACCTATGCCATGGCGGTTGCCATGGCTGGCGGCGACGTCACGCTTGAAAATACCCATGTCGCCCTGCTCGACACCGCGCTCGAAAGCCTGCGGCGCGCCGGTGCCGTGGTTTCGCCGACCAATAACGGCATCCGCGTCATGCGCAATGGCGGCGGCATCCAGCCGGTTGACGTCACCACCGATCCGTTCCCCGGCTTCCCGACCGACCTGCAGGCGCAGTTCATGGCGCTGATGACCCGCTCCTCAGGCATTTCGAATATCACCGAGACCATCTTCGAAAACCGCTTCATGCATGTGCAGGAGCTCGCCCGCCTCGGCGCCAAGATCTCGCTTTCCGGTCAGACCGCCCGCGTCGAAGGCGTACAGAAGCTGAAGGGCGCGCCCGTGATGGCGACCGACCTTCGTGCCTCCGTCTCGCTCGTCATTGCCGGCCTTGCCGCCGAAGGCGAGACGCTGGTGTCGCGCATCTATCACCTCGACCGCGGCTTCGAGCGGCTGGAAGACAAGCTGACGCGCTGCGGCGCCGTGGTCGAGCGCATCAGCGACTAAGCGCGTCGCGTTCTCCCCCGAGCAATCGCATATGGGCAAATCGGCACGGCAAATTCCTTCTCCCCTTGGGGAGAGGTGGCCCGCCCCCTCGACAGGCTCAGGAGGTCGGATGAGGGGGGATATCGATTTGAATTCACGAGTTTTCGTATTCCTGGCAGGCACCCCCTCATCCGCCTGACGGCACCTTCTCCCCGCCGGGGAGAAGGGGGTGCGGCGACTTCCGTTCATATGCGATTGTCATGCCCCCGAGCAGCTTTCCGGTTTTCTGTATTCCGCTGTCGCAAAAGCGCGACAACATTTTGGATGATCGAGCTTATTTCCATCCGTCGGCGCGAAGAGAGCCGGCAAGCCCGCTTTCTTCGGTTGCGTCTTTTGCGCTCCCATCTTATGTCCAGAATGGAAAAACCTCGGCAATCGTGTTTTGCCGGGCGTTCCAGAGCAATTCCAGGAAAAGTGCGTAGCGGTTTTCCGTCCGGAATTGCGAGAGAATAAAGGGATAGAGCGTTTTCGCGATTCGAAGAAAAGCAGAAACGCTCTAGTGGCGCGATCAGGGATAAAGGACGAATGAGCGATCTCAAGCTAATGGCACTCGACACCGAGGACCTGGATGTCATCTCCGCCTATATGCAGGATAGCGTCTTCAAGGTCGGCGACATGTCCTTTGCGCCGAAGCAGGAACAGTTTTCGCTCGCGGCCAACCGTTTCGTCTGGGAGCAATCGGACCAGCGCAGCAAGCCTTATGAACGCCATCGTTCGGCACTGGTGTTCAAGCGCGTGCAGGCCGTGCGTTCCAGCGGCTTCGACCGGCGCAACCGTGACGAGGTTCTGTCGCTGCTCGCGATCCGCTTCGAGCAGAAGGGCGAGGGGCCTGACGGCACCATCGAGCTTGCCCTTGCCGCCAACGCCACGATCGCGCTCGATGTCGAGTGCATCGAGGCCCAGCTTGCGGATATCGGCGGCGCATGGGAAACGGCCCATAAGCCTCGGCATCCCGACGCGGGCGAATAGGCAGCGACGGTTGGATTTTTGCCGCCGCAGGCGGCCGCAGTGAAGAGGAATATCAGTTTGGCTATCTGGCTGGATCAGGCGTCGGAAGGGTTCGAGCAGCAGTTCGCCGCATTCCTGACGACCAAGCGGGAAGTGTCCGAGGATGTGAACGCCGTGGTGCGCGGCATCATCGACGATGTGCGGACGCGCGGCGATGCGGCCCTGGCGGACTATTCGAAAAAGTTCGACGGCGTCGATTTCGCGACAACGCCGATGCGTGTCAGCGAAGCGGAGATCGATGCCGCGATCGAGGCCGTTCCGGCGGAAGTTTTGGGCGCGCTGAAGGTTGCTGCCACCCGCATCGAATCGCATCACCGCCGGCAATTGCCGAAGGACGATATCTATGAAGACGATCTCGGTGTCGGCTTGGGATCGCGCTGGACGGCAATCGAAGCGGTCGGCCTCTATGTGCCCGGCGGCACGGCGAGCTATCCGAGCTCGGTGCTGATGAATGCCGTTCCGGCCAAGGTCGCCGGCGTCGATCGCATCGTCATCGCCGTGCCGGCGACCGGCGGCGCCGTCAAGCCGGCCGTGCTTGCCGCCGCGCGCATGGCCGGCGTCGAGGAGATCTATCGCATCGGCGGCGCGCAGGCGATCGCGGCCCTTGCCTATGGCACCGAGACGATCGAGCCGGTCTACAAGATCACCGGCCCCGGCAATGCCTATGTGGCCGCGGCCAAGCGCCAGGTGTTCGGTACCGTCGGCATCGATATGATCGCCGGCCCCTCGGAAGTGCTTGTCATCGCCGACAAGAACAACGATCCGGACTGGATCGCCGCCGATCTGCTGGCGCAGGCTGAGCACGATGAAAGCGCGCAATCGATCCTGATCACCGACGATGCCGAATTCGGTCGGGCAGTGGAAGCGGCGGTCGAGCGGCAGCTGAAGCGGCTCAGCCGCTCGCAGACGGCGGCGGCGAGCTGGCGGGATTTCGGCGCGGTCATCCTGGTCTCCGATCTGAAGCAGGCGATACCGCTCGCCAACCGCATCGCGGCCGAACATCTGGAGCTGGCGGTCGACGATCCCGAGCCGCTTTTGGCCGGTGTTCGCAATGCCGGAGCGATCTTCGTCGGCCGTCATACGCCCGAAGTGATCGGCGACTATGTCGGTGGCTCGAACCATGTGCTGCCGACGGCCCGCTCCGCCCGCTTCTCCTCTGGACTTTCCGTGCTGGATTTCGTCAAGCGCACCTCTATTCTCCGGCTTGGAGCGGAGCAGCTTCGCGCGCTCGGCCCGGCGGCGATCGCGCTTGCCAATTCCGAGGGGCTGGATGCACATGCGCGGTCGGTCGCGATTCGCCTCAATCTCGAGGGGTAAGGCATGGCAAAGGGCGTCTTCCGGCTGAGCGACGTGGTCCTGGACGACACGATCGGCCGCTCGACGCCCGATGTCGAGCATGAGCGTGCCGTCGCCATTTTCGACCTGATCGAGGAAAACAGCTTCGCGCCCGTCGGGCATGAGGGCGGGCCTTATCTGCTGAACCTGTCGCTGGTCGAGCAGAAGCTGGTCTTCGACATCCGCATGGAAGATGGCGGGGTTGTCGCCACCCATATCCTGTCGCTCACCCCGTTTCGCCGGATCGTGAAGGATTACTTCATGATCTGCGAGAGCTATTACGAGGCGATCCGCTCCGCCACGCCAAGCCGCATCGAGGCGATCGACATGGGCCGGCGCGGCATCCACAACGAAGGCTCCCAGACGCTGATGGACCGGCTGAACGGCAAGATCAGCGTGGATTTCGATACGGCGCGGCGGCTCTTCACGCTCGTCTGCGTGCTCTACTGGCGCGGGTGACTGCCATGGACGAGCCGCAGGCGATCGAGCACAATGGTAGGTCGTCCGGGGGCAAATCCCCCAGCGCCATCCTCTTCATGTGCGGCCTGAATACCATTCGTTCGCCGATGGCCGAAGCGATCGCTCGGCAGATGCTGCCGCAGGGCACCTATATCGCCTCGGCGGGGGTGCGCGCCGGCGAGCGCAATCCCTTCGTCGATGTCGTGCTTTCCGAGATGGGGCTCTCGCTCGGCCGGCGACAGCCGCAGACCTTGGAGGAGCTGGAAGATGATTTCTTCGATATCATCATCACGCTCTCTCCTGAAGCGCATCACGCCGCGCTGGAATTGACGCGGGCCAATGCGATTGACGTCATCTATTGGCCGACGATGGACCCTTCCGCGACGGACGGAACACGCGATCAGGTTCTGGATGCCTATCGCGGGGTGAGGGACTATCTTCTCGGCCTGATCGAGAGCAGGCTTGTGGAACATCGCGGCTCGCTTTAGAGCTGCAAATGAAACAAATGCAGAAACCCTTATCAACGTGGTTCACAAAACCGCGGCGATTGTGTAGTTTCCGCGCAAATTTCCGGCGACCCAGCCTTTTTAACAGGAACGCCGGCCCCAACCGACAGGAAAAGAAGCTTTAATGCCGAAAGAAGAAGTCCTCGAATTTCCCGGTGTCGTCACCGAACTCCTGCCGAACGCGACCTTTCGCGTGAAGCTGGAAAACGAGCACGAGATCATCGCCCACACCGCGGGCCGCATGCGCAAGAACCGCATCCGCGTTCTGGCGGGCGACAAGGTGCTGGTGGAAATGACCCCTTACGACCTGACCAAGGGCCGCATCACCTACCGTTTCAAGTAGTCCGCCGCTCGCTGGAGCCGGATGCCGCCGACATTTTCGGCATCACGCTCCGGAGCCGGCTCTCATTCCCGCATGACAGGTCGAGATCTGATGGCGTTGAAACACAAGCTGATACTGGCCTCCGGATCGCCGCGTCGCGTCGAGCTCCTGCATCAGTCAGGCATCGAGCCCGCGCGTCTCATGCCGATGGACATCGACGAGGCGCCGAGGAAATCGGAGCATCCACGCTCGCTGGCGCGCCGGCTTTCGGCGGAGAAGGGCGATGCCGCCTTTGCCGCCATCAAGAGCGATGCCGCCTGGCAGGGGAGCTATATCCTTTCGGCCGACACGGTCGTCGCCGTCGGGCGGCGCATCCTGCCGAAGGCGGAATTCGTCGATGAAGCGGCTGCGGCCCTGCATCTGCTCTCCGGTCGCGGCCATGTCGTCTATACCGGCATCTGCCTGATCACGCCGGACCGGAAGGCGCGCCAGAAGGTGGTGGAAACCAAGGTGCGTTTCAAGCGGCTTTCGAGCCGCGATATCGACATGTATCTTGCCTCCGGCCAGTGGCGCGGCAAGGCGGGAGCCTACGGCATTCAGGGGCTTGCCGGTTCCTTCGTGCAGAAACTTGTCGGTTCCTACACCAATGTCGTCGGATTGCCGCTTTATGAAACCATGCTGCTGCTGGCAGGCGAGGGATTCGATGTCCACGCCGGATGGCAGGAAGGATAGTCGTCATGACGAAGGCTGAAGAGATCAAGGTCGGTTCGAAAGTCGAGCCGCTGCGAAAGACGCGTCCCTGTCCGGAATGCGGCCGCCCTTCACTGCGTGAGCATTATCCCTTCTGCTCGGATCGCTGCCGCTCCGTCGATCTCTCGCGGTGGCTCAATGGCTCCTATGCCATTCCCGTCACCGAGGACGAGACGAAGGCCGACGGCTCCGATCAGGACTGAACGCAGTTTTCCAAAGAGGTTCGATGTTGCGAACCTCTTCATTTTGTTCGCGAATTGGCAAAATTCGATTTCCTGTCAAAAAAGAGTCATTTGCGGCTGGACATGGCCGAACAAGATGCTATAACCCCGCTCGCTTCCGGGGCGAACCAACCGCCCAGCGCCCCTCAAGGCTCTTCTCTCGACGCGAAGCACGGATGCCCAGATAGCTCAGTTGGTAGAGCAGCGGATTGAAAATCCGCGTGTCGCTGGTTCGATTCCGGCTCTGGGCACCATCTTTTCTCCCCAATCATGCGGACAATGAAGCCTGACGCTGGCTTCGACCAATTCTTCGCCGAGATCGTGTATTTGCAAGAATACGCGGCCGATGCGTCGACCATGGTTGCATATCCAGATGCGTGTGGTGTATGATCGCAACAATCCTATAGTTGCGTTTCATTAATTCGGTGCATGACCCCATCAAGATATTGATGACATTTGGAATCAAGCGTACGAATTATTGACAGATCACCTATTGATTCGAAGCGGATCATACCGCACTTTAGATACAGCGGGATAAAGTGATCTCGTAAAAGCCGGCGTTAATTGCAATAGCAAGCTACCGAGGCGCCATGTTAAACAACGATGTTCTGTTCAACACGTTCGCCCGTACTTTTGAAGCACGGCGCGAAGTCGAGATGTCATTCTCAGAATACCTGGAAGCGTGCCGGGATGATCCGCTCATGTACGCAAATGCGGCTGAGCGGCTGCTGGCAGCCATGGGCGAACCACTGCTGATCGATACGGCCAAGGATACAAGGCTTGGGCGTATCTTCATGAACCGGACCATCCGGACTTATCCGGCTTTTTCGGGCTTTTTCGGCATGGAAGAGACGATCGAACGCATCGTCGCCTTCTTCCGCCATGCGGCCCAGGGGCTGGAGGAGCGCAAGCAGATCCTCTATCTGCTCGGGCCCGTCGGCGGCGGCAAGTCATCGCTCGCCGAGCGGCTGAAATCATTGATGGAAGTTCATCCCATCTATGTCCTCAAGGCCGGTAACGAGCTGAGCCCAGTCTTCGAAAGCCCGCTCAGCCTGTTCGATCCTGTCACCATGGGGCCGATGATCGAGGAGCGCTATGGCATTCCGCGCCGTCGTCTGACCGGGCTGATGAGCCCCTGGTGCCTGAAGCGGCTGGAAGAGTTCGAAGGCGATATTTCCCGCTTCCGCGTCGTCAGGATGCAGCCCTCGAGGCTGCGGCAAATCGCCGTCGCCAAGACGGAGCCGGGTGACGAGAACAATCAGGACATCTCCTCGCTGGTCGGCAAGGTGGATATCCGCAAGCTCGAAAGTCTCGCGCAGAACGACCCGGATGCCTACAGCTACTCTGGGGCATTGAACCGTGCCAACCAGGGCATCCTCGAATTCGTCGAAATGTTCAAGGCGCCGATCAAGATGCTGCACCCGTTGCTGACGGCGACGCAGGAAGGCAATTACATCGGTACGGAAAATATCGGTGCGATACCTTTCTCCGGCATCATTCTGGCACACTCAAACGAGTCGGAATGGCAGACATTCAAGGCCAACAAAAACAATGAAGCGTTCATCGACCGTATCTGCGTGGTGAAAGTGCCTTATTGCCTACGGGTCACCGAAGAGCAGAAGATCTATGAGAAGCTGATCGAGGAATCCGAGCTCAGCGACGCGCCCTGCGCGCCGTCGACCCTGGAGACGCTCGCCCGCTTCACGGTTCTGACGCGGCTTTCCAAGCACGAAAATTCGACCGCCTTCTCCAAGCTTCGGGTCTACGACGGCGAGAGCCTGAAGGAGACCGATCCGAGAGCGCGTAGCGTACAGGAATATCGTGATTCGGCCGGTGTCGACGAGGGCATGGATGGGGCCTCCACCCGTTTTGCCTTCAAAGTGCTGGCGGCAACCTTCAACTACGATACGACAGAAGTCGGTGCCGATCCGGTACATCTGATGTACATGCTGGAGCAGTCAATCCGCCGCGAACAGCTGCCGCTTGAAACCGAGAAGCTCTATATTGAGTTTATCAAGAGCGAACTGGCACCGCGCTATGCGGAGTTCATCGGCAACGAGATCCAGAAGGCCTATCTGGAATCCTATGCGGATTACGGTCAGAACCTCTTCGATCGCTATGTCGACTATGCGGACGCGTGGATCGAGGATGTCGATTTCAAAGATCCGGATACCGGCCAGCTTCTCGATCGCGAGCTTCTGAACCAGGAGCTCACCAAGATCGAAAAGCCGGCAGGCATCGCCAATCCGAAGGACTTCCGCAACGAGGTGGTCAAGTTCTGCCTGCGGGCACGAGCGAGCCACGGCGGCAAGAATCCGTCCTGGACCAGCTACGAGAAGATCCGTGAAGTCATCGAAAAACGGATGTTCTCTCAAGTGGAGGACCTTCTGCCCGTCATCTCGTTCGGCTCCAAGAAGGATGGCGAGACGGAGAAGAAACATGGCGAATTCGTCGAGCGGATGGTCGCGCGGGGTTACACCGAACGGCAAGTCCGGCGGCTTGTGGAATGGTACATGCGTGTGAAACAGGCGGGATGAGCCACCAAGGAAGAAGGAATGCACATTGTTGACAGACGCCTGAACCCAGGCGGAAAAAGTCTGGAAAATCGTCAACGATTTTTGCGAAGAGCAAAAGCGCTGGTGCAGAGAGCGGTCTATGAATCCTCTCAAAATCGCGACATTCAGGACATTCTGAAGGGTGGCGAAATCAGCATTCCCCTGGATGGAACCGAGGAACCTCGGTTCCATCGCGGCCCAGAGGGCCTGAAGGAACATATTCTTCCCGGCAACAAGGACTTCATCGAAGGCGATATGCTTCCCCGCCCTGAGGGCGGTGGCGGCAAGTCGCGGGCCGGCGGCGATGGAACCGGCGAGGATGCCTTCCGCTTCATCCTAACGCGGGACGAATTCCTCGATCTCTTCCTCGACGATCTCGAATTGCCCGATCTTGCCAAGCGCCGCCTGATGTCGGCGGAGCAGATCAACCCGGTGCGCTCGGGCTATTCGGTGACGGGATCGCCCGCCAATCTTGCCATCAATCGCACGATGCGGCTTGCCATGATGCGTCGCGTCGCGCTGCATCGCCCGAAGCCGGAAACGGTCGAAAAGCTCATCGAGGAGGCTGAGGAGTGCACGGACGAGAAGCGCCGAGCACAACTCGAAGACGAAATCAAAAGACTGGAATCGAAGGTCCGGCGCATTCCCTATATCGATCCGATCGATATTCGCTATCGCCGCTTCGAGAACGAGCCGAAGCCGGTGGCGCAAGCCGTCATGTTCTGCCTGATGGACGTCTCCGGCTCGATGACGGAGCACATGAAGGATCTCGCCAAGCGTTTCTACATGCTGCTCTACATCTTCCTGACCCGGCAGTACCGCCGCGTCGAGATCGTCTTCATCCGCCATACCGACGTAGCGGAAGAGGTGGACGAGGAGACCTTCTTCCGCAGCCCGGCAACGGGCGGCACGCAGGTTTCGAGCGCTCTCGAGGCCATGCGGCGGATCGTGCGTGATCGTTTCCCTGCTTCCGACTGGAATATCTACGCGGCACAGGCGTCCGACGGCGACAACGCCTATTCCGACAATGCGACGACGGCGGCGCTGATGACGAGCGAGATCCTGCCCGTCTGCCAATATTTCGCTTATCTCGAAGTGGGGGAATCACGCAGCGTCGCGATCTCGTCCGGCTCGGCGATCTGGTCGCTTTACGAGCGGATGCAGGCGGGGTGGCCGGTGCTTTCCATGCGGCGTGTCAGCGATCGCAGCCAGATCTATCCGGTCTTCCACGATCTCTTCCAGCGCCGGACGGCGGAAACAAGGAGCGGATAATGGCAAAGAAGGCATCGATGGAGCGGCTTTTCGAAGGCGCGGACTGGGATTTCGCCACCATCCAGCGAATTCACGATGCCTGCGAGAAGATCGCCGTCGATGAGCTCGGGCTCGATGTTTACCCCAATCAGATCGAGATCATTACCGCCGAGCAGATGCTCGACGTCTATTCTTCGATCGGCATGCCGCTCTTTTACAAGCATTGGTCCTTCGGCAAGCATTTCGCCCATCACGAGGCCTTTTACCGTAAGGGCCTGCGCGGGCTCGCCTATGAGATCGTCATCAACAGTTCGCCCTGCATCTCCTATCTGATGGAGGAGAATAGCGCGACGATGCAGGCGCTCGTTATCGCGCATGCCGCCTTCGGCCATAATCACTTTTTCAAGAACAATTATCTCTTCAAGCTCTGGACCGATGCCGAAGGCATTCTCGACTATCTTAACTTCGCCAAGAGCTATATCGCGCGCTGCGAGGAGCGCTATGGCCATGCTGCCGTCGAGCGCACGTTGGACGCCGCCCATGCGCTGATGTCGCATGGTGTGCATCGCTATGCCGGCAAGAAGACGCCGGACTTGCGCGACGAAGAGAAGCGCGAGCGCGAGCGGCGCGAATATGACGAGAAGATCTTCAACGATCTCTGGCGCACGGTTCCTAGCGGGCCGGGCAAGAAGACCCACGATCTCGATCTGGAGCGCCGGCGTGCGCTGGCCGGTCTGCCGCAGGAGAACATCCTCTATTTCCTGGAAAAGATGGCGCCGCGCCTAAAGCCCTGGCAGCGCGAGATCATCCGCATCGTGCGGCATGTGGCACAGTATTTCTATCCGCAGAGCCAGACCAAGGTGATGAACGAGGGCACTGCGACCTATGTGCACTATCGCATCATGACGCGGCTGCACGAGCTTGGCGGCATCGGCGATGGCGATTTTCTGGAATTCCTGAAATCGCATACCAACGTGGTTTTCCAGCCGACCTTCAACGATCCGCGCTATTCCGGCCTCAACCCTTACGCGATCGGTTTTGCCATGATGCAGGATATCGAGCGCATCGTGACGAAGCCGGAGGAGGAGGATCGCCAGTGGTTCCCCGAGATCGCCGGCACCGGCGATGCCATGGCGGTGCTGCGCGATCTCTGGGCCAATTATCGCGACGAGAGTTTCGTGGCGCAGTTCTTAAGCCCGCACCTGATGCGCAAGATGCGCATGTTCCAGCTGACGGATGATCCCGAGGAGGAAGAGGGACTGAGGGTTGCAGCCATTCATGATGAGCGCGGCTACCGGCGTATCCGGCGCGAGCTGTCACGGCAATATGATGTCGGCTGGATCGATCCGCATATCGAGATCGTCGATGTCGATCTTGCCGGCGATAGGCGGTTGCTGGTCAAGCATACGGTGCTGAACGGCGCGATGCTCGATGATATGGATGCCAAGCGCGTGCTGCAGCATCTGGCCGATCTCTGGAGCTACGACGTGCTGATGCAGGAGGTCGATCGCTCCGGCGCGGTGCTGCGCGATCATCTTGTGCATCCACGGTCTTCGGCGCTCGCGGCGTAAACACCTCTATACCCGTTTTATGTCTTCGGCAGCCGGTGGTGGCCGCTCACCTGCACGCCATCCTCAGGCTGCAACTTCAGGAAGCCGGGTATGCCGAGCAGCGGGATAACCGCCATCAGCAAAAATGCAATGTGGAATTTCTCCGGCGTCAGCGGCGATCCATCCAAGGTCACCAGCCCCAGCAGCATAGCGGCAATGGAGACGCCGAAGCTGACGCTCAATTGCTGCAGCACGCCGCCCAAGCTGGTGGCGCGGCTGAGCTGTGCCGCCGGAGTATCGGAATAGGACAGCGTATTGGACGTCATGAACTGTCCGGCCCGCGCCAGCCCGAAGATGAAAACATAGATGATGATGAACCAGCGCGGCGTGTCGGGTGTGATCAATGCGAAGCCGGCGACGACGGCGGCACCGAACACGGCGCTCCAGGTGAGCATGCGATCGAAGCCATAGAGCTTCAGCAGTTTTGCCGAGACCGGCCGCACGGCAAGCGCGCTCAGGGCGCTGACGAAGGTCAGCGTGCCCGAGACGATCGGGCTCAAGCCGAAGCCGACCTGCAGCATCAGCGGCAGCAGGAAGGGCACGCCATTCAGCCCGACACGACAGATGCCGCCTGCAAGCGTGCCGATGCGGAAGGTGCGCAGCTTGAAGAGGGTGAGATCCACGGCCGGAGATTCCGCTGTTCTGGCATAGCGGATGAAGCCGACCAGCAGCAGGCCGGCGGCGGCAAGCGCGAGGAAGATGGCCCAGACCGGAATTGCAGGGCGGCCGATATTCTCGATGCCGTATTGCAGAAGTACGCAGCCGAGGCCGACCATGACGAAGCCGGGAAAATCGAACTTGATCGTCGCGTCGCGCTCCGTATCCTCGACATAGCGCAGCGCCATGGCCATGCCGATCAGCCCGAAGGGCAGGTTTACCCAGAAGATCCAGCGCCAGGACAGATAGGTCGTCAGGAAGCCGCCGAGCACCGGCCCGATGACAGGTCCCATGACGGCTGGCAGGGTCATGTAGGTCATGGCAGTCACGAGTTGGCTGCGCGGGAAGCTGCGGATGAGGATGAGGCGCCCGACCGGCGTCATCATGGCGCCGCCAAAGCCCTGCAGCGCGCGCGTGGCGATGAGCATCGGCAGGCTGGTCGCCAGGCCGCAGAGGATCGAGCCGATGGTGAAGATGAAGAGGGAAAGCGTGAAGATGCGCCGGGCGCCGAAGCGATCCGCAAACCATCCACTCACCGGAATGAACATGGCGAGCGTCAGAATATAGGTCGTGACAGCCAGATTCATGCGAAGCGGCGTCGTATCGAGGCTCTTGGCGATATCGGGAACGGCGGTAATCAGGATGGTCGAATCCAGCTGCTCCATCAGGAAGGCAACAGCGACCACGGCGGGGATGATGTAGCGCAGGCGGGGATTGCGTTCGACCGCAAAAGTCTGGCCCTGCGGATTGGGATCTATCGAATCCATGAAATGAAATGGCTTTCCAACGTCCGGCGGGGGACCGGCGCGTTTGACGATTTGCATGAATCCCTTCGGAAACCGCCTCGTGCTCTCGGGAAACATGATGCTGGCGGCCGGTGATCCGCCGACCTTCGGAATTGTCGTCTATATGAGCACCATCCATGGCGCGACGCAACAAAAACCGGAGTGCTCGAATGTTGGGGTTGCGGAGTTTAGTTGGTCGATGGGGGAGAGGGCAATGTCCAGCGCGCCTTGTCGAAGACGATCGCGGTGCGGAGCTGCTCCGGCGAGGTTCTGCGCAATTCCAGCTGTAGGTTGAAATTGTTGTCGCTCTGGAATTCCTTGAAAAAGGCAAGCTTGGCGCCGAAAGCTTGCAGCGTCACGTCCTGCAATTTGCCGATCGCCTCGAGCGCCGCTTGAAAGTCCAGCCAATGGGTCTCGTTCAGCAACAGGACGACGGTATCGACAAAGGTGCCGGCAACGGCCTTTCCATCGTCATTGTCAGGCATGATGACCTTGATGCGGATGGTATCGATTTCGCCTGATGGTTTGCCCCTGGCGATGATGAAGAAGGAAGCCGCCTTGGGATCGCCATAGGCGCCCTTCTGGACGGCATAGCTGCACTCCGAAGTGCCGGCGCCCAGCTCGCTTTGCCGCCATTCGCCTACGGACAGGCCGAACTTTTGGAGATCGGCGCAAAGCGTCTGGCCCGATATCCGCCAGCTTCGCACAAAGGCGCTCAGCAGCGCGTCGACAGGCTCGTCCAGCAGATGGGATCGTTTCTTGGGGGACGGATTGGCGGCGACAGTCGCTGGCTTGACGCGGACGCTGCTGGCTGCCGGGGCTGATGTCTTCGGCGCCGCTGCCGGAGGCGTGGCTGCATGAGATGGCTGCTGTTCCCGCACGGGCGTGGTCGGTGCTGCGGGGTGTTGTTCCGGTTTCAGAAACAGATTGAAGTGATAGCGATCGTCCAGCGCCCGCAGATTGCGCATATCGTTAGCCAGGAGCGCGGTTACGAGGATGATCGAACCGATGACAACGGCGGCAATCCAAAAGACAGCCCTGCTTTTCTTGCGAGGTGGCGCCACCGACATGGTTCAGATCACAGCTACTCCCGAGGAAACTTACCTTGCTGCAATAACCGTATGTTGCGCAGCCATGTTCATGGCTACAGCATATGCGTTTATGAACGATTGATCATTCTAATGTTTCTTTGTCAATTCATGATGTTGCACACCGCGGACTGCGATCTTGCGCAGCCGGTGCGGCTTTTGCACGTTCTTGTTACAGAACTGCTGCACGTCCTTGTGGGGTCTGTTCTACGCGAAATATGCCTTGAGTGCCTTGACGGTGGCGGCATCCGTGCGGCGGGCCGATGGCGCCGAGAAGCCGAGGGCGATGGCTCGCTCATCGATCTCGGAGACGGGTGCCGAGCAGGAGGCATGAATCTCGCTGATCTGCAGGCTCGGCCAAAGCTGGCCGACCTTCGCCAGCGTCACGCCGGAGCCGGGCATGATGGAGATGCGGCCGGCGGCGGCTGCAATCGCCTGTTCGAGCACGGCGAGCCCTTCCCCCGCGGTCTTTGCGCCGCCGGATGTCAGGATGCGCTCGAAGCCGAGGGAGATCGCGATATCGACGGCTTCTGCGACGTCGGGCACCAGATCGAAGGCACGGTGCAGCGTCTTGCCGAGGCCTTCCGCATGGGCGGTGAGAGCCGTAAGCGTATCAACATCGAGTCGCCCATCGGGCAGGGAGGCACCGAGCACGACACCGGGCAAGCCGACAGCTCGCGCCGTATCGATGTCTTGCTTCATGATATCAAGCTCATCGGCTGAGTAGACGAAGCCGCCGGCGCGCGGACGGATAATGGCATAGACCGGGACGGGCATCTTCGCCGCTGCGGCCATCAGCCCGGCGCTTGGCGTCAGTCCGCCGAGGGGGAGCGCGCTGCAAAGCTCGATGCGATCGCCGCCGCCCTCGACGGCGGCCTTGAGGCCGGCAATATCCTCGACGCAGACCTCAAGCAGCATGAGTGCGTTCTCCGGCATACTGCAGGCCCAGCAGGGCGGCGCCGATGAGGCCCGGTTCCAGTTTGCACTCGCTCGGCACGACGAGCGGCCGGCCGAATTTGCGCAGGATGCGGGCACGCACCGCCTCGTCCAGCCTTGCCAGGAGTGGTTCGACGTTGGAGAGGCCGCCACCAACAGGCACGATGGTCGCTCCGGTTATGTTGACGGTGAGGGCGAGCGGCGAGGCGACCAGGTCGACCATGACGTCGATCGTGCGTCCCGCGCGGTCTCCGCCCTTGAGCCACTGGCCGATGATCTCCTCGCTGGAAAGTTCCAGCCCGTGAAGCGTCTTGTGCAGGCGTTCGATGCCGCGCGCGCCGCCGACGGTGTCGACGCAGCCCTTCTGGCCGCAGCCGCAGGCATAGGCGGGAATGGCAACAGGCGGATTGCCGGCGGAGGACGCGATGATGGGGCCGTGGCCCCATTCCCCGGCAAAGCCGCCGGCAGCATTGACCAGCCGGCCATCGGCGACAAGGCCGCCGCCGACGCCGGTGCCGAGAATGGCGCCGAAGACGATGCGATGGCCACGGCCCGCGCCGGACATGGCCTCGGCCATGGCGAAGCAATCGGCATCATTCGCGATCAGCACGGGATAGCCGAGTTCCGCTTCCAGATCGGCGGCAAGATGCCGGCCGTGAATGCAGGGAATATTGGCGCAGGTGAGTGTCTGTGTATCGGGATCGACGACGCCGGCGATGGAGAAGGAGAGGCAATCCGGCCTCTCGCCGGCTTCGGCAATCACCTCACGCAGGGCAGCGACGAATTCGGCGAAATCGTGCCTGGGCGTCGGGCGTCGCGCCAGCGGCACGATATCCGTCATGGAGCGGGCGATGCCGCCTTTGATGGCGCTGCCGCCAATGTCGAAGGAAACGATCATGAATGCCGACCTGCTGGAAACATGGCGCACTTGCTCGCACCCTTTGCCGGTCTTTGCAAGATCAATCCTCTGCGAGGGTCAATCCCTGACGGCCAGCGCGTCATCAGCCGGACGGCAGGGTGATCCTGGCTTCAAAGCCATCGGTCCTGCCCGTCGCCGGCGACAGTAGATCGAGATGGCCGCCGATCTGGCCGACGATGCGCTCGACGATCGAAAGTCCGAGGCCGGAGCCCGCCGCTTTCGTCTTGCCACGCCAGAAGCGCTTCTTCAGGCCGGCAAGCTCCTGTGCGGAAAGCACGGCGCCGCCGTTGATCACGCGGACGGTGCGGTCGTCGATCCGGACGGTCACTTCGTCATCCGCCGGCCCATGGATCAAGGCGTTTTCGATGAGGTTGCGCATGACGATCGCAAATGCGTCAATATCGACGTTACGGATCAGTTTCTCCGCCGTTTCGTTCTCCAGAAGGACACGGCCTGCCGTTCCCGTGTCGCGGTCGTAGTCGCCTATGACGGTTTCGATGATGGCCACGAGATCGGCGGGTTTATCACCCGTGCCGATCCCGGCCTGGGCGCGGGAAAGCTGCAGCAGCTTTTCGGCCAGCCGGCCGAGATTGGAGAGCGACGTCTCGATGCGGCCGGCGCGTTCCGTCAATTGCCCCTGCGGCAGTTCGGCGATCAGTCTCTGGGTCTGCGCAAGGGCGCCAGCAATCGGGGTGCGCAGCTCATGGGCGCTATTGGCGGTGAATTCGCGCTCGGCTTCCAGCGCCAGGCGCAGGCGCTCCAGCAGTAGGTTGACGGAGCGGGCGATCGGCTGCAGCTCGAGCGGCAGCGTCTCGCTCACGAGCGGCGCCATGTTGCCGCCGTCCTTGGTGGCGATCTCCGAGCGCAGACGGTCGATCGGCCTTAGCGACCGGCCGACGACGACGCCGATGGCGATGATGCTGGCGGGAATGAGGGCCAGCAGCGGCCAGAGCAGGGCGACGCCGCTTTCGCGCGATGCCTCGCGGCGATTCTTGAAGGCGTCGGCGACGTGCAGGAAGATCGTGCCGTCGGCCGAGGATTCGGTGTAGATTCGGTATCGCGACGTATTGTGGAAGCCGATCTTCAGCGGCACGTCATAGGCCGTGGGCGGGGCATCGTGGGAATGCAGGATGACCTTGCCGTTCCCATCGAGCACCTGATAGGTCAGATATTCACGGTTCAGCCCCTTGTTGAGCTCTTCCAGGCTCTGAGGATCGCCGGAATGGTCGCGGTTGGCGAGATCGTCGAGCACCAGTGGCAGCAGACGCTCGGCGGTTTCCTGCAATGCGCCGTCGAAGGTTTCCGAGAGTTCCTTGTTGACGACGTAGACACCGATACCAACGGCAATCAACCAGAAGACGACGACAGTGCCGGTCAGTGCAGTGATCAGCCGCCGGGTGATGCTGGCACGGCTGGGCTCCTTGTGTTCGGTCATCGCTCACCCAGGCAATAGCCGACGCCGCGGGCCGTCCTTATGCGGTCCTTGCCGATCTTCTTGCGCAGGCGGCTGACATAGACCTCCACCGTGTTGCTCTCGATTTCGGAGCCGAAGGCGTAGAGCGCCTCTTCTATCTTGTCCTTGGAGACGATGGCGCCCGGCCGCGTGATCAGCAGGTCAAGTACGGCCCACTCGCGCCCCGTCAGGATCACGTCCTTGCCCGCCAGCTTGACGCGGCGCTGCGGCTGGTCGATTTCGAGGTCGTCAAACCGGAGCGTCGGCTGCGGACTGCCGGCATAACGCCGGGCGACTGCCAGGATACGCGCCGTCAATTCGCCAAGGTTGAACGGCTTGACGAGATAATCGTCGGCGCCGCTGTTCAGGCCTTCGATGCGGTCGGAGATCTGATCGCGAGCCGTCAGGATGATCACGGGCGTTTCGTCAGGCTTGCGGCGCAGCCGCTTCAAGAAATCGATGCCGCTGCCATCCGGAAGCTGCAGATCCAGCAGGATGAGGCCGTATTGCACGGCGCTGGTGACCTCTTCCGCATCGGTCAGGTTCTTGACCCAATCGACGGCGTGAGGCCCTGCCGCGATATGGTCGCGAACCGCACCGCCGATCGTGTCGTCGTCCTCCACCACAAGAATGCGCACCTGCACCTCTCAACCGTTGAACGTACTTCAGTTAATGCCGACGAACCTATCGGGTCAATAACGGCTGAAATAAGCTGCGGCGCGATGCACAGTTCATGGGTGGACTACCCGCCGAAAACGTTCCCGGCGCCTATGGACAGACAGGAACGCGATGGTTACTTGTTTGCGCGGAGAACGAAGTGGCCGCGAAGTGGCCGCCGCAGGCTATCGGAGGATCGTTCATGCTGAAGGGAATTTCGCCGCTGTTGAATGCGGACGTGCTCTATGCGCTTAAATCCATGGGGCATGGCGATATGCTCGCCGTCGTTGATACGAATTTCCCCGCTGAATCGGTGGCAAGCCAGACCGTTCTGGGCGAGCTGCTGCGCATCGATAACGTGTCGTCCGCCGATGCGGTTGCGGCAATCTTGTCCCTGATGCCGCTCGATACCTTCATCGATGATGCGGCGGCGCGCATGGAAGTGGTTGGCGCGCCAGATGAGGTGCCGCAGGTGCAGCGTGAAGTCCAGGCCGTGATCGATAAGGCCGAGGGCAAGCATTGGCCGCTGACGCCGGTCGAGCGTTTTGCCTTCTACGAGCGTGCCAAGGATGCTTTTTGCGTCATTCAGACCGGCGAGCGCCGCTTCTATGGTTGTTTCACCTTGACCAAGGGTGTCATCCCGCCGGAAGCTGAATAATCCGGTGCGGATAGTCCGGATCATCCCGAGCGAGGGCGCTGTTTCGGTAAAGGAAGGCGATGGCGAAGAAGCTGGATTCCCAGGGGCGGCTTGATGATGCGGCGCGGGCCGGATGGCTCTACTACGTCGCCGGCCGCACACAGGACGAAATCGCCGTTGCGATGGGAATATCCCGCCAGTCGGCGCAGCGGCTGGTGTCGCTCGCCGTCGCCGAGCGATTGATCAAGGTCCGGCTGGATCACCCGATTGCCGCCTGCCTGGAATATGCGGCGGAGCTCAAGAAGAAATTCAATCTGCGCCACGTCGATATCGTGCCGAGCGATCCCGACAGCACCTCCTCCACGATCGGCATTGCCGAGGCGGGTGCCGCCGAAATCGAGCGCTGGCTGCGGCGGGCCGATCCGATCGTGCTGGCGATCGGCACGGGCCGGACGCTGAAGGCTGCGGTCGATCAGCTGCCGGCGATCGAATGTCTGCAGCATCGGGTGGTGTCGCTGACGGGCAATATCGGCCCAGACGGTTCAGCCGCCTACTACAACGTCATCTTCAGCATGGCCGATGTCGTCAAGGCGCGGCATTTTCCGATGCCGCTGCCGGTGCTGGTATCTTCCGCGGAGGAGCGCGAGCTGCTGCATGCGCAGGCATTGGTGCGCTCGACGCTCGATATCAGCGCACAGGCTGACGTGACCTTCGTCGGCATCGGCGAGATGGGTGTGGAAGCACCGCTCTGTCTCGACGGTTTTCTCGAAAGGGACGAGATGCTGGCATTGATGGATCGGGGTGCCGCCGGCGAGATCTGCGGCTGGGTTTTCGATGGCAATGGCAAGCTCATGCCCGACGATGTCAATGAGCGCGTCGCCAGTGCGCCCTTGCCGTCGCGCGATACCTGCAGCGTCATAGGAATCGCCAAGGGCTGGCGCAAATTCCAGGCGATCAAGGCGGCCGTCGTCGGTCAGCAGATCAATGGTTTGATTACCGACGAGGCAGTTGCCGAATTTTTGCTCAAGGTGTGAGCAAAAAATTTAACTCGTAAAAACAAAAGGATAGGCTGCTTGCTCGGCAATGCAGCAACGAATCTGCATTGACATTTTGTCGCAAGAAGTGAGTAATTGCCCACGAGCAAAGCGAATGCTCATTTTTAATCTTCTGGGAGGAAGATATGAAATTGAAAACTTTACTGCTGGGCGCCTGCTCGGCTCTGATGTTTGCCGGCCTGGCGTCCGCCGAAACCCTCACGATTGCGACGGTTAACAACGGCGACATGGTCCGTATGCAGAAGCTTACGGACGATTTCAAAGCCAAGAACCCCGGTATCGACCTGCAATGGGTCACGCTTGAAGAAAACGTATTGCGCCAGAAGGTTACGACCGACATCGCTACCAAGGCCGGCCAGTACGACGTGCTGACCATCGGCACCTATGAAGTGCCGATCTGGAGCAAGCTCGGCTGGCTTGCCTCGCTCGACAAGCTTTCCGCCGACAAGAACTACGATGTGGATGACCTTCTCCCGGCCATTCGCAGCGGTCTGACGACCGACGGCAAGCTGTACGCAGCACCGTTCTATGGCGAAAGCTCGATGGTCATGTACCGCAAGGACCTGTTCGAGAAGGCCGGCCTGAAGATGCCGGACGCTCCGACCTGGGACTTCGTTGCCGATGCCGCCCGCAAGATCACCGACAAGGATCATGAAGTCTACGGCATCTGCCTTCGTGGCAAGGCAGGCTGGGGCGAAAACATGGCGTTCCTGACGGCGATGTCGAATTCGTTCGGCGCTCGCTGGTTCGATGAAAAGTGGAAGGCACAGTTCGATCAGCCGGAATGGAAGGACACGCTCGACTTCTACGTCAAGCTGATGAAGGATGCAGGTCCTCCGGGCGCATCGTCCAACGGCTTCAACGAGAACCTGGCCCTGTTCCAGTCCGGCAAGTGCGGCATGTGGATCGATGCCACCGTTGCTGCCTCCTTCGTTTCCGATCCGAAGGAATCGAAGGTCGCCGACAAGGTCGGCTTCGCTCTGGCTCCGGATAAGGGCCTCGGCAAGCGCGGCAACTGGCTCTGGGCATGGAATCTCGCCATCCCGGCTTCCTCGAAGAAGACCGAAGCGGCGGAGAAGTTCATCTCCTGGGCAACCAGCAAGGACTACACCAACCTGGTCGCACAGAAGGAAGGCTGGCTGAACGCACCTCCCGGCACCCGCACCTCGCTCTATGCAAATGCGGACTACCAGAAGGCAGCGCCTTTCGCCAAGATGACGCTCGACTCGATCAACTCGGCTGATCCCACGCATCCGACCGTCAAGCCGGTTCCTTATGTCGGCGTCCAGTTCGTCGCCATTCCTGAATTCCAGGGCATCGGCACGGCTGTCGGCCAGCAGTTCTCCGCTGCTCTCGCCGGCCAGATCTCCGTCGATCAGGCTCTGAAGGCTGCCCAGCAGCTGACGGAACGCGAAATGAAGAAGGCCGGCTATCCGAAGTAAGGGCCTTCGAAGCTAAGGAAAGCAGCGCCCCCTCTCGAGCACTGCTTTCCCCTAGGCCGCCGAGCGCCGAACTGCCCTTGGCGGCCCTTTTGTTTCAGCCGGTCCGCGGCCACCCCCTCCTTTAAAGATAGGTCGGTACTTGCCATGGCAACGTTGCACACCCGTTCCACCGCACGCGTCATGATGGCGCCTTCGGTTCTGCTCCTCTTTGCGTGGATGATCGTCCCGCTCGTGATGACGATCTATTTCTCGACGCTGAACTACAATCTTCTGAACCCCGGCACGCATGATTTCCTCGGGTTTCTCAACTACGAATATTTCATCACCGATCCTGCCTTTCTGAGCTCGCTGATCGTGACGCTGCTGCTCGTCGGCGGTGCGTTGCTGATCACCGTCATCGGCGGCATTGCGCTCGCGCTCCTTCTTGATCAGCCGATCTTCGGCCAGGGTATCGTGCGCATGCTGGTGCTTGCGCCCTTCTTCGTGATGCCGACGGTCGCAGCCCTCATCTGGAAGCATATGTTCATGAACCCGGTGAACGGGCTCCTGGCACATCTCTTCCGGTTCTTCGGGCTTGATCCGCTGACCTGGCTGGAGACGGTTCCGCTGCTGTCGATCATCATCATCATCGCGTGGCAGTGGCTGCCCTTCGCGACACTTATCCTGCTGACGGCCCTGCAGTCGCTGGACGAGGAGCAGAAGGAAGCTGCCGAGATGGATGGCGCCGGACCGATTTCGAAATTCATCTACATCATCCTGCCGCATCTCGCCCGCGCCATCACCGTCGTCATCCTGATCGAGACGATCTTCATGCTGTCGGCTTTCGCCGAGATCCTCGTCACCACCAACGGCGGACCGGGCACGGCGACGACGAATCTGACTTATCTCGTCTATTCGCAGATCGTTCTGTCGCAGGACGTCGGCGGCGCATCTGCGGGCGGCATCATCGCCGTCATCCTCGCCAATATCGTCGCGATCTTCCTGATGCGCGCAGTCGGCAAGAATCTGGAGGCTTGAGATGGCACGCAAAGTCACCACACAACGCAAGATCGTCGTATCGATCGCCGCCTGGATCGTGGCAATTCTCATCTTCTTCCCGATCCTGTGGACGATCCTGACAAGCTTCAAGACGGAAGGCGATGCCATCGCCTCGCCGCCGCAGTTCCTCTTCTTCCACTGGACGCTGGAGAACTATTTCGAGGTGCAGTCGCGCTCGGACTACTTCCTCCACTTCGGCAACTCGGTCATCATCGCCTTCGGTTCGACCATTCTCGGCCTGCTCGTCGCAGTACCCGCCGCCTGGGCCATGGCGTTCTCGCCGACCAAGCGGACCAAGGACGTCCTGATGTGGATGCTGTCGACGAAGATGATGCCGCCGGTCGGCGCCTTCATCCCGATCTACCTGCTGTTCCAGAGCTTCGGCCTCCTGAACAACCAGTTCGCCAGCCGGGTGGGCATGGTCGTCGTGCTGATGCTCATCAACCTGCCGATCATCGTCTGGATGCTCTACACCTACTTCAAGGAAATTCCCGGCGAAATCCTCGAGGCGGCCCGCATGGACGGTGCGACGCTTGCCAAGGAGATCATCTACGTGCTGACGCCGATGGCGATCCCGGGCCTTGCCTCGACGATGCTGCTCAACATCATCCTCGCCTGGAACGAGGCCTTCTGGACGCTCAACCTCTCCGCGGTCGACGCGGCGCCGCTGAGCACCTTCATCGCCTCCTATTCCAGCCCGGAGGGTCTGTTCTATGCCAAGCTTTCGGCGGCATCGACCATGGCGATCGCTCCGATCCTGATCCTCGGCTGGTTCAGCCAGAAGCAACTCGTTCGCGGCCTGACCTTCGGCGCGGTTAAGTAAGGAAGAGAAACATGGGTAGCATTGTTCTCAAACAAGTCTCCAAGGTTTTCGGTGAAGCCAAGGTCATCCCTTCCATCGACCTCGAGATCGACAACGGCGAGTTCGTCGTCTTCGTCGGCCCCTCCGGTTGCGGCAAGTCCACGCTGCTGCGCCTGATCGCCGGCCTCGAAGACGTCTCCGGCGGACAGATCATGATCGACGGCAAGGACGGCACCAATCTGAAGCCCTCCGACCGCGGCCTTGCCATGGTGTTTCAGTCCTACGCGCTCTATCCGCATATGAGCGTGCGCAAGAACATCGCCTTTCCGCTGAAGATGGCGAACATGCCGCAGGCGGAAATCGACAAGAAGGTTGCGGATGCCGCACGGGTCCTCAACCTGACTGATTATCTGGAGCGCAAGCCGCGCCAGCTTTCCGGCGGTCAGCGCCAGCGCGTCGCCATCGGCCGCGCCATCGTGCGCCAGCCGGCAGCCTTCCTGTTCGACGAGCCCTTGTCGAACCTCGATGCAGCGTTGCGCGTCAACATGCGCCTTGAGATCAGCGAGCTGCATCAGCAGCTGAAGACGACGATGGTCTATGTGACGCATGATCAGGTCGAGGCCATGACCATGGCCGACAAGATCGTCGTACTCAACCGCGGCAATATCGAGCAGGTGGGCTCGCCGTTGGAGCTCTATCGCAGCCCGCGCAACCTCTTCGTCGCCGGCTTCATCGGCTCGCCGAAGATGAATTTCGTCAAGGGCGCCTATGCCCAGAGCCTCGGCGGCGACACGATCGGCGTCAGGCCGGAACACGTGCTGCTGTCGACCACGTCGGGCGACTGGCAGGGCAAGGTGCTCGTGGCCGAACATCTCGGTTCCGACACTTTCCTGCACATCGACGTTGAAGGGATCGGCACGGTAACTGCGCGGGGCTCGGGCGATTTCCCGGCCCGGGCCGGCGATACCGTCTACCTGACACCGGACAAGGCGCATATTCACCGGTTTAACGCCGAAGGGCTGGCGATCTCAGCTTAAAAGCCAAGGCCGTGTGCGCTTGAGCGGGCACGGCCGACGCATCTGCTCCGGTTCGCATCCATCGATCTGCGTGGACCGGCCAAGCATAGCACCGGCGCGGGTTTCCCAGCCACCCGGAGCCAAAGACCTTTCAGAAGGACCAGAGACATGACGTGCAAATTATCGCTCGCAACTCTCCAGCAGGCGACGGCAAAGGCAGCCATACCTGCTTATGACCGGAAGTCGCTTTCGGCTGGTATCGTGCATTTCGGTGTCGGCAATTTCCATCGTGCCCATCAGGCAATCTATCTCGACGACCTTTTCAATACCGGCGAGGCCCATGACTGGGCGATCATCGGCGCTGGCGTGTTGCCGTCGGATGCGGCCATGCGCGAGAAGCTGGCCGCCCAGGACTTCCTGACGACCGTCGTCGAGCAGGACAATAATCGCACGGCCGCGCGTGTCACCGCGCCCATGATCGACATCCTGCCGGTCGGCGACGCCAAGGCGATCATTGCCAAGCTCGCTGACCCGACAATCCGCATCGTCTCGATGACGATTACCGAAGGTGGCTACTTCATCGATGCCTCGGGCAAATTCAATCCCGCCCATCCGGCAATCGTGGCCGATGGGCAGAAGCCGGATGCGCCGAAGACGGTGTTCGGCCTGATCGTCGCCGGTCTGAAAGCGCGTCGCGCTGCCGGCCTGCCGCCCTTCACCGTCATGTCCTGCGACAATATTCCCCATAATGGTGGCGTCACCAAAGCCGCTGTCGTCGGCACGGCAAAGCTGTCCGATCCGGCCTTTGCCGACTGGATCGCCGCGAACGTCGCCTTCCCGAACGGCATGGTCGATCGCATCACGCCGGCAACGGGTGCGCGCGAGATCGACCTGCTGAAAGAAGTTTTCGACATCGAAGACAACTGGCCCGTCTATTGCGAAGAGTTCAAGCAATGGGTGCTGGAGGACAACTTCCCCGCAGGCCGCCCGCCGCTGGAAAAGGTCGGCGTGACTTTCGTGCCCGACGTGACGCCCTATGAGCACATGAAGATTCGCATCCTCAACGGCGGCCATGCGGCGATCGCCTATCCGGCGGCTCTGATGGACATTCACTTCGTGCATGAGGCCATGGAAGAGCCGTTGATCCGAGCCTTCCTCGCCAAGCTCGAGAATGACGAGATCATCCCCGTCATCCCGCCGGTGCCGAACACGGTGCTTGCGGATTACTTCAAGCTGATCGAGCACCGCTTCTCCAATCCGAAGATCGCCGATACTATCCCGCGCCTGGCGCAGGACGGCTCCAACCGCCAGCCGAAGTTCATCCTGCCATCGACAGCCGATCGTCTCCGCCGCGGCGAGGATATTGTCGGCCTTGCCCTCGTTTCGGCGCTGTGGTGCCGTTACTTCGCCGGCAAAAGCGACAGCGGCAAGGATATCGTCTTCAACGATGCCAGCGCCGATCGGCTGCATGAAGCCGCGCTCAAGGCGAAGGACGATCCGAATGCCTTCCTGGTCTTCGACGACATCTTCGGCGATGTCGCCAAGTCGGATCTTTTCCGCAAGCGCTTCGCGCATGCACTGAAAACGCTGTGGGAAAAGGGTACCCGCGTCACCCTGCAGCTATACTTGGACAACAAACTCGCGGAATAATTTCGAGCGGCCGGACCTCTCCTGTTCCGGCCGTGTTCCATTGGCGCGCCGGCATTTCCGGCGGCAGGATAGCAACAGAATTCGGGTTGGATCTGTGATGACGGGTGCGGGAACAGGGCTCGTAATCTTCGATTGCGATGGCGTGCTTGTAGATAGCGAGCCGCTGTCGGTCGGCGTGCTCATCCAGGCGATGCACGATGTCGGTGTCGAGATGAGCGAGGAGGATGTCTATAGCCGCTTCCTCGGCAAGAGCCTGGCGACGCTCGTCGACACGATGCAGACGGAATTCGATGTCTTCATCGATCAGGCATTTCTCGATCGCATCCGCAACGATCTCTACGAGCGTTTCAAGCATGAGCTGAAGCCGATCGACGGTATTGGCGCGACGCTGGATGCGCTTTCGCTGCCGCGCTGCGTCGCCTCGTCTAGCCAGCTGGAGCGCATCCGCCTCTCGCTCGGCGTGACCGGGCTTTTGGACAGGCTGGAGCCGAATATTTTCAGCGCCAGCATGGTCAAGCGCGGCAAGCCCGCGCCGGATCTCTTCCTTTATGCGGCCGAAAAGATGGGTGTCCCGCCGAAGGATTGCATCGTCGTGGAAGATAGCCCGGCGGGCATCACGGCAGCGCGTGCGGCCGGCATGACGGTCTTTGCCTTCACCGGTGGTTCGCATGCCCATTCGCCGAGTTACCGGGCGGAGCTGGAGCAGCTTTCGCCGGAAGTCGTGTTTGACGCGATGCCGGAATTGATACAACTTGTCCGCAACAAGAGATAAGTGGGCGGGACCTCTTTTGCATGCGTGATCACGTGGTTGCGGTCGATATCGGCACAGGCAGCGCACGCGCTGGTGTCTTCACCGCGAGCGGCTCACTGCTGGGAAAAAGCGAACATCCGATCCTGATGAACCGCCCGCGTGAAAACCACGCCGAGCATGATTCCGAAGATATATGGGCCGCCGTCTGCACCGCCGTTCGCGGAGCCGTGAAGGCATCCGGCGCCGATGCGTCCGCTATCGGCGCGATCGGCTTCGATGCGACCTGTTCGCTGGTCGTGCGTGACCGCGATGGCGGGCAACTCACCGTTTCCACCGGTGGCGAGAAGAGATTCGATACCATCGTCTGGCTCGATCATCGGGCGCTGGCCGAGGCTGATTACTGCACGGCCACGCGGCATGCGGTTCTCGAATATTCGGGCGAGTTCATGTCGCCGGAAATGGAAATGCCGAAGCTGATGTGGCTGAAGGAGAACCTTCCGGAAAGCTGGGCACAGGCCGGCTACTTTTTCGACCTTGCTGATTTCATGACATGGAAGGCGACCGGTTCGCTTGCGCGGTCGCGCTCGACGCTGGTGGCGAAATGGAATTACCTTGCGCATCGTGAGCCGGGCTGGCAGGCCGATTTTCTCAATGTGATCGGCCTTGGCGATCTGCGCGAACGCGGCAGCCTGCCAGACGAGAGCGTTCCCGTCGGCCGGTCCATCGGCACGCTGACGGCTGAGGCGGCGCAAGCGCTAGGTCTCGACCGTGAATGCCATGTCGGTGCGGGCATGATCGACGCCTATGCGGGCGCGCTCGGCGCACTTGCAGCCCATGCGGGCGATGCCGCCACGTTGGAGCATCAGCTGGCGCTGATTGCAGGAACATCGAGCTGCGTGGTTTCCTTTGCGCGGGAGCGCAAGCGCAGCACGGGCATGTGGGGCCCATATTACGAGGCCGTCTTCCCCGGGATGTGGCTTGCCGAAGCGGGGCAGTCGGCGACGGGCGCATTGCTTGACCATATCGTCAGCATGCATGCGGCCGGCGGGCCGCCGACGGCGGCATTGCACGATCGTATCGTTCGGCGGATTGCTCAGCTCAGGCTTGCGGAGGGTGATTCCCTTGGCGGGCGTATCCATGTGTTGCCCGATTTTCACGGCAATCGATCGCCGCTCGCCGATCCGCATGCATTGGGCGTCATCAGCGGCATGACGCTGGATGCCTCCTTCGATGGTCTCTGCCGGCTATATTGGCGCACCAGTGTCGGCATTGCGCTCGGCATTCGCCATATCCTGGAGCGGATGCGGGATTATGGCTACGTGCCCGACACACTGCATGTCGCCGGCGGCCATGTGAAGAATTCGGTGCTGATGGAACTCTACTCCGACGTGACCGGCTGCAAGGTCGTGATCCCCAAGATGAACGAGACGGTCCTGCTCGGCACGGCAATCGCCGCCTCGGTCTCCTGCGGTCTCCATGAAAGCCTGGGTGCTGCCGGCGCAGCCATGTACCCGGGCGGTCACGAGCGGCTGCCGAATGCCGAAAAGAAAGAGCTCTACGATCGCGACTACCGGCGCTTCCTCGCCATGTATCGCCATCGCGCGGAACTGGACGCCATGGAATAGGCGGCCTACCGGAGCGGCGCCTGGGCAAATATACCTTGAAGTTCTTCGATGCGGCGCGTCCTCATTTCCGCCGTTTCACCCGCGGCGTGAGCGACTGAAATCGCCAGATATTCCAGCAGCGCCATTATGGCTGAAAGGTTTTCGCGGCTATTGGCGCGTTGCGGCGGTAGGGACAGCGTGATGTTTGCGAATTCATGCGCCCATTCCGTGAATTGACCAGTTACCAGCAATACCTTGCAGCCCGCGCGACGAGCCGAGCGCGCCAGAAGACGCGAGGTGACGAAGCCCAGGGAGTCGATGACAACGAGAAGCGAATCGTCGGACGGCTCGCCGAACAGCTCGATATAGCTGCCATTGGCGCCATCGAGGAAAAGGACCTGATCACGGGCAAAGGTCAGGCGGTCGCGGAAATAGCGGCCGATCCCCGCGAGACTGGGGTGGGAGGTGATGAAGACATTGCTGGAGGACAGAATTGTCGCAACCGCGTCGTGCCATTGCGGCTGGCCGGCGAGGTTGTAGATATGCTGCAGCATCTCGACCTGTTCGGCAATTTGGGTTGCAAGCGGATGGCCTTCGCTTGCGTCCTTCTGAAGCTGTTCGAGGATATTGGGCAATTGCGACGAGAGGCTGGGCGCATTTTCCTTGAGGTGTACCTTTATCCCATCCAGACCGTGATAGCCGAGCGACCGCAGAAACCGTCCTACCGTCATCGGGCTCAGTTCCAGCCTGTCGGCAACGGAGGAAGCCGTCTCGAACGGTAGTTCATTCAGATGCTCGGAGAAATACTTCGCAATTCTTCGTTCGGCCGGAGTACCGATCTTTATATATTGTCTAAGTTTCTGACTCAGGTCTTCCAAGTTTTGCGCCTCTTTGGTGGTCTTTTCGATGTTCTATCGCGCCAATTTCTATGTCAATTGGCCATTCAATTTCGATCGGGTCGCCGATCTTGTTGCGGTTGTTGTTCTTAATGTGGCGTACAGGATATATTAGTGCAAACTGTATTACAATAATTCAAATTTTTAATTGGTACATTCATATATTTGCACGCGATATTGATATCGATGCAACCGCTTCTTAAGTGTCCAACTGCCACCAAAAGAGGTAGACCGAATGATTGGCCTTGCTGCCCGCCTCTCCCTAGAAAATCTGTTTGCGCCGGAGACGCGCAAAGTTTTCTGGAAGGTTCTGGGCCTCACATTGCTGGCGCTTCTTGTGCTCTGGTTCGTCCTGCGAGGCGCCTTCAATTCTTTCGTATTGCCTTGGCTGCAGGGCTTCATGCCGTCCGCTTCGGATTGGACGGGTTGGCTTACGCTCTTCCTTGCCATCTTCGCCGGCATCGCATTGGCATTGGTGATGGCGCTGCTGATTTCGCCGGTCACGGCCCTGATTGCCGGGCTCTTTCTCGATGATGTCGCTGAAGTTGTAGAAAAGCGCGACTACCCAGGCGATGCGCCCGGAACGGCGATGCCGATCGCCGCGGCGATGAAAAGCTCCGTGCGGTTTCTCGGCGTCGTCATCGTCGGCAATATCGTGGCGCTGTTGCTGCTGTTCATTCCGGGCGTCAACCTGATCGCCTTTTTTCTGGTGAACGGCTATCTGCTCGGACGCGAGTTCTTCGAATTCGCCGCCATGCGCTTCCGCTCACCGGACGAGGCGCGGCAATTCCGCGTCAAGCACGCCTTCACGGTCTTTCTGGCCGGCCTGGTCATCGCGGCCTTTCTGGCAATTCCGCTTCTCAATCTGCTGACGCCGCTCTTTGCCGCCGGCATGATGGTGCATCTGCACAAGCTGATTTCGCACAAGGAAGCGAACCCGCGCCTTCGATAGGTTCAGCCTGCCGCTTCAGCCCCGATGATCTGCGCCGGAAGTTCGACCAGGGGAGCGGGGATGTCCCAGGTCTTTTCCGGCGAGCGACAGAGGTCCGCGATCACGCAGCGTTCGCATTCCGGCTTGCGCGCCTTGCAGACATAGCGGCCATGCAGGATCAGCCAATGGTGGGCATGGTAGAGATACTGATCGGGGATGATCTGCATCAGTCGCTGCTCGACTTCGTCGGGCGTCTTGCCGGGGGCGAGCAGCAGCCGGTTGGCGATGCGGAAGATGTGCGTGTCGACGGCCATCGTGGCCTGGCCGAAGGCCATGGAAAGCACGACATTCGCGGTCTTGCGGCCGACGCCGGGGAGCGTTATCAACTCCTCGCGCGTCCGCGGCACTTCGCCGCCGAAATCGGTGATCAACTTTTCCGAAAGTGCTACGACATTCTTCGCCTTGTTGCGGTAAAGGCCGATCGTCTTGATATATTCGCGGATGCGCTCCTCGCCGAGATCGAGCATCTTCTGCGGGGTATCGGCGACGGCGAAGAGCGCGCGCGTCGCCTTGTTGACACCGGCATCCGTCGCCTGTGCCGACAGTGCCACCGCAACGACGAGCGTGAAGGGATTGACGTGTTCCAGCTCACCCTTCGGCTCCGGCCGCTGAATGGAGAAGCGCCGGAAAATCTCTTCCAGGTCCGCCTTGGAATAGAGGCTCTTGGCGGCCGGCTTGCGGCCTGCGGTCGCATTTGACTTTTTCGCGGTTTGGGCGCTGGATTTGATCTTTGGATTTGCCATAAACGACCTATACTCAAGTCCTATGACGGAACGCAACGCCGATACGGCTGCAGACGGCAACAGGCCGGTTTTCGCCGCCGAATTGTTTCCCCATCGCTCGCTGCCGCGAAAGGGGTTCAAGATCATGCTGGCCTTGGCCGGCATCTTTTGCCTCTTCTACAGTATCCTCTTCGTCACGCGTGGCGCCTGGCCGATCGGCATCTTCTTCGGCGCCGATTTCTTCCTGCTCTACGGCGCCTTCTGGCTGAATTATCGCTCCGGACGCGTGCGTGAAGAGGTGACGGTATCGCGCACCAACGTTTCCATCCGCAAGTTTTCGCCGACGGGGCGGATGGTGGAACATGATTTCAATCCGTTCTGGACGCGGTTCCTCGTTCGCCGCCACCGCGAGATCGGCGTCGTCTCCATGCATGTGCGCGACAGACGCCACGATACCGATGTCGGCTCCTTTCTCAATCCGGAGGATCGCGAGAGCTTTGCCAAGGCTTTCAAGCGGGCATTGGCGACGGTGACGCAGCGGATATGAGCCGCTTGCCCAAATCGGCGATATCACATTTTTGCAGAGAGACCATATGCGCAAGAAACGGGTGGTTTTAGCCCTCTTGCCGTGGTTTTCTCCTTTCCAAGGAGAAAGATCATGAATGCGATTGCACAGCTGAAGAAAGACATCACCCCGGAAGGTCAGGATTACGACACCGTGCGGGAGGTCATCGAGCTCATCACGGAGGAATATCGCGACCAGCCTTCGCTGGAGATGCTTGCCGATCGGCTTGGCCAATCGCCGACCCAATTGCAGAAGACGTTTACGCGCTGGGCCGGTCTGTCGCCCAAGGCGTTTCTGCAGGCCGTCACGCTTGATCATGCGAAGCGGCTCCTGCGCAAGGAGGATCTGCCGCTGCTGGAGACCTCCTTCGAGGTCGGCCTGTCCGGTCCGAGCCGGCTGCACGATCTTTTCGTCACGCATGAGGCGATGTCGCCGGGCGAATGGAAGGCGAGGGGCAATGGTCTGGTGATGCGCTATGCGTTTCACATCTCGCCCTTCGGGCTCGCCTTGATCATGGTCACGGATCGCGGCCTTGCCGGTCTCGCCTTCAGCGATTCCGGCAATGAGAAAGCTTGCCTCGCCGACATGACCTGCCGCTGGCCGAATGCCGAGTTCATCGAGGACCCGCATGCCACGGCGCCTTACGCGGCGCGTATCTTCGAGCGATCCAAGTGGTCGAGCGATCAGCCGCTGCGGGTGGTTCTGATCGGCTCGGATTTCCAGCTTCGCGTATGGGAAAGCCTGTTGAAGATCCCGATGGGCCGCGCCGTGACCTATTCCGACATCGCCAGGGATATCGGCCAGCCGACGGCCATGCGGGCCGTAGGTGCGGCTGTCGGACGTAACCCGATCTCCTTCGTCGTGCCCTGCCATCGTGCGCTGGGCAAGAATGGGCAGCTGACGGGCTATCACTGGGGGCTGACGCGAAAGCGGGCGATGCTGGGATGGGAAGCGGGGGATGCTTGAGGGGGGGTTCGAAAGTTTTGAGATCGCTGAGGCTCTGATACCCCCCTCTGTCGCTTTCGCGACATCTCCCCCACAAGGGGGGAGATCGTTGGGAGTTTGGGGATCGCCCTAATGAATGTTTAGCTGCTGCAACTTCAGCAGACTCGATGTTTGCTTTGAAGTGAGAGGTTGCCGCGCATTACCAATCTCCCCCCTTGTGGGGGAGATGTCACGAAGTGACAGAGGGGGGTCGCACTTTCGACGCGCTCGGAGCTGCCGGCCGAAGCGCCCTCAAGCTGCCTTAGCCATCGCCATCTGCAGTAGCGCCTTGGCGGCACTTTCATCCGTGATCAAAGTATTGCAGCCGATGCGCTTGATGGTGGCGCTGATCGCCTGCGCGCGGTGGGCGCCGCCGGAGGAGATCACGATGTGCTTTGCCTTTTTCAGCGTATCGAGATCGACTGACATGACGCGCTTGTTGATCGGGTGATCGACAGAATTTCCGTCGGCATCGAGGAAGTTGAACATGGTGTCGCAGACGCAGCCCATGTCGATCAGCTCCTCCAGTTCCCGCTTCGAGATGAAGCCTTCCGACAGTGATGTCGATTGTGGGCCGATATCGCCGCAGCTGACGATGGCGAGATCGAGGTTTTCCGCCAGCCGATAGATGGCCTCGAGGCCGCATTTCTCGATGAGATTGCGCTTGGTCTCGACGGAGTCGACGAGCAGCGGTGCCAGGAACATGTAGCATTCCGCGCCGAGCTGGCTTGCCAGACGCCAGGTATAATCGATCGGGTTTGTCTGATGGACGGCGACGATGCCGCCGAGCAGGGAGACCACCTTGCAATTGTCGCGGCGAGTCGGACGGAAGCTCGCGAGCGAAGCCGTCATCGTCCGGCCCCAGCCGACGCCGATCGTATAATTGTCGGGGATGGCTTCGGTTAGGAACTGGCCAAGCGCCAGGCCGACGCTCTTTGCCTGGGCGTTCACATCGCCGCCGGCGGGCTCGGGAACGACGATCGCCTCGTCGAGACCATATGTGCGCTCGAGTTTGATCGCCAGCTCCACGCAGTCGTCAATGCCTTCGGTGATCCAGATCTGCACTTCGGCGCGGCGCATGGCCTCGTCCAGCAGGCGGATGACCGTGGTGCGGCTGATGCCGAGCTGTTCGGCAACATCTTTCTGCGTCAGGCCCTGATTGTAATAGAGCCAGGCGGCGCGAAGCCTCAGGGAGGAGGTCTCCGAATAGGCGGTATGCGTTCCGCGTCTCAGTTTGGCCACAGGTCCTCCGGCGAGATTGTCGCATGCGTCGTTTAACGTCATGATCCGCCTGAGATGCGAAAGGATTTTGGCAGATGACTGGAGCAGGCGAGATCAGCTCTTCCGCTGCCGATATTCTATGACATGAAACTTATGTCAATCGAATTGCACAAATGTCCTTGACTTTTCCGTGCGAGATTGCTGATAGTCAGCGCTGAGGAATTCGGTCTTGTCCAGTCGAGGAGGACAATGTGCGAGTGCTGCTGAGAGCAGGTGCCAGGCCGGACAGGGAGCCATATAGGGCGCCCGATACCGGCGGAAAGCTTGTTTTTGGAAGGTTGTCTCCTCATCGCTCGGCCGTTCACCGGAAATGGAACTTTCGCTGTTTTTATCCCGTTACCGAAACATAGGAGAAGGAAGGCTGCACTCCCCCTGACGCCTTCGGTCCCGTCCGGCGAAAGACCGGATCCGCCGCCTGACATCTCCCATCCAAATGGGCCTCATTCAACAAGGATACCTGTTATGACTTCCAAGCTTGATCAACTCCGCGCCATGACGACGGTCGTGGCCGATACCGGCGATATCGAGGCAGTCGCTCGCCTGAAGCCGGTGGATTGCACCACCAACCCGACCATCGTCTTGAAGGCGCTCGGCACGCCGATGTTCGCCGATGCGATCAAGGAAGCCGTTGCCTGGGGTAAGAAGCAGGGCGGTGCGTCCGAAGCCGTCGTTGCCGCCGTTGCCGACCGCCTGGCGATCTCTGTCGGCGCGGCGCTCTCCGGTCTCGTTCCCGGCCGTGTCTCGACCGAAGTCGATGCCGACCTCTCCTTCAACACTGAAGCTTCGCTGGCCAAGGCCCGCGCCATCATCGCGGCCTACAAGGAGCGCGGCATCGAGCGTGACCGTATCCTGATCAAGCTCGCCTCCACTTGGGAAGGCATCCGCGCCGCTGAAGTGCTGCAGAAGGAAGGCATCGACTGCAACCTGACGCTGCTCTTCAGCAAGGCCCAGGCCATTGCCTGCGCCGATGCCAAAGCCTTCCTGATCTCGCCCTTCGTCGGCCGCATCCTCGACTGGTACAAGAAGTCGACCGGCAAGGACTACACTGCGGAAGAAGATCCGGGCGTCATCTCGGTGCGCGACATCTACCATTACTACAAGGCCAACGACATCAAGACGATCGTCATGGGCGCCTCCTTCCGCAACACCGGCGAAATCGAAGCGCTGGCCGGATGCGACCGCCTGACGATTAGCCCGAACCTGCTCGACGAGCTTTCCAAGGACGAAGGCAAGCTGGAGCGCAAGCTCTCGCCGGAGCCGAAGGGTTCCGTCGAAAAGATCGCCGTCGACGAAAAGACCTTCCGCTGGATGATGAACGAAGACGCAATGGCAACCGAGAAGCTCTCCGAAGGCATCCGCGCCTTCGCCAAGGATCTCGGCACGCTGCGCGCCATGGTCAGCAAGGAGCTGCAGCTCGCGGCTGCTTGAAGGTGAGATTGGCTCTCTTTGGGGAGTGGCTGCTCAGGGGTGTCGCAGGAATGCGGCGCCCTTTTGTTTTGGAAGATATGTCAGGCCAGCGCATACAAAATGTGCGATGAGTTACCGAAGAAACTCTGCCCTGACCTTCTCCGACTGCCCACCGATCGTCGGCGCTGCCATATCGTTTTTTGCTCGAACACCATTCACCCGGATTGGGCTTGCCGTCGTGCGCACGGAGGTGCCGTCATCGCGGGTCACTATCTGCAGCATGTCGAGCTTACGGAAGGCGGCACTTTGCAAGAGCTTTGGCCAATCCAGCACTTCCGCCGCCCAGATATCGGCAGGTTCCAGGAGATCGAGCCATGCGCGAACGGTCTTTTCCTGTAGGCGGCTGGCGATCATGCTCTTGATCTCGTCACGGCGCTGGAAGGCATCGTTCGGCGTGCACTCAGCAAGCGTGGGCAAATCGAACAGCGGCGCGAGTTTCGCCAATGGCATCATCGCGATCGCCAGCCAGCCATCGGCGCAACGATAGACGCCGTAGGGCGCGGCGAGATAGGCGTGGGCATTGCGCACGGCGGATTTCTTCGGCAGGCGGCCGCCGTCGTTCAGGTGCGTGGTCAGGACCTCGAACTGGAAGTCGACCATCGCTTCCAGCAGGCTCGTTTCCACATGCACGCCATGGCCGGTGACGCCGCGGCGCACCAGTCCGGCAAGGATGGCCTGAACCAGGAGATTACCGGCCAGCATGTCGGCGACGGCGAGCCCGAAGGGCACAGGCCCGTCATCGGCCTCGCCGTTCAGCCACATGGCGCCGGAGCGGGCCTGCGCCAGCAGATCCTGTCCGGGCAAGTGGCGCCATTCATTGTCAGGGCCGTATCCGGTGATGCTGCCATAGACGATACGGGGATTGATCGCGGCAACGGCAGCGTAATCGAGGCCAAGCCGTTCGATGACGCCGGGGCGAAAATTCTGGATGACGACGTCGGCCTTGGCGATCAGCGTGCGCAGTTCCTGAAGATCGCTTGCATCCTTCATGTTGAGGGCAAAGCTCTCCTTGCCGCGATTGATGGCGTGAAAAAGCGTGGAGTCACCGCCGATCTCGGTGTCGCTGAGATAAAGCCGGCGGCAGAGATCGCCGCCATCGGGCCGCTCGATCTTGATGATCCTCGCGCCGAGATCGCCGAGCCGTAGCGCCGCCATCGGGCCGGCAAGAAACTGACTCATATCCAGCACGATGATGCCGGAGAGCAGGCCGTCTTCGTTATCCTTGGTCATGTCAGACTTTCAGCGGCGGCGCGTCCGCGGGCCGGCCGTTCCTGTAGCGCACCGTCTGGATATGCTCGCAATAGAGCACCAATTCGCCTTCGCCCTTGAAGACTTCGTAAGAAGAGCGGATCAAGCCGAGTTCGCCATATTTCGGCTGCTTATCGAGATTGGTGCGGATGGTGTAGATCGTCTCACCGATGAAGGTGGGCTTGATGAAGCGCAGCTTGTCGTAACCATAGGAAAAGGCGTTCACGCAATTGGTCGCGACAAGCCCGAGGCCGGCGGAAAAGACGAAGGCGCCGGCAACCAGCCGCTTGCCGAACAGGCCCTCGGTTTCCGCAAAAATCTGATCGCTGACATAAGGATGCATGTCGAGCACCAGCGCGTTGAACTGCTGGGACTCGCCTTCTGAGATCGTGCGGCGCAGCGAGCGGATCTTGTGGCCGATCTCGAAATCTTCGTAGAACCAGTTTTCCGCGTTCCAGACAGGAATCTCGGCGTGATCGGCCGGCATGGTTTTCGGATGGGTGCTGGATATGCCGACGGTGGCGGTCATGGCATGTCTTTCGATGGAAAACCTCCGATCTCAAAGAGACCAGAGGCGCTTGGCATTGAGGCGATAGAGCCGGTTTCGTTCGTCGCTGCTTACGCCTTGCATCAGCGTGTGGGTGGCTGCGACCCAGGTGGAGAGATTGCCGCCGAGCGTGCAGACCGGCCAATCGCTGCCCCATATGACACGATCCCAGCCGAAGCTTGCGATGCAATGTTCGACGAAGGGACGCAGCGTTTCCGGCGTCCAGTTGTCTGGATCTGCATAGGCGATCACACCGGAAATCTTGACGATGACGTTCGAGCGTTTGGCAACTTCCTTGATACCAGACGCCCAGCTTTCGCTGAGCCCGTCTTTCACCGCCGGCACGCCGCAATGGTCGAGAATGAACCGGACGTTGGGATTGAGGTCGATCAGCGCGATCGCCTTGGACATCTGATGCGGCAGGACGCAGAGATCGAAGGTGAGCCTGGTATTGCCGAGCCGCTTCAGGTTCTCGCGGAAGAGGGCGCCTTCGGAGACATCATCGGGCACGACATGCAGCACACGGCGGAAACCTTTGACGAAGGGATCGGCGAGCACGCGTTCGAGATAGGCGGGGAAGTTCGTGCTCTCAGGACGGCAGGCGGCGATGGCACCTCTGAGAAGGCTGCGGGGCTCACGGCTCAGGCCTTTGACGTAATCGGTTTCCCGTTCGATATCATCCTCGGCGACGTCGACCTCCATGTGAAGCGTATCGGTGATCCCAAGCCGCTTGGCCTCGCGCGCATAGTCCTCGTAGAGGCTGTCGCGATCGAGCGACCCTGCCTCGGCCAACCAAGGATAGGCAAGCTTTTGCCGGTCGACGATGTGCAAATGGCTGTCGAAGAGCATGGTGATCCTCCCATACCTGCTTGCTCAACATATACTCACAGAAGAATAGTTTATTCAAATAAAAATTATAGCTCGGCCTTGTCCACTGTGCCGGCCACGGTTTCGGAGATTTGCTTTGCTGCTTCCCGCACATATTCGACCACCTGCTCGCGCGTGGGTGCCTTCGGGTTCACTGGCTCGATATAGGGGCAGGTGAGGGCGGCAAGCGCGTTGCCATCCATCGCCAGCACGGGGGCGGAAATATTGTGTACGCCGCTCGTCTGCAGGCTGCTCATGGTTTCGAAGCCCTTTTCACGAATTGCTGCGAGCTTTTCCTCGAGATCGGCAGGGGGCTCCTCCGGATCCTGTTCCTGGCGTCTCTGCTCGTTGATCATCATCTGGCGCTGCTTTGCATCCCGGAATGCCAGAAGAATATGGCCGGAGCCGGTATTATAGAGATTGATCTGCGCGCCGACGCGGATGGAGATGCCCCAATAGGTCGGCGAATCCTGCTGTGCGATGACGACGACCGAGCCGCGATCATAAATCGCCAAATGACAAGCCTGTTCGGCACGGTTGGAGAATTCGCGCATCAGCGGTGTGGCGAAGGAGACGAGGCGACGCACCGGCGCATGATAATGCGCAAGGCCGAAGAGCTTCAGCGTCAGATAGAAACGATCGCCATCCTGCCGCTGCACATAGCCGCGCCGTACGAGACGATCGAGCATGCGGTAGAATTCGTTGGGGCTCTTGTTGAGCGCCTTGGCGATTTCGGCCTGCGTCAGGCCACCATCGATCGTCGCCAGCAGCTCCAAAATGTCGAGCCCCTTGTCCAGCGCCGGTGCGCGGTAGCGATCACTGTCGTCTTCTATGCTCATCAACAAGTCCCCATGCGAAGAAACGTGAACTATCATTCATATATGAATGAAGGCATTTTACAAGCGCACGATCGCGGCTTGACGGCCAATGAATAAGATGTTTACTTATAAATCATTGATCCATATTTGGGTCGCGAGGACGATCGGACAAGGGGTCCGAGCTTAAGGGAGGAAGTTCGATGAGGAATTGGAGGGCCGGTGTAGCTGCCGGCACGATGGCATTGCTTGCCGGCACAGCGGTCTTCGCTGCGGATCTGCCGGGCAAATTTCCGGGTGTGACGATCGACGCCAAGCTCATCGGCGGTCAGCAATATGAGCCGCTCTACGCGCGCATTTCCGAGTGGGAGAAGGAAACCGGCGCCAAGGTCAACATCCTGTCGAAGAAGAACCACTTCGAGCTGGATAAGGAAATCAAGTCGGACATGGCCTCGGGCAGCATCTCCTGGTGCGTCGGCTCGAACCATTCGTCCTTTGCACCGCAATATCCTGACCTCTACACCGATCTTTCGAAGCTGCTGCCCAAGGAAGAAATCGCCCAGTTCGTCGATTCCACAATTCAGGCCTCGACCATCGACAATCGTCTGATCATGCTGCCGCGTGCCCAGTTCGACGTCTCGGCGCTCTACTATCAGAAGAGCCTCTATAGTGACGAGGCCAAGAAGACGGCGTTCAAGGCGAAGTACGGCTATGATCTTGCGCCGCCGAAGACCTGGAAGGAAGTTTCCGATCAGGCGGTCTTCTTCTCCAACCCGCCGAACTTCTTCGGCACGCAATTCCCCGGCAAGGAAGAGGCCATCAACGGCCGCTTCTATGAAATGCTGGTCGCCGAAGGCGGCGAATATCTCGGCAAGGACGGGAAGCCTGCCTTCAATTCCGAAGCCGGCGTGCGCGCGCTCGACTGGTTCGTCAACATGTACAAGGCCAAGGCCGTTCCGGCTGGCACGACCAACTACCTGTGGGACGATCTCGGCGCTGGTTTTGCTTCCGGCTCGATCGCGCTCGATCTCGACTGGCCGGGCTGGGCGACCTATTTCAACGATCCGAAATCTTCGAAGATCGCCGGCAATGTCGGCGTCGTCGTGCAGCCTGTCGGCTCCTCCGGCAAGCACACCGGCTGGTCCGGGCATCACGGCTTTTCGGTGACTGAATCCTGCGCCCATAAGGATGCCGCAGCTTCGCTCGTCTGGTTCCTGACCAACGACGACTCGCAGAAGCTCGAAGCCGCCAACGGCACGCTGCCGACCCGTAAGGCCGTATGGGAGTGGGATATCCAGCAGGCTGCTTCCGATCCTTACAAGAAGGAAGTGCTGAGCACCTTCCAGGAAGCCATGAAATATGCCTTCCCGGTTCCGCGCACGCCGCAATGGATCGAGATTTCCAACGTCGTCTATCCCGAGCTTCAGGCCGCGATCCTCGGCGACAAGAGCTCGAAGGAGGCGCTCGACGCCGCTGCGCAGAAGGCAACCGATGTCCTGAAGGATGCTGGCGCGCTTTAGGCGATGCAATCGGAGTCCCGCGTTTTGAAGAGCGCGGGACTTCTGCAAACTGACTTCGAGAATGGCTTTCGATCGGCACCGCCAGGGGCCGGTTCGCGCCTGCCGGTTTTGTGCCGGGTCTCGTCCCAAGTAATCCATTCCAAGCAGTCCGGGCCACGCTGCCGAGGAATGCCGACAGGTGCAAACTATGCTCAAAAGAATATCTCCACCGGTCCTGCTTCTTCTTCCGGCGATCATCGTCCTGGTGGCCGTGGTTCTGTTTCCGCTGCTTCTGTCCTTCTATTCCAGCTTCACGCCGTTTCGCCTAACAAGGCCGGCGACGCTCTTCACCTTCATCGGCCTGCGCAATTACATCCGCATTCTCACCGATCCGGTGTTTCTCGCGGCTTTCGTGCGCACGGTGGTGCTTTTGACGATCGCGCTCAATCTGGAAATGCTGCTCGGTCTCGGATTGGCTTTGCTGGTCAACAAGGCGACCCACGGCAAGCGGGTGCTGCGCACGCTGATGATGTTTCCGATGATGTTCTCGCCTGTCCTCGTCGGTTTCCAGTTCAAATTCATGTTCAACGACAATGTCGGCATCATCAACAATGCCCTGCAATCCCTGGGCATTACCGAGACGGCCATTCCCTGGCTGATCGATGGCAATCTGGCACTGCTTTCCATCGTCATTGCCGAAGTCTGGTCGTCGACATCGGTCTTCGCGATCCTGATCCTTGCCGGGCTGCTCGCCATGCCGCAGGAGCCTGTCGAGGCCGCCAAGGTCGATGGCTGCACCAGCTGGCAGACATTCCGCTATGTGACATGGCCGTTCCTGATGCCCTTCGCCTTCATTGCCATGACGATCCGCTCGCTGGATGTCGCCCGCGCCTACGACATCGTCAAGATCATGACGGATGGCGGGCCGGCGCGGCGCACGGAGCTGATCTGGACACTGGTCGGGCGCACTGCCTATGCCGATGCGCAGATGGGGCTCGCCAACGCCATGGCCTATGTCTCGATCATCCTTTCGATCGTCTTCACCGTCTATTTCTTCCGTAAGCTGGCGCTTGCCCGTACCCAGATCGGAGCGGAGTGGTAATCATGGATCGCAACGCTCAACAACGCCTGCAGCGCCGCCTCCGGAAGGTCGCCTATCTCACCGGTCTTTTCCTTGCGATGCTCGTCATTTGCCTGCCCGGCTTCTGGATCGTCATCAGCTCGCTGCGGCCGACCGTGGAAATCATGGCCAAGCCGGCGGTCTGGATACCGCAGGAGCTGTCGCTGGAGGCCTATCGCGCCATGTTCAGCGGTGTCGGGCAGGGCGGCATTCCCGTTTGGGATTATTTCCGCAATTCGCTCATTATCTCCGTCACCTCGACCGCCATTGCGCTCGTCATCGGCATGTCCGGCGGCTATGCCTTCGCCCGCTTCCGTTTCGCTGGCAAGTCGGCCGTGTTCCTCGGGCTGATGCTGACGCGCTCCGTGCCCGGCGTGGCGCTATCGCTGCCGCTCTTTATGGTCTATGCCCGGCTCAGCATCATCGATACGCATTTCGGCCTGATCCTCACCTACGTCGCGCTGAACGTGCCCTTCACCATTTGGCTGATCGACGGCTTCTTCCGGCAGGTGCCGAAAGATCTCGCCGAAGCCGCGCAGATCGACGGCTGCACCCGCTGGCAGGCCTTCTGGCAGGTGGAGTTCCCGCTTGCCGGCCCGGGCATCGCGTCCGCCGGCATCTTCGCCTTCCTCACCTGCTGGAATGAATATGCACTGGCCTCGCAGCTGACCCGCTCCGTCGATTCCAAGACGCTGCCTGTGGGCCTGCTCGACTATACGGCCGAGTTCACCATCGACTGGCGCGGCATGTGCGCGCTGGCGGTCGTGATGATCATTCCGGCGCTCGCTCTCACTTTCATCATTCAGAAGCATCTGGTGTCGGGTCTGACATTCGGTGCGGTCAAAGGTTGATCTCCATGGCTCAGGTTTCCCTCAAAAAACTCGTCAAGCGCTACGGCGCGCTGGAAATCGTCCACGGGATCGATCTCGACATCGCGGACAAGGAGTTCATCGCGCTCGTCGGCCCGTCCGGCTGTGGCAAGTCGACGACGCTGCGCATGATCGCCGGCCTGGAGGATGTCTCTGACGGCACGATCGAAATCGGCGATACGGTCGTCAACGACCTGCCGCCGCGCGACCGCAATATCTCCATGGTGTTCCAGTCCTATGCGCTCTATCCGCATATGACCGTGCGCGAGAACATGGGTTTCTCGCTGAAGATCGCCAAGCAGCCGCAGGCCGAGATCGACCGGCGCGTCAACGAGGCCGCTGCTATTTTAAGCCTCGAAGCGCTGATGGATCGCCGCCCGGCGCAGCTTTCCGGTGGCCAGCGTCAGCGCGTTGCCATGGGCCGCGCCATTGTGCGCCAACCCGAAGTCTTCCTCTTCGACGAGCCGCTGTCGAACCTCGATGCCAAGCTGCGCACGCAGATGCGCACCGAGATCAAGAAGCTGCATGCCAAGGTGCAGTCGACGGTTGTTTACGTCACGCACGACCAGGTCGAGGCCATGACGCTCGCCGACCGCATCGTCATCATGCGTGACGGCCATATCGAACAGGTCGGCACGCCGGATGAAGTGTTCAAGCGGCCCGCTACACGCTTTGTCGCTGGCTTCATCGGCTCGCCGCCGATGAACATCGAGGAGGCGACGCTGAAGGGCGGAGAACTCATCTTCAAGAATGGCGACCGTCTGCCGCTGCCGGGCCAATTTGCCGGCAAGGTCAGGGAAGGCGAGACGGTCGCTTTCGGTCTCAGGCCCGATGATATCTTCCCGACCGGTCACGGCCTGCATTCGGGCGCGGAATCCGCCGTCTACGAGCTGACCCTGCCGGTTGCCATCACCGAACCACTCGGCAACGAGACACTCGTCTTCGTCGAATTCGCCGGGCGCGAATGGGTGACGCGTATGCTCAATCCGCGCGCGCTGAAGAGCGGCGAACGGCTGAAGATGAGCTTCGATCTCAGCCAGGCACACCTCTTCTCCACTGAAACCGGCAAGAGTCTGGCGATCTAAGGACTACCCCCATGGCACGCATCGAAAAAATTGAACTGCGGATGGTCGACCTGCCGCCGAAGGTGAAGCGGACGGATGCGATCCAGAGCTTCGTCAGCCAGGAAACGCCGATCGTCACCATCACCGACAGCGACGGCGCAGTCGGCACCGGCTACAGCTATACGATCGGCACCGGCGGCTCCTCCGTCATGCGGCTGCTGTCCGACCATCTGGTGCCGCTGCTGATCGGCGCGGATGCCGATTGCATCGAGGCGATCTGGCACAGACTGGAATTCGCCACACACGCTACGACGATCGGGCCGATCACAGCGCTGGCGCTTGCGGCCGTCGATACCGCGCTTTGGGATCTACGGGCCAAGAAGCAAGGCCTGCCGCTCTGGAAGCTTGCCGGTGGCGCCAAGGATCGTTGCCCGCTCTACACGACGGAAGGCGGCTGGCTGCACATCGAGAAGGAAGCTTTGGTCGAAGATGCGCTGCAGGCGAAGGCTAAGGGTTTCTCCGGCTCGAAGGTGAAGATCGGCAAGCCGCATGGCTCGGAGGATTACGACAGATTGGCGACGATGCGTCTGGCGCTCGGCTCTGGCTTCGAGATCATGACCGACTGCAATCAGGGCTTCACCGTCGATGAGGCGATCCGCCGGGCGGCACGTCTGAAGGAGCTGGACCTCGCCTGGATCGAGGAGCCGCTGCCAGCTGATGATCTCGACGGCCACATCCGGCTGACCCGATCGACGCCGACGCCGATCGCAGTCGGCGAATCCATCTATTCGATCCGGCACTTCCGGGAGTATATGCAGAAAGGCGCCTGCTCGATCGTGCAGGTGGATGTCGCCCGCATCGGCGGCATCACGCCCTGGCTGAAGGTCGCCCATGCCGCCGAAGCCTTCGACATTCCCGTCTGCCCGCACTTCCTGATGGAGCTGCATGTCAGCCTCACCTGCGCCGTGCCGAACGGCAAATATGTTGAATACATTCCACAGCTCGACGACCTCACGACGAAGGGCATGGAAATCGTCGACGGCAAGGCGCTCGCTCCTTCGGAACCCGGCATCGGCATCGCCTGGGATTGGGAAGCCGTGAAGGCGCGCTCGATCGGCGAGTTTACGCGCGAAATCCACGGCTGAGGAGGAACGGGCCATGCAGCGGATGGGAATGGTGATCGGCCTGGAGCCGGCTAAGGTTGCGGAATACAAGGCGCTGCATGCGGCCGTCTGGCCCGAGATCCTGGCGCTGATCTCAGACTGCAACATCACCAACTATTCGATCTTCCTGAAAGAGCCGGAAAACCTGCTCTTCGGCTATTGGGAATATGTCGGCACGGATTTCGAGGCCGATATGGCCAAGATGGCTGCCAGCCCGAAGAACCAGGAATGGTGGTCCGTCTGCATGCCTTGCCAGAAGCCGCTCGAAACCCGCAGGCAAGGCGAGTGGTGGGCCATGATGGAAGAGGTGTTTCATCATGATTAGAGACTGGAGTGGAACAGACCGCGAAGCGGTCACCTCCCCCTTGAGGGGGGAGGTCGCGCGGAACGCGCGGGTGGGGGTGATGCTCCGGCCGCAAAGCGTTGCCGTTTTCGCACGAGGAGGGATCACCCCGCCCCGGACCGTTGGTCCGACCCTCCCCCTCAAGGGGAGGGTGTCATGACCTTCGATCCCAAATCCCTCCGCCAATGGTGGCGGAAGCCTTCGAAGCCACGTCCGATCGTGATCTTTGGTGCCGGCAGCATCGTCGGCGACGCGCATCTTCCGGCTTATAAGCAGACTGGCTTTCCGGTCGCGGGTCTTTACGATCCGAACGCCGAGAAGGCGGCGGCGCTGGCGGCTCAATGGGGTATCCGAGCTTTCGCCTCAGAGGCAGAAGCCCTTGCCGTCGAGCGTGCGATCTTCGATCTGGCGACACCACCCGCTGCCCACGCCTCTATTCTCGGCAAGCTGCCGCGCGGCGCCTACGCGCTGATCCAGAAGCCGATGGGCAGCGATCTTGCCGGGGCGACGGAAATCCTGCGCGTCTGCCGCGAGCGGGATATCAAGGCGGCCGTCAATTTCCAGCTTCGCTTCGCGCCGATGATGCTGGCGCTTTATGATGTCGTGAACAAAGGCTGTCTCGGCGAGGTCGTCGATTTCGACGCATGGCTGGCGCTTGCGACACCGTGGGGGCTCTGGCCTTTCCTGAAAGGCCTGCCGCGGATCGAGATCGCCATGCACTCGATCCACTATCTCGATTTCATTCGTGGGCTGCTCGGCAATCCCCAAGGCGTTCATGCCAAGACCATCGGCCATCCCAATCATGATGTCGCGCAGACGCGGACGGCGGCAATCCTCGATTATGGCGACAAGGTTCGCTGCGTGCTCTCGGTCAATCACGACCATGATTTCGGCCGCAAGTTCCAGGCCTGCGAGTTTCGCATCGCCGGCACCAAGGGTGCTGCTTATGTGAAATTGGGCGTCAATCTCGACTATCCGCGCGGCGAGCCGGACGAGCTGTGGATCCGCCCTGAGGGCGGCAGCGATTGGGTCGAGGTCAAGCTGGAGGGCGCCTGGTTCCCGGATGCCTTCGTCAATCGCATGGCCAACCTGCAGCGCTTCGCATCCGGCGAAGATCAGGAACTGATCGGCTCCGTCGAGGATGCCTGGCAGACCATGGCGCTCGTCGAGGCCGCTTATCAATCGAGCGCCACACCAGCGACACCGATTGCAGAACTTCCAAAGGCTTGAGCAATGGCTGAACAAACCCTCTATTTCGAAGATTATGAACTCGGCCACGTCAGGATGACTACGGGACGGACGATTACCGAGACCGATTTCGTTGTCCATGCCGGTCATACCGGCGATTTCTTCCCGCATCACATGGATGCCGAGTTCGCCAGGACCTTGCCCGGCGGCCAGCGCATTGCGCATGGCACGATGATCTTTGCGATCGGCGTCGGACTGACGGCCTCGCTCATCAATCCCGTCGCCTTTTCCTATGGCTACGACCGGCTCCGCTTCGTCCGCCCGGTGCATATCGGCGATACGATCCGCACGCGCGTCACCATCTCGGCGAAGGAGGATGATCCGAAACGGCCGGCGTCCGGTCGTGTGGTCGAGCGTTGCGAAGTGCTGAACCAGCGCGACGAAGTCGTGCTTGCCGCCGATCATATTCTGGTCGTCGAGCGGAAGCCGAGCGCGGGGAAGGCATGATGGTGAAGCTGAAGGGAATGACCTGGTCGCATCCCCGCGGCTATGATCCGATGATTGCCTGCTCGAAGATGTGGCAGGAAAAGACCGGCGTCGAGATCGGTTGGGAAAAGCGGTCGCTACAGGATTTCGAGACCTTTCCGGTCGAAGAGCTCGCCGCGCAATACGATCTCATCGTCATCGATCATCCGCATGTCGGCCAGATCACCCGCGAGAACTGCCTGCTGCCCCTCGATGATGCTGAACATGCGGATGAAATCGCGGCGATCGCAGCCGGCACTGTCGGCCGCTCCTATCCAAGCTACAACTGGCAGGGCCGGCAAAGGGCCTTTCCGCTCGATGCGGCGACGCAGGTGCAGGCCTATCGGCCCGATCGGCTGAACGCGCCGGTCAAGGACCTTGCCGAGTTCGTGACGCTTGCCAAGGAAGGCAAGGCGATTCTGCCGATGCGGCCGCCGCATTCGCTGATGACCTTTATCTCGCTGGCTGCTCATCTCGGCACCCCCTGCAGCGTTGAGGGTCCGGATTTCATCGCGAAAGCAGACGGCGAAGCGGTGCTCGACTGGATGGCGCGGATCGTCGCCGGTATGGATGCCCGCTGTTACGAGATGGACCCGATCGCCGTGCTCGACCTGATGGGCCAGCCCGACAGCCCCCATGTGGCGTCGCCCTTCATCTACGGTTACGTCAATTATTCCTTTGCGGGTTTCAGGCCGGCACGGATCGCCTTTGCGGATATGCCAGTTATCGACAGGCGGCCGCCGAATGGTTCGGCGCTCGGTGGCACCGGCATTGCCGTGTCGGCACGGACAAAGGCGCCGGAGGAGGCGAAGGCCTTTGCGCGCTGGATCGCCGGTGGGCCGGTGCAGGCAGGCATATATGCAAGCGGAAACGGACAGCCGGGTCACGCCGACGCCTGGGTCAGCGATGCGGTCAATATGCCGGCGCTCGATTTTTACCGCAATACGCGCGCGACGCTGGAGGGCGCCTATGTGCGGCCGCGGCACGACGGCTACATGGCATTTCAAAGCGACGCATCCGAGACGATTAGCAATGGACTGCAAACCGGCGAACAACATACAGTCCTTATCGACAAGCTGAACCGACGCTTTGCGCAGTCCTTCGAGGGTTGAGGAAGAACTGCGTCAACTGATTGTTATTGCATGATCTTGTCTGGGTTTCGGCGACGCAGCCGGCGAATGGATAGGATCATGGTCCCAGAGAAAGGATCAGGATTATGGGTCACGGATTGGAAGGCAAGAAGGTGGTCATCACGGCGGCGGGGCAAGGCATCGGCCGCGCGTCGGCGGAGCGCTTCATCTCGCTCGGTGCGCATGTCTACGCCACCGACATCAACGAGCAGACGCTCTCGACGCTGGACGGTGCCACCAAGCATGTGCTGAATGTGCTCGACGGTGCAGCCGTCAATGCCTATGCAGAGGAACTTGGCCCGATCGACGTACTGTTCAACTGCGCCGGTTTCGTGCATGCCGGCACGATCCTCGACTGCGAGGAAAAGGACTGGGATTTCTCCTTCAACCTCAATGCCAAGGCGATGTACACGACCTGCCGCGCTTTCCTGCCCGGGATGCTGGAAAAGGGCAAGGGCTCGATCGTCAACATGTCCTCCGTTGCTTCCAGCGTGAAGGGCGTGCCGAACCGTTTCGCCTATTGCGCCTCCAAGGCTGCCGTGATCGGCCTTACCAAGTCGATCGCTGCCGATTTCGTTGCCAAAGGCATCCGCGCCAATGCGATTTGCCCCGGCACGGTCGACAGCCCTTCGCTGCATGAGCGGCTGAAGGCAACCGGCGACTATGAGAAGGCGATGAAGGACTTTATTGCCCGCCAGCCGATGGGCCGCATCGCGACCTCCGAAGAGATCGCCGCGCTGGTGACCTATCTCGCCGGCGATGAGGCGGGCTTCACGACCGGCCAGATCCACGTCATCGACGGCGGCTGGACAGGCTAAGGCTGCATTTGAAGGTCGGAAGCCCTGTATTGCGGGGCTTCCTTTTATTTGCCACTCTCGTCGGCGAATCGGTTTGTAACGGCGATTTGCGATCAGGAGAATGGCATGGATGCGAACGGATTTTTGCATCGTTCCAAGGGGCTCATGCTGTGGCGCAAGCATCATGTCATCCTGATTTCCGTGCTTGCCGGTATTGCCGTCTTCCTGCTTCTGACATCACGTGATCTCAATGCCGGCAATCTGCTGATCGCCTGGGATGCGACCGCGGTCGTCTTCATAATATACAGCCTCTATCGAATGCTGACGGCCGACCCGCAGCGCATCCGCAAGCGCTCCGCCGATCTCGATTTCTCGGATGGCTTTCTGCTGTTTCTGTCGATTGCGGCGGCGCTCGCGAGTGTCGGCGGCATTGCCCTTGATCTGCTTGGCGTCAAGGACGCCTCACCCCAAGTCGCCTTCTATCGTGTGATGATGGCGATCGTGACGATCCTGATATCCTGGACCTTCCTGCACACGCTCTTCACCATCCACTATGCGCACCGGTTCTATAGCATTCCTGGCAAGGGGCAGGGGCTGAAATTCGCCGAGCCGGTGGAGGAGCCGATCTATTGGGATTTTCTGTATTTCTCCTTCACGATCGGCGTGGCGGCTCAGACTGCCGATATCGGCATTTCCACCGTCTCGATGCGTAAGCTGGCGCTTCTGCACGCGATCCTCTCGTTCCTGTTCAACACGACAATTCTGGCGCTCGCCATAAATGTCGGGGCGAGCCTGATCTAGGCCCGCCCCGATGCGCCGATGATCCCTGCCGTCAAACGACGGCGTTGCCGGCCATGACGGCGAGGATCAGGAATACCAGGAAGATGATCAGGAAGATGGCGAAGAGAACGCGCGCAATGGTTGCGGTTGCCGCGGACACGCCGGAAAAGCCGAAAAAGCCGCTGATCAAAGAAATCACAAAGAAAATGAGAGCCCATTTCAGCATTTAGCAGTCTCCTCTGCGTTGTACTTCTTAAAGACGCGGGAGGAGGGTGATTTGTTCCGAGGACGGTTTGGTTTTGGCGGTGGTTGGGGAATTGTGGAGAGTGCGACACCCCCCTCTGTCCCTATCGGGACAGAGGGGGGTGCGGCGTCACACAGGCACGGGAACGTTTGTTTTACAGAAACCCCACATCACCCGTGATTGATCATCACATGCCGCACGGCGGTGTAGTCTTCGATCGCGTAGACCGACATATCCTTGCCGTAGCCGGATTGCTTGAGGCCGCCATGGGGCATTTCGTTGACCAGCATGAAGTGGGTGTTGATCCAGGTGCAGCCATATTGCAGGCGGGCAGCGGTCTGCATGCCGCGGCTGATGTCCTTTGTCCACACCGAGGAGGCGAGGCCGTAGTCGCTGTCATTGGCCCAGGTGACGGCGTCGTCGGCATTGGTGAAACGCGTTACGGAGACCACAGGCCCGAAGACTTCGCGGCGGACGATCTCGTCATCCTGCGTAGCGCCGGCAACGACGGTCGGTGCGTAGAAGAAGCCGCGTTCGCCGGAAATCTTGCCGCCTGTCGTGATCTCCATGTGCTTGTGCTCGGCGGCGCGGGTGACGAAGCTTTCGACGCGATCGCGCTGGCGCTTGGATATCAGCGGGCCGATCTCGTTTTCCGTGTCGTCGGCGAGGTTGAACTTGATGCTAGAGACGGCAGACGTCAGGTCGGCGACGAAGTTGTCATAGACTTTTGCGTCGGCATAGATGCGGCAGGCGGCGGTGCAATCCTGGCCGGCATTGTAGTAGCCGAAGGTGCGGATGCCTGACACGACGGCGTCGATATCGGCGTCGTCGAAGACGATGACGGGGGCCTTGCCGCCGAGTTCGAGATGCGTGCGCTTGACCGTCTTAGCGGCGGCGGCCAGTACCTTCTTGCCGGTTGCGACGTCGCCGGTGATGGAGACCATGCCGATCTTCGGGTGGTTGATCAGCGCATTGCCGACGCTCTCGCCGCGGCCGAGAATGACGTTGACGACGCCTTCCGGCAGCACATCCGCCAGCAGCTTGGCCATCTTCAGCGCCGTCAGTGGCGTCTGCTCGGAGGGTTTGAAGACGACGGTGTTGCCCCCGGCAATGGCCGGTGCCAGCTTCCAGGCCATCATCATCAGCGGATAGTTCCACGGCGCGATGGAGCCGACGATGCCGATCGGATCGCGGCGGATCATCGAGGTGTGACCGGGCAGATATTCGCCGGCGACCGGGCCGTGGAGGTTGCGCACCGCGCCGGCAAAGAAGCGATAGCAGTCGACGATCGCCGGGATTTCGTCATTGAGCACGGCGTTGATCGGCTTGCCGCAGTTCAGCGCTTCGAGTGCAGCGAAACCTTCGGCATCGCGCTCGATGGCATCGGCGATCTTGAGGAGATAGGCCGAACGCTGGCTTGGCGTCGTCTGCGACCAGCTCATAAAGGCTTTTTCTGCGGCGTCGACAGCGGCGTCGATCTGCCCGAGCGAGGCCTCGGGCAAGTTGAGCACCGTCTCGCCTGTCTTCGGGTTGAGGACGCGTTCTTCTGTTTCCGTGCCGGCTTCGAAGCGGGAGCCGATCAGCATCTGGGTATCCATTATTCTCTCCCTTTCATTTGCCGCCGCCGGCGATCTGGTCGCCGTCGCGGGTAAGATAATAGGCTGCCAAGATCGGCAGGAAGGTGACAAGCACGACGACCATGGCGACGACGTTGGTCACGGGTCGCTGGCGCGGGCGAATGAGTTCCTCCAGCATCCAGATCGGCAGCGTCATCTGCTGGCCGCCGGTAAAGGTGGTGACGATGACTTCATCGAAGGACAGCGCGAAGGCGAGCATGCCGCCGGCGAGCAGCGCCGTGCCGATGTTCGGCAGGACAACATGGCGGAAGGTCTGGAAGCCATCGGCGCCAAGATCCATCGATGCCTCGATCAGCGAGCCGGAGGTGCGGCGGAAGCGGGCGACGGCATTGTTATAAACAACGACGACGCAGAAGGTGGCATGGCCGAGAACGATCGTCCAGACCGAGAAGGGGATATCGAACAGGCTGAAGGCGGAGCGGAGCGCAATGCCGGTAATGATGCCGGGAAGCGCGATCGGCAGGATGACCAGCAGCGAGATCGCTTCGCGGCCGAAGAACTTCGTCTGGCTGACGGCGGCGGCGCAAAGCGTACCGAGGATCAAGGCGATCGCGGTTGCGATGGTCGCGACCTGCACCGAGAGTGCCAGGGCCGACCAGACATCCGGCCTGTTCCAGGCGATGCCGAACCATTGCAGGGTCAGCCCCGGCGGCGGCCATTGATAGCTCTTTTCCTCCGTCGTGAAGGCATAGACGAAGATCAGGAGGATCGGCAGATGCAGGAAGAGCAGGCCACCAGCCGCTGCGATTTTCAAGGGAAGGGAAGCGCGTTGGCCGCGATCAGAGCGCATCGAAAGCTCCCTGTTTCTTGGCGATCCAGAGATAGATGGCCATGATGACGATCGGCACGACCGAGAAGGCGGCGGCCAGCGGCACGTTGCCGGCGGTTCCCTGTTGCGTGTAAACGGCTTGGCCGATGAAGAGGCGCGAGGAGCCGATGATCTGCGGGATGATGTAATCGCCCAGAGTCAGCGAGAAGGTGAAGATGGAGCCGGCGACGACGCCAGGCAATGCCAGGGGCAACAGTACCGTGCGGAAGGTCTGGTTCGGCGTCGCGCCGAGATCGGACGAGGCTTCAAGCAGGTTCGCTGGTACGCGCTCGAGGGCTGCCTGCGTCGGCAGGATCATATAGGGCAACCAGATATAGACGAAGACGAGGAAGGTGCCGATATAGCTGACCGAGAGCGAGTTGCCGCCGATGATAGGCAGGGCAAGCACGCCGTCGAGCAGCCAGCCGAGATGCAGCTTGGCGAAGGTCCAGGTGAGGATGCCTTCCTTGGCGAGGATCAGCTTCCAGGCATAGACCTTGACCAGATAGCTCGACCAGAGCGGCAGCATGACGCCGAGATAGAACAGCGCCTTCCATTTGCCCTGCGCATAGCGGGCCGCATAATAGGCGATGGGGAAGGCGACAAAGGCAGAGGCGATGGTGACGAGAGCGGCCATGACGACCGTGCGTACGATGATGTCGAAATTGGCTGTATTCAGCAGCTGCGCATAGGTCGAGAGGGTGAATTCGTAATTCACCATTCCCGAGAAGTCGTCGATCGAGAAGAAGCTCTGCAGCAGCAGCGCGATCAGCGAGCCGATATAGATGATGCCGAGCCAGAGCAGCGGCGGCGTCAGCATCAGGAAGAGGAATAGTTTCGGGCGGCGCCAGAAGAGATCCGAGAGGCGGCCGAAGACGCCGCCGCGGCGCGGTAGGATCGAGGCCGGCGCTTGCTTCGCCGAGGTGGGAAAGGCTGCGGCGTTCATGCGGCGTCATCCATGTAGTGGACATCCGCCGGCAACCATGCGAGGCGGACGGAAGCGCCGGTATCCGGGGCCGATTGGCCGGCCGGCACGGTCACATGCAGGCGGGCGCCATTCGTCTCGACCGAGAGGCGGGTAGCGGCACCGAGAAAGCTCGTCGCTTTCACGGTCGCCGCCACGCCGCTCTTCTCAGTCAACCGGATGGCTTCGGGGCGCAGGCTTGCCCAGCGCTGCTCGCCGCCGAGCGACGACATCACTTCGGGAGCAATGACGTTGGAAGAGCCGACGAAATTCGCGACGAAGCGGGTCTTCGGCCGCTGATAGATGTCGTGCGGCGTGCCCTGCTGTACGATGCGGCCGTCGTTGAAGACGGCGACGCGATCGGCCATGGACAGGGCCTCGCCCTGATCGTGGGTGACGAAGACGAAGGTGATGCCGAGCGCCCGCTGCAGGCTCTTCAGTTCCTCCTGCATCTGCTCGCGCAGCTTCAGGTCGAGAGCGCCGAGTGGTTCGTCGAGCAGCAGCACCTTCGGCTTGTTGACCAGAGCGCGGGCGAGCGCCACGCGCTGGCGCTGGCCGCCGGAGAGCTGGCCGGGACGGCGCGTGCCATAACCCGGGAGTTTCACCAGTTCCAGCGCCTGTTCGGCGGCGCGCAGCCGCTCGGCCTTGCCGACACCCTTGACCATCAGCCCATAGGCGACGTTGTCGAGGATATTGAGATGGGGAAACAGAGCGTAGTCCTGGAAGACCGTGTTGACATTGCGCCGGTATGGCGGCACGCCTTCAGCGGTTTCGCCGAAGATCTCGATATGACCGCCCGTTGGCTGCTCGAAGCCGGCAATCAGTCTGAGGCAGGTGGTCTTGCCGGAGCCGGAAGGGCCGAGCATGGCGAAGAATTCGCCGGGTGCGATCTCCAGATCGACGCGGTCCACAGCGCGGACCTGGCCAAAATAACGCGACACCTGCTGGAAACGAACGGCGTTCATGGGTTTCTCCAGGGAAGGGTTGTTTTTCCTTCTCCCTTGGGGAGAGGGTGGCCCAAAGGGTCGGATGAGGGGGCGACATGAGCTGTCCTTCGCGTGTTGCTCAGGACATTCGTCACCTCGTTCCTCATCCCCCTCATCTGTCTTGTCAGGCATCTTCTCCCCGCTGGGGAGAAGAGGGATTTCACCGTCCGCCGATCACGCCGATATAGTCGGAGACCCAGCGATGATAGGGCACGCATTCGCTCTGCGTGCTGCATTTCGCGACGGGCGTCTTCCAGAACTTGATCTTGTCGAAGTGATCGTAGCCGTTGGTGGCGCAGCCGCTGTCGGTCAGCAGCTCATTGCCCTTGCAGGCTGCCGGAACCGAGGGCACGGCGCCGAACCAGGCGGCCGCATCGCCTTGAACCTTGGCCTGGAGCGAGTGCTCCATCCACATATAGGCGCAGTTCGGATGCTCGCTGTCGGCATGCAGCATGGTGGTGTCGGCCCAGCCGGTCGTTCCCTCATCCGGGAATGTGGAGGCGATCTTCTGCTTGTCGGCTTGCAGCAGGTTCACCTGGAACGGCCAGGAGCCGGAGGCCACGACGCCTTCGTTCTTGAAGTCGTCGGTCTGGATCATCGCGTCATGCCAATAGCGGCTGACGAGCTTGCGCTGGCCGCGCAGCAGCTCCAGAGCGGCCTTGTATTGGTCTTCATTGAGCTCGTAAGGATCTTTGATGCCGAGTTCGGGCTTGTGGGCCATGAGATAGAGAGCGGCATCGGCAATATAGATCGGGCCGTCATAGGCCTGCACGCGGCCCTTGTTGGACTTGCCGTCAGGCAGGGTCGTTTCTTCGAAGACGATGTTCCAGCTCTTCGGCGCCTGGCCCTTGAAGGCATCCGTATTATACATCAGCACATTGGGGCCCCAGAGATAGGGAACGCCGTAGTGGACGCCGTTTACCGTGTGCCAGGGTGCATTCTTCAGGCGGTCGTCGAGGTTTTTCCAGCTCGGGATCAGATCGGTGTTGATCGGCTGGACACGCTTGCCGGCAACGAGGCGCAGCGATGCGTCACCAGAGGCTGTCACGAGGTCGAAGCCGCCTTCGTTCATCAGCGCGACCATTTCGTCCGATGTTGCTGCAGTCTTGACGCTGACCTTGCAGCCGGTTTCCTTCTCGAAGCCTGTAACCCAATCGTAATTCTTGTCGCTTTCACCGCGCTCGATATAGCCGGCCCATGCGACAATACTGACGGCGCCTTCGCCCTTGCCGAGCGTCTTCAGCGGCTCGGCGGCAATGATTTGTGTGGCGAAACTGAAGGATGCGAGTGCGGCCGCGCATGATTTCAGCAAATGCTTCATCGGACTCTCCCGGTTTTTAAGCCTTGATGGCGTGGAGCCAGTGACTGGCTTCTTGTTCCCGAAAGAAAAAGTGACGCGATTTTGCCGCATTCGCAAATTCATTTATCAGAAAGGCGATATCGGAAATTCCGATTCCTAACTGTGCATGGGTGAGAGATCGAAAACCTCCGGCCGCAGCTTTCCAGCCCGCATGAGGTGCTGCAGCGTGTAGGAAATGGAAAGGGCATCATCGAGCGCGTCATGGCCCTTAAGCGGCGGATGCTGCACGCCATAGTAATGGGAAAGCTCGTTGCTTGGCGTCTTCGCCAGATCCTCGATAGGCATTCCCGCCGCAAGCAGCAGCTTGACGGCATTGTCGAAACGATGCGCGGGGATCAGGGGCCGAATACCGGCGACATAGCAGCTGATTGCCATCATGTTCAGCTCGTCCTTGCCCCAGGACCAGAGACGGGCACCATCCGAGAAACGATCCAGACCGGCAATGGCGTCCTGCAGGGCCATTCCTTCCGCCTCGATGTTCTCTTCGGTCACACCCGTCAATGCGGTGAAGAACGGATCGAGCGCATATTGTTCGCCAAACCGATCGACCGGACGAACATAGGCCTTGTAGCTGTCCAGGATCGCGAAATCGCCGTCGAGACTGAGCTTGACGGCTCCAACTTGCGCGACGACCGGATCGGGATCATGGGCGGCACACCAGGACCGGCGTTGCGACCCTTCGAGGCAAAGGAACTCACAGTCGAATATGATTGCGGTCTTCATACCTGGCTCTCCATTCGCAGCGATCTTCGATTGTATTCCGTTCGGCCGGGTCGGAAGAACACTGCCTGTTACCGCTGCCGGCCCGAGCGCATGCTTTCTGCGACGCCGACGAAATCGCGAGCTGCTTGCGGCAGGCTGGAGCCCTTGCGCCAGACCATGCCGACCTGAACCACCGGCAACGAACCGGAGACGTCGCGGCTTTCGATGCGATCGCCTTCCAGTGACCAGGGACGATAGACGAGATCCGGCAGTAGTGCGACACCGGCGCCGGTCGCGACGAGGCTGCGCACCGCCTCGACCGAGCGGGTGCGGAAGGCGACATGCGGGCGGGCACCGAGCGCGGTCAAAAGCTTGCCGGTGTTTTCCTCGATTTCGTCGATGGTCAGCATGATCAGCGGCTCGCGGGTGATGTCCGCGACACTGATGATATCGGCCGAAACGAGAGGGTGACCCATCGGCAGCCAGAGGCGGTAGGGCGAGGTCTCCAGAATCTCGGCCTGCAGAGCCATGCGGTCTCGCAAATTGGAAATGACCATGACGGCGACGTCGAGCTCGCCACCAACCAGAAGATGTTCCAGATAACCGCCATTATCCTCGATGGCGCTGACCTCGACACCGGGACAGGCACGGCGATAGCGCGCCAGAAGATCTGACAGAACATAGCCGGCGACGAGCGATGTGACGCCGATATTCAGCGTGCCGCCGGCCTCGTTCTGCTTGCCGGAAAAGCTGGTGCGGGCATCGGAAACGGTCGCGAGGATCTTCGTCGCATGGCGCAGGAACTGGTGGCCGTTATGGGTGATCGACAGGCCGCGCGGATGGCGCTCGAACAGCTCGACGCCAAGGTCGCTTTCCAGCTCCTTGAGGGCTTCGGTCACAGAGGATTGGGAGATGGACAGGTTCTGCGCGGCCCGCGTCACGGAGCCTTGTTCCGCCACGGCGACGAAGTATTGCAGCTGTCTCAGGGTGAAGGCCATGCTTCGGTTAGAGCATGTTCGCGCCAAGAAAGGCAAGTGCTCGTCATAGCTGTGAAAGTTTGGACCTTTTTTGGTAACGATATCGAAGACGATGCAAGTTTCGCCTCGGTTTTAAGTATTCCGAAACGCCAATTCCCTAACGTGAGGGTTGATCATTTTTGTCGGCTTGGAGTGGTCTATGCGGGAGCAGTTGGCGTGAGCGCCTTACTGCACATTTTCCGGGTACCCCGGAAACTTGTCGTCCTGATCGGCGGAGTGGCCCTTCTCGTGGGGTCTTCCGGCGTTTTTGCGCTTTATATTGGCAAGGACAAGCTGCTCGGTCTCGTATCTGCTTCCCCTGACGGGCTTCAGTGCACCGATGTCAATCTCATTACCATTCGCAAGGACAACCGCTTCTGGGTTCGAAAATATATTCGTACCGAGCCAACCGATGGGCTGACGCGGGTCAGGACTGCGCTCCGGGTTGCCAAGGCTGTCTATCAGGAACAGAAGCCGGATCTCGTTCAGGTTGTGGTTCTCGACCAGAACGGACCGACGTTGCGTTCCGACCTGCGCGGCCGAGCTCTTGGCGCCGATGTCGTCTATGTGGCCCATCCCGACCGACTGGTCGATGGCAGCTCCGAAGCACCGCTGACGGCCCGCTATTACGATGGCGGCGCCAGCAATGCAGGCCTGTTTTACGGCGAGCAGATTACCATGCTACCTCAGGATATCGATGCGGCGATCGCTGGATTGAAGGATCTGTCCGACTGTGGCAATGCGCTGGCAGCGGACAATGGCGGCGATGCCAAGAAGGACAAGATGAAGGCGGCGATCGCTGCGGAAGAGAAAACGGCCGCAAAACAGGCCGAGAGCCGCGATGCCAAGCCGCCGCTGCCGGAGCCGAAATCGACCGGCAACGTCCAGCCGCGCTATAATGAGAACGGCGAGTTCATCGGCGCCGATGCCCGTCCCAAAGATAAGAGCCCGTCACCGGGATTGGATCCGACTATGACGGGTGCAGCCGATCGCCGCTCGCCCGTCACCAACTGATCAAAACGGGATTTGCGCTATCGGGCGGAAAGGCAACAGCCTCATTCCGCCAGATGCTTCTCGCCGATAGCCTGGTAGAGCGCGAAAAGCGCCTCGTGGACTTCGCCGGCAAGACGGTAGAAATCGGAATTCGTCAGGATGGCGGGGTGCTGCAGCAGCTGGTCGTCGGTCATGTCGAGCATGATCGATACCGTGTGCATCGCCTCGTGGCAACCGAACGTTCCCGGCGCGTATTGCGAGAGATCGATATCGCCGATCTCAGCAAGATCGGCCAGCCGCTGATGCTCGCTATCGTCTGCGGCTGACATCTCTTTATCCGTCATAATACGCACCTTTGATGTTCGAAGGACCAGACTGGTCTCAATCGGCCTTGTTGCGACGGGCCGGGAAGAGGATGATGTCACGGATCGACGGCGAGTTGGTCAAAAGCATGATGAGGCGGTCCACGCCTATGCCGAGACCGCCCGCCGGCGGCATGCCCTGGTCGATCGCGTCGAGGAACTCCTCATCCAGCTGTTTTTCCTTTTCGCCGCGCGCATGCGCCTGCTCGAGCTGCTCGACCATGCGGGCGCGCTGCTCTTCCGGATCGTTGAGTTCCGAGAAGGCGTTGCCGAGTTCCCAGGCGTTGCAATAGGTCTCGAAACGTTCGACGAGGCGCGGCTCGCCCGGCACTTCCTTGGCGAAGGGCGAGATGTCCTTCGGGAAATGCGTGACGTGCGCCGGCTGGATCAGCGTGCCCTCGACCTTCTCCTCGAAGATGAAGGCAAGGCATTCGCCCCAGGTCGCGTCCTTCTCGACGGCAAAGCCGGCAGCCTTGGACGCGGCGCGGGCTTCTTCGTCGGTCTTGATCGCCAGGAAGTCGATACCGGTCGCTTCCTTGACGGCATCAGGCATTGGCACGCGTCGGAACGGGCCCTTGAAGGAGATCTGCTTGTCGCCGAAGGCGAATTCGGTGCTGCCGTGGATTGACATGGCGAGCGTCGAGAACAGACGCTCGACGAGGTCCATGATGTCCTCGTAGTCGGCATAGGCCCAGTAGCACTCCATCATGGTGAATTCGGGATTGTGTCGGGTGGAGACGCCTTCGTTGCGGAAGTTGCGGTTGATCTCGAAGACCTTGTCGGTGAGGCCGGAGACCAGCGTGCGCTTCAGGAACAGTTCCGGCGCAATGCGCAGGTACATATCGAGCTTCAGCGTGTTGTGATGAGTCTTGAACGGCTCGGCGGTGGCGCCGCCATAGACCGAATGCAGCATCGGCGTCTCGACTTCCATGAAGCCGTCATTTTCCATGAAGCGGCGGATGCCGGAGACGATGCGGCTGCGCTGCTGGAAGCGGAGCTTCGATTCCTCGTTGGTCATGATATCGAGGTGACGCTTGCGATAACGCAGCTCGATATCGGACAGGCCATGCCACTTTTCAGGCATCGGCAGCAACGACTTTGTCAGCATGGTGATCTGCTGGGCATTGATCGTCAATTCGCCGCGCTTGGTGCGGCGCACGACGCCGGTGACGCCGATGATGTCGCCGATATCGATCATCGGCAGCAATGCGCGAGCCTCTTCCGAGGTCACATCCTTGTGGCTGAAGATCTGGATCTTGGCCGAGGCGTCATGGATGTCCATGAACATGCCGGAGTTGCGCGAGGAATAGACACGGCCGGCAACGGTGACGACATCGCCTGTTTCGGTATCCGGCTCCAGGCCTTCGTATTTCGCAGCGAGCTCGGCATTGGTCATGGTCCGGTGGAAATGCGCCGGATAGACGTCGCCGATCTGTTCGCGCAGCAGCTTCAGCTTCTGGCGGCGAACTTCCGTTGCATCGGAGGAGAGGGCGGAGGCTTCGGTCTTGTCGTTCATGGTTTTAAAGTCCGGTTCAGTTCTTCGGGCCGACGAGGGTCGCAACGGTCTGCGCGGCCAGTTTCAGCCGCTGACGGACGACGGACCGGCCGAGGATTGCCATGCTATCGAAAAGCGGCAGGGAGCGCGAGGAGCCCGATACGGCGACGAAGAGCGGAGCGACGATGACCTTCAGCTTCTTGCCCATGCGGTCGGCGATGGCGCGCAGCTCGGCTTCGATCGTCTCGACATTCCATTCGAGGATCTTTTCGAGATCAGGCTGCACGGTGTTCAAGATTTCCAGCAGCTCTTCCGGCGTCGACTTGATCTTCGCGAAAGCAGAGGGATCAAGGTTGAGGTCGGACTTGAACAGGAAGCCGGCGAGGTCAGGCAGTTCACCAAGCTTGGTGATGCGCGACTGCGAAAGCTTCAGGCCTTCCTTCAGACGATCATTTTCCATCGCCCAGGTCAGTACCCGGTGCTGGAACTCTTCTTCCGACAGCTTCTCGCGGATCCAGCGGCCATTCAGCCAGTCGAGCTTCTGGATGTCGAAGATCGCGCCGGCTTTGGAGAGGTTTTCCGGATCGAACTTTGCGGCAAGCTCATCCATGCTCAAGAGCTCTTCGCCTTCGGCGATTTGGATGAAGAACAGGCCGAGGAAGTTCATCAGCGCTTCGGGGATATAGCCGAGGGCCGTGTAATAGGAGATCGAGGTCGGGTTCTTGCGCTTCGACAGTTTCGACTTGTCGGCATTGCGCATCAGCGACAGGTGCATGAACACCGGCGGCTCCCAGCCGAGATACTGGTAGATCAGGATGTGCTTCGGCACCGAGGCGAGCCACTCTTCGCCGCGCGCGACATGGGTGATCTTCATCAGATGGTCGTCGACGACGTTGGCCATGTGGTAGGTCGGCATGCCATCGGCCTTGAGCAGGACCTGCATGTCGACGGCATCCCACGGGATTTCCACGTCGCCGTAAACGCCGTCGTGGAACTTGCACGAGCCTTCGGTCGGGATCTTCATGCGCACGACATGCGGCTCGCCGGCAGCAACGCGTGAAGTGACTTCCTCAGCAGAAAGGTTCAGACAATGGCCGTCATACTTCGGCGGCAGGCCGGCGGCGCGCTGCGCCTCGCGCATCTTTTCCAGGCGCTCCGGCGTGCAGAAGCAGCGAAAGCCGTGACCGTTTGTGACGATCTGCTCGACATAGGGCTTGTAGAGGTCCTTGCGATCGCTCTGGCGATAGGGGCCGTAGGGGCCGCCGATATCGGGACCTTCGGACCATTTCAGGCCACACCATTTCAGCGCGTCGAGCACCTTCGTCTCGAATTCCGGGGTGGAGCGGGTCGCGTCGGTATCCTCAATGCGCAGGATGAACTCGCCGCCGTGTTTCTTGGCGAAGAGATAGTTGAACAGCGCAATGTAAGCGGTGCCGACATGCGGCTCGCCGGTGGGGGAGGGTGCGATGCGGACGCGAACGCCTGAAGTGGTCATCTTGTTTGCCCGTCATAAAAGGCCGGGCCGCGCTTTGGACAAGCGCCGTCCAGCCGAAAATGTCTATCTGGATCAGGAAACCGGCCGGAAAAGGGCGTCTTGCCGCTTCTATCAGCGTTTTCCGTATGGCTGGCCTTAGGCCATATTCAAGGGATGGCGTCAAGGGAAACTGCGCCGCGAGGGCAGGCAGAAGCACCGAGGACGCTTTGATGCATCGAAAAGAGCCGGCCTTTCAAATTCACGAAACGTCTTTACTCTTCGTAAGTGTTCCAGGAGAAAAGCCTTACGCTTGCCTAATTTGATTTGCAATTTTCGCGGCAGTGGCGAAATAGGTTTTCAATCGTTCATTCCGGGGATCCCATGAAGAAATTGATTCTGAGCTTGCTATTGTCGGCCTCGATGGTCGATGCCGCCGCTGCCCAGTCTACTATTACGCGCGATAATTCGGCGAAACTGATCGAATCCTACCGCGCTTATATCGGCAACGACGATCTCTATAATTCCAAGGGCGAGCGCCTGACGGCGCCATGGCAGATCATCCGTCAGGACCGCGCCAACTATCACGCCTATCGCCGCCGAGACCGTGGCGACCAGGGCGACAGTTTCTTCTCATTGCCCTCCAATCGCCAGAAGCTGGAAGCCATGCTGGCGAACGGCAATATCGCCGACGATGCCGGGAACTATATCGTTCGCGGCAACGTCTGGATCAAGGTCGACATTTATGGCCGCGGCGATATCGGCGAATGGGTTGACGTGCACGTCCAGGATTGATCGATGGGATGAAGCCGCACCTCATCATCGGTACGGCTTTTCCGATTAATGACTGCCTGAGGTCTTTTTCCGACGGTTCCGCGCCATCATGTTCAGCACTTCGACCAGAGCGGAGAAGGCCATGGCGGCGTAGATGTAGCCCTTGGGAACATGCACGCCCATGCCTTCGGCGATCAGCGTCGTGCCGATCATCAGCAGGAAGGCGAGCGCCAGCATGACGATGCTCGGGTTTTTCTCGATGAAGTTGGCGAGCGGGTTTGCCGCGACCAGCATGACCGTGACGGCGGCGATGACGGCGACGAACATGATCGCCAGGTGCGGCGTCATGCCGACGGCGGTGATGATGCTGTCGATCGAGAAGACCAGATCGAGCAGCAGGATCTGGCCGATCGCCGAGGCGAAGGTCGTGGTCGTCGATTTGGCAATGAAATCCTCGCCCTGCTCCTGCGGATCGACATTGTGATGGATCTCCTTCGTTGCTTTCCAGACGAGGAAGAGGCCGCCGCCTATGAGGATCATGTCCTTCCAGGAGAAGCCCTGGCCGAAGATTTCGAAGACCGGCTGGGTGAGCTGGACGATCCAGGCGACGGTTCCGAGCAGCGCAAGACGCATGATAAGGGCGAGACCGATACCGATCTTGCGGGCTCTGTCACGATGTTCCGGCGGCAGCTTGTTGGTCAGGATCGAGATGAAGATGAGGTTGTCGATGCCGAGGACCACTTCCATGACGACGAGCGTGACGAGTGCCACCCACGCCCCCGGGTCCTGTATCAGCTCCACAATATCCATTGACGATGCCCCCTTTGATCAGCATTCGCCGATGCTGACCCCCAGCCCGGCCTCTCCAGAATGGCCGTAATGTAAGGAGTGTCATGGTTCGTACAAGCAGCGCCGCCATTTTCATGGCGGCGGCATTGTTTCCGGGTCTTGTTCCCAAGCTTGGTTTCTAGGCTTTGAGGGGGATCCAGATTTCCGTCACGCCCATGCCAGTGCGTGGGTCGAAGCGGTCGTCATAGCGTTCCATCATGTCGGGGGTGCCGGCATGCTGTTGACCCGATTGCGGCAGCCAGTCTCCGAAGATCTGATGCACCGTCGCGGAAATGCCGGAGATGTGCCCGCGATGCGTGAAGATCGCGTAGCGCTGCTGCGGCAGTTTCGTCGTCACGAAACCTTCGGGCAGGCCGTCCGCGGCGGAAACTTCGGCTGCCGACATGTAACGGAAGCTTTCGCTACCTTCTTCCGCCTGGGTGCAGACGCCATAGGCGACATTGCCGATCTGGCCGGGAATATGGCCGAAATGCTGGTTGAATTTCTGCCAGAGCGAGGGGATGGCCTGTGTCGCCTCATATGCATAGGTTTCCGCAAGGCCGGCAAGCAGCATTGCGGGATGGGTCTCGAAGCGCGGTGCCTCGAGCTTGGGAAGGCGGGTGTCGTCCATTCTGATCGGCTCCTGTAGAGCGAGGTTGCGAACGTGCCCCTGCTTGCGCAGGCTTTCCGGCGTCATGCCGAATTGCTCGCGGAAGGCACGGGTGAAGGCCTCGTGCGAGCCGTAGCCGGCATCGAGGGCAACCTGGAGAATGGAGGAGGAGCCGTCGGTCAGTGCGAGAGCCGCTTCGCTGAGGCGGCGGCTCCGGATATAGCTGCTGATCGAGTGGCCCGTCGTCATGCCGAAGACGCGCGAGAGATGAAAGCGCGACAGCCCGGCCGTCTCGGCGATCTCGTCGAGCGAGATGTCGGATTTAAAATGGCTTTCGATAAACCATATCGCTCTGCCGATCGCGCTCATTTTCAACTCCCCTGGTTGCCGGGCCACTCATAGGCCTGTGGCGGTGGCGATGCTTGATCGCCATTGCGGAGTTGAATTACTACACGCTCGCGGACAGCAGGAGAGGCCTGATCATCCTAATCCCTGCGATCCGGACCGTAGCCTGCCAGGAAAACCCGCACGGCGCCGCGCACGACATAGTCGATCTCTTCCTTCGAGGGCGGCGCGTCCATGTCGCCGAAGAGCCGCAGCTTGAAATAGCCGCCGCTGGCCATTTCCAGGAAGTGGCGGGCAGCCATGTCGAAGTCGTCGATCTTGAGATGGCCTGCGGCAACCTGCCGCTCGAGGAAGCCGCGCAGCACCGTGCGCAGATTTTCCGGACCGGTGAAAAAGCGTTGACAGAGCGAGGGCATGCGTTCACGCACGCCGATGACCGTGCGCATGGCGCTGATGGTCTTATCCGAGGTGACGTGCGTGACGAAGACGATACCGAAATCATACAGCGAAGTCGTCACATCGGCTTCGTCTGAAAGGGCATTGCGCACAAGGTTGACGAAATAGGCGCGCTCGCTCTCCATCATGGCGGCGAACAGATCTTCCTTGTTGGCGAAATAGACGTAGAGAGTGCCCTTGGAAACGCCCGCCTCGCGGGTGACATCGTTCATGCTCGCCGCATCGAAGCCCATTTTCATAAAGACACGCTTGGCGCCTTCGAGAATCTGATGACGCTTGGCAGGGTCCTCGCCGGCTGCCCAGCGTCCACCGGAGCCCGGCGCAGGTGCGTTCAACACAGCGGCATTTTGCGATTCGTGTTTCATCGGCTCTTTCATTGTCTCCTTTACGCGATACTCGATCACTTTTTCCAAATCTTAAACAGATTCGCGAAATAAATCGAACCGCTCAGTTCGATATCTCTTGATATGGCGTGAGAAAGGCTCTATGTCAATTGAACCGAACCGTTCGGTTCGATTATTTTGCCAGATTTTCGGTGGTAGGGAAATGTCGTCAAGTCATGGAAACAATGTAGCGCGTATCGTGAACGAGCCCGCTGATGCAGAAGTGGAAGCCCGGGAAACCGGTGCGCCTGCCGAGGCTCCAGCGGCAGAAACGCGCAGCAACCCCGCCCCCGCCCAGGCTGCGCCCACTGCTCCGGCCCCTGCGGCCCCACCGCCGCCAGAGAAGAAGCGGCGCAGCCTGGCCCTCCCGATCATTCTCGTCATCGCTCTCGCAGCCGGCGGCTGGTACGGCTATGACTGGTGGACGAACGGCCGCTTCATGGTCTCCACCGACGATGCCTATATCGGCGGCGATATCGCCACGATATCGCCGAAGGTGACGGGCTATGTCGCCAAGGTAAACGTCGTGGCCAACCAGCAGGTCAAGGCCGGCGACGTGCTCGCAACACTCGACGACGGCGACTACAAGCTGGCGCTCGGCCAGGCTCAAGCCTCGCTCGATACCGAACAGCTTTCACTCCATACCATCGATGCACAGATCGCTGCCGGCCAGGCAGCCCTTGCCCAGTCGCAGGCGCAGAAGGTTGCCCTGGAAGCCACGGTCCGCGGCGCCCAGATCACCCAGACGCGCGCTGCCGAACTGCAGTCGAAGTCGGTCGGCACCACGGCCGCTTTGGACAGCGCCAATATCGCGCTTGATCAGGCAAAGGCCAATCTGGTCGGCGGCGACGCCGCCATTGCATCCGCGCAGGCCAATATCAACCTGCTGCAGGCCCAGCGCCGTCAGGCCGAGAGCACGATCAAGGGCCTCGAAGCCGCTCGCGACAAGGCTGCCCGCGATCTTTCCTTCACTGTGCTGAAGGCACCTTATGACGGTATCGTCGGCAATCGCTCGGTCCAGGAAGGCGATCTCGTCTCTCCCGGCCAGAAGCTGATGGCGATCGTACCGACCAAGCAGCTCTACATCGACGCGAATTTCAAGGAAACGCAGATCCAGCATCTGGTTCCTGGCTCCAAGGTCAATGTTCACGTCGATGCTTTCAGCGATCACCCGATCGTCGGCACCGTCGAGTCGATCTCGCCGGCTTCCGGCTCGGTCTTCTCGCTGCTGCCGCCGGAAAACGCGACGGGTAACTTCACCAAGATCATTCAGCGTGTGCCTGTCCGCATCGCATTGCCGCAGGATGCGCTCAATACCGGCCGTCTGCGCGCAGGCTTAAGCGTCGTTGTCGACGTCGATACGCGCACGGCGCCGGACAAGTAAACGATCGAGCTCGGGAGAGACGCGCCATGTCGTCCGCCAGCACTACAGCCGGGTCGCCCCCACGCGCGGCGGGCCCCGCCGCGCCTGCGGCTGATCATATCGACACGAGAAAGCTCATCGCCTTTCTGGCGATGGTGCTCGGCATGTTCATGTCGATCCTCGACATTCAGATCGTCTCGGCGTCGCTCAGCGAAATCCAGGCAGGCCTCAGCGCCGGCTCGGATGAAATCGGCTGGGTCCAGACGGCCTATTTGATCGCCGAAGTCATCATGATCCCGCTGTCTGGAACGCTGGCGCGCATTATTTCGACGCGCTACCTGTTTGCGATTTCAGCTGCCGGCTTTACAGCAGCGAGCGCGCTTGCCGCGACCGCCACCAACATCGATCAGATGATCATCTACCGCGCGCTGCAGGGCTTCATCGGCGGCGGCATGATCCCCTCGGTCTTCGCGGCGGCATTCACGATCTTCCCGCCGTCCAAGCGCAACGTCGTCTCACCGATCATCGGCCTGATCGCGACGCTGGCGCCGACCATCGGCCCGACCGTCGGCGGCTATCTGTCCAACGCCTTCTCCTGGCATTGGCTGTTTCTGGTGAACATTCCACCCGGTATCGTTGTTGCCATCGTCACCTGGAATTTCATTGATTTCGACAAGCCCGAGCTGTCGCTTTTCAAGAAGTTCGACTGGTGGGGCCTGATTTCGATGGGTGTTTTCCTCGGCGCGCTCGAATATGTGCTCGAGGAAGGCAATACGAACGACTGGTTCAACGACAATTACATCGTTGCCGGCGCCATCGCCTCCGCCATCGGCGCGGTGGTCTTCTTCTACCGCGCCTTTACGGTCGATTTTCCCGTCGTCGATCTCAGGGCCTTTACGAACAGGAATTTCTCCTTCGGGTCGATATTCTCGTTCGTCATGGGCATCGGTCTCTACGGCCTGACCTATATCTATCCGCTCTATCTCGCGCGCATTCGCGGCTACGATTCGCTGCAGATCGGCGAAACGATGTTCGTCTCCGGCCTCACCATGTTCTTCACGGCGCCGCTGGCCGGCTTCCTGTCGAGCAAGGTCGACCTGCGCATCCTGATGATCATCGGCTTCACCAGCTTCTCGGCCGGCACCTACATCATGATGCACCTGACGGTGGACTGGGATTTCTGGGAGTTGCTCATCCCGCAGATCCTGCGCGGTTTCGGTCTGATGCTCTGCATGGTCCCGATCAACAATATTGCGCTCGGAACCATGCCGCCCGCCCGCATGCGCGGCGCGTCCGGCCTGTTCAATCTGACGCGCAATCTCGGCGGTGCCGTCGGTCTCGCGATCATCAACACGCTTTTGACGAACAGGCAGGACCAGCATTATTTCAACCTGCGCGACCATGTTCATTGGGGCAGCCATGCCGCCGTTACCCAATTGAACAACATGGCCGCCAACTTCAATGCAGCGGGTCTGGACGGCGACCAGGCGGCCTTGAAGCAAATGGTCAACATGGCGACGCGGCAGGCGGTCGTCATGTCTTTCGGGGATATTTTCCTGATGCTGACCGTGCTGTTCCTCGCGATGATCATCAGG
>NZ_JBXSOO010000018.1:0-147565 GCF_057784515.1 Martinezella sp. CNPSo 3732
GTTTTCCTTGATTGCCATTCGCGGCCGTTAACAACAGCATCACTCTTCTCCGTATCGGTTGTGATGGCAGGAACTTGACGGGAAACGGTTGGAAAATTGAACCCCGCACCAGTCCGCCTCGTTCTTGCCTGCAGGTCGATGCGATGCGTCGAGCGCGCTGCATGGCGGCCGCTCGGAGCTGGGGCGCAAAAGGAGCTCAAATCCGTTTTGCAAACACATTCTCGATGAAGTCATCAATCATCTTGTAGGTCTGATGTGCGATACCCGGGTCACAAACGCCAACACCTGGGACATTAGCCCCCTCTTCGGCGAAAGCATGGAGCAGCCCGTCGTCGGCAGTCCATCGGGGGGCTTGCCTTCGCCATACATGCAACCAACGAAAGCGACATAATCATCGCCGGCCATCCGTGCTGCCCGGCCGATCGCAACGTCGGTCACCCCAACCAGTTTGGCATAACCAAAAGAAGCGGAGGCCGCCGATCAATTTTGTTATTCCAAACGAGCGCGCCACGACTAATCACTCCACCAGCAAGGTAGTTGATCCTCTCCACAACCAAAGCAAGCGCTTCCCTCAAGTCGATCGCATCGAAAATTATTATAATTTGTACGATTTCATAACTTGTCAAGTTTTTGTTGGGCGCGCCACGAAAGATTGTGTTAGAGTTGCCTTCACCAACGATGGCTCTAAGATGTGATCGCGGCTCATAGCGACCGGCGAAAATCTGGGCGCAAACAAAATGAAGGTTAGTCAAGTCCATGAAAGCTGTAGAAGAGGCTCCGCTGGGGGAGGCGGTCGACGACGGTATCAACATCGAAGACACCGATGGTCTCGATATTTATCGCCTGCGCGATTTGCTCGGGATCGATTCTGAACGGTTTGGCCTGCGAGAACAAAACAAGGTCGATAAGCTGCAACGGATCTTTCTCGCGGCTCGGCGACAGTTCGCGGACGTCGGCTACGATGCGACCACACTGCGGGACGTAGCGAAAGAAGCACGAGTTGCGCTGGGGACCCTCAGCTCATACGCGGAAAGCAAGAGCGAGCTGGTGCTGCTCGTGTTTAACGCCGGGATGCCATCGCTGATTGCCAAGTGCAGGGAAGAGGCAAGGAACGAAAGCACGCTTCTCGATGCTGTGACTGCTTATTTCAGGCCCGCCTACACCGCTTATGCAAAGGAGCCCGGTCTGTTCCGGGTGCTACTGCGCGAAAACGTATTCCACACCAACTCACTTCACGCGCGGGAATTCCACCGTATCCGCGCGGAAACCCTGCATGACGTCAAGGCGATGATTGTGCAGGCACGCGATAGAGGAGAGATTAGACCGTACATGGACGCGACATTGAGCGCACGCACGATTTTTCTCCTCATGTTTGCCGCTGTGCGGATCTGGATTTCGAGCGATAAGCCGGATGTAGAAGGCGGACTTAGCGAGCTGAAGAGCATGGTTGCACTCCTCCTCGATGGCATGAGAGGTGGAACAGCTTAACGCGCTGGTTTGCGTCCGGCGCCGATGGCCTTCACCGACGGGCGCCCTCTTGACTATTAAAAAAACGGACATATCATAGTTTTATGATAGGTATTGTATTTCTTCGCCGATTAACAGCCGGCGCGCGGGAGCCCTGCTGAACTCGCAAGTTTCGCAAGTCTCAGTCCTGGCGTGCTTACCCTTGGGAGGGAAAACTATGATTCATGAAAAAATCACGCCAATCGATGTCGGAATGTTCCGTAGTCTAATGCGACACGTCGCTTCGAGCGTTGGCGTCATAACCACGTCACACGAGGGACAATTACATGGTATGACGGCGACGGCCATCAGCAGTGTTTCGGCCAGCCCGCCCCGGATATTGATCGTGGTCAACCGCTCCACTCGCAGTCACTCCTTGATTTCCGGTAGCAGGAACTTCGTTGTCAACATCCTTGCTGACCATCAGAAGGATCTCGGAGAGCGCTTCTCCAGTAAATCCGAAAACCGGTTTGAAGATGTCGCCCATCATTTCGGATGGCGGGGAACGCCAATCCTTGACCAGGCGGCGGCGCATCTGGAATGCGAACTGGTGAGCGAAACCGATGCCGAAACACATACAATATTCATTGGGGAGGTCGTAGGCGGCGGGGTTTCGGGAGCAAGTCCGCTTCTATATCACGACGGCGCCTATAAGGGCTTGACGCCACGCGTCCCCTCCTACGAGATTTCGCCGCTATTCCTGGAGCGCTGGTCCCCCCGCGCTTTCTCGGATGCGGAGATTGCAGACAGTGAACTGATGCCGATGTTCGAGGCAGCGCGCTGGTCCCCCTCATCACACAACGCGCAACCATGGCGGTTCGTCTATTCAAGACGGGGCGGACCTGCCTGGGAAGATTTTCTCGGATGCCTCTTTGAGGTCAATCGCGACTGGGCATTTCGGGCAGCAGCGATGGTCGCTTTCATATCTAAGCAAACGCTGGAACGCGATGGCCAGACGATGGAATCTCGATCCCACGTCTTTGATACAGGCGCGGCCTGGATGTCATTTGCCCAACAGGCAAGTCTTCTTGGATGGCACACCCATTGTATCGGCGGGTTCGACCGAGGGAGATTGGCGGAGGCTTTGAAAACTCCTGCCGGCCACACGATCAACGCCGTCGTGGCAATCGGCAAGTTGGGTGATCCATCGATACTCGCGCCTCAGCTTCGAAGCCAGGAGATTCCCAGCGAGCGACAGCCAATTCAAGATCTGGTCTTCCAAGCTTCAATGCCGGGCTAGTGCGGGAATTGAAGTATTGTATCGTGGTTTCGGCCTTGATTCGAGAGAGGTCACTCGCACTGGACTGGTGTGTCAGAGCTTGTCGAAGCCTATCACAGATCCAGTACTCGGCCGTGCTGGGCACCGGAATAAGGCGAGGCGGCAAAGTCAGCCATACGGTCGGCGTTCCGGAGATTCAGGATTTGAAAGCGTCCAGCGTTACAGGCCAATTTTGCAGCCGAACGACGGCTCGCCGTAATTCGGTCGCTTCCCAAGGCACTCTATGGTGAATTGAAAGACCTGGCCGGTGACAAGGGCGCGTGCGCCGATTAGGGCTCTCGATCTGCAAGTTGTCGACGCCGAGATCGGCGACGGCGCTTTGATAGATGTCAACACGCCGGATGCCATCAAGGCTGCCGGTGGTGAGATCGCTTCATGGCAGCTGTTCGAGCACCCCGGGTTCGTCAGGTACGATTTCGAGCGCGGTGGCAAAACGAGTATTTCCTACATACCAGGAAACCAGGGCCGCCAGATCGACAACGCCCCGCGCTCCGAACGCTGTCAGAGCCTCCTGGAACGTCTCGTCATCTACGCCGGCGTTGCCAGACGTTTGATCCGCAAATCCGAGAGCAGCGCGCTCCTCGTCCGAATAAAGATCAGATTCAGTCCAGTTGCGCAGAGCCTCAATCTTGGCCATCGGTACGCCCAGTTTTGTTGTCACGCCAACATGCACGCTCCACTCATACGCCCCGCGATTCAGTTGGCAGACGCGGAGCACCACCAACTGCCGGATCGGTGCGGGTATTGCCGACTCGCTTCTGAGAGCGGCAGCATAGGTTGCCATTGCACGAAACATCCCCGGCGAATGGCAGACAGTTTTGTGGATGTTCAAGATCTCGCCGCCACGGCCGTGTATTACCGCGAAAGCCGCCTCGACCCGCTCGTCGCTCTCTGCATAGAGACCTAGTCTGGAAGGGTGCGTGGTCGTGTTCATTGTTTCTCCTTGTCGTTCGAAACGTCTTTTTAAGAGGCGCTTATGCGATTTGAGCCAGCTCAAGCGGAGTGTTCACTAGAAGCTCCGCTTCCTTGTCGCGGACGACCATGAAGTCCGCTAGCATGACCCCGACATCGACCTTCCAATTGGCATCATGTAGATTGATATTGTTGCCAAACGCCATTCCCTCCTGGAGCTCCATTTCTGAGACGTGCGCGCCGTTGACGGAGTTCACGCCGAATCCACCTGGGTAGACGACGCTGGGGTGCTCGGGCGAGGCGGTTCCCATCGCGTGGAAGCCAAGCTCGACCCAGTCAAGCCCGGCCGCTTCCGCTGGCTTGCGTATCATCGCCACTGCCTCGCCAATCGTGCGGCCGGTTGTCAGTGCGGCTTTGCTGGCATGCAGGCATTCGACGGCAACATCCCAGATGCGGAGCAATTCCTTCGGAGCCTGCTTGCCGAGATAAACGGTGTATTCCGTATGGCAGCGGTACCCGCCATACTTCGTGTGAAGCTCCGAAATAATGATGTCCCCTGTTTCCAGCGGTCGCATTGTGGGAGCGATCGGCTGGTCCGACCCATGCAGCAGGTGCCAGAGCTCGTCTTCCGGATGATCGACTGGTCCGGCTGCCCAAAGATTGAAAATATTCGGTTCGGCCCCGTTGGCGATCTGCGCCTTTATCATCTCAGCGTATACGACTGCCTCGGGCACGCCGGGCCGCGCGGTTTCGATCAGCGCATCCACAGCTTTCCGCGCGATGCGTCCGGCCCCGCGCAGCATATCGATCTCTTCTTCGCTTTTGACGACGCGCAGCTCCTCGATCAGCCAGCTCGTTTCCACAAAGGTGGCGCCCGGCAGGAGCGATTTCAGTCCCTCAACCTCTCTGTGAAGCAGGGTCGGCGTGCGCTGGATGGTGGAAGAAAATCCGACAATTCCTATACGCCCCCGCTCCAGTCCGCGCGCCCGCAGCTCCTCGACGATCGCGCCCAGGCCCGCGCGCCCACGAACATCGTCAACCCAATCCTGCATGGACGCAAAGGCGTTAAACGGTCTGTTCATGTGAATGATGCCTGTCCAAACCACAGGATCACCAGTTGCGGGGAACAGCGCGTCGCCTCCGAGCTGAGCGTCCAACTGAAACATGTACCTGAGATTTGCCATCCCCATGCCATAATAGATATCGTTGCCAAGGAAGACTAAGGCATCCAATTCAGCGAACATCATTCGGCTTCTGGTCCTCGACCATCGCCGGTCTCGCTCGGCGATGGACAAGTGCGGAACGAATTTCTTGAGTTCACTTGTCGGTACCGCGTTCGATGGAATTGGGCGCGCGGTGGGCTTGAAGGCTGGCATGGTCATGGACAATCTCATTCGTTTGGTTGAAGTGCCGGCTGCCGCAGCAGTCCGTACTCGCTATGGAAATCTAGGCCTCTGTGCCTGGCGGAGACATGATATCTTCGATCCGGATGGGGAACCGACGGACACGGACATTCGTCTACTCCTTCGAGCGAAGTTGAAGATGCTTCGCTGACACTCGCTCCCCATGGCTGCCCATGCTTATCCGGCTGTTTCGAGAATTTCGGCCAGGCGCTCGCCAATGAACACGCATGTGGCCATCGTGGCGCAAGCAGGGATTCGTGGCATGATCGAACTGTCGGCAATGCGAAGTTTGCCGATGCCGTTGACGCGCAACTCAGCATCGACAACCGCGCCGGGGTCAGCGCCCATTCGGCAGGTGCCGCTCGGGTGGCTGTAAGTCGTCACACCGTTGCGCACGAAATTTGCGAGCTCCTCGCCTTTCAACTCCGTGCCCGGAGCTACCTCCCGCACGGCGTATGGCTTCATCGCTTCCGAATTGCCGATCTGACGGCACACCGTAATGCTTCGCTCAAGCGTCGTGATGTCGTCGAGATGAGAAAGGTAGTTTGCCTCGATAACAGGACGATCTTTGGGATTGCCGGATTTCAGCCGGACACGACCGCGACTTTTCGGCACCATCAGGGCAGCACAAAGGGCCCAGGTTTTAGGGGTTGGGACAAAGGCCTTGGCAATCGCTTCGCTCGCATAAGGTAGTTCGACCTGTACGAGGCTTATGTCAGGGCGATCGAGTGATGGGTCGCTTTTGAGGTAGCCTAGGACCTCTGCTCCACTGTTGCGATGTTCCATCTGCAGGGGTGCCTCCCACAGGCAGGACCCATGCAAAATGTGGTCCTGAAGGTTCATCCCAACCTCGGGCGAGTGGACGACAGGTTCGATTCCGACGGACTTCAGGTGATCCTGATCGCCAATGCCACTGAGCATGAGCAACTGCGGGGTATTGAAGGCGCCGCCGCACAAGATGACTTCACGGTCTGCTGCGACCGTCCGCCGCTGACCCTCATGCGTGAAGTCGACGCCGGTGGCTATGCCTCGCTCGACGGCAATTCGATCCACATGTGCATTTGTTAGAAGCGTCACGTTTGCCTGGGTAAGGACAGGATAGAGATAGGATCTTGCCATGTTCTGGCGCTGGCCGTCCCGTACGATCAGCTCCGTCAGTGCAAAGCCCTCGCCGATCTCCTCGCGCACGCCGTTTACGGAGCTATTTATCGGTAGCCCAAGGGCGCGACAGGCATCAAGCATCGCGAGCGCAAGCGGTGACGGATCGTGCGCCGTCTGGCACCAGACAGGGCCGCCTCGGCCGCGGTATCGCTCGCTCGGTACACCTTGCCAGTTTTCGATGCGGCGAAAGGCTGCAAGCGCAGATTCGTAGTCCCATCGCCTGTCTTGAGTCACCTCTGCCCAATAGTCGAAATCGTTCTTGAAGGGGCGGGCCCAGATCGTTGCATTAATACTGCTGCCACCGCCCACCGCCCTCCCCGTATGTATCACCACGCGCTGATTGTTGACATCAGCAGATGGTTCGGACGAGTCGCCCCAGTCCCGTTCGGTGCCGAGATTGGTGAACCACAGCCGCGGATCGAGAACTGATGGAGCGTCGTCCCAATCTCCCGCCTCGATTACGAGAACGCTTTTGCTACGGTCGACGGCCAGTCTGCCCACCAGTGCACACGCGGCGCTGCCCGCACCGCAGACAACGTAGTCGTAGCGTGCGGCAAGTGACCGGACTTGTGAGGCCTGGTTGGTCTTGATCTGCTCCAGTGTCTGCGCGACAGACTTGACCCCAGAAGCTGAAAGAAAGCCCAGAGCCAGAGAAGTCGCTATGAAACGGCGACGGCCAATCGTCCCCCGCAGAAAGGCGGACTCGAGTTGATCCTGCCGGGCTGCGAGCATAGCTGTCGGAGTATGATCCTGTTTATCTTGTTTCATTGCACGTTCCCTCCCAAAGGACGCCGTAGACCTGTCCTAATTGTCTGTTGTCGCGGACGTCGGCCCTCCAACCGGCGTCCAACAGCGGGCTCACGCCAAAGCGCAGCTCCAAGCTGTCCGCCCTATACGGACGGAAACAATTGGCCGATTTCGTCGCACGCGCGTGACGCGTGAAACTGCAGAACCTCGTATGTCGCCATCGAATGCTGGTGGAACGGGTCTTCCTTCATCAGCTGCTGCAGTTCTCGTCGGCTTACGCCCGACGCGACAACCACACCCGGGTCGTCATCCGCGCCACGTCCGGAAACTAGAAAAATTCCGCGCGCGTATCCCGAGGCGATGAATTCGCGATGGGCCTCCAAGTGTTTCATCACCGCCTCCAGCGGCTGCGTGTATCGCACGAGCACGACGAAAATCGGCGTATCGATGGTCTTCATTTGCTGAGCTCGCTTTCCGCATGGATGCCCTTTGCCGGCGGGCGGCGCTCAATGGACCGACTTGTCTGGTTCAGTCCTGCCTATGTCCCGCCGTCTCGTGACTACCGGTCGTTGGACCAATTGTGCATGAGTTCTTTCCAGCGAATGAAACCAACGCCTGGGGCGCCCATCATCTTTGTCTTTTCGATCGGGTATTCGTCCCAGGTGCAGAACTCTAGCTTGTGCCCTTCCGGGGAGCGGAAGTAGACCGAGACGACATCAATATCGCGATGGGCCATCGGCCCGAAGAAGGGGATTCCCTCGTTCTTTAGCCGCTCGATGTTCGCATCGAGGCCCCCCGCAGTCGTCCGGAAGGCCCAGTGAGGAGCAATGTTCGGATCGTCGGCCTGTGGGGTGGATGGACCTGTTTCCGCCGTGATCTGCAGCAGAGTGCGGCCGATCCGGACAAAGAGGTGCGGCTTTCGGTTCGTTCCTTTGTCGTAGTCGTCAAAGCCGGCATAATAATAGGGTTCGCCTCCGAGGAACTCCCTGATGAAACGCTCCATCATAACGATGTCCGTCACCGGAAGTGCAATGTGATCGACGCCCCAGAGCCCGAAGGCATTGTCACTCTTGTCTTCGCGGCCGCCGTGGCGGGGGTTGATGTTCATCAGGTGGCCGGTATCAGGGCGCGCCTGTTCTGTGGTAACCATTTCTTCTTTCTCCTGCTGTGGCGCTGTCCATCCATTTACAAGACCGGGATCAGCGCGGTCTTACATGTATCGTCGCTCGCGGTAGTACTTCTCCGCGCCTGGATGAAGCGGGACGAAGGTGTTCTTCGACATGACCGAGAGGTCGATTGGCCCTGTCAGCCCTTGCTCGGGCAGGAACAGCGACTCGATCTGGGTCTTTTGTTGATCGATGCCACGGATGGTGGCGTAGACGAGGTCGTCCGGAAGATCCTGATGGCAAAAAAGAACATGCCCGGAAAAATCGATGGCGGGAGTATCTTCCTCTACGCCACGTAGCGATCCCCGAGGAATGATCGCCCGGCGTATGCCGTATCTGCTCTCCATTCGAGCAAGGATATCCTCGTCAACGGGCAGAAACGCCAGGTCAACTGCGTTTGCGATGTCCTTCCATGGACGCGTCATCAGCGCTTCGTCGAAAACGGCGTTTAGTACTCCGGTGAGCATTCCAGAAGCCCTATCGAGCCGCCCCTCCGGCACCTTCTCCATCAGGTTCGGCTGTCGGTCGCCGTAGACGACACACCCGCCCCAAGACTCGATCTCGTCAATCGACATGCCATATTCCGCGAGAATGATATCGAGCACCCAGCCTGCGGGATGCGCCAGATGTGTAGGAGCTGTCGAAATCCTCAGCGGAATTTTTTCGTCTTTAACTTGTTTGATCGATTTGACGCCCAAGTCCCTACGGACAGCAAAGGCGAACTGATCGAAATGCGGAAAAACGCAGATCGCGCGAAGCCGGAGAGGGTGTTCACCGAAACCACGTGTTCCTCGACCGGAGACAGCCGTCTCCACCAGCCAGGTCGGCGACGTCAACGCCATGTGGTAACGCCCCTCGTCAACAAGTCGAGGACCAGCCATGCAAGCTTCGCCTGGATGCATATTGTGCACGGAAACCGTTGAACCGCCCGGCAGCGAACCGAAGTAGCCAGTCAACCCCAGGCTGATCATGCTGCCATATTTAGAGAAGTTCGCTCCTGCAGCCAACAATCTGATCTCGACGGGGCCGTTGGTTAAATCCAGCATCTTTTTCCTCCTCGGCGATTGGACGGACTTCTGAAAGGCTTTTTAGGCCCACGCTACTCCGTCAGCTCCTCCTTGCCGATAAAAATGCTATATGACCGATTTTCAATTCTGTCCACTTATTTATGTAGACCATCAAATTATGGCAGTGGCTCCTGAAAGCTTCCAGCGCGAATTGACAGCATCGCGCACGAGAATATAGTCATTAATATCAGTATGATAATGAGAAAATTTCTGATGCCTTATTTCTTGGTGCGGCCTTCACGAAGTGCGAAAGGTTTTGCAGATTAGAAGCCACAACCCTGATAAATCTCGAGAAATAAAAATGGACATATAACATAAATTATGAAATAGGAACGTGCAGGAGGATACTTCATGATGCATTCGAACATTACTACGTCCCACGAGCTGGTGAATGCGGCCACGGCCTTGGTGCCGTATCTGCGAGAGACAGCGCTGGAAACGGAAAGGGCACGCAAAGTCCCCGAGGAGACAATAGGTCGCCTACGGGACGCCGGGCTGCTTGAAATTCTCGTACCGCGACAGTTTGGTGGTCACGAGGCCGATCTGACGACGGCAGCACGGGTCATCGCAGAACTCGGACGCGGCTGCGGTTCCACCGCTTGGGTCTACGGGGTAGCAGCATCACAGAACTGGATTGCTGCCACGTTCGATACCGAGGCGCAGAAAGAGGTGTGGGCTCGGGGTCCGCGAACCGTCATTTCCGCAACCTATGGGATCAACCCCAAGACACAATCGGCCACGCGCGTCGACGCCGGCTTTCGGTTGTCCGGGCGCTGGGGATTTGCCAGCGGCTGTGACCACGCGGACTGGCACCTCGCACAATTCCTTGCTCCTGCGGACGGAGACAAGCCCCCGGTCGCCCACTTCGCGCTTGTGCCACGCAGTGATTTTTCCATCGAAGACGACTGGTACGTCATGGGTCTAGTGGGGACCGGCAGCAAGACGGTCTTCCTCGACGACGTCTTCGTGCCCGCGCACAGGACCCTTGCCTACCCGTTGATGAACAGCGGAAAGACTCCGGGTTCGGCAGCCAACGCCAATCCAATATACGCCCTGCCTCTGATGTCGACCACACCTGTTGGCATTGCTGCAACACTGCCTGGCATAGCGCGTGGCGCGCTTGAGGTTCTGATCTCGACGGCGGCCAGCGGCAGTCGCGACTCGGCACGCGGCAAGTTCAGTGACCATGTTCTGGCTCACGCCTGGATCGGTGAAGCGCTGGCGGATATCGAGGCTGCGGAGCTTGCGATCTTCACGAGCATGGATGTCCTTACAGCAGTAGCGCATGCCGGCAGGCCGCTGGCTGCCGAGGAGCGAATAAGGATCCGCCGCAACTTTGCTTTTTCGACGCGGATGTCGACCGAGGCTGCCGAACTCATCCTGAAATGCACGGGCGCGGCTGCCACCGCGTTGAGCCATCAAACGCAGCGCGCATGGCGGGATATCAATGCTGCGGCCAGACACATCGGACTGAACTGGGAGACCTATGCCACCCAGTCCGGCCGGCATGCGCTCGGGATGGAACCCTCCGGCCTTTACTGAAACACGCAGATCGGGGTGACAGCGGAGCGGCCGCACTCAACAACTTGGCAAGGTACCGGTTTCAGTCTAAAATCGGACGAAATGCAAATTTGTGCCTTAGAGCAGAACGCGGAGGGTTTTGTTCTATCGGCGCTGGATGTCGGACCTGACCCCCATTTCGCAGTAGCACCGGCCGGTTTCGCGGGAAAGCGCTTCGGGAAGATGGTCGACAACAGGTCGTTTTGCCAGGAAACGCGCCGTGAATCGGAGGATTTCTGGCTCAAGCATTGAACAGCAGCGGAGGAATGCATGCTTCACACTCTCAACGACTCGCGTTCGGCGGGGCCACCACAGCCAATGATTTCTTCCGTGCCGGCTCTTACCAGCGTCGATATCAGGGATCTGAAATACACCTACACGCCGGAAAACAAACGACCAGTCACCGCACTCGAAAATGTCTCGCTACATGTAAAGGGGGGTGAGTTCATCTCGTTGCTTGGCCCTTCTGGCTGTGGCAAGTCAACGCTTCTTTACCTCATCGGCGGCTTTCTCCCGATCATTGAAGGCAGCATCTCGGTCGATGCGAAGGAAATTGCCGGTCCAGGCCCGGACCGCGGTATCGTTTTTCAAAGTTTTGCATTGTTCCCCTGGCTGACTGTGTTGCAGAACGTGGCCTACGGCCTGCGGAAGCAGGGCATGTCAAAGGCCAATGCCGAAGACAAAGCGCGCGGTTTCCTGAAGCTTGTCGGGCTTGAAGGTTTCGAAGACAGTTTCCCTTCGCATTTATCTGGCGGAATGAAGCAGAGGGCTGCAATCGCACGAACCTTGGCAATCGATCCCAAAATCCTCCTGATGGATGAACCCTTCGGCGCGCTCGATGCACAAACTCGAAGTCTGATGCAGGACGAGCTGCTTGCGATATGGAGGCGTTCGCCAAAGACCGTGATATTCGTCACTCACGATGTCCATGAGGCGGCCTATCTTTCGCAGCGGGTTGTTGTGATGTCGGCGCGGCCGGGCCGCATCAAGACGATCGTGTCGTGTGATTTTGACCGCTCCGACCCGGCATTTGTGCGCAGTCCCCATTTTGTCGAAAAGGTTGACGAGCTCCAGCGTCTGGTGCGTGCTGAAGCCAAGCAGGCTGAGGATGCCGCCAGCCGATGAGACACGCGATAATCCACTATTTACCCCTGCTCCTCGTCGCCCTGTTATGGGAGATAGCGCCCCGTTTGGATCTGGTTTCGGCCAATATCCTTCCGCCGATCAGTGCCGTAGCCGTGTCATGGGCGCAGCTGATGGGCGACGGAGAACTCGTTTCGAACGGCCTGGCATCGCTCACCCGCGCGGGCGCCGGGCTGGCCTCTGCCATTGTGCTCGGCGGAACGCTCGGAATCCTGATGGCGTGGTGGCGTCCGCTCAATGCCACCGTCGGCCCCCTCGTTCAGATCTTCTATCCGGTTCCGAAGTCGGCGCTCATTCCGGTGACGGCGATTTGGCTCGGCTTCGGTGACGCCTCGAAGATCCTGCTCGTCTTCATGGGGTGCTTGCTACCGATCATGCTTGGCGCATTCAACGGCGCCCGCACGACCGAATCCGCGCTTGTCTGGTCTGCTCGCAGCATGGGCGCCTCAAAATTCGGCGTGCTTTGCGATGTCGTCGCCCAGAGCGCGCTACCGGAACTCATGAACGGCGTCCGAACGGCGCTCGCTCTTTCCTTCGTCTTGCTCGTGGCCGGCGAGCTGATCTCGGCCAGCAACGGCTTGGGGTATCTGATCGGCCTTTACGGGTCGGCCGGAGCCAATGACGCGATGTACGCGGTCATCGTCTCGGTCGCCGGCCTTGGATTTCTATTTGACCGCCTCTATCAAACATTTTCGAAGAGAGTACTGGCATGGCAACAGTAGAGGAAGTCAAGAATGGTTCCAGCCGAGGGCAAGACGCCCGAAACGCGATGATATTGCGGGTGGCAGCCACCGGTCAAAGCTCGGTTGCCCTCGTCTCACTCGCCCTCGTCTGGGAGCTGTTTGCGCGAAGCGGGCTGGTCACGCCATTTCAGCTCCCGACGCTGACATCGGTTCTTGGCACGATCTACGCTTCCGCGCTTTCGGGCGAGTTGTGGCAGAGCGTCCACCTAACGCTTTACCGCACGATATCGGGGTTTCTGATAGCAAGTACGCTCGGCATCGCACTCGGTGTCCTTATGGCGCGTAACCGAACCATCCGCTGGTTTTTCGATCCGCTCATCTCGATCATGTTTCCAGTGCCAAAGATCGTGTTTTTGCCTATCGTCATCCTGTGGCTGGGGTTCGGTGACGCCACCAAGATTTTCATGATCGTCATAGACGCGTTTCTACCGGTTCTGACAGCGACCATTGCTGCCACAAGCACCGTGCAGCGCGATCTCGTCTGGTCAGCAAAGAGCATGGGCGCAAGCCGGACCGAACTGGTTCGGGAAGTCTTGCTGCCGGCGGCAATGCCGCAAATTCTAACAGGTTTGCAGGTGGCCCTGCCCTTATCCCTCATCATCTGCATCGTGACAGAGATGCTTACTGCAGGGGGCGGTCTTGGCGCCGACATGATCAATGCGTCCCGCTTTTCCAACTCGAGGGCGCTTTTCGCCGGAATCGTGGAAGTTGCCATCGTTGGCTTTGTCCTGATCAAGGTTCTTGCCGTCGCCCGCAAACATCTGCTGCGATGGCACCCGGAGACGGCGCCGCCGGCGACCGTGTAGCGAAAATCCGGTCCGATGGGTGGGGGTAGGACTCCCGCCGGACCGTAAAACATCAACGGTGACGTAGCGCCGTATACGGGCCGGCTGGGCCTCAACAACCAGGGAGGAATGCAATGAAACTATTGTCAAAGATCGCACTCGTGGTCGGGTTGGCGACCATGTTGCACATGCCAGCAGCGGCAGAGCCTGTGAACATCAAGTTGTCCTGGGTCGTTCCGGTGACAAGCTGGGGCTCGATCGTGCTGGAGAAGAAAGACCTGATGCGGAATCTGGGCAAGACCTACAATCTTGAGGTCGCGCGCTTTCGCGGCACCTCCGAGGCGCTCCAGGGCCTCGCTTCAGGCGACCTCGACATTGCAGACATTTCTACCGGCGGGTTCGCGACCGCATATGATAACGGAGTGAATGATATCAGCATCATCGCAGATGAGCTCCAGGACGGCGTGAACGGCCATTATTCGACCGAGTTTTTGGTACGCGCCGACAGCAACATCCGTTCGGTAGCAGATATCAAAGGCAAGATTATCGCCGTAAGTGCTATTGGGAGCGCGAACGACCTAATGCTGCGCGCCATGCTGCACAAGAACAAGATCAGCGACAAGGATGTGACGATTATTGAGGCGGCACCAGCAACCATGGGCGAGATGCTGAAGAGCGGAAAGGCGCATGTGATCGCCGCAATACGGCCGTTCTCGGCACAGGCTGCAATGCGGGAGGGCAACCGCGTCCTTTTCACCGGCAAAGACGGCATGGGTGAAAGCGATCTCATCGTTTGGGTAGCCAAGAGAAGCTTCGTCGAAGAAAACCGGGCGGCGCTCGTCGACTTCATGGCCGACATGCAGCGCGTCGCATACTGGTTTTCTGACCCTGCCAATCACGCAGAAGTGGAGAAGATCGCCGCGTCTGCGACAAAACTCCCGGTCGAGTTCTGGAAAGACTGGGTGTTCACCAAACAGGACTACTACCGCAATCCCGATATGATGCCGAATACAGCCGCGTTGCAGGCGAACTTCGATCTGATGCAGCAGCTCGGATTTACCAAGGGCGCCATCAAGGTGTCTGACGTGCTCGACCCAAGCATCGTCGAAGAAGCATCGAAACGATCACGCAACTGACGGGACGTAGCGAATGGTGCAGCGTCACCAGACTACGCCATTACCGGCTGGCCCAGCTACTGTCAGGCATGCCGGGCCTGCCCGGTCGTTTCAGCCCTTCGCCGCTATAACCGCAACCTTTTCAGCAAGTTATCTGTGAGGTCCACAAAATGAACAAAGGACACAAGATCGAGCAGGCTGCTCGTGAATTGGAAGATGTTATGCGCTGGCAAATGAGGCCGGCCCTTCGAGGGATCGAGACGGCGAAGCGACCTTTGGAGACGAAATTCCTGGCAGGGTCGCGAAGCGTGATCGCGCTTGCGAAGAGTCTTATGAGAGACGCAATCAGGGACTCGGCAACCTACTATGCGAGTTTTGATTGCGCCGCCGCAATACTCGGTGATTACCATGCGATATCCGAGGATGCCGACAGGAAAAGGTTCGATGATGAGCAGCAGTAATTTGAAGATTATCGTGCTTTTCCACTCGAGGAGCGGCAACACGATGGGGCTTGCTCAAGCTCTTGCGGATGGAGCGAGGCAGGTTAAGGGTGCACATGTGGACGTACGACGTGTGCCGGAACTGACGGCTGAAGCAGAGCTGCTGGCGCACCCTCACACAGGCCAAAGCTTCCAGGAGATCCGGAAATACCCCCCAGCTCAACCCGACGAGCTCGCCGGATACGATGTCGTCATTATGGGAGCGCCGACACGCCTCGGTTCGATGTCTGCAGAAATGAAACACTTCATCGACCGGCTGGGTTCAAACTGGCAGAGGGGCGATTTGCACAATAAGGTCGGCGCTGCATTTACGTCCGCCTCGACGGTTCATGGGGGCCATGAAGTAACACTTTTGGGTTTCCTTACCACGATGATGCATCTGGGAATGATCGTGGTCACTCCGGGCTACACCGACCCGGTTTTTGACCTCGCTGCGGCTCCGTACGGGGCGACCTCTACGACCAAACCAGCACGCCTGCGACGCAAGCCCAGCGATGACGATTTGGCTGCGGCCACCGTGCTCGGAAAGAGAGCGGCCGACCTCGGCTTATGGATAAAACTCGGTCAGTCAGTCGAGTAGACAGAGCGAACCTGAGGATACCAAACGATGTTCAATACGGCAGACGTCTACGACAAACACCATGAACGGCTCCAGGTGTGCGGCCTTCAGTTTCGCAGCTTCGGAAATCATGCATCTTTTTTCGGCCCAGCAGAGACCTTGCGCACGTTTGAAGATCATACACCCGTTCTCAAGGCCGTTTCTGAGGCCGGCGACCACCGTGTGCTTGTCATCGATGCCGCCGGGTCCACGCGCGTCGGCGTAATGGGCGACCGGCTTGCCGAAATCGCCGTTGCGAACGGATGGGCAGGCGTCATCATAAACGGCGTTATCCGCGACAGCGCCGCGATAGGCTCATTGGCGATTGGGGTGAAAGCTCTTGGGGCAACAGCCCGACGAGGCTGGCAACCGACACCAGGGGAGCGCGGCGCCACTCTCAGCTTCGGCGAAGTGACAATAGCACCTGGCAACTGGGTTTACGCAGACGTTGATGCGGTTTTGATCGCAGCCGGCCAACTGGATCTGTCTGCGGACCCGGGTCAAGCAGAGTAGTGGTCACTTGCGAATCTTTGGAACGGAGCCGGTCTTTGAAAAAAACCATCACTGTCGCCAGGACCGGTTCATCAACTGTTTTTTCATCTAAGTCTGGCCGTTTCCGCAAACATCAATGCTGGCGACAGCGGGTTTGCACCCGCCTTAGCGGGATCGCGCTTGTAATCGTGTCCTTCTTCACCCAGAACGCGGAAAAAAGCCGTCCCCGTACGGGCGCTGGCCCTGGGATATGAATCTCTCGACAAGGCCCGCGGCATGAGGCCAGCCGCGTCGCAAACGTTTTCCCCAAACCCAACCAATCGGGACAATTTCCACTTGATATGGCTTCTTGGAAATCCTCGAACCACTATAGGCAGGAGACCTTCATGACCACACACGTAGCCGTCCTTGTCGGAAGCCTTCGCAAGGCATCCGTTACCCGCAAGCTGTCACACGCACTAACGGAGCTTGCCCCAGATGGGCTGGAACTGACTGCTGTCGAAATCGGTGATATGCCGTTCTATAATCCAGACCTCGAAGAGGCATCCCCACCCGCCTCGTGGACCGCCTTTCGTGACAGGATCAGAGGATCCGATGCCGTGTTGTTCGTGACGCCCGAGTATAACCGGTCTGTTCCCGGCGTGCTCAAAAATGCGCTCGATGTTGGCTCTCGACCCTACGGCAAAAATGTCTGGTCCGGAAAGCCTGCAGCCGTGATTACTGCATCGCCAGGAGCATTGGGCGGCTTCGGCGCCAATCACCATCTGCGGCAGTCGTTGGTTTGTCTGGACGTGCCGGTATTGCAGCAACCGGAAGCCTATCTGGGTGATGCCTTTAAACTTTTCGATGATGACGGAAAGCTCGCCAATGAGACAACGTCGGGATTCCTTTCCACCTTCATGGAAAAATTCGCGGCGTGGGTCGCCACTAACCGCCGGACTTGAACGGGTTGCGTTCGCTGACATTCGACTTGCCATCACCGTCGGACAATCCGTCCTACGCGGCTTAGCGTCTCGGAGGACTCACTAACCTGCTCAAGCTCATAGAGCACGCCGCCCATGTCCTTCGGGTGCAGGAAAAGAACGGGATTGCCATGCGCACCGATCCTTGGCTCGCCCTCGCCAAGGATACGGACCCCTTTTTTGAGGAGATCATCGCGGGCCGCAAGAATATCCGGCACCTCAAAGCAGAGATGATGCGTGCCGCCGCCCGGATTTCTGTCGAAAAAACCGGCGAGCGGCGAATTTTCTCCGAGGGGGTGAAGAAGCTCAATCTTTGTATTTTCAGCCTGAACGAAGACCACCGTCACGCCGTGTTCGGGCAGGGATTGCGGCGCCGAGACCTCTGCACCCAACAGCCTGTAGCGGGCAATGGCCGCATCGAGATCCGGCACCGCGATGGCGACGTGATTCAATCTTCCGAACATGTCCGCCTTCCCCTCACACGTTCCGCCTGATGCCCTCGAGCAGGTCGAGGACCTTGTTGGCGGCATCCATGACATTGGTGCCGGGTCCGAAGATTGCCGAAACCCCATGGTCGAGCAGGAATTGATAATCCTGCCGCGGAATGACGCCGCCGACCACGACAATGATATCGTCCGCGCCCTTCCGTTTCAGTGCTTCGACCAGCTGCGGCGCGAGCGTCTTGTGGCCGGCGGCAAGCGACGACATGCCGACCACATGCACCTTGTTCTGAACGGCGAGATCGGCCGCTTCCGCCGGTGCCTGGAACAAGGGACCGGCCAACACATCGAAACCGATATCGCCGAAGGCGGAAGCAATGACCTTCGCGCCACGATCATGACCGTCCTGCCCGAGCTTGGCGACCATGATGCGCGGCTTGGTGCCGATCCTCTCAGCAACACCGGAAAGACGGGCGGCAAGCGTGGCAAGTTCCGGCTCATTCTTATAGGCCTCGCCGTAAATATCGCTTACCACCTCCGGCACGGCGGCATGATCGCCAAAGGCCGCACGCAGCGCATCGGAAATCTCCCCCACCGTGGCACGTGCGCGGGCGGCGGCAACGGCTGATTCGAGAATATTCCCCTTGCCGCTGCGAGCGACTTCGGAAAGCGCCGCAAGCGCGGAAGCGACCTCCTTGCCGTCGCGGCGGCGGCGCGTCTCTTCGATGCGGCGGATTTGCGCGGCCCGCACGGCGGCATTGTCGATATCGAGAACATCGATATCCTCTTCATTTTCGAGACGGTAACGATTGACGCCGACGATGACCTCCTCGCCTTTGTCCACCGCCGCCTGTCTGCGGGTCGCGGCCTCTTCGATCAGCCGCTTCGGCAAGCCTTCAGCTACCGCCTTGATCATGCCGCCCAGCGCCTCGACTTCCTCAATCAGAGCCCAGGCCTTCTCGGTCAGCTCATTCGTCAGGCTTTCGACATAATAGGAACCGGCCAAAGGGTCGACGACCCTGGTGACGCCGGTTTCGTGCTGGAGGATAAGCTGGGTATTGCGGGCAATGCGGGCGGAAAACTCCGTCGGCAGGGCAATGGCCTCATCGAAGGAATTGGTGTGCAGCGACTGCGTACCTCCAAGCACGGCGGACATGGCCTCAAACGCCGTGCGGACGATGTTGTTATAGGGGTCCTGCTCCTGAAGCGAGACGCCGGAGGTCTGGCAATGGGTGCGCAACATCAGCGATGACGCCTTCTGCGGATTGAACTCCTCCATGATGCGCGACCAGAGCAGGCGCGCAGCGCGCAGCTTCGCCGCCTCCATGAAGAAATTCATGCCGATAGCGAAAAAGAACGACAAGCGGCCGGCGAAGTCATCGACATTCAGCCCTTTCGCCAAAGCAGCCCGCACATATTCCCGGCCGTCCGCCAGCGTGAAGGCCAGTTCCTGCACCAGCGTCGCGCCCGCCTCCTGCATGTGATAGCCGGAGATGGAGATGGAATTGAATTTCGGCATCTCCTTCGCCGTGTACTCGATGATGTCTGCAATGATCCGCATCGAAGGTTCGGGCGGATAGATATAGGTATTGCGGACCATGAACTCCTTCAGGATGTCGTTCTGGATGGTGCCGGAAAGGGCGGCACGGGGCACGCCCTGCTCCTCACCCGCAACGATGAAATTGGCGAGCACCGGAATGACCGCGCCATTCATGGTCATGGAAACCGAGACCTTATCGAGCGGAATGCCGTCGAACAGGATCTTCATGTCCTCGACGCTGTCGATCGCAACGCCCGCCTTGCCGACATCGCCCTCCACGCGCGGGTGATCGCTGTCATAACCGCGATGGGTGGCGAGATCGAAGGCCACGGAAACGCCCTGCTGTCCGGCAGCGAGCGCCTTGCGATAAAAGGCATTCGAGGCTTCCGCGGTGGAGAAACCGGCATATTGGCGGATGGTCCAGGGCCGCCCGGCATACATGGTGGCACGCGGGCCGCGGGTGAAAGGCGCAAAGCCCGGCAGGATGTTCAGATGGGAAACCTTCTGCAGATCATCGGCCGTATAGAGCGGCTTGACCTCGATACCTTCGGGCGTGTGCCAGACGAGTGTATCCGGTGAACGCTTCAGCTCCTTTTCGGCAAGCGCCTGCCAGTCGGCAATCTTGGCATCCGACATCACTCAAACTCCATGATCACTTCATCCACCGCCAGGCTTTGGCCCGCCTCAACCTTCACCGCCTTGACCACTGCCCTCTTCTCGGCTTTCAGCAGGTTCTCCATCTTCATCGCCTCGACCGTCGCCAGCGATTGTCCAACTTCGACCGTGTCGCCTTCCCTGACCAGCACCTGAGTGATGACGCCTGGCATCGGGCAGAGCAGCTTTTTCGACATGTCGGCCGACTGCTTGATCGGCATGTACTGGGATAGATCGAACAGGCGCGGTGTCATCACGCGGTAGATCATGTCGATGCCGCGGAAACGAAGGCACCATCCGGTGGAGGCGCGCGAGATCTTAACGCTTGATGCTTCGCCATTGATTGTGAACGAGGCGAGCGTTTTGCCCGGTTGCCAGTTGCTTGTGACTGTGTGATTGACGCCGTCGCCATAGCGGATGTCGATGGTGCCGGTCCCGCATGTCACGGCCTGCGGCCAGGAGTGGTCGCCGCCGACGGCAACGAAGTCGGTACCCAGTTTACGCGTGTGGTTGGCCAGCGTGCCTGAGATCTGTGCGCGGCGGGCTTCCTCAACGAGGTGAACATAGGTCGCGATGGAGGCGAGCTGGCGAGCCTGATCGTTATCTGGCGTGACACCGTGGAAACCTTCCGGCCACTCCTCGGCGATAAAGGCTGTGGTGATGTTGCCGGACTGGAACCGCGGATGTGCCATGACGGCTGAGAGAAAGGGCAGGTTGTGGCCGATGCCCTCGACCTCGAAGCGATCGAGCGCCTCGGCCATCGCCTCAATCGACCGCGTCCGGTCGGGGGCCCATGTGCACAGTTTAGCGATCATCGGGTCGTAATACATCGAGATCTCGCCGCCTTCGTACACGCCGGTATCATTGCGGACCACGATACCGTCGTGCTGTGGGCCTTCTTTAGGCGGACGATAGCGGGTCAGCCGGCCAATCGATGGCAGGAAGCCGCGATAGGGGTCCTCGGCATAGAGGCGGCTTTCGATCGCCCAGCCGTTGAGCTTGACGTCGGACTGGGTGATCGCAAGTTTCTCGCCATTGGCGACACGGATCATCTGCTCCACGAGGTCGATGCCCGTGATGAGCTCGGTCACGGGATGTTCGACCTGCAGGCGGGTGTTCATCTCGAGGAAATAGAAATTGCGCTTGCCGTCGACGATGAATTCGACCGTGCCGGCCGAGAAATAGCCGACGGCCTTGGCGAGCTGGACAGCCTGCTCACCCATCGCCTTGCGAGTGGCTTCGTCGAGGAAGGAGGACGGGGCCTCTTCGACGACCTTCTGGTTGCGACGCTGGATCGAGCATTCCCGCTCGCCGAGATAGATCGTATTGCCATGCTGGTCGCCCAGCACCTGGATCTCAATATGGCGCGGCTGATCGACGAACTTCTCGATGAAGATGCGGTCGTCACCGAAGGAAGACCTCGCTTCGTTCTTCGACGCCTGGAAACCTTCGCGGGCCTCGTGGTCGTCCCACGCGATGCGCATGCCCTTGCCGCCGCCGCCAGCCGAGGCCTTGATCATGACGGGATAGCCAATGCCGGCCGAGATCCTTACGGCCTCTTCGGCATCCGCGATCAGGCCCATATGGCCCGGCACGGTGGAGACGCCAGCTTCGGCCGCAATCTTCTTGGACGTGATCTTGTCGCCCATGGCCTCAATGGCGCCGACCGGCGGGCCGATGAAGGTCACGCCTTCTTGGTTTAAGCGCTCGGCAAACGCGCGGTTTTCTGACAGAAACCCGTACCCGGGATGCACGGCGTCCGCGCCGGTCTGCCTGATGGCTTCAACGATGCGATCAATGACGAGATAGGACTGGGCCGACGGGGCGGCGCCGATATGCACGGCCTCGTCAGCCATGCGGACATGTATTGCTTCGCGGTCGGCGTCGGAATAGACGGCCACCGTCTTGATGCCCATGGCGCGGGCGGTGCGGATGACGCGGGCTGCGATCTCGCCTCTGTTGGCGATGAGAATTTTTGTAATCATGTGATTTTGCCTTACAGGGGAATGGTGTCGTGTTTGCGCCAATAGGTTTCCGACCGCTTGGTGCGAAGCATGGCAAACGCCCGGGCGATGCGTTTGCGCGATGAGCGCGGCATGATCACCTCGTCGATGAAGCCGCGTTCCGCCGCTACGAAGGGATTGGCGAAGCGGTCTTCGTATTCCTTGGTTCGTGCCGCAATCTTTTCCGGGTTTTTGAGCTCTGATCGATATAGGATTTCTGCCGCGCCCTTGGCGCCCATCACCGCGATCTCGGCGGTGGGCCAGGCGTAGTTGACGTCGGCGCCGATATGCTTGGAGGCCATGACGTCATAGGCGCCGCCATAGGCCTTGCGCGTGATGAGAGTGACCATCGGCACGGTCGCCTGGCTATAGGCGAAGAGCAGCTTGGCGCCGTGCTTGATGATGCCGTTATATTCCTGGGCGGTGCCGGGGAGGAAGCCGGGGACGTCGACGAGGGTGAGGATCGGGATATTGAAGGCATCGCAGAAGCGGACGAATTTTGCGCCCTTGCGTGACGAGTCGATGTCGAGGCAACCGGCGAGAACCATTGGTTGGTTGGCGACGACGCCGACGGTCTGGCCCTCCATGCGGATGAAGCCAGTCAGGATGTTACGGGCGAAACCTTCCGAGATCTCGTAGAACTCGCCCTCGTCGGCCAGCGCCAGGATCAGCTCGCGCATGTCGTACGGCTTGTTTGCGCTGTCGGGGATCAGCGTGTCGAGCCGTTCTTCCAGCCGGTCGGGGTCGTCGAAGAACGGGCGGACGGGCGGCTTGTCGCGGTTGTTGAGCGGCAGGTAGTCGAAGAGGTCGCGGATGCGCAGCAACGCCTCGATGTCGTTGTCGAAGGCGCCGTCGGCGACGGAGGACTTGGTCGTGTGGGTCTTGGCGCCACCCAAATCTTCGGCGGTGACGATCTCGTTGGTGACGGTCTTCACCACGTCAGGGCCGGTGACGAACATATAGGCACTGTCGCGCACCATGAAAGTGAAGTCGGTCATGGCGGGAGAATAGACCGCGCCGCCGGCGCAGGGGCCCATGATGACAGAGATCTGCGGGATGACGCCGGAGACTTCGGCGTTGCGGCGGAAGACTTCGGCATAACCGGCGAGCGAGGCGACGCCTTCCTGGATGCGGGCGCCGCCGGAATCGTTGAGGCCGATCACGGGGGCGCCATTGCGGGCGGCCATGTCCATGATCTTGCACATCTTCTGCGCATGTGTTTCTGAGAGGGAACCGCCGAGGACGGTAAAATCCTGGGAGAATACATAGACAAGGCGGCCGTTGATTGTGCCCCAGCCAGTGACCACGCCATCGCCAGGCACCTTGTTTTCGCCCATGCCGAAATCGGTGGTGCGATGGGTGACGTACATGTCGTATTCTTCGAACGATCCCTCATCGAGAAGAACGTCGAGACGCTCGCGCGCGGTTAGCTTTCCCTTGGAATGCTGGGTGGCGATGCGGGCTTCGCCACCGCCAAGTCGGGCGGCGTGCCTGCGGGCTTCGAGTTGATCTAGGATTTCACGCATTTAGTTCCCTCTTGATGCCGTCTTCGCCATACATCCCACTGTTCAGTTGCAAAACGGTGGAAGATGTGAGCATGTGCAAATCGCAAATACTGTGTTTGCTTTTTGTGAATTTGTGAAATGGCGGTAGGAAAGCTTTACATCGGTCGAAAAGTGCGCGACTTACGCCTGTTGAACCAGGCAACGCAGCAGCAATTTGCTGAGCGTCTTGGCATATCGGTGAGTTATCTCAATCAGATCGAGAGCAACCAGAGGCCGGTGTCAGCCACCGTTCTGCTTGCCCTTGCGGACAAGTTCAAAATCGATCTATCCGATCTCACAGGTGCGGAGGGCGATCGATTGCTTTCTGCGCTGGCAGAGGCGCTTACGGATCCCTTGTTCAATTCCCAAGCACCCAGTCTTCAGGAGCTCAAAATGGTAGTGCGCAATGCGCCGGGCATTGCGCATGCGCTGATTACGGCGCACCAAGCCTACCGTCACAATTCTGAACGCTTGGCGAGTATTGACGACACACTCGGCCGTGCCTCAGCCATTGTCGAGCATACGCCCTATGAGGAAGTGCGAGATTTTTTTCATTTCATGGACAACTACATCCATGAGATCGACGTATTGGCTGAAAAGCTCGCGGACGAGATCGGCATCGGCGATCAGGACACGTATACCGCCTTATCTTCCCACCTCGAAGACCGGTTTAACATTCGCATCAGTCGGTCCAGCGACACTGGAGATCTCATGCGAAATTTCGATGAAGAACGCCGGTTATTAACTCTCTCGCCATATCTTGTTCCGGCCACGCGCGATTTTCAGATTGCCCTCCAGATTGCACAGCTTACGGGCGATGCAATCATCGATCAGCTTTTGAATAAAGCAGCCTTTCGAAGCAGCGAGGCAACTGAAATCTGCCGCATGGGTCTTCACAATTATTTCGCGGGCGCGCTCATCTTGCCCTATACCCGGTTCATGGTTGCCGCACGAGAACTGCGCCACGATCTCGATCTCCTGTCAGCCAGGTTCGGAGCAAGTTTTGAGCAAGTTTGCCATAGGCTATCGACCTTACAGAGGCCCGGGCAAAAAGGCGTACCTATTTTCTTTGCTCGCATCGACCGCGCCGGCAACATTACCAAACGGCACAGTGCGGCAAAATTGCAGTTCGCCCGCTTTGGCGCCGCCTGCCCGCTTTGGAACGCCCACCGGGCCTTTGAGGCGCCCGCAGAGGTGATCCGCCAATTGGCCGAAACGCCTGACGGCGTGCGGTATCTTTGTATCGCGACACAGGTCACCAAGGGCGACCGAGGATTTCATTCTCCTCGCCAAAATTACGCGCTCGCGCTTGGCTGTGAAATTTCTTATGCAGAGCAGTTTGTCTATGCAGATGATATGGAAATCGAAAATCGCAGAGCCTTCGACCCCATTGGTATCTCGTGCCGTATTTGCGAGCGGGCGAACTGCGCGGGCCGTGCGGTTCCACCCTTGAAGAGCCGCTTGGCAATAGACCATCGCAGGCGAGGGCGCTTGCCATACCGCATTGGCTGATGTTCGCGGCTTGCTCTAACTGAGCAGTCTATAGCTGGGGCCGCAGAGAACGGATATTAGCGAAGCTCGTTTTGGAGTAACCCCCGCTCCCAAGCGGCCAGGATTTCTTCCTTCGACGTGAAGCAATAGAAAAACGTTCTTACCGAAATGCCGGCCGCCTCGGCGATCGCGTCAAGCGTCGTAATTTATATCCGTTGTCAACAAAAAGATCGAGCGCTGCGTCGGCGATACGTTGAAGGGTCTCGCGACGCATTTTGTCGCGCCAACCCTCTAGTTTTGATTGATCCGGTGTCATTGGTATGGGGATACCGGAGATCGCAGGCAATGTAAAACCGCACTTTATGCTAACTTACATGTCTTGTAAAATTACATTGCCTGTAATATCTATTCGCACAACAAAACGAGTGCGAGGACGAAATGAAGAGGGTTCAATATGATCGTTATGGTGGGCCGGAAGGAATGTATTTTGGCGAATACGATCTGCCGGCGTTAGGGGAGTCAGAGGTGCGCGTCTCGATCAAGGCCGCGGCTATCAATCCCTTTGATTGGAAGCTGCGCCGTGGCTCAATGAAACTGTTCACTGGTAGGCGTTTTCCCAGAAGTATGGGCACGGATTTTGCCGGAATCGTCGAGGCAACCGGCAGCAAAGTTACGAAATTTTACGCCGGCGATGAGGTCTTCGGGGTATTGGACTTCAAGAAATCCGGAGCCTTTGCCGAAGTCGTGATAGTCGACAGCAATCACCTGGCAAAGAAACCAGCGCACGTTTCGTTTAGCGAGGCGGCGTCCCTTCCCACGGCGGCGATGACTGCCTGGGTCGCAATTCTCGATAAAGCCGGAGCGCGCCGCGGTTCGCACATATTTATCAACGGATGCAGCGGCGCCGTCGGCGCATTCGCAGCTCAGCTCGCAACAGCCTACGAAGCACGTGTTGCGGGCACATGCGGACCCACATCGCGCGATCGCGCAAGGGCTGCCGGGGTTGATCCTGTCTTCGGATACTCCGACAATCAAATATACGCAAAGAATACGAAGTATGACGCCGTATTTGATACGCTTGGAACGCTTCCCATCGAGGGTGCGCTTTCCATGCTCAAACCGAAAGGCGTATTCGTCGACATCAATCCGACGCCCAGCAGAGTTGCTCGTGGAATGCTGTCGCGACGATACAAGCTCGCATTTGCCGCCTCGGGGCTCAAACATCTGCCGGCGATCGCAGAACTTGCGAGTGACGGGACGCTTTGGCCGACAATCGGTCTGGAGGCGCCGTTCAGTCAGGCTTTGTCGGTAATCACCAACGCAGAGACCGCAAATCGCTCATACGGAAAGACCGTACTTACATTCTGAAGCTACCTGATTTCCACAAATGTGGATGGAGAACATGATGAGCAATCCCTCAAGCGCTCGGGTCTACAAGCTTGGTGACAAGACGGTCTCTCGCATGGGTTACGGGGCAATGCAGTTGGCCGGACCGGGTGTGTTTGGCGCTCCTAAAGATCCCGATGCAGCGCTCGCAGTGCTGCGGGGAGCCATCGCAGCAGGTGTTAATCACATTGATACCGCTGATTTCTACGGACCGCACATCACCAACCAGTTGATCAGGGAAGCGCTCTACCCGTATCCAGACGATCTGGTTATTGTAACCAAGGTCGGCGCCTCGCGTGGCGAGGACGGCAGTTGGGTGCATGCTCAAGCACCAGCGGACCTGATACGGGGAGTGCACGACAATCTCCGCAGTCTGGGGATGGATGCGCTTGAAGTGGTCAATTTGCGTATTATTGAAGGCAATGGGCGGACACCCGCGGAAGGGTCGATTGAGGAGCGGTTCACTACATTGGCTGAACTTCAACGGCAGGGTTTAATCCGCCATCTCGGCCTAAGCAATGCAACAGCCTCTCAGGTCAAGGAAGCGCAAAGCATCGCCCCGATAGTTTGCGTCCAGAACCACTATAACCTTGTCCACAGAACGGATGATGCGTTGATCGATACGCTCGCTGAACAAAAGATTGCATATGTCCCGTTCTTTCCACTGGGCGGATTCACCCGCCTACAATCGAAAGCCCTGGAGGCGGAGGCACATCAGCACGGTCTTTCGCCTATGCAATTGGCATTGGCATGGCTTCTCGCGCGTTCACCGAACATCCTGCTGATCCCTGGCACTTCGCGTATTGCACATCTCAACGAGAACCTGTCCGCTGCAGAGATAACCCTCGCGATAAGCATGCTCTCGCGGGTCGGTCAGGCGGTTCAGGAGGAGGCAAGGTAACCCCTGAAAAAAATGCTACGATGTCATCTGCGGCGTAGTGCGACTGCCAGCGAACAATCTTCATCCAGCACGGTAGTTCTAGGAGAAGAAATTATGTCGACAACCCAATTTACCCCCACCATCTATAGCAAAATCGGTTGTCCGTATTGCATCAAACTGCGCATCTTCTTACTCGAAGCGGGTCTCATTGATCGAGTAGCCTTCGTAGAGGGAGGAACACCAGAGGAGCACGACAAGCTCGCCGAGTTCCTGACAATGCATGTGGGCAGAGCGAGCTTTCCGACGGGAGAAATCTCGCCTGGCAATTACCTTCCTGAGTCTGACGATCTGGTCGACCATTTCGCAAGTATTGGCCGTGTCGATCCTCAGAAGCTACCAACCTATCAGGCATTTAACGGCGCCTTGTTGCCGCGGCTTCAAGAGTATTACCGTGGATACAGCGAGCTAAAGAAGCTACAGCAGACGAAGTGAGGTACGTCCGCAAAATCGGGTTCCGATTTGGGGAAAGCGTGGTTCCGCGTAAGGGGAACATCATTGCATTGCTTGCGGACACAAAGCGCTCTCGGCTGAAATAGGAGATGTCCATGAAACTTCTTATTATCATCGCCACCATTACGGCCACGTTTATTGTAGCACCCTGCCAGGCAGCGGCGTTGTCTAAATATTCAATCACGAAATCGATTCCGCTCGGAGCCCCAGATTCTTGGGACTATCTTACGTTCGATGCCTTGTCTGGTCGCGTTTACATCGCCCACGGCGATCAGGTCAGTGTTGTCGATGGCAAAACCGGCGAAATCCTTGGCGATATCTCAGGCATTTCGGGCGGAACGCACGCCACAGTCGTACTGCCGGATGCGGGTAAGGGGTTCACGGACGACGGCGAGGCTGGTGAAGTTGTCGAGTTCGATCTCGCATCGATGAAGGTCACTAAGCGCATCAAAACCGCCGAAGGCGCCGACGACATCATCTTCGATTCCATAAGCCGTCATCTATTCGTAATTGCCGGCAATTCCGGCGTGGTGACGAAGATTGATCCCGCGACGCAGCAGGCGGTAGCGACCATTCCGGTCGGAGAGGCACTTGAGTCCGGCGTTTCGGGAAATAACGGGAAGCTCTATATCAACGGCAGTGAAAAAAACGAGATCGTGCGCATAGACGTGGAAGCCAACGAAGCAGATGCTCATTGGCCGATACCAGGCTGCGTCGGGCCTCATGGTATGGCGATCGATTTCGCACACCACCGCCTTTTCTCGAGCTGCTCGAACAAGGTTCTTGCTATTATGGACGCGGACAGTGGCAGAGGAGTTTCAACACTGCCAATCGGCGAAGGTTCAGACGCTGCGGTATTCGACCCGAAACTTGGACGCGCGTATAGCTCAAACCGAGATGGCACCATTTCCATAGCGCAGGAAGTCTCCCCGGATAAATTTGAAGCGCTGCAACCGATTCACAGCCAGTACGGTGCCCGCACAATGACGATGGATCCAGCCTCGGGCCGTATATACACTGTGACAGCTGACATCAACGTGAACAAGAGCGCTGCGGAAACCGATTACAAGCACCGCTATTCTGTCAAGGCCGGGAGCGCCCGCTTGTTGTTTCTGGATCCAAGGTGATCTGCGTTTGGTGTGAACCCGCTGGCACAGCGCCAGGTTCATACCAAATCCCGAGTCAGTTCTCGGCGCAAATCAACATGTACACTTCAAACCGCGGCCAAGACTCGATCACGGTCTTCTCGGTGGCCACGGATGAACAACTGAAAACTTCTCAGGGGCACCCGTCAGGGGGAAAAACTCCACGTTTCTTCGCGATAGATCCGACACAGCAATGGGTCTACGTTGCCAACGAAGATAGCGATACCATCATAACCCTCCGCCGAGAAACCGATGGTTTGCTTGAAAGGCATGGCGAAGTAACCGCGGTCGGCAGTCCGACATCGATCGTGTTTCGCCGGCTTTCGAGCGACTGATCCCACTGCTCGCTCTTTACGAAACACTCACGTGGCTCTCGCGACAATGGGCGGTTGCATGACCATAACCTGCCCGCAGCTCCGTATTCCCCTCGCCGCTATGGGCGTCCGGCACGAAGCCTACCTACGCGTTTTCCGGAATTAGGTAACAACTGCTGCAGTTACTACCTGATACCGGAGATCTCTGCCGCGTTCGAAGCAGCTTGATATGGAGCAACCGGCGTTAAACCGCAGCGAATCTTCCGCTTGATACGAAACTTGGCAATCGAGTGAAGGCGAGGAAAGTTTGAAATCCGATTGCAATGTTCAAACGTTAACGAGTAGAAGGGCGACATAATCGGCGGAGCGACTCTTGCTCCCGAACAACCGAAAAATGAGGCGTTATTGTGCATGAGATCAGAACCGAGAAGCAGAAGATGCTCGCAGGTGAGCTGTATAAGGCAGACGACGAACTAATCGGCGAGATCATCAACGCGCAGCGGCTGCTTCAGGAGTTCAACTCGTCGCAGGCGAACGATTTCGAAGGTTCGGTCGGGCTGCTGCGAAAGCTCCTGGGAGCGCTTGGCGAAGACTCGTACGTCAGGCCGTCTTTCCGTTGCGACTATGGATACAACATCAGCATCGGTGACAGGACATTCATCAACTTTGATTGCGTCCTGCTGGACTGCAATCAGATCACGATCGGCAACGAGGTTCAGATTGCGCCTGGCGTGCACATCTACACGGCGACCCATCCGCTCGACGCCGCCGCTCGCCGGACAGGACTCGAGTCCGCCAAGCCCGTTGCGATCGGCGACGGCGTATGGCTGGGTGGACGGGTAACCGTCTGCCCCGGGGTCACGATTGGGCGGAACACCGTCGTCGGTGCCGGGAGCGTCGTGACGGAAGACCTGCCCGCAAACGTGCTTGCGGTCGGCACTCCGGCTCGTGTTATCCGCAACCTTTAGGGACGCGCCCTTTCCTTATTGGAGCCAGTTGGCGAAGCGATCCTTGCTTACCTGCGGTCTGGACAGCCGGCGACCGATGCCAGGGAAATATTCATCCAGACGCGCGCGCCCTATCGCAAGCTCGACAAGCTATACAGCCTGGTTCGGCGGAGGATCCGGGATGCCGGCGTCAATCTCCTAGGCAGGTGCGGCCCCCGCATCTTTCGTCACGTTCGTGCGACCGAGTTGCTGCGTGCGGCTGCCGGATGGTTTTGGTCGGAAGAAGTCTGCAGCGCATTCTTCAGAATAAGCGGCAGAATGCCGCCGGCTCGGAGAATTTCGACCTCAGCATTGGTCTCAATAGCTCCTGCCACGATAAGTTTGGTCTCTCGCCCGTCTTTACGCTTGATGGCGACCTCTATGTCGCAACGCGGATCGACGCGAGCCGGATCCGCGGAGATCTCGATAACATCACCCGACATAAGCGCGAGCTCGTCCGGACCAAAACCATCCGGCAGCCGCAGCGGCAGGATGCCCATGCCGATCAGGTTCCACCTGTGTATCCGCTCGAAGCTCAGGGCGAGAACCGCCCTTACCCCGAGCAAAGCAACTCCCTTCGCAGCCCAGTCTCGCGACGATCCCATGCCGTATCGCTCGCCCGCGACAATGACGACGGATCGATCGTCTTCAGAATAGCGTTGAGCCGCCGCCCATAGGGACATCATATCGCCCGAAGGAGCATAGACGGTCGAGCCCGGCGGGATATCCGCGCCGATCAGGTTGCGGACGGTCTTGTTGGTAAACAGGCCGCGGACCATGGCTTCCCAGTTTCCCCGGCGGGAAGCGAAGACGTTGAGATCGGTCGGGTTCTCTCCTCTTTCGACGAGATAGGTCCCCGCATCGCTGCCGACGGAAACGGCGCCGGCCGGAGAAATGTGATCCGTGGTAATATCGTCGCCGACGACCAAGATGGGATGAGCCTGATAATTGCCCAGCAACGTGCCTTTGCCGAAGCTCGCAAAGGGCGGCCGGCGAATATAGGTCGACTTCTCGTCCCATGGGAAAATGGTCGTGGTCGGCGCATCGAGTTCGCGCCACGCCTTGCTAGCCTCGGCCTTCTCATAGGCCGGTGCGAAGTCCCCGACATTCGCGGCCCGCGCCAGGACCTCGTCGATCTCCAACGCCTTCGGCCACAGCATCGAAAGCGTGACCGGCATTCCTTCCTGCGAAAGACCTATGGGGTCTGAGAGTATGTCCAGCTCAACGGTGCCGGCCAGAGCGAAGGCAACGACCATCGGCGGAGATGCCAGAAAGCCTGCCTCCAGCTGCGGATGCACGCGCCCAGGGAAATTCCGGTTTCCCGACAGCACCGCCACGGGCAGGATACCGCGCTCGGCCATGGCCCTTGCGACAGGCTCCGTCAGCGGACCCGAATTGCCGATGCATGTGGTACAGCCATAGCCGACGATCCCGAAACCCACCGCCTCCAGATCTTCAAGCAGACCGGCGCGCTCGAGATAGCGTCCGGCGGTCGGCGAGCCCGGCGCCAGCGATGTCTTCACCCAATGCGACGGACGTAGCCCATAGGCGCGCGCCTTGCGCGCAAGCAGACCGGCTGCAACAAGCAGTCGGGGATCGGAGGTGTTCGTGCAGCTCGTGATCGCAGCGATCGCGACGGCGCCGTTGTTTGGCTGTCCCTCAACTTCCACCGATACCTTCATCATGTCGGCGATGGCATGCGCCGTCTCGCTGACAGGGATGCGGTCCTGGGGACGCCGGGGACCGGCGAGACTCGGCTCGATGCTTGCGAGATCGATTTCGAGTGTCGAGGTATATCGTGGCTCGCACGACGGATCGAACCAGATGCCCACGCGTCTGGCGTAACGCTCGACGAAATCGACATGATCTTCGCTTCGCCCCGTCGCCCTCAAATATTGCGTCGTGTGGCCGTCGATCGGGAAATAGCCGCTGTTGCCGCCGAACTCCGGCGTCATGTTGGCAACGACGGCACGATCGCCTGCTGTCAGCGTCGAAACACCCGGCCCGTAGAATTCGACGAACTTATCCTGAAGATCGATCTGACGCAGCAGATGCGTGACCACCAGCGCGAGATCGGTGGCAAGCACGCCCTCGCGCAGGCTGCCGGTCAGCCGCACACCGACGACATCCGGCACGCGCAGCGTCACCGGCATGCCAAAGAAGACGCTTTCCGCCTCCAGGCCACCGACGCCCCAGGCAAGCACGCCGATACCGTTGATCATGGGGGTATGGCTGTCCGTGCCGATCAACGTATCGGGAACGGCCCAGCGCCGACCGTCTTTCTGCTGGTCGGTCGCGACCGTTGCGAGCCGCTCCAGATTGAGGGTGTGCATGATACCCGTACCGGGAGGATGGACCCGGAAGCCGGAGAGCGTATTGGTGGCCCATTTCATGAAGCTGTAGCGTTCGGCATTGCGCTCATATTCCCGCGCCATGTTCCGCTCGAGCGATGCGGACGTGCCGAACGCATCGACGGCGACGGAATGATCCGTCGAAACATCCACCGGCACCACCGGATTGAGCAGGGCCGGATCGCCGCCGGCCTCGGCCAATGCCGAGCGCATGCCGGCGATATCGACGAGCGCCGGCCCGCAGGTGGTATCATGCATCAGCACGCGGTTCGGCAGGAAGGGGATTTCGACCTCGCTCCTGCCTTCATCGAGCCAGGCGATGATCGCCGATTTCGCGCGTTCGGCGTCGTCTCCCCCCGTCCGGAGCACATTCTCCAGCAGGATGCGATGGATATAGGGCATCCGTCCAAGGAGTGCGCCTGCTACCTGCGGCAGATCGATGATATCGTACCGGATGCCGTTCAGGTCGAATTTGCTGATCGTCGTCATGCTCTGAAACTCTGCCTTACGCCTTGGGCTGCCTGGCGCGCCCGATATGGAATTGTCCCGACGGATCGCCCTCGCCTGCCGCCTCCGCGTTGGAGACGCGCATGAACCACGTCATCAGGAAGGACAGCAGCAGAAGTGCCGCCAGGAACATGAGGCCGCCAAGCGCACTGCCAGTCCAGGTCTTGGCAGCGCCCATGGCATAGGGACCGACGAAACCGCCGAGATTGCCGATGGAATTGATTGCGGCAATCGAGACGGCGGCAGTCGATCGGCTGAGAAACAGGCCCGGCAGCGACCAGAAGGGCGACTTGAAGGCATAGATGCCGGCAAGCGCCACGGAAATGAGGGTAACTGCGATATAGGGGTCGCGCGTCAGACCCGTGGCCGCCAGCGCGATGCCGGCAATCAGCAGCGGCACGGCGGTGTGCTTCTGGCGTTCGCCGGTGCGGTCCGAACTGCGCGACCACAAGACCATCGCCACGGTAGCGACCGCATAGGGCACCATGGCCACGAGACCGATCTGGAAATGGCTGAGATCGCCGCCAAAGCCCTGGATGATCTGCGGCATCCACAATCCAATCCCGAGATTGCCGACCTGATAGATGAAATAGATGGCCGAGAGGAAAAGCACCTTCGGGTTCGAGATCGCCTGCCAGAGCCCGAGATGCTTGACATTCTTGCGGGTCGCGTGATCGGCGGCAAGCTCCTTGGTCAGCCAATTGCGCTCCTCCTCCGTCAGCCATTTCGCCTTTTCTGGGCGATCCGTCATGTAGAAATAGTTGAAAATACCGGCTGCGACGGCGGGAACACCTTCAAGGATGAGCATCCAACGCCATCCGGACAGGCCGAAGCCGTTGACATTGTCCATGATCCAGGTGCTGAGCGGCGCGCCCATCAGATAGGAAACGGGGATGGCGGCGGTGAAGAAGGCCACCGTCGTCGCCTGCTCCTTCGAGCGGAACCAATAAGTCAGATAGATGATGATGCCGGGGAAGAAACCGGCTTCGGCAACGCCGAGAAGGAAACGCAGAACATAAAGCTGCATGGCGCTCTGGGCAAAGCCGGTCAGCACGGCAACGGCGCCCCAGGTCAGCAGGATGCGAGAGATCCAGATGCGCGATCCGTATCTTTGCAGGGCGATATTGCTCGGCACCTCGAAGAGGAAATAACCAATGAAGAAGATGCCGCCGGCAAAGCCGAAGGCTTCGGCGGACAGCGCCAGATCCTTGTTCATTTGCAATGCCGCATAGCCGAGGTTGGCGCGATCCAGATACGAGATGACATAAAGCAGGAACGTGTAAGGGACGATCCTCCAGAAGACCTTCCGCATCGTCGTCTTTTCTAGCGCGCTTGTCGCTGTATCGGTCATTGCTACCTCCCAGAAGCATTGATGGCGGCCCGAGGTCAACTCGAGCTCGTACAGCTTATTTACACAATATGATTATAAAATGCAATTGCGACAATCTGCAAATGGAGATATTGATGGTAACCACATCAATTCGCGGGGGGATTTTTGGGATGAACGGAGAAAAGACGAGGATCGTCTATGTCGGCGCCCGCACCACCAAGGCCCGCAACGCCCGCGGCAACGGCCTGAACGTCTATCGGCTGGCGCAGGATTTGAGCTGGGAGCATCGTCAGCTCGTGGAGATGGAAAACCCTTCCTTCCTCGCCTTCGACCAAACTGGGCATTTCCTTTATACCGTTCACGGCGACTCCGATCGCGTCAGTGCTTTCTCGATCGACCCATCATCCGGATTGCTGACCTTCCTGAACGAGCAATCGACGGAAGGCCGAAACCCCGTTCACCTCTCGCTCGATCCCTCGAACCGGTTCCTGATCGTCGCGAACCACGTGACCTCCTCGCTCGCCGTTCTCCGGCGCCTGGATGATGGTCGGCTTGGCCCGGTCGAGAGCCTGACCGCCATTGAAGGAGAGCCCGGTCCTCACCGCGTCGAGCAGCCTTTCGCCAAGCCGCATCAGGTGGAATTCGACCCCTCGGGACATTGGATCGCGGTGCCGGACAAGGGCTTGGACAAGATCCTCGTGTATCGCCTGGATCACCTCCGCGGCGCGCTGGTCGAGGCCGCATCCTGCCCGACCCGCGAAGGCGCCGGGCCCCGGCACATCGCCTTCCACCCCGAAGGACGGCTGGCCTATGTCATCAACGAGCTGGATTCGACCGTAGCGGCGTATCGTTTCGATCCTGCAACGGGAAGCATCGCGCCGTTCCAGATCCTTTCGTCGCTTCCAGACAGCTTCACCGGCAACAGTCGCGGCGCAGAGATCGCGGTGTCTCGCGACGGTCGCTTTATCTACACCTCCAATCGCGGCAGCGACACGATTGCGGCTTTTTCCATCAGCAACGACGGGCGCATCACTGCTGTCGGTTCCTGGGAGGTGGCGGGCAGAACACCGCGCTTCTTTGCGCTCCTTCCCGAAGGTGACACCCTGCTTGCCGCGAACGAGGACAGCGATACGATCGCAGCCTTCCGCGTTGACCGACAAACCGGTCACCTGTCGCCATACGCGAGCGTCCTTTCGGTCGGCAGCCCGGTCTGCATCCTTCTCAAGGACCTGGATCAGACCTGAGGCGTCTTGATGCGGCTCGCGCCCATGATGTGGGTGTAAAGGAATGCCGCCGCCTCATTGCGGCGACCGTCTTCGACCAGGTCGAGAATATGCAGATGCTCGGCCGTCTGTCTCGGAAGCCGGCTTCGGTCGATCGTGATATGATATTCGATGAGCCGGCGCAGGCGGTTTATGCGCCTGATCGCATCGAGAAAGAATTCGTTGTGGGAGCAAGCCACGAGCATCTCGTGAAACTCGTTGTTCGCCTTGAAGATCTCAGCGCGCGACCAGGTCTCATATCCTCCCTCACCGAGTTCCGTTTGGATCTGGCGCGCGCGCCTGAACCCTTCAGGATCTGGCTCAAAGCTTGGCAGTAGCATGGCCTGCTGCTCGATGACGGCACGGAAGGTGTAGCCGTCCTGATAGCTCTGCCTTGACGTCAAGGTTTGCCGGAAGGACCAGCCATTGCCGGGCAGCCGTTCGACCCATCCCTCATCGGCAATCCGATGCAGGATCTTGAGCAGCCGACTTCGCGGCAAATCGTAAAGGCGCATCATCTCGCTTTCGCTGACGCGCTCTTCGAGCTTGCCGGAAAAACGATCCTCGGCGATCCGGAAATAGATGGCCTCGTCGCCGTCGCTGTCCTTCGGGCTCTCCAGCCTGGAAGCATTCAGGCTCTCGCCGTCAACCGCGAGAAAATAGCCTCGGTTCGGCTCGGCACGGACGATGCCACGGCCCTCCAGGCTCCGGAGCGCGCTCATGATCGGTGCGCGCGATACGCGGAACGCATCGGCCAGCATCTGAAGAGGCAGATGCTGGCCTTCGCGCATTCCGTTCGCTTTCACGAACTCGATGATATTGCCGCTGATCTGCGGTGTGAGGCTGCTTCTCGCCATGGCTTCCGATTCATTGCTTCTCTTGCGGTTTTCTATCACCGCATGAAACATCAAGACAGCCCTGTCGATATCGGAACCCAGTCCGCTTACCTGGCGTTTTTGACGAACTCCGTCGTATAGGTCCTGGAAAGATCGATCTGCTTGCCTTTGACGTTCTTGGAGAACTCCGAGAGAACAGTCAGGACAGTTTCAGGACCTCCCTCAGGCATCATTCCGTCAGGTGTGAACATGCCCTTGCTTGCCTCAAGCGCTTTGACATAGCCGTCCTTGTCGCCGACGTAGAAATCCTTCGGCATCTTATCGGCGATCTCCGCGGCAGAGTGCGTGTCGATGTATCGCATTGTTTTTACAAAGGCGCTGACCAATTTCTGGACTTCCTCCTTGTGCGCGTCGACCCAGGAACTTTCCATGTACAGCGATGCAAACGGATAAACTCCGCCGAGTGCCGTTCGTGTCGATTCGACGGTGCGAAGGTCCACCAGCACCTTGGCTTCGTTTGTCTTCAGCAGCCGTGACACGGTCGGCTCGGTGGTCATTCCAGCCTGGATCTGATCCTGCTGCATGGCCGCGATAAAGGTCGAGCCTGCGCCGACGGGAACGGTCGTCACATCGCCCGTCTTCAATCCAGCCTTCGATGCCATGTAGAGTGTCAGGAAATTCGTGGAGGAGCCAAGCCCGGTTACGCCGAGCGCCTTGCCCTTGAAGTCGGCCGGCGACTTGATTTCCGGATGCTTCGTCGAAACCAGCTCCACTTCGCCGGGAACCTGCTGCAGCTGCACGACCGACTCGACGAACTTGCCCTTCGATTGCAGATCCACGCAATGGTCGTAGGAGCCAACGACGCCTTGAACGGCACCCGCAAGCAGCTGATTTTCGGCATCCACGCCAGCCGACTCGTTTAACAGTTCGACATCAAGGCCTTCATCCTTGAAATAGCCGAGCGCTTCGGTGAGCTTGGCCGGCAGATAGATCTGCTTTTCATACCCGCCGACCATGATGGATATCTTGTCGGCGGCTTTGGCAGGCGTGCCCGTGGCTACCGACGCAATCGCCATACAGATAGCTGCGCTCGAAAAAAACTTGTCTGTCATGCGCATGAAACTCCTCCTCAGTCCATAACGATCACTTGGGCGACGCGGCTCCTATCCGTCATGGGGCGCGACGCAGACAGGCAAACATGCACCTTTCTGCCGCGGGAATGACCGACCATTCCCATCTCCACGTCAGCATCAAACAGACTAGCGACCTTTGACGGGTCGTGCAATTGCATTTTATAATTATATTAGTCTTTATCGTGAGCGAGATGGAAGCGTCGCTCGGCAACGACATGAAGCGAAGTTGCGAAGAGGCGCGCTATCAGTGCAGATGACAGAACCTATTATTGCTGGCCGGTCTTGATGACCTTGTCGAAATACGGTGCCGGCGCCACGGTGACGCGGATTTCGCGCACATGATGGCGGTCCACAGTCCGCCGCCGGCTATCCGGCTCACCCCATAGCAGGGTAAGTTCGGTACCGGGCGTGGCGTGTTCGATGTTGACGAGCGCAAGCGAAATGAAGCGTCTTGCATTGGCGGAATAGGCAGACCACTGCGATACACCGGCGCGTTTACCGCCCTTGAGAACCGCGTCGGATTCGAATGTCGCATACATTGGCGTGGGAAGAGCGACGAAGCGACCAGGTGCCCCCTTGTCGAAGAGGGAAGCCTTGATCGTTGCCGCAATGTCGTCATCGTTCCAGACGAGTGTCACCTTTGTGCGCTTCTGGTTGGCTGCCCTGTCCTTGAGTACATCCCGACCGAGGAAGTCGCGGTTCCAGTCAAAGAGCCCGCCATAGCCTAGCTCGATCGGATCAACGTAGTAGTCCCCGATACGATCAGAGAGGAAGCTGCCACCAAGCGACGCGATCGATTCCAGATAATAGTTGTTGAGCCATTCGCGATAGGGCTTCATGTCGGCACTGTGATAGATCGCCGGCAATGGCATGGGCATCCAGCCGGATTCCTGAGCCGTCGTGGAATAGGCGAGCGCGCCGATCTTGCGTATGCCATATTTCTCCCCAGCCTTTTCGAGTGCTTCCCGAACCGCCTGCTGATCATCCCATTTGCCATAGAGGTCGAAGCCCGGCGTACCCGCCATGCCATGCCGCAGCGCCCGCACGTTCTTTCCGGCGATTTGGAACTCGCCGATGAAGAAGAATTTGATTTCCGGCAGCGTATTTTCCGTCACGTCCTGCATGAGGGCCAATGCTTGCGGTCCCTGGATCTGCAGCCGGAACACATCGTGGGGCGCCTGGCGCACCGACCAGTTATCATTCTTCTCTGCGCTCACGTCCAAAGATGTGGCCTGTGCGTTATAGAGCAGCCAATCACTCGCAAACGGTGCGCCGACAACGCGGAAAAACTCTTCCTCCTCGCGAAAAAGAATTGCGTCGGCGATATAATGGCCGTCATGACCTGCCAGCGGATCTGCTTGGCGCGGCGCACCTGAAACGGATCGAACCTGTTGAGCGCAAACTGTGAAAGGAAGGCGATGACGTCGCGCCCGCGCAAATGCAGTTCGGTCATGTGATGGGATTGCTCCAGAAGCGCCACGCCGTCCTTCCACGATCGCACCTCGTCGCGCCAATTGGTGAATTCGGGTGGTATGCCCGGAAAGACATAGGGGCCAATGTTGGACCCGCGCAGCAAATTCACCGCTCCGCCTGCTTCGTTGATCAATGTCTCGAGAGTCCTGGTCATTCCTCCAACGACAGCCATAAGTTCTCCTCCCTTGGCTTGTGATATCCTCGCGCTCTTTCGCTGCACCGGTCAGGCTTGGCGAGCGCGAACGTCGCAGGCATGGGTGCCCACATCCGCAATCCCTTATCTCGCTCCACTTGGCTGAGATCGGATGAGAACGCCAGCGCAACCGGTCCGGCGTCCTCATCGCCGCATCACTCCTTCGTCTTGCCTTCAAAATGCAGGACGTCGCCGAGCGGCACGTACTTCTGGCCGTCGAACTGATAGAGCTGCAGCGCTTCGATCGGGAAAATGTCGCTGCCCTCCTTGGTGGTCATCGTAATGCCATTCAGGAGAAGTGGATTTTTCCAGCCATCCATATTCTGCACCACCTTCATCAGTTCCTCGCGTGTCGGCGTCTTGAGCTTCTGAAGTGCCTGGATCAAGGAATCGCCGATGGCGTAGCCGGTCTGACCGATCGTGTTTGCAAAATTAAAGTTCACCTTGGCCGCGGAGATGGCGGAAAGGTAACGATCGACGCCCTCGTCACCCGACGGCTTATCGCTGATGATGGGCTTGAGAAAATCTGACGTGATGATGCCCTTGGCGTTGTCCAGTCCGACCGACTGGAGGACCGGGTAAGCCGACGAAAGGTTCGTGACCAGGGTTAAAGGCTTCCAGCCGCTTTCGGATTGAAAGCGGATTGCCTCGCCGCCCTGGCGAGGCGCCGCGATGATGACGAGGGTATCGGCGCCAGAGGCTTTCAACGTCGAGAGCTGCGTTTCGACGGTCGGATCCTGGGATGTGACCGGCTGGCGGTCCAATACCTTGACGTGAGAGCCCTCGATCGAGCGGTCGAACGCCTTCATGAAGGTCTGGCCGGTCTCGGTGTTGAGATAGAGAATGGCGACTTTCGCATCGGGCTTGTGGGCCTTCAGATATTCGGCAAACGAGTCCGCCTCGGTAGAGAAGGACGGGACGAAGCCGACCTCCCACTTCGGAGCATTCAAGGCAACGACACCTGAATACATGAAGACATTCGGGATCTTCTTCTGGGTGATGTAGCGGCCGATCGCAAGGTTGTTTGGTGTTGCTGCGGTACCTACGAGCGCGAATACCTTGTCCTGTTCGACCATTTTGCGGACGTTGGCCAACGTGCGCTGGGGATCGAGGGAGTCGTCTTCGATGATCAGGTCGATTTTGCGCGTTTTTCCATCGCCCATTTTAACGCCGCCTTCGGCATTGGCCTGCTCGATACGGGCGCGGATGCCTTCCGCAACACCGCCGACCACAGCGACCGGTCCGGTCAAGGGACCGGTAACGCCAATCTTCACCGAGCTATCGGCTACACCCGGTGTGGTCTCGGCTGCGCTGGCGTGTGTTGCAACAAGCAGCGCGGCCACGGCCAACTGCATTGTGCAGCCCTTCAGCTTGGAGACAAATTTCATATCAGTTCCTCCCATTGTTCGGTCGCGGGCCTCCTCAGCCTGCTGTTTTCCGAAAGATCATCGAAAGCCATTTTTCGACGAATCCAGTAACGCCATTGCGCGCGACCATCATGATCAGGATTAGCGCCAGGCCATAAATCAGGTTGCCGAGGCTGAGGTTGATGTCGGAGGCCCAGGTCGGAACGAAGACCATGAACAGCCCGCCGACAAATGCTCCGACGATACTCGTCACTCCGCCGACGATGCTGCCGATTACGATGTTGATGGACAGGATCGCCAGAAACGACTCAGGGCTGATGAAGCCAGTGACAATGGCGAACACGCCGCCGCCCATGCCCGCAAGTGCCGAGCTTCCAGCGAATGCCCACAATCGCGTGCGTGTCAGGTTCACACCGAGGGCCTCTGCGATCTGCGCATTGTCGCGTTGAGCCCGTAGCGCGCGTCCGACGTCGCCGAAAAGCAGCAACGCAACCAGAAGGGCGGCGATCCCCGCGCATCCGAGGCAAATGACATAGAGCCAAACCTCCGGGCTGAGGGGAAGCCATTCAGGCGGTTCAAGAGCGTCGATCGGAAGACCCGAAACCCCGCCCGTGAAGTTTCCCATTTTCAACACGAGCTGAGGGAAGGCAGCAGCGATACCGAAGGTGACAATTGCCAGCTGCAGGCCCTGAAGCCGCAGCGCCGGCAGGCCGATCGCGAGTCCGACCAAAACCGTCACCGCCGCCGAAACGGGAAGAGTGGCGAGCGGAGCAATGCCGTAAGTCGCGTTCAATATCGCTGTCGCATACGCACCGACGCCGAAGAGCGCACCTTGTGCAAGGCAGATCTGTCCCGCAAAGCCCATCAGCAGGTTCAGACCGAGAATTGCGATTGCGTAGGCGATCGCAACGCATATCTGCTGGTGTGCGTAGTCCGGAACGATGAATGGGATCAATATTGCCACAAGTACGAACAGACCGAACTTGATCAAGGCCGGGCGGAATCCACCACTCATAGTTTTGTCACCTTGTAGGAACCGAACAGGCCGACCGGCTTCACGAGCAGGATGGCCAATGTGAGGACGATTGGCACAGCAATGCGCATGTCAGCGCCAATGAAAGGAAGGTAAGTGGCACCAAGGCTTTCGGCGACGCCAACAGCCAAGCCGCCGACAATTGCACCCAGCGGACTATCCCATCCGCCGAGAGTCGCGGCAGCCAAGCCATAAAACAAAATCGGCGCCATCATTGTCGGGCTGAGGAAGAGACGAGGCGCAATCAGGATCGCCGCAAGAGCACCAATGACCGCCGCGAAACCCCATCCGAGCATCAGCATGCGCTCGACGTCGACGCCGACAAGGACGCTGCGAGCCCGATCGAAGGCGGCCGCGCGCATCGACAACCCAAGTCTTGTGAAGCGGAAGATGAAACCGATGGCGGCCGCGATGAAGATCAGGATCGCCAGCGTGCCTGCTGCCGATGCGAGCACGCGAACCTCGCCAAAGTTGAAGCCGCCATCGGGGAACAGGCTTGGGAATGAGAGTTGTTCAGCGCCCCAGATCCACATGCACATGGCCTGGAAGGTGACGAATATTCCAAGCGTGACCACGACGACCGCCTCCACGGACGCGCTCATCAATGGCCTGATCACGAGACGGAATGTCACGATGCCTGTGACGAATGCGACCGCCAGGCTTGTAAGCACCGCTAGCCAGAGCGGGACGCCCCATTGCATCATCTGCCATGCGACGTAAGCCGAAAATGTTGCCATCTCGCCCTGGCCGAAATTCACGACATTCGTCGCCCGGAAAATCAGGACGAGCGCAAGAGCGAGTGCCGCGTAGATGGCACCCGTCGTCAGTCCGCTCACGACGAGCTGCAAGAAGAGACTCATCAGGCAACTCCCAGATATGATTTCTTGATGTCCTCATTGTTGATAAGGTCGCTTGCCGCCCCGCTTGCGACGATTTGGCCGGCCTCAATGACGAAGGCGCGATCGGCGTATTGAAGTGTGATGTCAACGTTCTGTTCGACCACGAGCAGCGTCATGCCGTGCTCCTTGTTCAGCGTCTTAAAGATCGCCAGGATTTCCTGCGTGATCGAAGGAGCAAGCCCGAGCGAAGGCTCGTCACACATCAGGAGCTTCGGGCGGGACATGAGTGCGCGGGCAACCGCGAGCATCTGCTGTTCGCCACCGCTCAGGTTCCCAGCCAGTTGGTCCCGCCGTTCGCGAAGACGGGGAAACGTTTCGTACCAGCGCTCTTTGTCTTCCCGCACCTGTGATCGATCGGATATGATCGTCGCACCAAGCGATAGGTTTTCGTCGACGGTGAACTCCGTGAAGGTGCCGCGGCCTTGCGGTATCTGAGCAATTCCGAGCGCAAGACGCTTTTGCGCGATGGTTCTTTCCAGTGCCCTTCCGCAGAAGGCGACCGATCCCTTAAACGGAAGCAGTCCCGAGACCGCGCGTAAAAGCGTTGTCTTCCCTGCCCCATTTGAGCCGAGCAGCGCGACGAACTCACCTTCACACACCGACAACGAACAGTCGAACAACGCTCGTGTCTTGCCGTAGAATACGGAGAGGTCCTTGATGTCGAGAAGCATTACGCTGCCCTCCCCAGATAAGCCGAGACAACCGCGTCGTTCGAGCTGATTTCGCTCGGAGTGCCTTCGGCGAGATTACGGCCGAGATGGAAAACAACGATCCGGTCGCACAGCCCCATCACCAGGCCCATGTGGTGTTCAATAAGGAGGATGGAGAGATTGCGGCTCTTCCTTATTCCGTCCAGCAAAGTGCCGAACTCGTTGACCTCGCCATGCGTCAACCCTCCTGCCGGTTCGTCGAGAAGCAACAGCTTGGGATCTGACGCGAGGGCGCGGGCAATTTCCATCCGCTTCTGCAGTGGATAGGGAAGCACACCTGCTTTTCGCGCCGCCATATCGGCCATGCCCATCTCTTCGAGGATAGCCATCGACTTTGCGCACACCGTCCGCTCATCGGCCCGTGATCGCAAAGGGGTCAGTATCGCCCGTGCAAACTTGCTGCCGAGTTCATGGTGGGCGCCGAGCATGACATTCTCCAGAACCGTCATGGAGGCATAGATGCCGAGGTTCTGGAAGGTCCGCGCGACGCCGAGGCCGATCATGTCCCGAACCCTCGCGCCTTCAATTGGTACCCCATTCAAGACAATGGTGCCTGTGTCGTAGGCCGCAAGACGGGTGATTGCATTGAGAAAGGTACTTTTGCCCGCACCATTGGGTCCGATCAGGCCGCAGATTTCGCCCGAACGTATCGAAACGGAGACGTCGGTAAGCGCCTTGATGCCGCCGAAGTGCACTGAAATGCCGCGGGCTTCAAGCACGGGGCGCGCGTCGACGATGCTACTCATTTCCACTATTTCCTCCCTCCGTGAGCGGTCTCCCCGACGAGCTGTCCAATTTCTGTGATTGACAGCTATCTCCGCTTTGGATACCAATAAGTATCCGAAGACGTTTCGGTATGTCAAGTATCAATCGCATGTGGATTGGCTTGCACGAAATGGCCTCGAGAGTTGTCTGCCATCGGGTTGGAGCCGGAGGCGGCAAGACAATCGAATGCCCCGCCCAAGGGGCGATGGGAGGATATCCATGACAGGAAACAATAGCGAACTGACGGGCGAGAACCTGTATCGAGATCCGTATCCGGTCTACGCAAGGCTGCGTGCGGAAGAGCCGGTCGCCTTCTTCGAAGGCACCAAGGAATATTTCATCACGCGATTTGACGACTGCCGCACGATCGGCGGCAACGACAAGGTGTTTGGGCCCTCCGGATCAGTCGATCGCCCTGAAGCCCGCGTCATGGGCATGCCGAACGTACTGACCATGTCGGGCGAGGAACATCAATGCCTTCGCGAAGGCATTGATCAAAATCTTACACAAGAGCGCGTGCGCTCGTTTGTCGAAGGCCTGACGCACCCGGTCGTGCAACGTTACATCGATACGATCAGGAAGAACGGAGAGGCAAACCTTACGACCGAATTCTTCGAGCCAATTTCGGTGCGGTGTATCGGCGACGTCATCGGTCTGACGGACACCCCTAACGAGACGCTCGTCGAGTGGTTTCACGCGATGGCGCTCGGCCTTCAGAACGTTGCGAACGACCCCGCCATATGGAAGCGTCTTGACGATGCGCTCGCAGACATCGACAAGCAGATGGGCGACCTCTATCAGGCCTGCTTAACCAAGCCCAACAACTCCCTCCTCAGTCACGTCATGTATGGTGGCATGCCGAAGGGCGAGGTTCGCAGTTGGGAGGAGATTTCCCCCACCATGCGCGTCATCATTCTTGGTGGTCTTCAGGAGCCAGGCCATGCGGCTGCGAACGCGTGCACAGGTCTTCTTACAAATGCCGAGCAGGCCAGGATCATGGCCGAGCAGCCTCAGGAAAACGCCTTGCGCGCCTTCGACGAAGGGTTGCGTTGGATCGCTCCGATCGGCGTGACGCCGCGCGTCGCCCGAGAGGATTTCGCGATTGCCGGAACCGTCATTCCGCGAGGAGCGTCAGTGGCAATCGTCATGGGCTCCGCCAATCGTGACGAGACCCGCTTCGAAGAAGCCGACAAGTTCGACATGTTTCGCAAGAAGAAACAGCACCTCTCGTTCGGCTTCCGCCCACATTTTTGTTCGGGACATTTTCTGTCCCGCGCCATGGGCGAGATTGCACTTGCGGAAGTGTTCCGTCAGTTGCCCGAGCTTCGGCTCGACCGATCGCGCGAGATCCAGGGCAAGGGCTGGCGGTTCCGCGGTATTTCGGATCTTCCCGCGAAGTGGAACGCGTGATGTCACTCATCATCGACTGTCATGGCCACTTCACTACCGAACCGCCGGAGCACCACGCTTTCCGCAAAGCCCAGGTCGCTTTTGCGGAAGGCACGTCGTCGGATCGCCCAGTCTATCCGGGCATCCCTGACAAGCAGCTTCACGACATCATCGAAGCCAATCAGCTCAAGATCCAGCGTGAGCGCGGCTCGCACGTGACACTTCTTAGCCCCCGCGCCTCCGGCATGGGGCACCATCTGCCGAACCTGCCGGTGGCGAAAGAATGGGCGCGGGTTTCGAACGACACGATCGGTCGGGTCGTCGACATGTTTCCCGACAACTTCGCCGCGGTCTGCCAACTTCCGCAAACTGTGGACGGCGATCTTTCGGCAGTCATCGAAGAACTGGCGCGCTGCGTCGACAATGGCTTCGTCGGTTGTAATCTCAATCCCGATCCATCAGGGGGCCGCTGGAGCGCGCCGCCAATCTACGACACCTGGTGGGATCCGCTTTGGGAGGCGATGGTGGGGCTTCAGGTGCCCGCCATGATCCACGTCTCCGGCTCCTGCGAACGTTGCCTGCATACGACCGGAGCGCATTATATCAACGCCGATACCGCGGTTTTCATGCAGCTTATCCAGGGAGACCTGTTCGAGCGTCATCCCGATCTCAAGCTGATCATACCGCATGGCGGCGGGGCCGCTCCCTACCATTGGGGGCGTTATCGCGGTCTGTCCATCATGCTCGAAAAGCCGGGCCTGGACACGCACCTCATGAACAACCTGTTTTTCGATACCTGCGTCTATCACCAGGCGGGCATCGATACGCTGTTCCGCGTCGTCGATACGAAGAACATCCTCTTCGGCTCGGAACTGCTCGGCGCCGTAAAGGCAATCGATCCCGAGACCGGTCATCCCTTTGATGACACCAAGCGATATATCGACCAGCTCGACCTTGGCGAGGATGAGAGACGAGCGATCTTCGAAGCAAATGCGCGACGGGTCTACCCGCTGCTGGACAAAAGACTCCAAGACCGCGGCCTTTAAACAGCCCGAAATCCATAGGGAGATTTCAAATGACCTCAATCCAGAAACTCAGTCTGGCCGGCGGAGCGCAAGGCTTCAACTGGCTACCGGTTTTCGTGGCGGAAGAACACGACATTTTCGCCAGGCACGGGCTGTCGATCGAGTACATGAAGATGGGGACCGTCGACAAGGCCACCAGTGCCGTGTTGGAGGGCGAGGCCAACCTCGCAATTACACCTCCTGAAGGAGCCGTTTCAAACTTCGTGCAAGGCGGCCCGCTCAGGGTAATCGCCTCAAACTCGAACAGATTGCCGATGTCTCTTGTCGCCCAGCCATCCGTCAACTCCATCCAAGATCTCCGAGGCAGGAAGGTCGGGACCTCTTCGCTGACCGAAGGTACGGCAATCTACACCCAGATGCTTTTGTCCAAGGAAGGATTGCGTTACCCCGGCGACTACGAATTCGCGCTCGCGGGTATTCACACGAAACGTTGGGAAGCGCTTCAATCCGGTGAAATCGACTGCGCTCCGCAACCGGCGCCCTGGAATTTCCTCGCCGAAAGGCAAGGCTTCAATCTCATCGGCGAGATCAATGACGTCATCCCGCAAATTGTCTTCGCGGCGATCATTGGACGCGCGACCTGGCTGGAGGCAAACCGCGACCTCGTGATCCGCTTTCTGCGCGCGTTGCGGGAAGCCTATGCGATCACCAGCGATCCCGGCCGAGAGGAGATCACCCTTCCGATTTTCCAGCGGATCACGACCAAGGATGACAAGGATCTTGCGCTGCAGGGCTTGCGCTATATGCGCGACATGGGAATGTGGCCCGACGATCTTTCGATCCCACAGCAGGCGTTGGACACCACTATCGACCTTATGATCCGCGCCAGCCTTCTGGACGAAGCCACCCGGTCCGCGTCTGTAGGCGTCTTTGATCCCAGCTATCTGGACGCATCGGCTTCATAGCCAAAAAGCGGCTCCAAACCGGCGCAGAATTCGCGGGTTTGAATTGACATTCCATATGGAATTTGCATACTTATTGGTATTTAGAGTGGCATGCCCGCGCCAATATGGGGCAGGCCCGGGAGGATTCTGGTGAGAGTAGTGACAAAGACGCCGCGGACTGACCGCGCGGTATGCGAGGCCCTGGGCAAACTTGGCGTCGCCACGGTCCATGAAGCGCAAGGCCGAAAGGGGCTTCTGGCTTCGCATCTGCGGCCCGTGCTCGAGGGCGCGCGCATTGGCGGGACGGCCCTGACATGTGAAGTTCCGCCCGGCGATAACTGGATGATCCACGTCGCCCTCGAAATGGCCCAGCCGGGCGACATCTTGGTGGTTGCGCCGACCTCCCCCTGCACCGACGGATACTTCGGCGACCTGCTCGCCACCTCGTGCAAGGCGCGGGGAATCGTCGGCCTGGTCATCGACGCCGGCGTGCGCGACATCGCCGACCTGCGGGCGATGAAGTTCCCAGTCTGGGCGAAGGCGATCTCGGCCCAAGGCACGGTGAAGGAGACGCTGGCGAACGTTCAGGTTCCGATCGTATGCGCCGGCGCCGCGATCGAACCGGGCGACGTGATCATTGCGGACGACGACGGCGTGTGCGTGGTCAAACGCGACGAGGCGGAAGCGGTCCTTCAGAAAGCCCTTAAACGGCAGCAGATGGAGGACGAAAAGCGTGCACTCTACGAGTCCGGCCAATTGAGCCTCGACATCAACAATATGCGACCCCAGTTGAAAGCAAAAGGCCTGACCTATGAATAAGGGAGCAGACATCCGCATCCCGCGCCGGGTGGTTACGGGTCTTAAAGACGGCAAGTCGGTTTTCGTCAGCGACGGTCCGACGCCCAACGCTCACAGATATGACTCCGTACCAGGTCACCTGACCTCCGTCCTATACGCCACGCCGGCAAAGCCAAGCTTGCCGCAGGACCATGCCGAACAGGCACCGCCGCACACTCTGATCACACCCGAAGCGGGCGAGACGAAGCTCATGATCGTGGTTTTTCCACCGGATTCGGTCTTTGCTACCGTCGATCCCGCGGCCGCGTTTGCGGAACAGGCGCTACACATTTCCGGGCTGATCCAGGCATTTGAGGCGGACGCGCCCGGCATGCATACCACGAACACAATCGATTACGACATCGTTCTCGATGGCGAGATCTGGCTCGAACTCGATAACGGTGCGGAAACCCTCCTGAAACAAGGCGACATTGTCGTTCAATGCGGCACGCGCCATGCGTGGCGCAACAAGAGCGACAAGCCCGCCACCATGTGCTTCGTTCTGATCGGTGCAGAAAGAGTGACGCCATGACGCAGGACGTCCTCACGGGCACTTTCGATTGCATCATCGTCGGCGCGGGACACGGCGGTTGCCAGACAGCGGCAGCACTTCGTCAAGCCGGCTTCGAAGGAAGCATAGCGCTGATCGGCGCCGAGCCGGAGGTGCCATACGACCGGCCATCATTGTCGAAAGAGTATCTCGCCGGGAAGAAGACGTTCGAGAGGATGCATTTAAGGCCGCAGGATTTCTGGAGTTCCCGCAATGTGGAACTCTTGCTGAGCGCACGCGTCGTTACGGTCGATCCAATCGCAAAGACGGTCACTCTGGAAAATGGCGCGCGCTATTCATATGGCAGCCTCGTCTGGGCCGCGGGCGGAGAGCCGCGCAAACTTGTCTGCCCCGGCAGCGAGCTTTCCGGCATCTTCTATATCCGCTCGAAGGCGGATTGCGACGCGCTCCTGGCCGTTCTTTCAGATATCAGAACGATCGCAATCATCGGAGGCGGCTATGTGGGCCTTGAGGCGGCGGCGGTGTTTCGAGAACTCGGCAAGGAGGTCGTCCTTGTCGAAGCGCTCGACCGGGTCCTCGCCCGAGTGGCCGGAGAACCCATATCCCGCTTCTATGAACGCGAGCATCGCGACCACGGGGTAGAGATCCGCTTGAACAGCGGCGTCAAAGCCATCGCCGGGCGCAACGGCCATGTGAACGGTGTGCTGCTGGAGTCTGGCCAGTCGATTGAAGCCGACATCGTCGTGGTGGGCATCGGCATCGTGCCGTCCGCCGCCCCGCTTCTGGCCGCCGGAGCCGAGGGCAGCAACGGCGTGGATGTCGACGAATACTGCCGCACGTCGCTACCCAACATCTATTGCGTCGGTGATTGCGCAAAACTCATCCATGGTGCCGGCATCAGGATCGAGTCGGTGCAGAACGCCACCGATCAGGCGACGACAGCCGCAAAAGCCATTTGCGGCGACGACAAGGCCTATGACGCGTTGCCCTGGTTCTGGTCCAACCAATATGACCTGAAGCTGCAGACGGTCGGCCTCAATGTCGGCTACGACGCCGTCGTCCTGCGGGGCGAGCCGGCCAGCCGCAGCTTCAGCCTGGTTTATCTGAAGAACGGAGCGGTGATCGCATTGGATTGCGTGAATGCGCCGCGAGACTATGTCCAGGGGCGGAAACTCGTCGAACACGCGGCCAAGCTCAGCAGCGACCGATTGGCTGATATCTCTAAGCAACTCAAGGAACTGCCCCTCGAGACCAATTGACGGTCCGAGGTTCTCAGTCGGAACACGGAAAAATCAATGGCTACGATCTCACTGCGTACACGCGACGGCGAACTCCATCACTTCGAGGGGCGTATCGGCATGTCGCTGATGGAAAACATCCGCAACGCCGGCTTTGACGAACTCCTGGCGATGTGCGGCGGCTGCCTGTCCTGCGCCACCTGTCATGTCTATGTCGAAAGCCTCCCGGGCGGCGGGCAACTACCCGATGCCTCGATCGACGAAAGCGAATTGCTGGAGGGCTCAGATTATCGCGAGGACAATTCCCGTCTTTCCTGTCAAATTCCATTTGATCAGGCTCTTGACGGCATTGTCGTAAGAATTGCTCCCGAGGAATAACCCGTAATAAGATGCGCCGCGTTGGGCCACGTGAGCCTCTTCGCGGCGGGTATATCATCGTGGGACAGAAAAACCTCAGGGAGAGCCATTGGCGGCTGACGCGATCGTTATCACGATCGCGTCAGCCGCCAATGGCAAATTCGTTGCGATAGCCAAGCAGGTAAATATCTCTCTCGATGCGCCAACCGAGGCGTGTCTCTCGCACTCGATCCGGACGAGTTTGCGCGTCAATGAATTTTCGCGCGGCGATTGAGCCCTCGAAATTGCGAGAATCCCTTCAAGCAGGCAGTGAAAGCGCCACTCGAACCGGAGCAGCTGATACGCGCTGCGGCCACGAGATTGCGTAGGTGTCGGGCTGGCTGTGAAATCCAGTTCTCACGCCAGCCTTACCCCGACGCTAGCGGCGCGGACCGTGATCCTCCAAACCGGTGTAGTAGACGCATTCACGCACCTCTCGGCCTGCGGACATGCAGAAATGCTGGAATTGTCGGGTTCGGAGAATTCGAACGACGACCGGAAACCGACTTTTCGGCAATTGGTCCTCATGTATCGCAGTTTGGGCTTATACTGCGATCTCCGGATTCTCCCGGCATGGGTCACAGATGTTCACCCCTCGGGGAAACCTCCCCGACAGATCGGGGAGGAAGATAGATTCAGGCCAAAGCGGGAAGAAGTTGGTCAATGCTCTTCTTGGCGTCGCCATAAAACATGCGAGTGTTTTCCTTATAGAAGAGCGGGTTCTCAATACCGGAATATCCGGTTCCTTGGCCGCGCTTAGAGACGAACACCTGCTTGGCCTTCCATACCTCGAGAACAGGCATGCCAGCGATCGGCGAGTTCGGATCCTCCTGCGCCGCCGGGTTGACGATGTCGTTGGAACCAATCACGATCACGACGTCGGTCTCATGAAAATCCTCGTTGATTTCATCCATTTCAAGCACGATGTCGTAGGGCACCTTCGCTTCGGCAAGGAGCACGTTCATGTGACCTGGCAGGCGCCCGGCGACAGGATGGATCGCGAAACGGACAGTCTTGCCGGCGGCGCGCAGTTTGCGCGTAAGTTCCGAAACCGATTGCTGGGCCTGGGCGACCGCCATGCCGTAACCAGGCACGATGATAACGCTGTCGGCATCGTTCAATGCCGCGGCGACACCGTCGGCATCGATGGCAATCTGCTCGCCGGTGATCTCGATCTGCGGACCGGCCGTGCTGCCAAAGCCGCCAAGGATGACCGATACGAAGGAGCGGTTCATCGCCTTGCACATGATGTAGGAGAGGATCGCACCCGACGAGCCAACCAAAGCGCCGGTGACGATCAAGAGGTCATTGCCGAGCGTGAAGCCAATGGCTGCCGCCGCCCAACCGGAATAGCTGTTCAGCATTGACACCACGACCGGCATGTCGGCCCCGCCGATCCCCATAATCAGGTGATAACCGATGAAGAAGGCGAGTGCCGTCATCAGAGTGAGCGTCCATACACCGGCTCCATCGAAATACATCACCAGCAGCGCGAGCGAGGCGATGGCAGCGCCGGCATTCAGCAAATGACCGCCCGGCAGCTTCCTGGCCTTGCCGTCCAATTTACCGGCGAGTTTGCCAAAGGCGATCACTGAACCGGTGAAGGTGACGGCGCCGATGAAGACGCCAAGGAAGACCTCGACCTTCATGATTGACAGTTCCACGACATCCTTGTGAGCCAAAATGGCGCCAAATCCGGTGAGCGCTGCGCGCGAGGCTTCATCGAGACCAGCGACCTGGACCGCTTCAATATGGGCATTGAAGCCGATAAAGACGGCGGCAAGACCGACGAAGGAATGCAGCGCCGCAACGAGTTGCGGCATTTCCGTCATCTGCACCCGGTTCGCCACGTAATGGCCGAGCACCGCGCCGCCGGCAATCATCAGCGCGATGATGAACCAACTGCCGACGCCGGGTCCGAAGATCGTGGCGATTACGGCGAAGGCCATGCCGACAATGCCATACCAGACGGCGCGCTTGGCGCTTTCTTGGCCAGAAAGGCCACCGAGCGAGAGGATGAAGAGAACCGCTGCCGCAACATAGGCGGCTGATACGATACCGATGGTCATTTTTGAAGATCCCTATCGCTCAAGACTTCTGAAACATGGCAAGCATGCGTCGCGTGACCAGGAAGCCGCCGACAATGTTAACGGTGGCGATCAGTACCGAAAGGGCAGCAAGCGTCGTAACTAGCCAATTGCCCGAGCCGATTTGTAGCAGCGCGCCGAGGATGACGATGCCGGACACGGCATTGGTCACCGCCATCAGCGGTGTATGCAGTGAATGCGACACGTTCCAGATGACCTGGAAACCAACGAAGCAGGAGAGCACAAAGACGACGAAATGGCTCATGAAGCTCGACGGGGCATAGGCGCCAACAAAGAGCAGAAGTGCCGTGCCGATGGCGAGCAGCACCGCTTGATTGCGGGTCTGCGCCTTGAAGGCAGCCAGATCCTTGACCCGCTTTTCCTCTGGCGTCGGCTCCTTCACCTTCTCCTTTGGTCTTGCGGCCGCGATTGCCTGCGCCTTCGGTGGCGGCGGCGGATAAGTGATCTCGCCATCTTTGGTGACGGTTGCACCCCGGATGACGTCATCGTCCATGTTGTGGACGACAACCCCATCCTTGCCCGGCGTCAAATCCGTCAGCATGTGGCGGATGTTGGTCGCGTAAAGCATCGAGGCCTGCGCCGCCATGCGGCTCGGAAAATCCGTGTAGCCGATAACGATCACGCCATTGTCGGAGACGATCTTCTGATCCGGCACGGTGAGATCGCAGTTGCCGCCGCGTTCGGCGGCAAGATCGACGATCACCGAGCCCGGCTTCATCGCCGTCACCATATCGGCAAGCCACAGCTTCGGCGCATCCCGGCCCGGGATCAGGGCCGTGGTAATAACGATGTCGATCTGAGGTGCCAGTTCGCGGAACTTGGCCAGTTGCTTTTCTCGGAACTCCGGCGAAGACGGCGCGGCATAGCCACCTGTCGCGGCGCCATCCTGCTGCTGTTCATCGAAGTCGAGGAAGACGAATTCCGCCCCCATGGATTCGATTTGTTCGGCCACTTCCGGGCGCACATCGAAGGCATAGGTGATGGCGCCGAGTGAAGTTGCCGTGCCGATGGCTGCAAGGCCTGCAACGCCAGCGCCAATCACCAGGACCCTGGCCGGCGGCACTTTGCCGGCGGCCGTCACCTGCCCGGTGAAGAAGCGGCCAAAATTGTTTCCGGCCTCGATCACCGCACGATAGCCGGCGATGTTGGCCATCGAGGACAAGGCATCCATCTTCTGGGCGCGCGAGATGCGCGGCACCATGTCCATGGCAATGACGTTCACCCCCTTGGACTTGGCTTGTTCAAGAAGGTCCTGGCTCTGCGCCGGATAGAAGAAGGAAATCAGCGTCTTGCCGGGTGCAAGCTGCGCTATCTCGCCGGCATCGGGTGGGCGAACCTTCGCAATCAGGTTGGCCTCCGCATAAAGATCTTCGACATTATCGAAAACGGCGACACCAGCTGCGCGATATCGATCGTCTGAGTACCCAGCCGCCTGGCCGGCACCCGCTTCGATCATGCACTGATATCCGAGCTTTTGAAGCTCTCGAGCGCTCTCTGGCGTCAGAGCGACCCTCAACTCTCCAGGGTTCGTCTCCCTGGGAGACCCAATTTTCATCATTGCTGAACTTCCGGCCCAGCCGGCTCCTCTACCCCAATCCCCGTCGATGGCGGGGTAACCGAACGGGTGGCGAAAACGTGCAAAACGAACCTGTTTTGTCTAGTGCATAGAGACGCAAATTTGCTGGTTCTCGTCGCCCTTAGGACTTCCTAAATCGATTTTTATTTATTGGCCCCACTCAATACACGACGACGCCTCTGACGCTCTTTCCGGAATGCATGAGCTCGAAGCCCTTGTTGATATCTTCGAGCGGCATGGTGTGGGTGATCATCGGATCGATCTCGATCTTGCCCTCCATGTACCAGTCGACGATCTTCGGCACATCGGTGCGGCCGCGGGCGCCGCCGAAGGCCGTGCCCATCCACGAGCGGCCCGTCACCAGCTGGAACGGACGCGTCGAGATCTCCTGGCCGGCGCCGGCAACGCCGATGACCACCGACTTGCCCCAGCCGCGATGGCTGGCTTCCAGAGCCTGGCGCATCACCTTGGTGTTGCCGGTGCAGTCGAAGGTGTAGTCGGCGCCGCCGATCTGATCGGCCCCGCGCTTCGTCATGTTGACGAGATAGGGCACGATGTCGTCGCCGACCTCCTTCGGATTGACGAAATGCGTCATGCCGAAGCGCTCGCCCCAGGCCTTCTTGTCATTGTTGAGATCGACACCGATGATCATGTCGGCACCGGCAAGCCTCAGGCCCTGGATGACGTTAAGGCCGATGCCGCCGAGGCCGAAGACGATGGCGGTTGCGCCCATCTCCACCTTGGCGGTGTTGATGACGGCACCGATGCCTGTGGTCACACCGCAGCCGATGTAGCAGATCTTGTCGAAGGGGGCGTCGGGATTGACCTTGGCGACGGCGATCTCCGGCAGCACGGTATAATTGGCGAAGGTCGAGCAGCCCATGTAATGATGGATCTTGTCCTTGCCGATCGAGAAGCGCGAGGTGCCGTCCGGCATCAGGCCCTGGCCCTGGGTCGAACGGATCGCGGTGCACAGATTGGTCTTGCGCGAAAGGCAGGACGGGCATTCGCGGCATTCGGGGGTATAGAGCGGAATGACGTGATCGCCCTTCTTCACAGAAGTCACACCCGGACCGACATCGACGACGATGCCGGCACCCTCATGGCCGAGGATGGCAGGAAACAGGCCTTCCGGATCGGCACCCGAGAGCGTGAAATCATCGGTATGGCAGATGCCGGTCGCCTTGACCTCGATCAGCACTTCGCCGGCTCTTGGCCCCTCCAGCTGAACCGTCATCACCTCAAGCGGCTTGCCTGCCGCAACCGCGACCGCTGCTCTTACGTCCATGATTGGTATCCTTCCCGGTTGTTGCCGAAAGCGGCTGACGTGGTGTGCGACCTCGCCGGCAGTTATTTTGATGTGTCATATGGCTATCCAGGCACCACCGATTTCTCGATGGCGCCTAGCGAAACGGAGAACATTGTTCCCAATCATAAACCAAGGCCATTCCCCTCCCTGCGAGCGTTGTTCTTGACCGATGCGTTGGTGACGTAGAACCGCTCATCCTGAACCGCGCTAAGCAAGGCCATCAGAGAGAGGCATTTAACATACCAATACGAATGTGCATACCAAAAAGTATCTGAAATAGTAAATAATTGCCGTTGGGACGAAATCAAGGAGCGACGGATTTATCGAATCTTAAATACGATTTGGTATTTGGATGTCTGACGGTATCGGGAGGAAACGTTCAATGTCGGCAATCATGAATAAAGTCGCACTTCGGGCTGCTCTTTATGGGGCCGTTGTCCCGCCTGTGATCGCGATGACATTCTTTGGCGGGTTAAAGATTTGGGAATCGTACGAAGCTTACAATAACGCCGTTCGCGTTGCGCTCGTTCAGCGTTTTGCCAATACCTCGGGCGAGCTTGCGCAATCGCTTCCCGCCGAAATGTTCTCCCCACCCGGGGTGATCGAATCGGCGCGTGCACGGACCGACGATGCATTTGCTAACCTCTCCCGCACCTATGAGCAACTGAGTAAAGACGGGAAGCCGGATTCCGTCTTTGCAGCCGATTTCAGCTTTCTTCAAGACAGCAAGCAACGCTGGCTTGCCTTCAGAAACCGAGTGAAATCGAACCATGATGCACTCAATAAGGAGTTGTTGGCCGAAGGCACCGCTTTGGTACCCCTTCCGGCCGCCGCGATTGATATCGTCCGCAGAGCCGGCAGCGAGACGGCGGATCCTGATATTGCCGGATTGCTCCAAGGCTACTACGCCCTGATGCAGGTCAACGAGGCATCCACCATGGAAATGGCGAATGGGGCTGTCCATCTTTCGAACACGGAGCTTTCCGCTCTTCAAAAGACCCTCGTGATCAACTCCAAAGTCAACTTTGCCAATTTTCAAAGCACCGCATTGGAGCGGTTACCAGACGTCGTGATGGACGATTACAAGGCGTTTCTTGCCTCAGACGACGAAGCCTTCATCGAGGGTGTGAGAACCGGCCTTTATAGCCTGACCACATCCGGCGTCTCTGATCCGGACAAAGTGGCAAGATGGCAATCCGTAACGTCCCATAGGCTGGGAATCCTCAAGAAAGCATTTTCCGACACGCGTGGATATTTGGAAGCGGCTTCCCGTCGAGAGATCGCAAGAGCCCGATTCGAGCTTACCGCGTTCAGTATCGCTACCATAGCGCTTTTGCTTCTGATTGCCGCTGGATCGATGGTGCTTACCTCTAATATCACAGAATCGCTGAAGCGCATCAACGATCGCATGAAGCGACTGACGGAAGGGGACACCAGCTCGGATGTACCGGGCATGACCCGCTCAGACGAAATCGGGCAGATGGCGGGAGCGGTTGAACAGTTCAGGCAAAATGCAATCGATAGGGAAAAGCTGGAGCGAGAGGCCAACCTCCTGAGATCTCACGCAGAATCCGAGCGTGCGGAGCTTCAGAGCCGGACCGAACGCGAGACGGCCGAAAAGCTTTCGCGAGCAACTCGGGGCCTGGCGGGTGCAATGCGCTCTATGGCGAGAGGAGACCTTTGTTGCGAGGTTGGGGATCAATTTTCGGATGAGTTCGAAGCTCTTCGCCATGACTTCAATACGTCCGTTGTCCAACTGCGCACCACGCTGACGGCTGTTGGCCGTTTGGCCGAGGTGGTGGACAAGGAAAGCCTGGATTTCTCCACGGGATCTTCGGCCCTATCGCGGCGCACGGGCGAGCAGGCGGCAGCTCTCGAGGAGACCGCCGCCGCACTCCACGAAATAACGACGAACGTCGCTGCAACGACGAAGCGCACGACTTTAGCTCGTGATGCGGTCAAAGACGCAAGCCATAAGGCCGACGCGGCAGCATCGGTGGTCCGAAGCGCAATTGCGGCCATGGGGCAGATTGAGGACAGCTCTCGAAAGATCAGCCAGATTATCGGCGTTATCGACGAGATCGCTTTCCAGACCAACCTTCTTGCGCTCAATGCAGGTGTTGAAGCGGCCCGAGCGGGAGAGGCTGGAAAAGGCTTTGCAGTGGTGGCACAGGAGGTTCGTGAACTGGCGCAGAGATCCGCGACGGCCGCAAAGGAGATCAAGGCTCTGATTTCAAATTCGGCTAATGCTGTCGGTCACGGCGTCGGCCTCGTCAGCGACACAGGAGCAGGGCTTGGAGACATTGAGCGGCTCGTCAAGGAAATCAGCAGCCACATGGATGCAATTGCCGGTGCAGCGGAGGAACAGGCTTCTGGATTGGCTCAGGTCAATACAGCCATCACTCAATTTGACAAGGCCAACCAGAAGAACGGCGGGATGGTCGAGGATATGGCTCAAGGTGGGATGCGTCTGGCCGAGGGAAGTGCCGAGCTTCGTTCCATGCTGTCAGCATTCCGCCTGAGCTTTTCAGGGAACGCAGACCGAGGCGGCCCCGATGGCCACTCCACAAGCGTCAGCAGGACGATATCCGCCGCGGCCTAGCGCCACGCTGTCAATCACGATGGAAAACAGCGCCGCCGGCTTTTAGGCGACGACGCCTCCTGTCTTTGAACGTGAATATTGGGCTATTGCGTTCAGCTCTGATGCTCACGACCTTCGACCTGGATCACCAGATCGACCTCGTCGCCGATCATGCCAAGTGCGGCCTTCATGCCGAAATCGCTTCGCTTCACTTTGGTTGTTGCGCTAAAGCCCACGACATGGCTCTTGTCCCACGGATTCTGGCCTTCCTTGTTAAAGGTCACATCCAGAGTTGTTGCCTTCGTCACACCCGCGATGGTGAGATCTCCGACAATTTGGCCTGTCGTATCGGTCGTCTTCTTGAATTCCTTGCCGACAAATTTGATTTCCGGAAATTCCGTAGCATTGAACCAGTCGGCGCCCTGGATATCGCCGTCGCGCTGCTTGTTGTTGGTCGAGATCGCCGCGACGCTCACGTTGACGGCAAGACTGCTGGCATCCGGTTTCGCAGCGTCGAAATCGAACGTCCCGGAAAATTCCCTCGCCACGCCGATCACGCGGGAAAAGCCCAGATGGTCGATGTAGAACGCTATTCCCGAATGCACGGGATCAATGTCGAACTTCGTGGCCCATGCGGGATTTCCCACCAGCATCAGCAGCGGTGTTGAAAGCAAAAATACTGCAAGTCGTCTTTTCATTTCCATCTTCCTCCTCAGTTAAACAGGGAAATCCGTGCCGTAGTCGAGAAACACCACCAGCGCCGCCAATATCGCTGGCACGATGGCAAGGGCGACGTAGACAACGAGGCGAGCAAACGGCGCTGAGATGCCGATCCGACGGCAGACGCGTTCAGAAACGAGCGGTGGGAGCACGACACACAAGGCAAGCATAGCAAGAGCAGCCAGGTCGGTCTTGCGCGTGACCAGGACGACGGTATCTGCGACAGACAGCAGCCCACCAAGGGCTCCCAGATAGGATGCAGACCTGAAGCGAAAGGCGGGCTTGATCACATGCACAACCAGAACTCCGAATGAGGCGGCTGCATAAAGCAGACAAAGCTGAAAGGTCGAGGACGATGCGCCAAGCAGTGCGATCGGGGCAAAGCCCAATGCAAGCACCGCAACACCACCGCCACGCCTGATATCGTCATCGCTCGCTTCTCCATTACCGAAGAGAGCAAATGCCATGACGGCTACGCCCGCAATCGCCGCGAAGAAAACCTCCCACGGAGCAGCACCAAGTATCGGCTGGCCAATGTAGACGGCTGCCGCGACAGGCTGGAGCAATGCGAGCATCTTTGCGAGATGCCGCAGCCCGCCAAATTCCAGGACAGTCCCGGCAACGGTGCCCAATAGGGCGATATAGAAGATCTTGTTGACAGCACCGACCGGAGGGAATGCCGGCATCTTGTTGTAGACGAACCAATAGGCAGTCAGAAACGAAACCGGCATCAGAAGGTCGGTGGCGCAGATAATTTTGCGCCATCGCATGAAAGCCGAAGCCGCCACTGCGCCTGCCATGAAGACGAGCACAGATGCGGCCATGATCTCCTGCGGGGAGTTGCCGAACCCTAGCATCCAAGCTTTTCCGATTGTTACTTGATAAAACGAGGATCGCACGCGATTAGCTGCGCGTTGCGCCGTCCGCGAATGCCGCTAGGCCATGATGGATGCAGGTTGATTCATTTTTCCCCTCCCTTGACGGCCGCTCCTCAACGGCCTGGTCATTTTGACCAAAATACCAAATGGACTTCACATACCATATAGTTTTCGAATTCAAGATAGTCTTCGAAATTTTTGCTGTCAAGCCGGGGGATTGGTTGGCTGTTCGGGGACCGTAGAAGCACGCCACGCCCTGCCCGAAGCCTGGGGCCTTCGGACGAAGCGCGGCGACGTAATCGCATAAACCTGAGACGCGCCGCGTGGTCAGTTCACGCTTGAGGTCGATTTCGCTTCCTGCGAAGAACGATGCATTGCGCCGAGGACGATCCGCACCATGTCACCAGGCGCACCATCCTTCAGGAAGCTCGAAATACCGCCATAAGTCAGTTCGAGGACGATACCACCGACGTAGAATGGGGTTGCAGGCGACCGCATGGTCAGACCGAGCTTCCGTATCAGGATTTCGCCCACACCTTCCCACTGATCGCGGAAAAGCTTGATGTGACGATCGCCAAGCGTCTTGTCGTGCTGGGCCATTCGCAGCAACTCGATGGCGAGCATACCCCACTTGCGATCATCGCCGCGATTGTTGGCCCAATCTGCCAGCACATCGATCAGTTCGATCGGATCATCGTATTTTCCAAGAAGATCGGTGAGTTGCACCACGTCCCCACCCGCATTGCCTGCAAGAAGCTGGAGGAAGATGTCTTCCTTATTGGCGAAGTTCGAATAGAAGGCGCCCTTCGAATATCCTGCCTCTTCCGCAATGCGCTCAATCGACGCGCCTGCGTAGCCGTACCGCGCCATAACCTCATAAGCAGACTCAAGAAGCTTTTCCTTCGTCCTTGCCTGACTTTGCTCACGTGTCAGCCGTGCCATTTGCAGTTCCTGTCCGTTCAGTATCTGGAAACTGACGCGTACCTCAAAATGCAATGATCATACAATAGCCAATAGCAAACAAATGATCGCCCAGAAGATCGGATATTCCGGCCCCATCTTCTGCCAACGCCAATTTGGGCCGTTGATTTTCACAACTGCGTAAGCCGCACCCAGCATGACAAGTGCGCCGAAGACAGCGGCTATGCGCGGGTAAATCGAAAAAACGAGACCGATCGCGGCCACGGCCTCCATCGCCATGGTAATGCCGACGAACAGCTTGGCGGGACGAAAACCCGCATTCTCGAATGTGCCGGCTGCCTTCTCGTAGTGCAGCCCCTTCCCGATCAGATGAGGCACGAACCAGATGCCGCAAAGGAGTCCGAGCCACTCAGCTAGATCGATATGCATTTCCTCCTCCTTGGACGCCCTGGCGTCCCTGCGTTCTACGTCAGCGAGAAAAATGATTCTCTTCGCTTGCTTTTTCAGATACCAAACGGTATTCACAATCCATATCGAATGTCAATACGATGCGTTTTTGAGAGTGGGAGGATGGTATGAATACAATGCGGGCTGCGCGGCTGCATGCGGTAGGCCAACCAATGAGCATCGACGAGGTCGAGCGCCCCGTCGCGACCGGAAGCGACGTGGTTGTCCGAGTAAAAGCTTGCGGAATGGTTCCGAACCTTGGCAACGTCCTGGCGAATTGGGAGACGTGGTATCCGCAAATGCCGCTGCCGCCGCGCCCTGCGATTCACGGCCTCGATCCCAGCGGGATCGTCCATCAGGTAGGGCCGCAGGTCGTCAGCATTAAGCCCGGCGATCGCGTCTATGTTAACCCAGGGCGCTTTTGCGGGGCTTGCCATCATTGCTCATCGGGAAAGCCGCAAGCTTGCGAATATTGGACGCTCGGGGGATATTTCGGCTATAATCCCAAGAGCTTGGAGATGTTCGCCCGCTATCCCTATGGAGGCTTTGGCGAATATATGCTGGCTCCCCAGGCGCAGATTGTCAAAATTCCCGACAATATGAGTTTCGTGCAGGGGTCCCGGATGGGTTACCTCGGAACCTCCTACGCCGCATTGAAAAAATGCGGGCCTTTGATGGGAAGGACGCTGATTATCAATGGCGCGACCGGCACCCTGGGCCTGGGTGCGACACTGTTCGCCTTGGCCATGGGTGTTGCCAAAATCTATGCAATCGCCAGAGGCGAAAAGCTGCTTGAGAGGCTAGAGGCCATTGCCCCCGACAGAATTGTCACCTTCTCGAATACAAAGGGATCCTCCGCAGCCTTCGTCAGGGAACAGACCAATGGACGTGGCGCCGATCTGATGCTCGATACGCTGGGGGCAAAAGCCCCGCTGGAATCCATGCGGGACGCGATGGGCGGCCTCAAGCGAGGGGGCCGGATCGTGAACATCGGCGGCACCTCCGGCGAACTCCCCGTCGACGTCAAATGGTGGATGGACGAACAGATGGAATTGATCGGCTCGGTCTGGTTCACGGCAGCTGAAGGCATGGAGATCGCCGCTATGGTCGAAGCAGGGATCATCGATCTGGATGTCATGTCGCCGATGATCTGGCCGATCGAGAAAATCAACGAGGCGATCTCAGGCGTCGGCAAGGATGAAGGTGGCTTCACCTACTATGCGGTCGAATTGTAATCGACGGATTGGCGTCTTCTCATCGCATAATGATGGGCGGCTAGAGGCAAAGGCCCCAACTCAAGGCCAGAGCGTCGACCATGCATGCGGTTCTCGACGGCAAAATCTATCGAGCGGGGCAAGGGCACAGATATGAAACGAATTTCGCTGGAGCGATCATATGGTGGAACGCAGGGCGTCTACACGCATCGGTCGGACACATGTGACTGCAATATGACCTTCGCCATTTACCTGCCGCCCCAAGCAGACGAACGTCCCTGCCCCGTCGTATGGTACTTGTCCGGCCTGAGTTGCTCCCATGCCAACGTCATGGAAAAGGGTGAGTACAGGCGCACAGCCGCCTCGCTGGGACTGATCGTCGTCTGCCCGGACACCAGCCCTCGAGGACAAGGTCTGCCGGACGAGCCCGACAATTGGCAATTTGGGAGCGGTGCCGGATTCTATCTGGACGCCACCCAGCCGCCCTTCGATACAAATTATCGAATGTATTCTTATGTCATCGACGAACTGCCGCGCGTCATCGCGGCGGAGTTTCCGGCAGATATATCGCGGCAGGCGATCTTTGGACACTCCATGGGCGGCCATGGCGCCCTGACGCTCGCGCTGAAAAATCCGGATCGTTTTCGCAGCTGTTCGGCATTCGCACCGATCTCGCGACCTATGCGGGCCGATTGGTCGCGGCCTGCTTTCGAACGATACTTGGGGGTCGACGAAACGACGTGGCGCGCCTACGACAGCTGTGCGCTCATCGAAGACGGCTACCGATTCCCGGAGTTTCTGATCGATCAAGGCACCGCCGACACGTTTCTCGAGGACGGTCTTCGCCCGCAGGAACTTCAGAAGGCCTGCGCTGACGCGGGTATCAAACTGACATTGCGCATGCAGGAGGATTATGGCCACTCCTACTACTTCGTTTCGACATTCATGAAGGACCATTTAAGGTGGCACGCGGATCGGCTCGCTCCATGATCTGCCACCTCTCGACGTTCAGCAAGCTGGACAGGTGTCCGGCAATTTAGGAGGAAGCACTGATGGCAAGCATCGGAATACACCCTCATGTGGATGGTGGTCTCGGCAAAAGCGATGTGTCGTTCGCCGGGGGCACATTGGTCTGCAAGTGCAGCACAAACCCCGTGCGTATCAGGATAAAGGGTGACATCGCTCATAATCATGCTTGTGGGTGCACTAAGTGCTGGAAGCCGACTGGCGCGAACTTTTCGATCGTTGCGGTGGCCCCGACCGAGAATGTTGAGGTTCTGGAAAACGGCGACAAACTCGCTATCGTCGATCCGAACGCCCTCATCCAACGCCATGCATGCCAGGAGTGTGGTGTCCATATGTATGGTCCCGTCGAACGCGACCATCCCTTCAATGGTCTCTCCTTCGTTCATCCTGAGCGTTTTGAGGAGAGCGGCTGGTCGCAACCGGGCTTCGCCGCCTTCGTCTCCTCGATCATCGAAAGCGGTTTCGATCCCGACAAGATGGATGAGGTTCGCTCGAGCCTCAGAGATCTTGGGCTTGAGCCCTACGACTGCCTGTCACCCGCGCTGATGGATTATATTGCGACGTGGACTGCCAAGAAGAATGGGATTCTCGCCGCCTAAGATCTAATGAAACATTCGGCTTGCCTTGATCAGCAATTGAGGCAAGCCTGCGATCTACCCGAACAGAACGCGTTGTCAGCCGACAATTGCCGCTGCGGCTGATCCGCACTTCACAGTGCGCCGCCGCGAAGTGCGGCCACGCAATCCCAGCGTCACGCAGTGCTGACAGATTCGGATTCATAAGGTTACGCCGGCGATCCCGCCAGATCGCCATTCAGCTCAAGAACGGCGGGCCATGCAGAGACGCTTTTTGCGGACAAAACCTCTATATGTCTGAGCGATTTCAATCCGAATTCCGACGGTTTCAACAGTATGCGTCTGACGCTGCCGGGGGGGAAGCGATCAGCATACTTCCACACCGAAACAGGTGGCACGATCACATCGTCTTCCATGGTCACGATATTCACGTCAAAGCGCGGGGCCGAAAAATCGGGTTTAGGCAGCGAATCTCCGATATCGCTCCCGAAAAAGTCGCGGCTCGTGCACCAGCGACGCCACTGCCAATAGACACCTGCGGGCAAATCGGCTCCCAAAAGAAGCTTGCGACCGGGCAGATAACCTGCCAGCACCGTTGCCAAGGGGCCGATACCATACCAAAATGCCAGAACGGTCGGCCGGTAGTTCCAGGGATGATCGCTTACGTGAGCGAAGCCGGCACCGATTGCTATTACTCGCTCGACCCGCGCACTATGACGTCGAAAGGCAAAAGCGAGACCACCGATCGAATGGCCAAGCAGCCATAGGGGTCCTTGGGTTGCCAACCTCTCCAAGGCTGCTTCGGCCGCTGCCTGATCTTTGATGCACCATGTGGCGAGTGTCGCGCGGCTTTTGCGCATTGAGCCTCGCTGTGAAGCGCCAAAATCGCGGTAGTCATAAGTCAGTACGCCGATACCTTGACTGGCGGCCCAGCTGGCGAATGCTCTATAGTAACGCTGCGGAACACCTGTCGCGCCGTGCAGGACGAGATGAGCACGGGCGGGATCGGTCGGCTGATAGAAGCTGCCGACAAGACACGTGTCTTCAACCTCAATGTGAATCTCCTGTACCCCTGTCATCAGGCGTCCTTGGTTTCTGTAGACCATTTGGTCTATTACGACAAGTAGACCGAATGGTCCAGGGGTAGTAATGATGGAATCATGGAAGAAGCAAACAATCGGAATATCCTCATTCGCGCCGCCGCAACGCTATTTCGCCAGCGGGGCTACGCCGGTGTTGGATTGAGCGATATCCTTAAAATGGCAGATTTGCCAAAAGGATCGCTCTACTACCACTTTCCCGGCGGCAAACAGCAGTTGGCCGAGGAGGCGACACGATGGGCGGATCAAATCGTTGGAAATCTCATTGAGACCAGTTTCCGTGATACTGCATCTTTCCCCGATGGATCGACCACGCTTTGTCGTGCAATAGCAGGCATTGCATCTGCCCAGGAGCATTTTAGCGGTTGCCCGGTTCTCAGCATCGTTCTGGCAGGAGAAAAAAACCCGGAACTGCGTATAATGGCAGCGCAGGTTCTCGATCGATGGATGGAACGGATTGCCTCTCACGCACGCCGGCTCAATCAGAACTCACCCGAAGAGGCTGCAGCCTTGCTGGTCATGCAGATCGAAGGAGCATGGCTGATTGCCATGGCTCAGCAGAACCCTGTGTCATTCGAGATTCTCGAACGCTCATTGGCTGGAAAAATGTAATATCCTCGACGGTGTTTCGTCGACGGAGGCACTGTGCTTCCTGCTCCGCCCTCTGGGTGATCGACGATCGATACGATAGTGGATGGTGCCGGAACCGTCCTAGGCTATATCGCGTGTCTTTCTCGGTTCTGCTCTTTCGTCAACATCGGTCGAACCCGGCATTACGCATACTGACTATTGCTCGGCGCACGATTTGAGCCATTTTGCAACCATCGCCCGATATCGATGGATCAGCATTGCGCTAGCTCAATCGGAGATGGATACATTGCGTGGATGCTAGTAGCGCTTTTACCAGCACTTTTGAGCATCCCGTACGCACCGATCGAGTTTGTGTTTACCCCGTACTGGACCGATCGCGGGATAAGTTACCCATCTTCCCCGGCTCGCGGGCTTTGTTGGAGGTTTGATTTGTATCAATGATGTCTTCGATAGAGAACAGTCTCCACGCTCATTCAAGGATCGAATACGTTTCAATGGCCAAAGCATGAAAATTGCGTACCTCCGTATGCAGACAATTCACAAAGTTGGAAGGCCAGAGCTACCGACGGAAAACAAGCAATGATTCAATTTTCCTGGTTTTGAAGAATCTCGGGCTCAAAGGGAAGTTTACCGCCCTTGAACGGTCTCCGTCTGCTTATTCGATAAACGAAAGCCGGGGGCAAATTGCGCAGAGTGCCACCGATGCAATGGGCCTTCAATCCAAGCCGATCAAGTATGGCACGTGGCACCGGGCATCGCAGGCCATAGGTGAATTGGTAGAAATTGCCGCCATTCCGTAGGTAGGCGAACGCGCCGAACAGAATAGCAATCACCTTCCGAGGCCGCATGGACAAGAGCGGTAGCCCGCTCACAACCGAAGCGACTGATTTCGACATAAACAAATTGCTATTCGCCATATTTGCTGCGTCCATCTGCAGTACCCTCGCCTCCGGAAAATGCTGCTGCAGGCGCTGAGCGAAATCTTCTCCGAATTCAATGAGCGTCAGATCATCTTGCCGAAGACCACGAGCAAGGAGCGCCCGTGTAAAGACGCCAGTCCCGGGTCCTAGTTCCAATACCGGCCCCTGAGACGGTGAGATCTCCAACGTCATTAGTTGTGCAAGTGCTTCGCTGGATGGTGCGATCGCCGCGACACGGCGCGGATCGGAGATAAGCGAACGTACGAAACGCAAATGGTCGATAATCAAATCCATGCTGGTGCTCATCGCATTGATACCTTCGCTTTTCCACGCCAGACGACGAATAAGAGCCCCTCGGCCGCGTCGATGAGATTGATGCCGGGCGCAAATGCGCGACACAGCTGTGGCCGATTGACGGGTTGCGGACGGGAACGAGAAATCCGTTCCCTGCGCGCGATATTGCGCCGGAGCCGGTCCCCCCGGCCATATCAGCGCCGATAAAGGATTCCACACGTTTGCTCGATGGCATGGTGCGCGCTCCGGATTACTGCGGCATTTGATCAGGCCGCGAGCCCTTCAATCTCCGCCAAGGCGGCTGCCATCGCGGCATTACGGTTCTCCGTACTGATGCCGAGACCTTCAGCGCGGATGAAGCTAATGTTGGTCACACCCAAGAAGGTGAAGAAGCCTTTGAGATAGCTCTCCTGGTGATCGAGCATGGCACCAGGCTTGCCTTCGCTGTAGAGATTTCCGCGCGAGGAAGCGATGATCAGACGCTTTCCTGTCACCAGCCCTTCCGCGCCGCTGGACGTGTAACGGAAGGTCTTCCCAGCGACTGCGACACGGTCGAGCCATGCTTTGAGCTGAGAAGGCAGAGAAAAATTGTACATTGGCGCCCCGATGACAATGACATCGGCATCAAGGAAATCGTCGAGGGCTCTGGTATTGCGAGCGACATTCTCGCTCTTCGCTCCGTCCTCTGGAACTGAGCCCCTCTGGGCCAGCAACTCGTAAGCGGTTAAATGCCCCAGTGGTTCGGCGGCGAGGTCGTAGTGAATGACCGAAGTCGAAGGTCTAAGAGCGGTGAGCCGCTTGACGATAGCCCCGGATAGCTGGCGACTGGCCGAATGTTCGCTGAGAATGCTGGCGTCGACATGCAGGAGTTTCAAAATTCGTATCCTTTCGTATGTCCTCGCGACGGAGCTTCCGATCGGGAGAGTTGCATTCGACGCCGCCTGCGCAGTCGCCGGCTTTAGTCTAGTCGAGACCGCCGCAGGGTTAGGCAGTCCCTCTCATTCAAAAAATTACAGTCACTGCGATTTTCATATATTGCAGTGGCTGCGAATTTACAAGGGGTGCGGCCTGTGATAGTTGCCATCGCATGGAAAAGGAATCACTAGACCAGGCTGGCTGGCGCGAGAGGAAGCGTCGGGAGACGCTGCAGCGCATTGCCGAAATGGGGCTTAAGCTCTTCATCGAGAACGGCTACGAGGCGACGACGCTGGATGCGATCACAGCCGCTTCGGGCATATCCCCGCGTACATTCTTTTACTATTTCAAATCGAAAGAGGAGATCCTGCTGACTTGGCAACAGGGATTGCCGGATGCAGTTCGCGCCGCAGTGCTTGCCGAATCGACAGATCAGGCCTCGCTTCACGTTGTGCGCAACGCGCTTTTGAAGATGGCGACGCAGTTCGACTCCGCTCAAGCCATTACGATCTACCGAATCCTTCGCTCAAACGAACAGCTTCGAGCGAGCAATCTCGCCAAGTTCTTACAGATGGAACAGGCTGCGTTCGAGGCGCTCTGCGAGCTCTGGCCTCAGGCCAAGCGACGTAAAGGACTTCAGATGGTGGCGATGGTGTCCATAGGCGCTCTGCGCGTGGCGCTCGACGCCTGGGCGGACGAGGTGCAGCCTAAGCCACTTGTGAAGACCCTGAAAGAACAGTTCGCGAGCCTGGAAGCCGAGCTGTGAACGAGCAAGAGGGTTCGGGTCTGGAGCCAATTCGACGGTGAAGTTAGGTGCGGCCACTCTTCATATGGCCTTAGCTTTTCAGATCAGCGGCGAATAGACATAGATCTGGCGGCGCTGCCGCCTCGTGCGGCTCGCCCACTACCCCGATCTTGACAAGACTTGCTACAGCCGCACTGGCTGCGGAGGAGGAGGCGCTGGATTTTTTGGAAATTGTCTGCGCTGCAAGGATCGGGCGCGGCTGCATTAGCTAATGGGCTCTTACTGCGCGTCCGATCACGCCGATCGTCTGTGGATGCGCGTCGACCATGATAATTAGATCGCGTGCTCGATTTCACAAGTAGAATCACTGTTGGGTAAAAGTAAGATCTGAAGTGCGGCCAACAACGCGGTGACTCCCGTGTCGAAAGCCACGTGAAATTACTCGCGTTGAAACCAAGCTAATTTCCTTGGGCTCCTCGGAACATAAGGTCTTGTTCGACGAGAACGTTGAATTTGTATCCAGGCCGGATCTCAAGTGTCGGCTGAATATTGAGGTTCTTGCCGATCGTCTGTTCGGCGACGCGGCCGAAGCTCTCTGCGAAATTCCGTCGTGCCGCATCGGACGCAGTATCTTGCGTGGCGAGCGTCGAGCTCTCCGGCATGGACGCATCGATCCCCGTTCCGATCAGCGCGATCAGTACTGCCGATCCGAAGGTCCTCAAATAATGGTTGTTCACCTTGTCGCTGAAGCCACCATACCCTTGAGCATCCGTCCCAGCCATGCCACCAATCTGCAGCGTCGAGCCGTTCGGGAAGACAATGTCGGTCCAGATGACGAGAACACGGTTCTGGCCGAATGACACCTTGCTGTCGTATCGGCCGAGCAGCTTCGTTCCCTGCGGGATCAGGAGGCGATATCCTGTTGCGGAATCGAAGACGTTCTGGCTGACCTGGGCTGTGATCCGCCCCGGCAGGTCGGAGTTGATACCCGTGATCAGCGTTGCCGGAATGACGGAGCCTCGTTTTAACTCATAGGGAGACTGCTGCGGCACAATACGGTTCGGGAGGTAACCGGCCTCCTTGAGATCCGCATTGAAGAAGTCCTCCTTAGACTTTTGCGCGTTCGGATCGAGATTCTGTCCGCCAATGCCGGCGCGCAGTGCCGCCGCATAGAGGTCCGATGCCCCGCTATTGGTTGCCGTGGACGAAGAGGAATTGGTTGTCTCGGCACTTGAATCGGAGATCTCACCTCCCTTCGAACTGAATTTCCCATGATCGACGGAGATGGGGGCATCATAGGCTGAATCATCGGCTTGAAGTCTCGCCATCCGCTGGCGTTGCAGCTCGCGCAAATATTGCTCGTCCTGTTCGCGCTTCAGGCGGGCACGCCAAACTCTTTCTGCCTCGTGTTCCTGGGATGGCTGTGTCTGCTGGCGGGGCTCGGGCTGCGGCGCAAACGGATTGGTGTTACTCCTCTCATCCTTTGCTTCAACGGGAGTCGGCTGGAGGGGCGAGGTTTGTTGGGGTTCGCCAATGATCGCGTCGCCGACGCCGCGCTTAAGCTGGTCGGCAAATGTCGATGCTGGGTTGCCGGAGCTTCCACTGGGGCCTTCGTCTCGGCGGAGAAATATCCCACGGGTGGTGAGACCATAGAAGATGACAGCAAGGAAAACGACGAGCAGAACGACCAGGACGATGATCGGAAGCCGATTGACCCGGCGGATGCCGCTCTCTGAGTCCTGGTTGGGCGCACCGCCGAGCTTGAGGGATTGCACCATTGTTCTCTCCCCTACCCGCGACGCATGACGGAAAGCGGGCTTGCCGGCGACGCGCCTTGCTGGGTCACGCTGTAGGCGCGGCCGAGCTCCACAGCTTTCATCGATAGCCGTGCAAGAACTTGCCCTTCGAAGGGCTCAACGACATAGGCGAGCGGGATGGCCGCATTGTCTCCGGCGGTCTTCTGGTCGGTGACCACGGCGTACCCCGATCCTCGAAGAGCAGACTCCATCGCTCGCCCGAACGGAGAGCCATCCTGCTTCAGCACGATCGTACCTGTTCCCGGACCGACGTGTTCGGAAAGCCGGCTCACCATGTCCGTTGCGATCGAAGTCGCAGTTGCCGCGGAAATATCCGCTGGAGCCTTGCTGGCAACCAGACCACTAGGGCCAAGGCTCTGGCAACCGGAAAGGAGAAAGGAGAGTGCGAGGGCAAGGCCGACACGGCGGATGGGATGGACGGATAAAGCTCTCATCCCCGCCCTCCCCGTCGGATCGTGATCTTTTCCTGCTTCCGGCCGACGCCGGAGACAAGCACCGCCTTGTCGACATTGTAGTCGACGATCATCATGTCATTCTTCATGCGATAATTGACGATGCGGTTCTCGCCGCCGGAGACGACAAACAGCACCGGCGCGTCCTGACCGGAGATCGCCCGCGGAAACTGGATGTACGTCTTCGAGCCGTCGCTGTAGACACGGCTCGGTCGCCAACCGGCGTTACCCGAGATTGAATAGCCGAATTGCAACTGCTCAGCCGGCACTCCGGCGCCGGGAATTGTGCTGGCTTCCATGCGCGCGTTGACGTCGGCAAGTTTTGCCGAGACGTCCTCCGGAAACTCAAATCCGACGCGAGCCATATATTGCGTCGGGTTCGACTTGAGCTGGATATGGTAGGTCCGGCGCGATGTTGTGACGACCATCGAGGTCACGAGGCCAGCCTCCGAAGGTTTGACGATCAGGTGGATTGCCTGAGCGCCGGCCGCTCCCGAGGTCGCAGCCTCGACCTTCCAGCGCACGATATCGCCCACCAGCACATCGCGCACGACTTCGCCTGCCTGAAGCTCGATATCGCAGACCTGGAGCGGCGAACACACCACGGAGGGTTGGACCTCACCGTAGAGAAAGATCACTTTGCCGTCCGGACCTTTCGTCACGAGGCCAGCATTGCCCCGCCAGCGGCCGGATATGCTTGTCCCCTTGGCTTCGTTCGCCGAAAGTTTTTGGGCGATCGCCTGTGACGCGACCGTGGCGCCGGAAATGTTGATCGCCAAAGCGATCACAATGGTTCCGGCCATCCGGACTATTGTCGTTCTGGTATTCATTTTGGGTGCATGCCTCTTAGAGCTGGGCCGTCCAGTCGAAATCGCGCAGATAAAGGCCTATCGGATTGAAGCGGATGATGGCCTCGTCCTGCGGCGGTGTGAGCGTGACCGTTGCGATACCGCGGAACCGGCGGACGCCGGTTTCCTTGCCCTTGCGGTCGCGTTCGAATTCGGTCCAGTCGACCTGATAGCTCTGGTTTGACAGCGCAACGATGTTGTTCACCTCGATGGCGACGGTTGCCGCTTTCGCCTTCTCGAAGGGCGAGGAGGAACGGAACCAGGCATTGATCTTTTCCGTCGCAGGATCCGAAGTTCTCAAGAGCGCATAGGTGCGATCGATGTACTGCTTCTGTACGATGGCATCCGGGGTTACGCTCCGGAAGTTCGAGACGAAACTTCCGAGCGTTGCCCTGACGACGCGGGGATCGGCGTATTCGATCTGCTCCGGAAAGCCGGCGCTCGAGGCCGTGCCGAGCTTGTCGACCTCCACGATATAGGGAACGAGCTTGACCTGCGTGCTCTGGAAGAGCGCATAGGAAAAGCCAATCACCGCCATGACCATGCCGGTAATGCCGACGGCGCGCCAGCCGGCCGCGGCCTTCACATATGAGCCATAGCGCTCGTTCCATTCCTGCCGTGCGGCAAGATAGGGATTTTCGGGCGGATTGCCTGTCGCCATTACCAGACGGTCTCCTTATGTCTTGTCATCGATCGGCGGCGGTGGTGACTTCGACGACGGACCGCCGCCCGGCCTGCGGCTCTCATCAAGCTTGGCGTTGGCAAGACCCAGCAGCGAGCCTGCGTAAGCGCCTGGCGACGCAATCGCCTTGTCCTTGGCGGCGGAGGCCGTCGCCCTTCCTGCACCGCCGATGCCGGACGCCATGCCGCGAAGTGCTGCGCCCATCATGGACGAGCCGCTCGCTCGTGCTGTGCTTGCGGCTTGCGTCCCCTTCACCGCGGCGCCCGCGCCGAGAAATGCGCCGCCGGCTGCAAAGGTCGCGGCTTGTCCGCCATGACGGATGGCTTCCATCCCACCGGAAATCGATGCTCCTTGCACCACGCCCTGCAGGATCGGCGGGACATACATCGCAACGATGAAGACGACGACCGAGATGCCGGCGATTGCCAGCGTGGTGATAAACTGGTCCGACGTGGCGGTCGGCGCCTCGGCAAGGTCAAGCAGGATGTCGGACCCGATCTTCGCAATCATGACCAGCCCCATCAGCTTCATGCCGACGGAAAAGGCGTAGATCAGGTATCGGACAGCGAAATCCTTGGTGAAGGAGGAGCCGCCGAGGCCGAGCATGATCATGCCGGCCAGAAGCCCGACATACATCTCGACCATCACCGCGACGAAGATCGCTGCAACAAGCGAGAAGGCAATCACCACAATCACCATTGCGAACACGGCGGCGATAGCCAGCGCATTGTCTTCGAACAGGCCGAACTGCACCTGTTCCGACATTTTTGAAGCGACTCGAATTCCGGCATCAAAGATGTTTGCCGGCGATGCGGAGCCACCACCGGCGCCGAGCTGGAACAGGCTGTCGACGATCGCCTTGGCAAGCGCCGGTCCCCGGTCGAGGATGAACGCGAACAGACCGATGAACATGATCCGGCGCACCAGTTCGGCGAACCAGACGTCCAAGCTCGCCGCATTGATGGCGAGCCAGACCGCGGCGATGCCGATTTCGATGCCGGCGAGGATCCAGAATAGGGACCGCGCCGCATTCGTGACCGTCGTCTCCCAGCCCTTGGCCGCGGTGACGACGGAATTTTCGAGGGTGGTCAGAACCTCGCCACTCTGTTGGGCGAAGGCTGGCGTGTTCGTGAGAAGCACGAGGGCGATGACCATGACGCTGAGCTCAAGGGCGCGTAATTGCCGAACGATTACCATCGTGGCCTCATTTCCTGCCCGCCGCGGACATCACGTTCAGGATCGCCGCCGAAGAAGTGTGTCCGCTGGCTTCGTCGGGTTGCGTCGGATTTCGTCGTCCCACCTGCTGGGGCGGCAGTTTTTTCGTCTTGCTTCGACGTCGACACGAATGCCCACGCCGTGATGCCGGCTGCGGCGATGCCAAGGGTAATTAAGGTTATGATGACGAGGCGGCTCACCAGCGCGGCTCCATCGTCTGACCGCCGCGGATATCCGTTTGTGGCGCGTTGAAGAACCTTTCCCGGCGTGCCTGAGCGAGATCCTTTTGCGCCTGCTCGGACTGATACCAGGTTCCCATCATCGTCATTTGCTGAGAGACGAGGCCCCGAAGCTTCTGCATCTGCGCCACCTGCTGCGCGGCAATCTCATGGCCGACCTGCAGCGCCTTCATCTGCCCGTCGGCCGACTCCGACATCGAACGAAGGGATGACATGGTGGTTTCCTCGCTCGAGAACTGGTCGGCGGTCAGGTTTGCGGCCCTCAGCGTTCCGGCGATCGTGTCGCGATTGGTGGCCGACCAGCCCTGATAAGTCGAGGAAAAGCTCGCCCCATCAGGCAGATTGTTTTTCATGTCCGCAAAACTCTGGAAGCGCTGCTTGAGGACGTCGTCGATATTGCCCATGGAGAAGGCGACGCCCTGCCCTTGCGCGACAACGTTCTGCAGGCTTTTCAGATCGTTCTCGACCTGTCCCCAAACGTGATTGGGAAGCCGGGCGGTGTTTTGAAGCATGTTCTGGTAGATGTTGAGCTGGTTCTGAATCTGCTCGGCAAGTTGCGAGATCTGCTTGATCTGATTGTTCACCTGCTCGGCCGATTTGCCGACGAGGCTGATGAGCTCCGTATTGTTGGCAATTTGTGTCCACTCGGTTGCCTGCCCCGTCACTCCGCCGGCTTGAACGGGCATCGGCAGGTCAGCCGTGAACACGCTCGCAAGGATGACAGTGGCGTGCGTGGTCTCACGCAGCAGATAGAAGCGTTTCGGCATCGACAATCCCTCTTTGTTGGAGCCATTGGACAGGCCAGGCGGCTCCGTATTGCGCGTGAAGAGCGCGTATCTGTTTGAGATCCTCCTTGCCGGATGCGCCGACGAAGGAGAGAGCCACCGGAGCGAGGGTCATGTCGAACAGTCGCCGACCTTCGGGCGAAGCGACGTAGTATTCCCGCTTCGGCAATGCGGTGGCGACGATCTCGATCTGCCGGGCGTTAAAGCCGATCCGCTCATAGAACTCGCGGGTGCCCGGCTCGCGCGCAGCTCCATTCGGCAGGCAGATCTTTGTCGGGCAGCTTTCCTTCAGCACGTCGATAATGCCGGAGCGCTCGGCGTCGGAGATAGACTGGGTGGCAAGCACAACGGCACAGTTCGCTTTGCGTAGTACCTTCAGCCATTCGCGGATCTTGTCGCGAAATGTCGGATGCCCGAGCATCAGCCAGGCTTCGTCGAGAACGATGAGGCTTGGCGCTCCCGTCAGGCGCTTCTCGATGCGGCGGAACAGATAGGTGAGCACTGGAACGAGGTTCCGCTCGCCCATATTCATGAGCTCTTCGATTTCGAAGCATTGGAAGGGGCCAAGTGACAGACCGTCCTCCTCGGCGTCAAGAAGCTGTCCCATCGGTCCGTCAACCGTATAGTGATGCAAGGCGTCCTTGATCTCGCGCATTTGTACGCCGGAGACGAAGTCGGAGAGCGAGCGTCCACGGGACTGGGACATCAACGCGATCTGACGCGAGATCGCGTTGCGATAGTCCGGCGTCACAGTGACACCCTGCAGGGCAACCAGCATCTCGATCCATTCGCTTGCCCAAGCGCGATCACTTTTTCTCGAAAGTTCGGCGAGTGGGCAGAATGCCAATGCCCTCCCCTCCCCGCTTGAGGTTCCACCGTCTGCTGGGTCGCCGCCGATCTCGTAATGGTCGGCGCCGAGGCCCAGCGTGAGCGGCAGCATCGAGCGGCCCTTGTCGAAGGCGAACACCTGCGCGCCGGCGTAGCGTCGGAACTGGGCTGCGATCAGCGCCAGAAGTGTCGACTTGCCGGAGCCTGTCGGACCGAAGACAAGCGTATGACCGACGTCGTCGACGTGAAGGTTCAGGCGAAACGGTGTCGAGCCCGACGCCACCTGCATCAGCGGCGGTGATCCCTGTGGATAAAACGGGCATGGCGCCTGCGGGCTTCCTGACCAAACCGAATTCAAGGGGATCAAGTCGGCCAGATTGCGCGTATTGATCAGCGGCTCGCGAATATTGGCATAGGAGACGCCCGGCAGGCTGCCGATGAACGCGTCGGTGGCATTCAGCGTTTCGATCCGCGCGCCGAATCCCTCCGCCTGGATCAATCGGCGGATCGCCTCACATTTTTCCTGGAGACGAGTTTGGTCCTCATCGAAGAGAACGATGACAGGGGTATAGTAGCCATAGGCAACGAGTTGGGAGGCGGCCTCGGCGATCGCATCCTCAGCCTCGGCCACCATCGACATTGCGTCCTGGTCGAGCGAGCGGCTCTCAGTCTGGAATAGCTGATCGAAGAAGGGCCGGACCTTTTGTTGCCACTTCTTGCGCGTCCGTTCCAGTTTCTGCCGCGCCTCTTGCTCGTCCAAGAAGATGAATCGCGATGACCAGCGATATGTTAGCGGCATCAGATCGAGGGCGCTCAGAATCCCGGGCCAGCTCTCGGCCGGCAATCCATCGATGGCAACCACGCCAAGGAAACGGTTTTCCACCAGGGGCGTCAGACCATGCTGCAGCTCTGCAGTCACCAGCCAGTCCAGATACATCGGAATGTCGGGTAGGCGAAGAGGATGGTTCTCTCCGGCAATGCAGAAGCGCACGAACTGGAGAAGCTCGTCGTAGCGTGCGACCCGGAATCCGCCGCGTTCGTCGGTTTCACGGGTTGCCATGCGACGGATCGAGACGACATTGCCAAGATATTGTTCGATCTCACGGATGGATGTCCGGAAGCTGTCGAGCATCGTCGTGGCATAAGATGCCGACCGACTTTCCGAGTCGGAATAGACATAGCGCGCGAGCCCGGAGCGTCTCGGCTCCGGTGGCCGCCATGTAAGGATAAGGGCATGCCGGCATTCGAAATGCCCCCTCTCCTGTTGGAAGTGAGCGCGGCGCTCGGCGTCGATTGCCCGCGTCACCGGATCAGGGAAGAAGCATTCGCCCTCGTCCGGATAATCCGAGGTTGGTACGCGCACCGCTTCGACCTGGATCATCCAGCCGGATCCGAGGCGAGCGAGGATCGTATTGATCTGGCGCGACACTTCGTTGCGCTCAGCATCTGTCGAACTTTCGCTGTCAGGTCCGGCGAAGTACCAGCCTGCCATCAACGATCCGTCCTTCAAAAGAAGGACACCGTTGTCGACCAGGCCTGCATAAGGCACGAGGTCGGCGAAGGAGGGGTTTGAATGGCGGAAGGATTTGAGCGCTACCATCTTGGCCCTCAGAATTTGAGCCACGGCGTCGACGTCGGTCGGTAATGCGCCTTGTACGAGACATGACGAATGTAGACGCGTCGCATCAAAGGGTCGGCCTTCGCCATTATCCTGAGTGCAGCGATTGCCACCAGCGATAAGCCGAGCCCGAACAGCGCGGCGTACCAGGTCAGGACGACGAAGATCAGGATGATCGACGCAAGGCCGCTCAAAAGAACCAGTTCCCGGTCCGCGCCCAACAGCAGGTTCGGGCGCGAAAGTGCACGATGGATCCGAGACTGCGCGAGATTGCTGCCAGGTTCAGCCATGCGCAGGGCCTCCTCTCGCCTGGCTTGATGCCTGATGTGGCGATGCGCCGATCGATGCCCCGGTAGCGCCGAATAGGGCCACAATCTGTGTAGCGCCGAGGAGAACGCCGCCGACGAGCGCGATATAGCAAAGCCGCCGCGCGAAGTCGTTGAGTTCGCCGCCGAAGATCAGCATCCCGCCGGCGATCGCGACGGCCGCCAGAGCAATGAAGCCCGCCACTGGACCGGTGATCGATTGCTGGATCTGTTGGAGCGGAGATTCCCAGGGCAGACCGCCGCCGCCCGACGACGCAAGCGCCGGGTCGGCCAGAGCTGCTGACAACAGGACCGCGATCAGGCCGCCGGTGAGGGCATATTGACGCTTACGCTGCATGGCTATCCTCATCGATTTGGGCATAGTGTTCGGTGCGGTAGCGAGAGTTCTCGAAACCCTCGACATGGATGACGTCGCGGACCCTTCTGCCGTGCCCCGTCCGCTCGATGGAAACGACAAGGTCTACGGCCTCGCCGATCACGTCCTGCATGGACTGCTGGCTGGCTTCGGCCGTCAGTTGCTCGAGGCGGCGCAGCGCGGACATCGCCGTATTCGAGTGAATAGTAGTGACCCCGCCGGTATGGCCGGTGTTCCAGGCCTTGAGAAGCGTGAGTGCGGCACCATCGCGGACCTCCCCAACGATGATCCGGTCAGGCCTGAGCCGCATGGTACTCTTGAGAAGCCTGGCCATATCGACGCTATCGCTGGTGTGAAGCGAAACTGCGTTGTCTGCGGCACATTGGATTTCGGTAGTGTCTTCGAGAATGATCAAGCGATCGTCGGGCGCGCGCGCGACGATTTCCGCGATGACCGCATTGGCGAGCGTGGTCTTGCCCGAGCCCGTACCACCGGAAATCACAATATTCATGCGTGATCTGATCGCCTCGCGCAGGACGAAAGCCTGTGCTTCCGTCATGATTTTGGACTTCACATAGTCGTCGAGCGGGATCAGGCGCGACGCGCGCCTGCGAATGGTGAATACCGGTGCGGCGACCACGGGCGGCAACAGACCTTCGAAACGATGTCCTCCGATCGGAAGCTCACCAGAAATGATCGGCTGCTCGTTGTCGGCCTCAGACTGGAGTGCGTGGGCCACGCTCCCTATGATGACCTCTGCGGCGGTCGAATCCATCGCGCCTGCCGGCGCGACGCCCTGCCCGAGCCGCTCGATAAAGAGCCTTCCATCTGGGTTAAGCATGATCTCGACGACGGTCGCGTCATCAAGGGCGAAGCAGAGCTGATCACCCAGAGCGTCCTGAAGCTTGCGGATAAGCCGTAAATGAGAACTGAGTTGGGTCACACGGCGCCCCCGATCCGTCCCACGTTTCTGTTGCTGGCAAGCGAATGATATGTTGCTGGGCGAACTCGTTCGAAGCTTTCGCGATCAAGTGGGAGGCTTCCGGCAACCGCGATTGTGTTACCGATTTGAGCCGGGTCGCCAAGCCGATCCATCGGCCAGCCGGCACGCTTCAATATCCGCTCGAAGCGAAGATCGGTCGCGGTGACGAGCTGCGTATAGCCGCTGACCATCGACCATTCGATGATCGCTGCGAACATGGTGAGGGTGACAAAGTGGAGTTGGCCCCCTCCCCTGCTCGCTGCAACTGAAGTGTCGACACAGAAGCGTGAACTCTCGATCGTCGCCTCTCGCTCGGGAAGCGTGCGCTTTTCCAGGAGCTGCGGAAAAGTGCACTCAAGCATCGTCGGGCCGTTCGCCGGGAGAAGGCGAACGCAGCCGGCGATCGATCCATCCGGCGTCACAACGAGGATGTAGGTGGGGTGAAGGTCGTCGTACTCATCTCGCTCTTCGCCGGCGACAATTTTGACATCCCATGCCAGCCTGTTGCCGAATACTGCGGCGCGCAGCTGATGCATCTTCTTCAGATAGCTCGCACGACTTTCATAGATATCCGGCGGAACGACGAGTATTTGCATGCTCTACTCCACATAGATTGGACTACTTGGAGTGGAAACCATGCTTGTCAGCTTCAGGCTACGTGCAGATTTGCAGTTGGTGATTCTGCGGCGCTTCGGATCGAGGCTCGCAAAAGAGGGATGGCCACTTAAAGGAGAGGGTCTGATTTCAGGTGCAAATCTGCATATCAAGACCGCTGGCGTTGAACGCGGGAATCAGACTAGCTCTACGTCTATTAGTGTGAATCACGCTCGGCGCCGAAAGTCGTGGCGAGCTCCGCAAACATGCATGGCGATGAACCGGCAAGTCATCGAGCCGACTGAGTCGCTGACCGGTCGGGTGAATCTGGATCGCAAATAACAATTCTCAACGCTTTTGAGTTGTGACGGAAAGCTGGATCAACAGAAAATGCGGGCATGCGCGTTGCTGGCCTCGGGCGCTTAAGTTGTGGATATAATAGGGTTTATTTCCGTATCGGAAGAAAGGGCGTTTATGAATGAAACTTTCGCTAAGGTTTTGTTAACCCTATTTTTCTTGCCATTCACTGGGAATCGAGCCTTATTGCTTATATGCGGAATTGAGCGAGTGGTTCGGGAAAAACCGCAGATGACTTGAACAGGCGATATTATGACAGAGAGCGCAGAAGCGAAAATCACCAAGAATCCTGGACTGAGGTCCGTGATTGCGCGGCACGCTTCGTCGCTATCCACCCAGCTGCAGGCACATCACGCAAACATCTTTCCACCGCATGCGCGCAAGGGAATTCGGACGTTTTCGCCCTCCGAAACAGCTAAGCTCCTGGGCGTTGCGGAAGGCTATCTGCGCATGGTTGCATCTGAGATGCCCGATTCCAATGTCGCTCAAGGTGCAGGCGGCCGCCGAATGTACTCGGTCGATGATATTGCCGACATTCGACGCCATCTTGACCAGGGCCCGCGCGCTACGGGTCGCTATCTGCCGCATCGCCGCGAGGGAGAGGAACTGCAGGTAATTGCCGTCATGAACTTCAAGGGCGGCTCCGGTAAGACGACGACGTCAGCGCATCTTGCGCAGTATTTGGCGTTGCGCGGTTTTCGCGTTCTTGCCATTGACCTCGATCCGCAGGCAAGCCTTTCGGCACTGTTCGGAAATCAACCGGAAATCCATGTCGGCGAAAACGAGACCCTTTACGGGGCCATTCGCTATGACGACGAGCAGCGTCACATGAGCGAAGTTGTTCGTGCCACTTACATTCCGGACCTCCATCTTGTGCCTGGCAATCTCGAACTGATGGAGTTCGAGCATGATACCCCCCGCGCGCTGATGAAGCGGCAGGCCGGCGACACGCTGTTTTTCGCGCGTGTTCAGGCAGCGATCGCGCAAGTGGAAGAAAACTATGATGTCGTGGTGATCGACTGCCCTCCCCAGCTTGGTTTTCTGACTCTCTCTGCACTGACGGCTGCGACGTCGGTGTTGATTACGGTTCACCCGCAGATGCTCGACGTCATGTCAATGAATCAGTTTCTTTCGATGACGAGCGATCTTCTCGACGAAATCGCAGCCTCGGGCGCCGAGGATCGTCACAAATGGATGCGCTATCTGATTACTCGCTTCGAGCCGACTGACGGTCCTCAGAACCAGATGGTGGCCTTTCTGCGTTCGATGTTTGCTGAGAACGTCATGATCAACCCTATGTTGAAAAGTACGGCAATCTCCGATGCGGGCTTGACGAACCAGACTCTTTTTGAAGTCGACCGCGGCCAGTTCACGCGCTCGACCTACGATCGAGCGCTGGAGGCGATGAACAATGTCAACAGCGAGATCGAGACATTGATCAAGAAGGCATGGGGGAGGGTAGCATGAGTCGAAAAGATATTTTTGCCAATCTCAAGCAACCTGTAACTCCCGTCGAAGCGGAGCTCCCAGGAGATTTTGAGCGACCTCTGCTCGCCAAAACGAAGCCGATGTCCGCCGTCTCGAAATCGCTCGGCGATCTCAATGATCGAAGCCGGAGGGCTGACGAGATTGAGAAGCGCTTGGCGGAAGGCCAGACCGTCGTCGAGATGAATGTTGCCCAGATTGATCCGTCATTCGTTCAGGACCGCATGCCTGGCGACATCGATGGCCTGATCGCTTCTATTCGCGATCAGGGACAACAAGTCCCAATCCTGGTGCGCCCTCATCCCGAGCAGCCGGGCCGCTATCAGGTGGCGTTTGGCCACCGGCGTCTTCGTGCGATCAAGGAACTCGGACAGACCGTCAAGGCGATCGTTCGCAATTTGACGGATGAACAGCTCGTTGTCGCTCAGGGACAGGAAAACAACGAGCGGCAGGATCTTACCTATATCGAAAGGGCACGCTTCGCGGATCAACTCAAAGCCCGGTTTTCCCGCGACACAATCATGTCGGCCCTCTCAATCCAGAAGGGTGACCTCTCTTTGATGCTTTCGGTTGTCAGCCGCGTTCCCGCCGAACTCATCGAGGCTATTGGCCCGGCCCCTGGAGTCGGGCGGAGAAGCTGGGTGGATTTCGCCGATTATCTTGATGTGGGGACTAACACCGACAAGGCAATCGAGGCGAGTGCCCTTCCGGAGATCCGGTCCCTCCCCTCGGAGGAGCGCTTCAAGGCCATTCTCAAGGCTATCAAGCCGCGGTCAGTCGCCGAGACTTCAGACCGTTGGACGACGCCGAGTGGTCACCATCTCGGCCAAATCAAGACCGGCAAAAGCAAGCTGGATATCTCTATTGATCGAAAGGCATCGCCGGAGTTTGCGACATTCGTTCTCGAACGCCTGCCGGAGCTCTTCGATGAATTTCGCTTGAAGCAAGCAGATCAACAGAAAGCGGAGAATAAATAGCAAAAAGAAAAGGCCCCAAAACGTCGCCGTTCCGGAAGCCTCATCTCTCTTGTAGCGAAGCAGAGAATCGCATTTCCGGGAATCATCGTCAAGAGTCTTTGGCACCGTTTTTGGTGAGCGCTTTTCTTTTGCCTTTTGAAAGGTGAAAGAGGATGCAGCCGGGAAGTGTGACGACGCCGTTTGGGCGGCGGCCGATGACGCTTGCGCTCGTGCGTGGGCAGCAGGCGGCCGCGGAAATCAAAGCAGGAAAAAGCGTCGAAAAATGGAAAGTGTTCCGGGACGCCTCTGAGGCAAGAGAGCGTCTTGGTCTGCATGATCGGAGCCTCACGATTCTCGATGCCTTGCTCAGTTTCTATCCGGAAAGCGAACTTCGCCACGATGCACAGCTGATTGTGTTTCCATCGAACGCTCAATTGACCCTTCGGGCCCATGGGATCGCTGGGGCAACCCTGAGACGGCACCTGGCCGTCCTCGTTGACGCCGGGCTGATCATCCGGAGAGACAGCGCCAATGGCAAACGATACGCAAGAAAAGACAGTCAGGGCACAATTGAAAGTGCCTACGGATTTGATCTGTCGCCCATTTTGGCACGATCAGAAGAACTGGCTGTGATGGCTCAAGAGGTTGCGGCGGAGCGGATCGCATTCCGAAGGGCAAAAGAAGCGCTGACCATCTGCCGACGTGATATCCGAAAGCTTATCACGGCAGCGATGGATGAGGGCGTAGAGGGTGACTGGCGGGCGATCGAAGCCGTCTACGTGTCGATTGTCGCGAAGATTCCGCGCGCTCCAACGCGCCACGACATCCTCGCCCGCCTTGATGAGATGGAACTCTTGCGTGAAGAGGTGCTCAATCGATTGGAAATGCAAACAAAAACAGAAATAATAAGCACCAATGATGCTCAAGATGAGCGTCACAAACAGAATTCAAAATCCGAATCCATCCATGAATTTGAACTCCGCTCCGAAGATCGGAAGGGGGCAAGGCCGAATGATAAACAGAAGCCGCTGAGGGAGCCGCTGAAAGGGTTCCCATTGGCAGTCGTCCTGAAAGCTTGCCCCCAGATTTCGGATTACGGACCTGACGGCGCCATCAACAGCTGGCGCGACCTGATGTCGGCTGCGATTGTGGTGCGGTCAGTGCTTGCGGTGAGTCCGTCGGCTTATCAGAACGCCTGTGAGGTGATGGGGCAGGAAAGCGCAGCCGTGGCCATGGCCTGCATTCTGGAGAGGGCGAATGTCATCAATTCGGCAGGGGGCTATCTTCGCGACCTCACCAGGCGAACGGCAAGAGGTGAATTCACCCTGGGGCCGATGGTCATGGCTCTTGTAAATGCAAGCGGCGGTCCTCGGAGCCACGCTGGATGAAAGTTTGCCGCGGCAAACTTTTGGATGGCATCGAGCTGTCGCTTGGATTTGGCGATGGGATCAATCGCAGCGATTTTGTCCAGAGTGTTCGAGTAGGGCCTGGCGGGCGGGAGGGCTAAAGTGCGTTAAGGCGGTGGTTCGACTAGCAACGAGTCTGAAGAAAGAAAGTTTGCCGCGGCAAACTTTACGAGAGCACTGCACACCACGAGAGCCGGAAAAGTGGGATCATACGCACTCCCCATGGCGCAGATATTGCTGAATTGTCGTTTGGCATTTAATCGTAAGAATGTAGCTGTTCCGGCAGGTGATGGCACCTAATTTCAGATTTCTCGGAGCGATTTCCGGCGCTAGGCATCTCTCGACTCGGCAATAACCGTTTGTAGTATTGTGCATTTTCTGATGAAGATTGGCCGAAGGCAGCCATCGTTTCCACCGCAGCGAATCCACAGAGCCGTCGCCGTCGCGTGGGTTGTCTATTCGGCAGCATGCCCTGGATCGTCGCCCTTTGGCTCGGGCGGCTGTTCGCCTTCCCGTTCCTTGGCGCGCTCCTTCTTGATGGCGGCATTCGGGTCACTGTCGGTACCCGCTGCATCCTGACCGCCATCCGGCTCTTTGACGGTCGGCTTCCTGTCTTCGACCTTACCGGCAGCTTGCAACCAATGCCGCGGCACTTCTCCCTGCGTTACGCCTTGCGGCCGCCATATCTCATAGGCGCGGCGCCGTACCGCGCAACTGCTATCCTCGATCATCGTCTTCTCCTCCGTCCTTGCTGCTGGTACCGGGCCAAGAACCGTTCTCATCGAATGGTTAAACTCACCCTGCAAACAATGGTTCCTGTTCGCCGCCGATATGCTGCAGCGGGCGATAATCCATGGCCGTCTGCCTGTTCATGAATGCGCAGGTTCCGTAGCCTCGATACTTGAAAGCGTGGGCAATAGAGCTAGATCGTGATCGCCGAAACGTGGGATGCCGCAGCCTCTAACGAAGGCCGCATGGAGTAGATCATGTCTTCAAAGACAATGGAGTTGGTCAGCGACAATCGCGGGAGCGCGCCGGCTGTGTCAGAACTAGCGCGACATCTTGACTAGTCGTTCAAAGAGGCCATCGAGGTCTGCTCGAGCGCGGGCGATGTCGTCGCTCCCGCCGTTACGCTCGGCAAAGGCCAACTGACGGCGAAATAGATCCTCAGCGCCAGCATAGTCACCTGCCGAAAAGCAGGCGATCGCGAGATCGCGTAGCGTCGTTCCGATCACGTCGAGAATTTCATGCCGTTCGGCGATTTCCAACCGCCGGCGCATGAGTTCCACCGTACGGGCGGGATGATCGAGCGCGAACTCGTTCTGGGCGAGATTGGCAATTATGCGCAACAGGCGCGGGTCGTCCTTGCCGAACGCGATTTCGGCGCGCGTGAGGGCTTCCTTGTTGAGCTTGCGCGCCTCTTCGAATTCGTTGACTTCGTGCAGGCAGAAGGCGAGATCGGTCACCGCGGCAAGCACGACATTCTCCCCTGCGTCGGAATCGGCCTTGACGATATCAAGTACGCTACGATGCAGATCGACGGCCTCCTGCCACTTGTGATCGCGGGCCAGCGTAATAGCCTTGGCAGTCAGCAGAGAGGCGCGCTCCGATGATGTTAGGAAGGGATGCTGGCCATCGATCGCAAGCGCCGTTTCGACGGGCTCAATATAGGCAGGGTTACGCTGCTTCCACAGCACGAAACCGCGAATCAGGCTCGATCTGCCGAGAACATGTGCTTGGTCGGCGGCAGGATTCTCCTCGTCCTCAAGCAGATGCTCGCAGATGCGAGCCAGTTCGAGCAGCAAAGCCTCGACACTGAAACGCCTCTCCGGATCGCGGATCATGACCCTTAGGTCCTCCAGCCGCTGAGCAGGATTGACGGCGGGTGAAAACTCCTTGCCCATCTTCAGAAGTACCCGTTCGATTGCTTCGTCCGCATCCTCGCGACCACCGGCCCGGGCACGGCGGAACAGATAGAGCGCCTCCTCTAGATCACGATTCGTGCCCTTGCCTTCCTCGTTGGCGACGGCAAGCGTATAGGCCGCCCGCTCGAAACCGCTCTGGAGCGCATTGAAGAGAAGCAGAACGGCCTTTTGCATATCTTGCTTCACGATCGTCCCGTAATAATAGGCAACGCCGAGATTGTTTGCTCCGCGCGGATTACCGGCCTGAAGCGCGCGGCGATACCAATAAAGTGCGAGTACCGAGTTCTTCCGGACGCCCGAGCCGGTGCTATAGCAACGACCGAGGCTGACCATGGAATCGCCATCACCGTTTCGAGCGCCCCGCCTGAATAGCTTGACGGCGAGCCGCTGATCTTGCCTCAGTCCGGCGCTGCCAGCAGCGTAAAAATGGCCAAGATTGCCCATTGCCGTGCCAGAACCGGCTTTGACGCCCCGCTCGTAATAGTCGCGCGCCTTAAGGAGATCGATCTGGAAAGGGCCGTCGCCGTGCTGGTATATGCTGGCGATATTGTTCATCGCGTCGCCGTGGCCGAGGGCGGCCGCTTTTTCGTACCATTCGACGGCCTGTGCCCTGTCGAGAGTGACGTCGCACTGGCCTTGGTCGTAAATGTCACCCAGCACGAAGGCGGCATCGGAATCACCGAGGGCAGCTCGCTGCTTTAGATCCTCAAGTGGAACATCGTAAAGCCCGTGCCAGCGTTTTTCCGGCGCAGGCTCTGCAAAGCGCTTCTCAAAGTAACGGTCTGCAAGCGTTGCCAGATATTTCAGCATCGACAATCCTTATCACGAATGCATTTTTTTATGCTAGGCATTCCGCCAACTCCAAATTGTTACCACACCGATTTACACGCAGCGATGAAATTGCCGCAATGATGATTAGAAGATTTGGGTTCCTACGACCCTCAAAATCGGCCAGCCGGTATGAATCCAAAGCAAACAGCTGATCTTATTCCTCGTCGAGTGCTCTTCGATCCCTTGGAACGACGCTTGGTTAGAATTAGCCCCAACGGCAAATGGATTGCGTTTCAGGCTCCCATAGATGGCATTTTCAATCTTTGGATCGCATCCATCGATGATCCGAACACGGCTCACCCAATTACGATATACAAGGATAGGAGCATTGGCCCTTTCGTTGCCTGGGCTTTTGACAATCACCATGTTCTCACATTGCGTGACGAATACGGAGACGAAAATTTCTGCATCTTGAGCATCGACGCTCAAACAAGCGAAGCGAGATCGCTCACTCCGACAAGCGGCGTTAAAGCCTATGTCCAAAGGCTATCCCGAAATTTTCCGAACGAGGTCTTGATCGCCCACAATGGCAGATCAAAGCAGCATTTTGATCTCTACCGCATGTCGATCGATACCGGAGCTGGTGCCCTCGTCGAACAGAACGATGAGTTTCAAGGTTACATCACGGACGGCAATTTTGAAGTTCGACTAGCCCGGCGATTTACCGAACATGGGGAGAAAGAATATCTCTACAGAGATGAAACAAAGACGTGGCGGTGTTACGCGCTCGTTCCGTTTGAAGATAGCCTGACAACCTGGCCCGTTGACTACAGCGACGACGGAAAGGAGCTATTTTGGATCGACAGCCGCGGGCGCGACAAAGCTGCCGCGGTTGCGGAGAACCCGGAAACGAAAGCCATCCGAGTTCTTGCTGAAAACCCAAGAGCAGACATCGATTTCCTGTTGCTGGATACGGGGACGAGCCGGCCAATTGCAGCAACGAGTGCTTATAGCCGCAGCACATGGAACGTTATTGATTCTCGATTTGCGTCTTTTTTCGCTGGTCTCGAAGCCCAGTTGCCGGGTGACATAATATTCAGCAGCATGTCGGATGACGCCGAAAGGCTGGCTTTTGCACACGCTCAAGATCGTCATCCGCCGGAGTTTTATGCTTTCGACCGAAAGGCCGGAACAGCTAAACGGCTCTTTTCTGCGCAGCCAAAGCTCGAGAATGCGCCCTTAGCAAACATGGCGCCTGTTGTTGTGAAGGCGAGAGATGGCCTAGAGCTCGTCTGCTATCTGTCGCAGCCGGTGACCGCGTCGGAGCCAATGCCGATGGTACTCGTCGTTCACGGTGGGCCGTGGATGAGAGATAGCTGGGGACTGAACCCGACGCACCAATGGCTGGCAAATCGCGGATACGCTGTTCTAAGCGTCAATTTCAGGGGTTCCGCGGGGTTCGGTAAGGCTTTCATCAATGCAGCTAACAAGGAATGGGGTGGCAAGATGCAGACGGACCTCATTGATGTAGTCGATTGGGCTGTGTCGGAGGGAATTGCCGATCCTGATCGCATTGCCATCATGGGCGGAAGTTATGGCGGGTATGCCGCGCTCACTGGTCTCACCGCGACTCCTGACAGATTCGCCTGCGCCGTAGATTTGGTCGGGATTTCGAACCTTCTGACGTTTCTCGACACGATCCCGGAATACTGGAAAACATGGAAATCCGTCTACAAGGCCCGGTTGGGCGATTTCACGACGGAAGAGGGGCGCCGTTTTCTGGAGGAACGGTCGCCTCTGAACTATGTCGATCGAATTAGAAAGCCATTGCTGATTGTTCAGGGCGGGAACGATGTCCGGGTCAAGCCATCAGAATCAGAGCAGATCGTCGCAGCAATGCAAAAGTGCGGTGTCCCGGTTACGTACCTTCTCTATCCAGATGAGGGGCATGGTATTCAACGGATGGAAAACCGTCGATCTTATTCTGCTGTCGTGGAGGCATTCCTGGCTCAGCACCTTGATGGCCTGTGCGAGCCCGCCGGAGACGATTTCAAAGGTTCGTCAATTCAGTTTTTGGCGGGACGTGAACTCATTGCTGGTCTCTAAGGCGCCGTCGAACCTTATGTGCAGGCCATCCATAACGTACACAGGGGAGGTTTGGTAAGGCTGTTTCGCCGTTCCAAGCCTTAAGCTCATGACTGCCTGTGCTGGAAGGCAGCTGAGAGGACAAGCGAGGCGCTCAAGAGCGAACGAGTGGCAGAACAAGATTAGTGCGAAATCGTACGCTAGCCGAATTCGGGCGGATTTTCCATAACTTACAGCCTGTGCTGAAATATGACACTTTAAGTTGCAATCCTACATTGCTTGCAGCTTAGGAGTGAATGTCGATCTCCAGTTCGTCACGGCTTGTCTTGGTCGAACTGCCTGCGTAGGACCTGCCATTCCTCCCAGGCACGGGAAAAATCAACATCCTTGTAGCCACGCCTCTGTTCCACAGCCTCTGCGGCACTCGACGGCACAGCCACGGCGGCGGCGCCGTCGCGCAGTGCCTCCACCTGCTCTTGGGTCAGCGGCTTTCCATTCAGCCTTTCCGCGTTCAATAGCAATGCCGCCAGAGACGGCACAGCCACGATGACCAGGTGGTTGGGATTCGGCCGGCCCGTCAATTCCCTGAGCGTACCGTTATCTGCGCCCTTCAAAGGCTGATTGTTTGCTGCCATGCTCGCTTCCGGACTGACGATGAGGCCAACGACCCATAGCACGGCGCAGAAATTCACAAAACTTGGCATGGATAGTCTCCTTCCTAGCGCTCTCCGGAGCGGGGGGAACTTGCAACTTCTATGCCCTAAGAACGCTAAAACCAGGTATCTAGACTGGATCGCCCCATCCGAGGTGGAGATCAATCTTCCAATCTCCGATTGGCGTCAGGAGGCTGAAGACCACTCGCTTCAACAAACAGGATGTGCCCGTTTCCCTGTTCGTAGTGAATCAAGCCCGCTTCCATCGTTTTGACCATAATTCCGGAAGACAGGGTGCCACCGCCCATCATCTCTACGTCAGGGATGTCCCAGTCGGAGTAGCCGGGCAGAAAGGCGCGATTATCGAAATCGCAGACGACTATCCCTGCCATACCATCGACCATAACATGATCGCCTACCAGTATCGGCTGGCCAGTCGAATACCGCATCTGCTTACCCTCGATTGATTTCCTAACTCACCAATCTTGCCGCTCGCCCGTTTTTCCGCTCGGCGTTGTTGTAGTAGCTTGCGGCCTGGGCCACCGATTTATGTAGCGACTGCTGCATGGCTTCCTGCAAGGATACGCCGCGATTGGCCGCTTCGGTCAGATAGCCAGACCGCAGCCCATGAGCAGAGAATGCCTCAGGATCCAGACCCGCCTGTCGGCATCTGTTCTTGAGGATCAGATTGACCGACTGCGGCGTCAGGGCTCGCCGGTCGATGTTGCCCCACTGGTCGATCCGCCGGAAGAGCGGGCCGCTCTCGATCCTAGATTCTTCAATCCAGCGCTTCAGCGCGACAACCGGCCGGCCGATCAGAACGACATGCGCCTGGTCTTCAGCCGTCGTCGTCTTCGTGCGGCCGAGATGAACGGTGAGACACGGCAGGGGAGGGGAAGCGGCGTCTCTTGGATCGGCATGCACCGGCTCTTCGTCGACCAGATCCTCGATGCGCAGGTCGGCGATTTCGGAGCGCCGACGACCGCCGGAGGCAAAGGCGGCGAGCAACAGGGCGCGATCGCGCAGGTCGACCAGGCGTTCACTGTCGCAGGTGGCCAGCAGCTTTGCCAGGACATCGCCGGTGACTGCCTTTTTGCTCTTGCGTCGCCTTGGCCGAGCGCTGGCCCGCACCGCGAGCCTGAGTGCGGATTTCAAGGAAGGGGCGGAAAACGATCCGCTCAAACCGCGCAAGCGAGTAAGGATCGACCAGGAGGTCAGCCGCCGGCGAACGGTATCTGGCGCGTGCGGGCCCTCGACACGCAGCAGGCCTTTGGCGCGCAATCCAATCTCGACGTCACCAGGCATGCCGTGGGAAGAATCCTCGGCACGTTCGACCGGATCCCAGAGATGGTGGGCGACGAATTTCAGGAGTAGGCTCTCCGGCGCCGGCCAGGGGAGGGGAGCGCCGGTCGAAAGCTCGCACCAGGCTTCGAGGTAGCCGAGATCGGAGGCAAGTGCACGCAGCGTATTGGCGCCCATGCCTTCCTTGGCCAGATGCTTGAGGGTGGCGACATCGTCGTCGGTCAGCAGCGTTGCCAGCTGATCGCGGCGGGCAAAGGGTAGGATAGCGTCAAGCGCATCGAGTTCTTCGGCGCGCGCCTGCACCGGATCGGCGGGGGAGGGGAAGGCTTTTGGCTTCAGCAAGATCGTCTCCGGCGCTGTGATTTGCGCCGAGTTTAGCGGTGTCGACCGGCTTGATTAAGCGAAATCTGTTTCGTTGAATTGATAGCGTTTCCTGCCTTCTAGGTTCACCGGAATCTTCCTGGTTGGCCAGGCTGCGGGGCAGGTGGTCACCGACTGAGTAATCGAGATTTAAGGCCCTTAGGGTAAAGCTCCGGCCTTCCTTCGATATCAAGCTCTCGCGGATCATACCAAGCTGCGACCATTGAGGTGCCGTCGTCCTCCTGAAATCGAATGCGTTCCTGACCCTCGAAAGCTCCTTGAGGAAATGCCAAGTCAAAAATAAACAGGATTTCGTGCCGGCTTTGGCCTTCGTGGACGAAGACGTTCTCTATCACCATTGGCCCTGCGAGAATGGAAACCTCAGTATCGATTTCCTCTTTAAACTCTCTGGCAACAGCATCTTTTGCGGTTTCGCCAAACTCAACGCTACCACCTAGCGGCCGTACCCCCTTGAGCCGGCCCTCATGATCATAGACCTCAAATGCTAGGAGCCGGGGGCCTCGCCAATGCAGACCCAGAGCTTTGACGCGGATAACACTGGATTTGGAAATGGTCGTCATTCCATCCAGCTATCGCAATTAAAGGCTGTTCGCAACACATCCTTTGCAAGCGTGTTTTATCAACAAAATGAGGAGCCATACAGCGCGATTTTGGGCCGAGAATAGGCAACGGCCATCGTGACCACCAAACGCGCGTCAGCGGGCTTCCCTGGCGGAAATCGCGCAAGTCGGCTGTTATGGAAGGGGTCAGCCCCGGCCTCGCCGTTTTAAGCAGAGTTCGACGCGGGAATGGAGGAAGGGGAGCGGCAGTGGGCCGGCCGGTTCGGTGAACGTCATTCCACTCAATCAGGCAGATGAGTCCACCGATTCCTGGTGAAGAACGGCCAAAAAGCCCGGATTTCCGGGCTTTCCGCCGATCCATGATGACTGACGTAATGGTTTTGGGCCCCGAAATCTATCACTATCGATACTTGATACCTATCGACAGTGAAATACCGAGAAAAATACCGTCTGAGCAACGGAAGCAACGACCAATTTCGCTTCAACAAGGTGAAAGAACAGCGTTAATTCAGATGGTTAACGAAGCGGAAATCGGGAATTTTCCACCCTAGACCGGGTAAGTGGGGCAGATTCGATGGCCGCGCCCTCTTGGCAGGCAGCGATGCTTCGACGCTGTTCTATCACAGTCTGTAGCAGCGGATAAGACTTGGGCAAGGTGAAGGGTGTGGAATGGTCCGGGCGGGGGAGGTCGCCGCGCACCTGGCGATGCGGTCTGGAAGCTGATTGTGCGTGAAGAACCCATCAGGGCTTGGCAGTGATGAGCCCCGCCAGCGATGGGACGATTTTTCCGCGGACGCCAAGCCGATCGCCGAGATAGTGGTAGAAAGACAGACCAAGCTTTTGGCACGTCTTCATCAGGCCGAGCATGGTGTCACGGGCAACACGGCCGTCGCGGCTCATCGTGCCGCCGGAGACCTTTCGCTTGATGACGAAGCTGCGCAGGTCGTTCTCCGACGCATTGGTGTTGAGCGGGATTTCCGGTCGCTCGAGCACGCGCAGCAGTTCGGCCTTGCGGCGGTGCAGTCGGACCAGCAAGGCGTCGAGTGCTTCAAAGCCGGTGTGCAGCGTAAAGATCCGGTCGAACCGTCGTCGGAAGGCCGGGACTGCCTGTGGTGAGGGATGCTGTTTCCAGGCCTTCAGCGCCTTGTAGAAGCGCCAGACGAGATCGCGAACCAGTGCAACCGATCGCACCTCCTTCGCTTTCGCCGGCATCAACTTTTGCAGAAGACGCTCGCAATGGACCCAACACAGGGCATGATTGCCAATCCGGAACTGGCCGGCATCGTCGGAGATAATCACCATGTCGCCGACAAGGCCATGATAACGGATACAGCCCCAGAGGCCAGCTTCGGTCAGCAAGCCAATCCCCTGCCTGTCGAATATCTCGACACCCTTGCTGGCCAGATGCTCCAAAAACGGTACTTCGTTACAGAAGCGTTGCGGCTCGAATGAGTGCAGTCTGGCAGCAAGATCTGGATCGGCACGACGGCCTTCCAGATAATCAAACGCGGCATCGCTGAGAACGTAATCCCGATAATTGCCGCGCAGCAAGGACAGGAAGTTCAGCCGCGATTTCGACTTGGTGGTGCGGAAGACGGAAAAGTGCTCACTGCCGATCTGGGTGGTATAAAAATTGGAATGAGCATGGCGGGCGCCGGTGTCGTCGACTGTGATGTAGGAGGACGACACCAGGCCGGCATGAAGTACTGCCGCATCCTCGGCGACAAATCCGTCCAGTCCCTTGGTCAAGAGACGCACCAGCTGGCGCTTGGAAATGTCGATGCCGATATCGTTCAGCAATGTCGCTAGCCGCCCGGTCGTCACCTGACCTTGAGCGTGCAGCATCAGGCAAAGGCGCCTCAAGTGCACGCCGAAGCCCCCATAATCCCGGCGGGAAGAGGCGCCAGCACGGTCTTGCCATCGGGCGTGACCCAGCACTCACGTTGGTAGCGCACGAGCTCTGCACGTAGGATCAAATCGCGTACGACAAAGCTCCTGTACCCCTTGAAGCGTGAGCCGACCGGAACATTGGCGCGTAGGATCTCTTCCCGGCTAACCCGCTCCATATCCAACTTCGGGCCGCGTGGCTTCTTCTTGCCCACCTGCTTGTCGCCGGATTTGATGTCGGTCGCTTTCTCCATGCCGGACGGGCGAAACGGCGGCCGCGGCGGCAGGCTTTTTAGCCGGGCGATCTCATCGCGCAGCAATTGGTTCTCGACCTTGAGGCGGCTGTTTTCCAACCGAAGCTCTGCATTTTCCTCGCGGAGCGCTACATTCTCAGCCTCCAGTTTTCCGAGGCGAACTTCAGCCTGCTCGGCCCTTTCCAGCAGGCCGGTCACCAAACTGCGCAGCGCCTTCAGCGACAGCGTATCGGCATGCTCAGGGGAGGGGAGCCGTCTCTTTGCCATGTCGAGACTGAATCTGATTTGCCTTGACGACGGAATCCCCACGCCAGCAGGCAGCGCTTGAGACGGACGGTTATGCACACCTCTCTGCTTCATCATCCAAAGAGTAGTCAATCAAAACGCCCAGGTGAATTGAAAGCTCCAAATTCAGACCAAGCTCTTCGTCATAAAAACCGACAAAGGATCCGGCTGATACTGGCCGAACGGATTGCAATAGGCGTAGCCGAAGCTTTCGTAGAGTGCCCTGGCAGCCAGACTGTCGGTGCCAGTCTCCAGGTTCAATCGAACGAGGCCGATCTGTCGCGCCTTATCTTCGATTGCACCCAGCACCCTGCGCGAGAGACCCTGACCTCGCCACGCTGGCCTGACAAACATGCTCTTGATTTCACCGTTGTCATCCTCCTCACACTTCAACGCTCCGCAACCCGCAAGGGCACTATTCGTCCGGATAGTCCAGAATATGATGTTTGGCCTATCGAGTTGAGCAAGGTCGAGGGTGTGGATGCTCTCTGATGGTAGGATAGCTCTAGAATGGGCCATCCGTTCCTCGATCAACGCTTCAATCTCGAAGCCGGCCGGCCTTTCGATCTCAACACGAACCGTCATCCGAGCTCTCAAATCTAAGGGGTGTGTATTACACGTCCATTCAATCGTAGCTGGACGGATTTAGCAACCTGCCCCAAATTGGACGATAAGTAGGTGCCGATGACACCGGCTGCCATCGAAAATGCCCCACTTACCTAGACCGGGTAGTGGGCAGATTTGGTGGCAGTGCCAGTTTGACAAGCAGAGGCTGGAGAAGCTGGCCGCTTTATGCCGTGGCGAGCTTGGGTCCGGACAGTGCCGCACGCCTGTGAAATATCTCGACCATGGAAACCGTCCGCACCTCGCTGATTATTCGCGCCATTCCTTGAATGGTGGGTTTGTGCGTTTTTAGTTTTCAGATGCAACCCGCCCGGTAAGGCGGGTTTTGCTTTTCCTGTCTTCCGGCCTCAACAGGAGACAGATATGTCACGTCACGATCTGCAGGATGTAGTCGAAGCCGCCGACAAGGCCATCATGGCGGAGGATTTCGATTCCCTCATGGACTTTTACGACGAGCAGGCGACACTCGTCATCCGACCGGGATTGAACGCTTCGGGTAGGGAGCAGATCCGCGAGGCCTTCTTGGCGATCGCCAATCATTTCAATCACTCTCTCCGAATCTCTCAGGATCGGATGGTGGTAATTGAGGGTGCAGATATCGCTCTTGTTCTGGCCGAGGCCGTTCTTGATGCCGCCGGGCCGGATGGCGTGCCGATCTCGCTCGTGCGGCGCGCGACCTATGTGTTCCGAAAGAATGCTGAAGGCAAATGGCTCTGCACGATCGACAATTCCTATGGGACCAATCTGCTCGACGAGCGATAGGACAATGGTCGAAGAGATCGTTCTGGCGATAGACCAGAACGATCTCGATCGAGCGGAGGGGGGCCACCGATTTTGCCCCACGTACGGGATCGGGCAACTGGGGTAAATTCGACGGCCGTGCCGAATCCGCATGCGGTCGCCACCTCTCCCCATCGATCAGATGGATCCCGCGCGCAACCATGATCTGAAACGTTATCGGCCGTATGGTGTTTGACTGCTCAGAAGCGCGGCATGGCGAGATTGCTCGGATCGCGTTGAGCGGGCTGGTCGGGTAGTTGTTCGGACCCGCGCGCTCGTGGGTTCGACTATTTCTCGCGCAGATAGCCTGTTTTGGCGTAATTCCGCCAGTCACGAACCCAATCCGTGTCAGCGCAGCTTGGCTTGTACAGACTGCGCCCGCTTAGCAGCGGTTGCTTGAGAACGCCAAGTTTATTGGAGGAAGCGAGGTCGTAGAGCGTCTCATCGACTTTCTTACGTTCCTTGAGGGAAAGCACGTGACACTTGTCGTCGATTCTTGCGGTATGGAAGGCCAAGTTGAATATCAACCCATATCGCGCGGTGTCGCTTGCACCGTTTGCGCTTCGGCCGCCAAGGACCGGGACTGGAGTACAGAGGAGCGTGATCGCCATGAACACGATGCTTGGTCTTTTGAGGTGCTGCATTATTCTCTCTTTAAAAATGCGATGTGTGATGCGGTTGATAGCAGGGGCATCAGTGGGGCCTAGCTTACGGAAACTTCCTCGCTTTGCTACGAATCCGTGCGAGAAAAACGCAGGGGAGGCACTGGGAGGTTCGCTCGGCCTTGCGAAACAAGGATGTGAATCAACGCGCCCGCGAATATAAACAGGAGCAACCAAAGCACCGTCGTGAGGGTGATGAATTGTGTCCCGATGCGGATGTAGAGAGAGTATTGGATGGTCATGATTGCGCTTTGCGGGCTGATCAACCTCAATCCACCAATCCAGCCAAGTGTCACGAATAGCGGGATAGACATGACGGCGCAGATGATCGCAGACAATGCCGCGCTCGCCTGAGCCATCTTCCAGCTCCTTGGCGGTGATTCACTTCCGTTCTCGTCGGAGCCCTTCCACAGCGAGAGGAACGTTAAAAAGGCAAAGAAGAAAATTAGGGTTACCGGCCATCGGAAGGACAGGATTCCCAAGGAAAAGCCCACGGACCAAAAATTCAAACCCGCCATCAGGGCGTCGCGGGCGGCGAGCAGCCAGAAAAGCGACGCAACAACCCACCAGGAACTCAATCCGGTGCGTCTGCAGCGAGCAAACAGAGCTACAAGCATTGCGGTGCCGAAGATTAGAACACCGAACAGTCGACCATACAATCCGAATACGAGCCCAACTGCTCCACAGGTATCCGGAGCGCAGCGGATCGCGCGTGCAAGAGCAAACACCAGAAATGGCAACCCAAGAATAAATGCGATCATCGCGAGCGTGAGTACGCAGGTGTAGGTGGCAAACTGTCTGCGCGGCATGGGGGCGCTCTCCTATTCCACGTAAATATAACGCGAGCGAATTAAGCTATTGAAAAAGAGAAGGCTTCACATTTAGGGGACCGGTTGGGATAGCGTTCACCACAACGGGGTTGTGCTACGGCCTTTTTGGCACGCCATGCTCATTATAAGACGTTGGACAGGAACGGGAGATGAAAGACAACAAGGTCGAGAATGACGAGAAGTCGCCCGGTACCGTGGACGACATGGTGAGCGCTCTAAAAGGCGGAGAGTGGATTATCATCCTGCGACGATTTTTCGAGGCGCTCCGCTCGGCCTGGCCAAAACCGAAAGACGAAAATCGGTAGGTTCGAAAAACATCATTAGCTTTCTGACGGGCATCCTTCGCCGATATTGCGCCGCCAGATGTGCCCCACTTACAGGTGGGGCTAATTCGAGGGCAGCGTCAAATCGCTGGGCAACTGCCGCCGCTTCGGCTTTCGATATTGAATTGAATTTCACCGTCGAGTCTAATCTGCGGTGCCTGAACGTAGGAGAGACCATTGAACTCGGCGCATCTTGAACACCTCCGGCGGATACTGATCTTCGGGAACGGTGGAGCAGGTAAAACATGGCTTGCTCGTGAAGTCGGCGCCATCATCAAACGTCCCGTTGTTCATCTCGACGACTTGCGTTGGGTTCCCGGTCAGTATGGTGTGGCGAGAGGTAACCAACTCGTGCTCCGCGAGGTTGGCGACGCCGGAAGAGCCGAGACCTGGTTGATGGAAGGCGTATACGGCTGGCTGGCGAACGCCGTCTTGTCACGGGTAACCGCGTTGGTTTGGATTGATCTTCCAGAGGAAGAATGCATTGCCAACGTGAAGGCCAGAGGCATTCAAGGCGGCGGCAGCGAGGAGAGTTTCCAAGAGCTTATCGAATGGGTGAGAGAATATCGTCACCGGGAAGACTCCTCGACCTGCTATTTGGGACATCAAAAGCTGTTCGATGCATGCTCAGCCTCAAAAGTGATCCTGAGGAGCAGGGAGGATATTCGCGCATATACCGAGAATGTCCGTGCGCTTTTAGCATAGACAGCAAGCGGTCTGGCACAGGCGCCCATCCGGATGGAGGCGGGATTAATAGACATTGTCTGCCGGCATCGGTTATAGCCTTCGCTAGATTTATCTCTCAGGCGCCCCACGAGATTGAGCATTGAATTGAAGACGATGTCTATGCGTGCCTTTTCTGCCATACTGATCATGGTGCTTTTGCCGATGGTGCCGGCCGCGGCCGCCTCTTCGATCACGTGGCCACAAGGATGGGAATTGCGGCAGTCGCCAGTGCCGACGTCGAACTCGGGGGAAAAATTCGATGGTTCGAACAGGCTGGCGGTGAAGCTTGACAAGTCTGGACAGATGCTTGCGGTGCTGAACCTCATCGTGCTTGCGATCAAGCAAGGCGATAAGCCCACGCTGGAAAACCAGACGGCATTGCTGGCCAATACCATGCACGCCGCATATGCGGAGAAGGGAATGACGTCGTCTTGTCAGGAGCCGCAAGACACGACGCTCGACGGCTTTCCGGCTCGGCAGATGCGATGCACGGTGTTGAAGGATAAGGCGGATGTCCTGGAGCAATTGTTGATCGTCACCATCGGACGCCACACGGTGCAAGAGTTGAGCCTTACCGCGTCGCCGGCCAATTTCAAAACTTACGAGCCGGATTTCATTGCGACCCGCGACAGTTTGCGGATTGATTGAAACTTCCGGGGCGGGGCCTGGCGAATGGCACGCCACCCTGAGCATCGGTGAGCATCCTGGAGGGCCGATGGGCTAGATGCCGGCGTCATCCCGGCTAGTCTCGGCGGCCAGCCAGTTCAGCCTAGGAGTGATCGCGGGCTGGGCATATGCGTCGCGGCATCACCGCCGCCCGGAACCCATCGGCTACTCTCATAAAGCCGATGGGCGCGACCACGCGTCCCGAGGCGATGTCGACGCGGACCAATCTCTCCTCGGCCAGCGCCACGTCCTTGCCGGTGACCGTCGCATCCAGGGCGAGGAAATGATGCACGTGCTCGACGAGCCTGTCGGACTCCACATCTTTCCCGAGAGGTGTTTCCATGCTTCCCACGTGCGGGTGGCACCTTTCTGGAAGAGACGCACGGGAGCGAACCAGCGATGCTCATCGCGTTTCATGAGATAGCCGGCAACGTAGACTGGACCATAGAGCGTGTCGCCCAGCCGCGGATAATCCTTGCAGGCGTTGTGATAGCCAGCGAACCGCGAACGTCGTGCTTAGCTCTTCACCAAGGGCTGCGCTTTCGGTCTCAAGCTTTGCATGTCTGACTTCAGCCTGTTCCGCTCGTTTCAGCAGGAAGTCGCTGAGCAAGCGCTTATGCAAAGTTCTCTCATGAGGTGACTGAAGATGCCGCCACCCAAAATGCCCCACTTACCGTGGCCAGCTGGGACAGATTTCGTGGGAACGCCGGCGCAAACCGGCAGGGAGTGGATGGTGCAAGTCCATTGCGATGAAGGAGTGCGATCTTTGTCGACCCAAAGTGACGTGCGGGAAGTTTTGACAGAGGACCATCCAAGCCAACAATTGCGCCGCGAAGAAAGAGTGTATTATTAGTGTAACGAACACCACTTTCGGTAGATTTCAAGCGGCTAGGCTGTTGATTCGGCAATAGCGCGCGGATAGCCTGATTATTGCCTTGGTCGATTTAGCTCCGTCGCCAGGCTAAGGGGGCTTCGAATTTAATGAATGTAATTTTTGTGGGTCTTTGGACGCGCGATGCGGTTCTATGGGCCGCTTCTGTACTCAGGCAGCCTTATGCGCCTGGCATCTTCGTGGTCGTATTAGGTTTTGCACTGGTTGTATGCCTCTTAGTTTTTTTCCGAAGTATGCGGCGGAAGCGGGCTGTACTGAACAGAGCGACACGGGAAATCAAGAAATATGGTGGACCGAACGAATTTCTTCAAAACGCAGCGCAGCTATCCAATGTAATAGGCCGATGGAAGGGTGCTGATGCGCAGCACTTTGCGGCGACCTGGGAGGAATTCCGTGAGACGACGATAGAGCCAAAGCCTGGCGTCTCGAACGGAATCCAGAATTCCTTCAGGCCTTCAGTGTTCTTCAACCTGGACGAGATGGGATTTGGGGTCACGAGCTGGCGCTTCGTCCCGGGGCTTTTCGTCTCCGTTGGCCTCGCCGCGACCTTCCTTGGACTTATCGCGGCGCTTCAGCAGACTGGTGAAAGCCTTCAGACCGGGGGAGACCAAGCCAAGGTGATGTCAGCTCTGACACAACTGCTCACGGTCGCGTCCGCCAAATTTATTATGTCCCTGACCGGGCTGGTTTGCTCCATCATCTTCACCCTGGTGCTTCGTTATTGGTCGAACAGCCTGGATGGATCGATGCGTAAGCTCGTCCACGCGATCGAGCGAAGGATGAATTTCGTCAGCCTCGAAGACTTGGCCAGCCGCCAGCTCGAGTCGATCTCTGGCTTGAGGGATCATATGCAACAGCTCAACCATGAGCTTATCGCAGCAATCTCGGCTCCGCTGGAAAAGGCGGCAAGTGCCGGGGGCATCCAGGTCAGTGAGATGGTCAGTCAGATCAGCGGCACGCTGGGCACCAGCGTTACGACGGCAATTGCATCGATCAGTGACAGGATGGAAGCAGCAGCTGAACAACTGTCGGGGTTGGCGGCCGAGATCGGTACGGCTGCGGAGCAGTTCTCGACAGCGGCCGAGCGTACGGCCGTAGGTCTCGATGGCGCCGCACGGCGGTTGGAAATCGTCTCCGATAATCTCGCCAGGACGGGCAACGGGCTCGCGGAGGCATCGGGTCCAATCCTGGAAGCTGCTGGGAAGACGGCGCGTGCTTCGCAAGACATTGCGACCTCGAGCACGGCGATGGTGGAAACGATAAAACAAACACTTGGGACGGAAAAAGACGTCGTCGTCGCCGCGGCAACGGCAATTCAGCAGCAAATAAGCCAGTTCGAGGCACGAGCCGCAGCTTACGATGGTGATCTTGAACGAGCATTCAAAAAGTTCACCGATGAGATCAGTCGTTCGATCAGCGAGGTAGAGGCCCATTCGAACAACGTGCACGGACAGTATGCGGAAGCACTGTCGACGCTCCAGGCCGTTATCGAAAATGCAAAGGCTTTTGAGCCCGAGAGTTTGAGGCCGACAGCGTGAGAGGGACAAGACTATCCCACCGACATGAAGAGGAAGAAGAGTCGGTCTTCGTATCGATGGCCGACATGACGATCAGCTTTCTCTTTATCATCATGATTCTGCTGGCGTTCTTCGCCAGCCAGTTTAGCGTCTCCGACACCGTTCCGCGGGCTCAGTTCGAAGCGATGCGCTCACAAAAGGAGCAAATGGAGAAGGAACTGCAAGCCGTCCAAACCATCGTGGGAACCCCAGACCTTTCCGTCGCTCAATCCGTCCAGAAAATGAAGGACGAACTAGAACGGCTGCGCCGCCAAGTGTCGCCCGATAGCAGGAACCCAATGGAAGTCTACAATTCAGCCGTTTCGGAGACGCGCAAGGCACTTCTTGTCGGCCTTCGTGATCAGATTAACCGGCAAATTCCAGGCGTGAACGTCACGGTCAGCAGCAATTTCGATGCACTTCAGTTCCAAGGCGACGGGCTCTTTGCCTCCGGAAAAGACATCCCTACGGCAACTGGCGAAGCTCGCATGCGGCAAATCGCAACCATCCTGGACAAATCTCTGGGGTGCTTTTCACTTGGACCAAGAAGCTCATTCCATGCGGACTGTAATGACGGATACGCACTGATCGACGCGCTTCAGGTTGAGGGCCACACCGACAACCAAGGCACGGACGATCTGAATATGGGCCTCAGTGCAAACAGGGCCGCCCAAATCTTCTCCCTTATGACGAAGCAGCAGCCCGGTTTGCTGCTCTATCAAAACCGCGAGACGCAACCCGTCCTATCAGTTGCCGGTTTTGGGAAAGGACGTCCGATCCAAACCAACGTGACCGAAAACGGGCGTGACGCAAATCGCCGCATTGATCTTCGATTCATCATGGTCGTGCCGACCAAGGCATCGGATATCGATGCGATCAAGCATGCCCTGGAGGGCGTGGGCAAATGACGCTGCTTACCGCTCTTCGAACCACACGTCAGGTATTGAAGCGAAAGGACGGCGCGTCGGATCTCGCCGACTTCTCAAGAAGTGTTCAACGTGTCCGGGACCGGTTTCCCGGCTACAAGAGCGAAACTGCCCTGAACCTTGAAAAGGCCTTAGACAAGGTCGAAGCGGCATCCCGGTCGTGGGACTGGACCAAGGTGAAGCAAGGCGAAGTCGCTCTGGTGATGCAGGCGGCCTTTTCCCGGGATGTCGAGGTGAGTGAGGCGGTTGAGAGCTTCCTCGACAGGGAAGCAGAGGCAACGACAAACCCCTCCCTCCTTAGTGCGATCTGTCAAACGCATTTTTCGAGCTGGGAGAGAGGCAACTCCCGAACACGTCGGTTGGCACGCATCATTCAAAGCAGGAGCCAGTATCTCTCCCGCAACTGGATAATGCTGTTCAGTGCGCTGCCGCAAGTCCTGGACGTGGAACAGGGACCGGAGCTTATTGCTCAGGAAATGATGAAGCAGACTGACCCGTACAGGTGGCTCAGACAGTCCGGGATCGTTGCGCCCCATTCTGGCAGCCTCATGAAGGACGTCAATTTTGCTTTCCTTCGAAGCCGGGAGCCGCGAACTCTAGCGGACGTTTCCCGTATATTTCGCTGGCTTTATCCCTCGGAAGCTGTCGCGGCGGAAATAGATTGGTGTGGTGCCGCAGCCAACGCTTTACTTAAACCGTGGCTGGCTGCGGAACCGCCACCTGAGGTCAGACAAGAGCTATTAGATCGCCTCGTCGGGCTCTATGGCGATCCGCGCAATGCCCAAGGCGGATTCTGGCCTCTGGTTGATGATTCCTGCAAGCAGTTGATCATGCGGTGGTTAGCGGGCAAAAGCATGGATGCCTTGCTTGAAATCATCACGACATCGACCAAAAATCATATGTGGGCGCCACGTCACGATTTCTGGAAGGGGCTGTACAACCGCGGTGTGATCGATGAGGCGTGGATTGCTCTCTCTCCGTCGGCCGCCTTAGAAGCGAAAGCCAAGCATACGGCGACTGGCGACCCAATCTACACGATGTTTGGCAATCAGCTATCTAGACGCAAGGAGACCTGCCTCCTGATTATGCGCATCGGCAATTTCATTGTGGTTGAGGGTTCGCATGATTATCGAGTCCACATCCACAGCAAGGATCTCGTACCGACGTCGCTGCTTTACCGACGTCAGTATGACGCGGAGGCAATGACCTTCTCTGTGAATGATCCAAGGGCAAGGATCCATGACGCGTACGGCGGCTGGCGGCGGTGGGTTGAAGAGCAGGTGCTCGGGTGATCAAGTTTTCCTTCCGATACGACGCAGATTTCGCTTATCTTGAGGTCCAGCCGGAAAAGCGTGGGATGCTTGGATTGCTGCGCGGCAAATCCAGTGCGGACCTCCTTGCTTTACCGAAGGAAGAGCGAGAGCTTTCGATTGCCCTGTTTCGGCTGCGTCACCTCGATCCGGAAGGGCGATTGCATAGTGTATCCGCCAACGGTCTGTGGTTGGCACATCCACTCGTCGTCCGGCTGGATTCGCTGACCGCTCGGACGCTAGGCCTTCCGGACCTCATATCGAATTTGACCTTTAGGGCATCGATGGTTGGCACGGTCGGCAGCCCCGATTTCCGCATTCAGTGGTGGTGGGAGCAGAACGGGCGAACGGTATCATTGCCGCTCGTCGGAGCTTTCGTCGGAGCGCAATCGAAACCGATGAGGCTTCCGGCGCCAATCTACGAAGCAATCGAGATAGCTCGTGAGGTTCGACAGGGTACGAGCCTGTCAGACCACTGGCTGGCGCTCGGAGAGTTCCGGCGGCTTTTCGATTCCAAGTTCGCACTGGCGTCAGATGCTCGGCTCGACGGCCTACTGAGAAACATATCGGTGACGACCACGGATGCCATCGGGTTGGCCTTGGATGAGGAGGACGACTCGGTTTTCCGGGCGGTGCCTTATGTATCGCGTGATGTCGCAAGTTCCGAAAACGGCCAAGCCTCAACTGCCGTCATAGGTCACGAGCTGGCGACGTTTCAAGCACTTGCTGTACAGCGAGGCGCTCAGCCGGCCTATCGGGTGGGGGACGGGAAGTTTCTGATCTTGGACCGATCAGCAATCCCGGTGCTCAGCACCATTGCCGAATATGCTCGAAAGGAGCCTGAAGAGCGTCGCGCCTTTATCGCGAACGCTGGTCGCATAATTTCCGAAGCGATTGAGCGCCAAATGCGAGACGATGGGCGCCTGACGGCACTCATGTCGATCGAAGCTCGAACGGAGAGGGTTGAAGAAGAGGCCGCCAAGGCTTGGGTCGAAACGCCGGAGTGGGTTTCGCGCGTTACGGGAATTGCCAAGTGGAAAGCTATGGCAATCGATCCGATGATGGGTTCAGGCACAACCTGGCTGCCTTCAATGTCCGAAACGCAGCTGGGTGAATACCTGGGGCTCATTCCGGATGAGGATCTGGCCGACCTTGTCGAGGCGATCAAAACAGCCATGGCGGCCGGTGAGGGCTCGGTCATCCACGCAATCGGCCCGATACCAGTTACGGAGTTTGTGGTTGAAGCTTTGTCCCGACGACTTGCTGAGTTCCTGAGGCAGAAGATCGTCGATCCGGTCGGAAGCCAGATTGATGCGTATCTGCCGGTCACTCACGACAACTTTTGGGATCTGGATTACGAGGGAGGCGCGGAACCCCGTAAAGACCTCGATTTTGAAGAAGTGCCGCCAGAAATCACAACACCTTTACAAATGCATCAGCGGTCTTCTCTTCTCTGGCAGTTGAACGCCTGGAAGATGGGTTTGCCGGGTATTCTGAATGCCGACGAACAGGGTTTGGGAAAGACCCTACAGACGATCTCGTTGATGGTGTCGCTGAAAAAGAAGATGCTTGAGGGGAGCATTGCAAAGCGACCTTTCCTCATCGTCGCCCCGACATCCCTTTTGCTGAACTGGGAGGCTGAGCTAACTCGCCACCTTGTCTCAGGATTCATGGGTACACCTGTGCGCCTGTTCGGCGATCACCTGTCGACTTATAAGAAAGAAGACAGTTCCGGACAGGACATCCGCGAGGGCGAAGGACAGCTCGCGCTCGACAAGATCCTGGCAGCTCAGGACGGTATGGCTGTCGTCATTACCACATATCAAACTCTCGCGAACTATGCGATCAGCCTCATGGAGCTTCAGTGCGCAGTCGCGGTATTCGACGAAATCCAGTTCATCAAGAACCCTACAACAATGCGGGCGATTGCGGCAAAGTCTATCCATGCGGACTTCAAGATCGGCCTGACTGGCACGCCGATCGAGAATGCTACTCATGATCTCTGGGCGATCATGGATCAGCTGTTCCCGGGAGCCTTGGGAGCCCGGGCGCAGTTCAAGCGCATTTTCGATCTACCGACAGAGGAGAACATGACCGCCCTTCACGGTGCGCTATTCTATCCCCAACACGGCAGACCGCCTCTAGCTCAACGACGACTGAAGACCGACGCTGCTCCACAGCTTCCCACTAAAGTCAGAGTGCTCCATCCGCGTGAGATGCCCGCCGCACAGATGATAAGATATGACGAGGCGCGGAGTAGGGGTGGCATGATCCTCGCGCTCCTGCATCATATCCGGAGAACATCGCTTCACCCCGGCCTCTTGGACGGCGAGGCTCCAGACGATTTTGTCGCGTCATCAGCCAGGGTGGCGGCCGCGATGGATATTCTCAGACACGTAAAAGAGAAGAACGAGAGGGCTTTGGTGTTCGTCGAAAGCCGAGACGTCCAAGCCTGGTTTGCCGAGCTGATCCGCCTCGAGTTCGATCTGCCCCGGGTGTTCATCATCAATGGCGACACCACCATTGATGCTCGCAAAGAGATCACTGACCGGTTCCAGCGCCACCTTCAGGAGGACAAAGGCTTTGACGTCCTCGTGCTTGGACCGCGGGCGGCGGGAACCGGCCTGACGCTGACGGCCGCAAACCACGTCATCCATCTCAGCAGATGGTGGAATCCGGCGGTCGAAGAGCAATGCAACGACCGTACCCATCGTATCGGGCAAACCAAGCCGGTCACCGTCCATATCCCGCTGGCTGTTCATCCGCGACTTGGACCAGGATCTTTCGATTGTCTGCTACAGCGTCTGATGAAGCGTAAAAGATCGTTGGCCGAGAGAGTTTTGTGGCCCGCAGAGGCGACTGAGGGGGAGACAAAGCTCTTATATGATGCCGTGATTGCCGGGAAGGCTGATCGAGTCGAAGATCAGACCGCAGCGGTGAACAACGCCAGCTTGGAGGGACGTGACGATCTAGTTAGTCATTTCCTGACTGAGAACACGATCCGCGTCAAACCAAAGCGGGGAGGGGCCAGCGTTCTCATTTCTAGGGATCAGCACATCTCGGCCAAGGTGTTACAAGACGATGACGACGCCGTGGTGATTACGATGCACCCGGAGATCACCGAACTTCCCAAAGCTGGCGTTCCGCATTCTCGTTTGATGTCGACATCACTGTGGCCTGATTTCGTGCTCCCGGAGTAATCAGGAAGGCTTTTTTCAGGAACGTAGGACTCAAATTAAGGCATATGGGCGGACAGCTTCAGCCAGGGCTACTCGCTTGACTTCCGGTCCCCGGAAAATAGTGAAACGCTGTTTAACATGCTGGATCGTGAAGTCGCCCGTGTACATAAACCGACGGCCATCACGCCGAGCACTCGATTGCAACGGTTTCAGGCGAGGTCGGTTATTTGCGCGCCCAGGTAGATCTGTAATGACTCCCATCCGCAACTCTGGCAGATTGTTGCAAAACCTTGGTGAGTCGAAACTTAATGACGGACCGCAGCGCAGTCGCCACCATCGCGGGATACTTCTACCAATTCGACCAGTCGATCCTGCGGCTTCTCGAGCTTTTGCGAGATTCCGATACGATAGACGTTGAGTGCATCGAAGACATCGACGTTAGAACCGCTACGGAGACTACTGCCGTTCAATGTAAATATTATGAGAGCTCTGAGTATAATCATTCGATTATCAAATCAGCAGTCATCTACATGCTTGTTCATTTTCAGGCCAACAAATTGAAGGGCCTTCCACCCGTGAAATACCTAATTTTCGGGCACTATGCATCGGGGCAACAAAAGTTAACGCTGCCAATCGCGGTGGATTTCCTCAAAGAAAATTTTCTGACGTACACCGAAAAGAAAATCGTAAAGAAAAAATATTCGGAATTGGGACTTAGCGATGCGGATCTTCAAGATTTCCTATCGCTGCTTACAATCGACTTGAATGCTCCCAAATTCTCGGACCAAGTTGCGTCAATTATCAAGAAGCTCATGTCAGTGTTCGCTTGTAGCGATTTCACCGCGGAATTTTTCTTTTATAACAACGCATTGCGAGTCATCAAAGATCTAGCGATCCAACGGGAGCCAAGCAAGCGCAGGATTTCCAGGCGGACGTTTTTGAAAAAGATTGATAGCTCGAAGATCCTTTTCAATGAGTGGTTTGTCGAACGCAAGGGGAAGCAAGCCTATCTAAAAGCGCTGCGCTCCGAGTTCTTTACGACGATGAATGTCACACCTTATGAGCGTTTCTTTCTGATCGAAGTTGATACCGACGATTACAAGAGAAGCGATCTGAAAGAGCTCTTCTTCCTCATTGCCCACAAATACTCGAAGCTCTCGCGGCGCGAGAAGACGCCATTTTCGCCATATGTTTTTATATCAGGTATCGCGCCATCGGAGCTGCTTGCGCTCAAGAATGAGCTTCACCGGGAGGGCTTCGCCTTTCTCGATGGTTTTGACTTCAATGGCGCCAATTTCGACGCCGCTTCGGTGTCGCGAAAGGCTACTCATGACGGTCCAAAAATCAGGATCATCGATACATTGGGCGACGTCGAGACAACCCTTGGCGTAATTACCAAAACGCGTAAAATCTACCAGTTTTACGACAAAGTCCCGTTCGCCCAGATCGGCGATCAATCGATTGCCCATGTGCAAATCCAGGTAGAGCACTTCAACGACATCAAGAAAATCATCTAGGGGGCCGGTCGTGGCTGACATTAACGCGGAAGTTATTGCTGTATTCCCAAACAAGGTTCGCATCACAGTTGACGATCTCGAAGACTTCAAAATTGCCGAAGAGTCTCTGAAGGTCGGTTCTTACGTTAAGATTGCGGACAACGAGAATGCTGTCCTAATTGCGATTATCGAGAACTTTCAGATCGCCGTCTCAAATGACGGCGAGCGCAACTACGTGATCGAAGCTTTCCCCTTGGGAGTTCTGCGTGACGGCAAATTTGAACGAGGTGGCGACTCCCTTGCGATCCCACCCAAGGAGGTTCAGCCCGCCACGATTGAAGATATTCGAAAAATCTATGGGACTTCCCTGGCTGCGGATGACCGCTTTGCGTTCAGTCGCCTATCAACCAACAGAGACGTTGAAGTTCCAGTGAATGGAAACAAGTTCTTCAACAAACACATAGCGATTGTTGGATCTACCGGATCAGGTAAGTCGCACGCGCTTGCGAAATTAATTCAAACAGCGATCGCAGCCAAGGGCGACTTCTCGCTCAACAATTCGCATGTGATCATTTTCGATATTCATTCGGAGTATCGGTCGGCGTTTCCTGAGGCAAACTTCATCGATAGCAGCAACCTCGTCTTGCCTTACTGGATGCTGAATAGCGAGGAACTCGAAGAGTTCTTTCTCGACACCGAAGCGAACGATCATAACCAGCGCAACATCTTCAAGGAAGCCGTTGTCCAAGACAAACAGGCTCATTTTAAAGGGCCCGAAAACGAGAAGGACCTCGTTCATCTAGACACCCCAACGCTCTTCGACATCAAGAATGTCCTCAAGTACGCCGTGGCTAAAAACTCGGAGATGATTGATAGCGGAGAGGTCTACGCATCCTCCAATAAGGAGAAGGCAGGCCAACCGAAGCTGAGCCAGGGAAGCCTATTCGGAAAGCTCACGAATTTTGTGAATCGACTGGAAAACAAAATCCTCGATCGGCGGCTGGAATTCTTTCTCGGCGCGAAATCGAAGGCGATTACATTCGAGGAAACCCTTCGTAGCATCTTGGGATATACTATCCCCAAGCGATCGAACGTTACCGTCATTGACTTGAGCGGCGTTCCTTTCGAGGTCCTGAGCATTACCGTCTCCCTCATCTCGCGAATTGTCTTCGAGTACGGATATTTCTACAAACGCCTGCGCTCAGGTAAAAATCCGGAGGAGAGGATCAACAACGACGCGCCTATTCTGCTCGTATACGAGGAAGCGCATAAGTATGTGCCGAATAGCGAGCTGTCGAAATTTAGATCATCAAAGCTTTCAATCGAGAGAATTGCAAAAGAGGGGCGCAAATACGGCGTCAGCTTGCTGCTTGCGAGCCAGCGGCCGTCTGAAATCTCGGAGACGATATTTTCGCAATGCAACAATTTCATTGCGATGCGGCTGACCAATCCCGTGGACCAAGGTTACGTCAGAAAGCTGCTGCCTGATTCACTTGGAACACTGATCGACAAGATGCCTTCATTCCGCCAAGGCGAAGCCCTGCTTGTTGGCGAGTCGATCATCCTTCCTTCGGTGGTTCAGATCGATGTCTGTGACCACCCTCCCTCATCCAACGACATCCCCTTCTGGGATCTTTGGAAGGAAGAGTGGAGGGACATCGACATTGATAGCATTCGAAAAGAATGGCTTAAGCGCTAACGATTTACGGGACCGAGTTGATGAACTTCATATGGTGTGGTTCCGCACCCGAGGCAGAACTCTATGGCCGGATGTTGGGCTACTCTGGGGAGTACGTATCGCAACCCGCTGTGCCGGAGCGACCGTGGGTATACTCAAAGCCAAATAGCCTCCGTCAACCCTGCAAGTGCATAAGAAGACGAGCTGGATCTAGCGGCACTCTCCGTCTCCGGTTAAGCGCTGGCTGCAATCAGAGATAGGTGTAGTCCTGTGGTAGAGACGTTTTCAAAAACCGAAAAGTCTCCGAAATCCAAGCGCGAGCGTCCGAAGAAAGAGGCGCCGGCCGAACGCCGAATAGCGGGGGGCGCTGCGACTGGAGGCGGGATAAATTTTCAAGCGACGGTTACGGCTATCGCTTACGCCTATACGCTACGCGGGCGACCGCTGAAGTGGCTGGACGGATTGCAAGAAGACGTCCCTGTCTCGGTCGCCGCGGAGACCGGCGACGGGGGCGACGACATCCAGTTGATCCTGCGCGGCAGCAGGCGTTGCGATATTCAGGTCAAACGTGGGCTGCGTAGTGGAGACGAACTCTGGAATTCGCTGTTGGCGATGGGAGCCGCCGTTGCGGGCGGCAAGATAGACTTTGGCGTGCTCGCGGTATCCTCGAGTAGCAGCAGGACTATTCGTGAGGAACTGTCGAAAGCAATTCCTAGGATCGGCGATGGTCGTACCGATAACTTGCCGGAGATCGCGGAGCTGTTCATCACTAAGCTCACGACCGCGGCTCTAGTACCAAAGCAGGTCTGTCGGGCGCTCCGCATAATTACGGTTTCGGCAGCAATCCATGACAACGCATCGATCGCGGCGGCCCAGGCTGAACTTGGCCACATCTGTCTCGATGCTGCGGCGATAGACGCTGCCTGGAACGTACTGTACCGGGATGCAGTTGAGCTGATCGACCATCGTGGGCGCCGTGAGTTGTCCTCGCTTGTTCAGTTGCTCAATGCCAGCAACATTGCGTTAGCCACTGACGGCGCGTCACCCGCCGCTTTGCTCTCTCATCTGGCGGAGTGGACGATCAAGACGAATACAACTTTCTCGATTTTGGGTGTCAAAAAGCGGCTGCGGCTAAAGGAGGCATGGATACCGCTGCGCGCAGTCGTACATAAAGAACAAGAACCTCATACCGATCTGATGGCCGCGCTAAACGCTTATCAGTTGTGGCATGATCGCGAATACTCGCGTGACGCAACAAAGGTCGATCCAGAAACGCTTGGCCGGTTCATCAAGCTTGGCGTTCTGGTAGCCGGACCTGGTATGGGAAAAACGACCCTACTGAGCCAAATAGCCAAGTCTTATGCACACGACGGCATTCCAGTCCTTAAGGTAAGGCTCGTTTCGGTCGCAGCCCGTATGCACAGCGGCGAGACATTCGAGGAAGCAGTATTTTCGCTAGGCCTTGCTGGCAGTATGATCTCGCCCAATGTGGCGAGAGCGGCCGGCATCCGCAACTGGGTGCTGCTTTGCGACGGTCTCGACGAAACCGGCGCAGCCCAGACCCAGATTGCGTTAGCAGCGGAGCGTTTTACGCTGGGGCACGCGGAATGCCGGGTCATTGTTACAACCCGGCCGGTCGGATATCATGCCAGCAATTTCAGCGCTTGGCGGCACTACGACATCGTGCCCCTAGACCGGCACTCTGCCTATCAGGACTTGGCGCGACTTCTCCGCGAAATAGGAGGCGAGGGATGGAAATTTGCAGAAGATGCCGAGAGGATCGCTAAGGCCGAATTGGAGGAGGATGCCATTGCTAAAGCGGTAGCGCGATCGCCGCTCCTGCTCGCACTGGGCGCATCGGTAATCGCACGAGGCGGTTCGCTCGGCGTGAGCAGAAACCGCCTCTATCAAGAACTCGTCGCCCTCATTGACGATGCGCCTAATTGCAGGGTGCCGGAGCCGCCGGCAGAATCAGCTGTACTTCGCAGGTTCTTGGATATCCTTGGGTGGCAGATTGTCTCTCATCCAATTGCACCAGTCGACATCGTGATCGAAAAATCCGCGAATATCCTTGCTGATGAACTGGGAATGAGGCCACTCGCAGCCCACGCTGCGGCGCAATCTTATTTGCGGTATTGGCAGGATGTTGGACTCATCGAACGTATCGGCCTGGAAGATACGGTGACGCTCACTTTTCTTCATAAAACGTTTAGCGAGTTTGCAGCCGCGCGGTTTCTTGTGGCAATGCCCGCCATTGAAAGAACTGCCGTTCTGTCATCTATTCGGAGCGAAGACAATTGGAGTGAAACGTTGGATTTCGCGGCGATGCTCGGCATCGGCGAGGAAGTCTGCACCATTCTCATGGACGGCATTGCGCATGATGCTCCCGGAATCGCTAGGGCGGTTCGTTGCCTTGAAATTTGCCGCGAAGCGGACCCGGCACCGGACGAACAAGTCCGCACTGCGATCCTCGATTATGCGATCGAAGCACTGCAGACACCACGCAGACAATGGGCGGCCGAGATCGGTATCGCGATGCTCCCTCTGGCGCGCCGCTTTCCGAAGGAGACCGCACCGCGTTGCGCATCTCTTGTTTCTCATCCGCAATATTGGACGCGATTGGCTGCCTGGGCGGTGCTGGCTGCGGCAGGGACGCCTGATCTCGACTTTTCGCGTCTGCTATCAGCAATCCAAGATGAACCTTTGTTGGCTATGAAGGGCATATGGTCGAGCCATAGCCGCAGCTTGGTGCTCGACTCAGGTAGAGAACGTGAACTGGCCCAAGCATTTGTCCTTGCCGGTGCGCGCCAATTGCTGGAACATTTTCCTGGAAGCGCGACCGACGAAGCCGTTATCGTCGCATGTCGCATTGAAGATCTTGGCACTATGGATTTCGTGCGGCGAGCTTCGCGGCTGCTGGAGGAATTTGGGAAGTCCGGCGATATATGGTCCTATAGGCTCCCAAATGCCTCGAGACTGGTAGGTTCGTCAGCGGATCTCTTTCAAGCGCAACGTCAGGCCGTCGCCGTGTTGCTTGACGCCATCGACGGTGGTGGAGGCACCGTCGAATTCCTCTCCACTGAAGCCCCCAGGCTGCTAAATCTCAGCGCATTTCTGAAGGTAACCGGCTATTTGGATCTTTCTCTGAGTGACATCTGGGAGTGGCGGAAGCCGTTCAATCCCGAGTCTGTTCGCGAAACGTTGCGGGCCGCCGTGGTGGCCTCGGGAATTCCCCGGGATGTCCTCGATCATGAAGTTCGCGTTGCGCGCAGCGCATTGGGGGAGAATGATACGTTCTCACGACTGTTCCAATTCATCGCCGAGGTAGATGTGGCACCGATGGATTGGAAAGCGGCCGCTGCCTGCAACCCGGATCTCGAAAAAATCGAGGCGGCGCTTTATCACCCCTCTGAATGGCTGGTTCGGATCGCTGCCCATCTGATCGAAGTGCTGTCAGAAAAGTCGACGTTGGAGATGATTGCCCGCCGAGCGATCGCTGTTGGGTACGGTGACACGTTAGGGGCTATCGCGGGATTAGTCGTCGATCTTAGCAAGGCGGAGATGACCACCGCGATCTATGATCGCTTGGGACGGGATATGTCCAATGGCTGCGATCATTTGCTGCTTGCACTTCCCAAGCTGGAGGCGTCAACGGATTCGCGACTAATGGCGGCCCTTGAAATCGCATTTCTGCGTGGCACGCTGACGACTGCAATTGCTGCAGCAGAAGTGGCCGCGCATTATGCATCACCCGACACGCAGGACCTGCTTACAATCCTCGACCTGGCTGCCGCATATTGGAAGATTCACGAAAAGCCTTATCCGAAATCCGACGGTATCGTTCCGCCTAGCCCCCGCGCCAAGATCGCGGAGGCAAGCGCCGCAATCTGTATTCCAACGTACGAAACCTTGAAGATCTATGTGGCAGACCCGCGATCGGATGTGCGTAGGTTCGGCGAAGATACTCTCGTCACGCGCCTGGGTGAACAAGCCCAATTGGCATCTACCTTCCTCTCGGACATCGAGGCTGGAACGTTGCCTTTTAGCATACTTGACAATGCACTGACGGGCGGTGTTGGCTGGGATGCGCACTCTCTTACCCAAGTAAAAGGATTTTTGGTCTCGACCGAAGTCCGCCTACGCTACGCGGCGATGGCGGTATTAGAGCAGCAGTACTGCACGCTTGATTTCATCAGAAGCGAAGCAATGCGGATGACGATGGATACTGACCGACATATCAAGGATCGAGCCTATCGCATTCTCGATAGGTTGCCGGCCCTGGACGGAAGTCGCTTCGATTAGCTCGACAGTTTTTGAGAATCGACCAGGGTGCTGCCGAGCCGCTCTCGGCCCCGAAATCGCTCACTCCATCCCGGCCGGCCGATGTCTGTTAGGGGAAGTGAGATGTATGGAGTTTGCAATAGCTCGGTCGTCGTCGACTCGATGCTGGCTTCGTGACCGAGGCATGTAGCGCGTTCGCCCAAGGCGATGGCCGAGTAAAAACAAATCGCGACAGTTGCGGAACTCAATTAGAAAATGAGTTTTCGTGCGAGACCCGGAGAGAAGCGATGTTCAGTCTAATAATGTCTCACAAACTCGACGAATGGAGGTATCATGTTGGACATCAAGGGGATGGGACGTTCTCGCTGTCCCGGTTCTCAAATACATCAACAATGAAATCATCGAAAGATTGCAACCGGTAACAGATGTATCACTCAACAGTCTAACTTGCCCACGGTTTTCATGAGCGAATTGACACCTGATCCCACAACCGGTGACTACTATGTTGAACTGCAGGTCGGACGGATTGATCATCACATGGCTGATGATCAGCCAGTCAAAAAGATGCAGCACGGCGGTCAGGCGCTGCTTTGTCGTCGGCGCGGCACGGCTCCTGGTCAGCTCCTTGACCCAACCGGCCACGGGGAAAGGCGGATGAGCTGGTTCATAGTGGGTCGTCTGAGGCCGTTGGCAGATTGCCCCACTCCAGCTCGACCGCCGGTGCCGGGCAGTTTGCTTGGCATAGGATGTTGAGGTTTAGCGTCCTCATCCGCAGAAACGTTACTTCATCGCCCAGGTGGGGAATGAACCGCCGGCGGATAAAGTTGGGATCCTCGACCGGCGTGATATCGACGAGCTCTCCACGAGGATCGCGCAAAACGGAATGAGCGGTGTAGCCGTGAAAATCAGCCCCACCTCCCATATAGGCTAACCATCCGCGTACGGCGGTATATCCCGCGTGATGATTGACCCAATAATCCACATTGGCGTGACATTCGGCCGCCTTCGGCTTCCAATCTCCGATGGAGGCCTCGGGCTCGTATCGGACATCGACCGCCGACCCGCTGCGGGCACAAACATCGCGTTCGTAGTCATCCCGCTCCATCATGGCTGTCCTCGAAAGTTCAAAACCGATGCCCGGACATATTGCGGGATGTTGAGGTAAGCCACCCAAGCTTCCTTGCCCTTATTGCCGCGCAGTTTCACCTCGCTGGTCAGCGGGTTTTCCGCCGGGTTTCCGCAGTCGGGAACAATGTGGATCGCGTGGACAATCTTATTACAGGCTTCGCGAAAGCTTAGCTTTTGCGATTCTTTGTCCTCGAGCAAGTCCGGCTGCAGCTCGCCACATGCCGTATCGGCAAGTTTGCGTGTTTTGTCCGCAGCGCCCATATGCTCCAGCTGGATCCGGTTGGCGATTGCCGTGCCGATCAGCAAATGGATGATCTCGTCGACGAACAGGTCGTCGCGCATCATCCGTAGCGGATCTTCTAGGTCATCGCCGGCCAGGTCAAAAATCCGTTCATCGCCGGCGAACAGCAAAAACAGCCGATAGACATCTCTCAAAGCGGTCGAGGCATTTAGCTCGAAATTGTTGCGACCGTTCGGAATCATGTCCTCTCCTATCTATGATAAAGGACATTATCACTGATAATCAGAGGCTCGGTGTCAACTGATCCGAGTGGCCGTAGGTTCGATTCTTTTCAAGGCGTACATTTACGCAATTCAAATCGTCGCGCGCTGCCACTGTGCGAGTTCGCACATCTCAGCTTTATAAGTTGCTATAGTCAGCGGCCATATGCGCCGCCTCGAAAAGGCCGAGCAGATGGCCGTCGACCAGCATGACATCACGCTTTTTCTCTTCTGCAAGAGACGGCCGCTCGCTACATCGCGCCTGGCACCGAAGAAAACCTGCTTTCTCGTGGTTTTCGACGGACCGCCCCCGGAAGGGCGGTCCGCACGACTCGCAAGGTTTTGCTCATTTTCAGACATCGCGTGCATGAAAATTGACGGCGTTGTATTGAGTACACGCCACTCTATGACGCGCGGACAGAACGGCCTTGAATTACCGCGTGCTTGCGCACAACTTCACGTACGGCCTGTAATGTCTCCTATGGGCGTTGTCTGAAATGGCATCGTCGATCTTGCGTGCCGCGAAACTGCGACTACGCGTGCGTTGGCGCCCGGAAGCTATCGCCGCTATTCAACAAGGCCCAAACTACTCTCGCTATCTTGTTCGCTGCGGCGACCGCGGCAACCTTGTAGGGTCGTCGTCCAACGAGCCTGGTAAGCCATGTTTCCGCGCCTGCCGCTTTTGTCTTCGCCTGCCTGACGAGCGTCATCCCGGAGACAAATAGCAATGCCCTGATAATCGGGTTCCCGCGTTTTGATATGCGCCCGGACAAAGTTTTCCCGCCGCTATTGTACGCCCGTGGCGCCAGGCCCAGCCAAGAAGCAAACTGCCGGCTCGATTTGAACATCGTGGCATCCGGTACGTAGGCCTTGATCGTTGATGCTGTAATCGGTCCGATCCCGGGGATAGTCAAAAGCCGGCGCGTGTCGTCTTCCTGCTTCGAAAGCAATGCGAGATCTTTCTCAAAGCGGCCAATTTTGGTGTCGAGCGCTTCGATATCCTCGTAAATGGCCAGGATGGCATCCCGCACTACCAATGGAATTCCCTCTATCGCGCCTGCCCGCAGTTCGTTCACCAATCGGTGGAGCCTTGCTGTTCCAGTCCCGGTTACTATGCCAAATTCTGCGAGATGCCCACGCAACGCCTGGAATGCCTTGGTTCTTTGTCGAATAAAGAGAGCGCGGGTTTTGATGAGAACTGTCAACGCTTGCTGCTCAGCTGATTTCGCCGGCACGCTTTGCATATCCGGCTGAGTGGCCGCGATGGCAATCGCCTGTGCGTCAGCAGCGTCGGTTTTGTCTCGCCTGACGAAGGGTTTTACGTGCTGGCCAGGAATGATCATCGTTCGGTGTCCAAGCGTACTGATCTCGCGGGCCCAAAAATGGCATGCGCTTCCCGCTTCCATAGCGACGACGCAAGTCGGGAGATCCCTAAAGAATGCCTTCACCTCTTCACGGCGCAGCTTCTTGTTGAACGTCTTAGCGCCACTGGCGTCCATCCCATGCACCTGAAAGACGTTTTTGGCCAGGTCGAGGCCGACTATGACTGTGTTCTTCAAAATAAACTCCCTGAGCTACGCCACAGGGCTTCGTAGCGCGCACCGATTAACCATTGGTGAGAAGAGGAGGATAGACAGGAAGCCCGACACCCACCTGGCGTTTCATCATAAGGTTGCTTTTTACATCAATCGCTACCATGCTGCATCGATAACGCGCTGAGGGGTCGGCATGCGCAATGTGAGGGGGACGCGCCACAGCCTTCGAAGTACGCGGAAGCTGTCGATCATTGCTCAGGATCCCTCCATCGAGATCGACGGTCGGATCGTCAGGGCCTTGATCGATGTGCCGGCAGAGGAGCTTTTGTCTGGCCCGCGTGGTTATCGGGTGGCAGTGGTTGACTACGACGTGACTGCAAATGCCCTTTACCAACCGGCACATCTGCCGTCGGGTTTGGACGGGGAATATCGCGATCCGTTCCAGGACGCTCCGGACAACGTCCTTCTCTCTGACCCGCGCTTTCACGCCCAGAATGTCTATGCCATCGCCATGCGTATTCTGGCACGCTTCGAATTCGCCCTTGGCCGCCGGGTGCAATGGGGATGCGAAGGTCACCAGCTTAACATTTTACCGCATGCCTTTGCCGAGCCGAATGCCTTCTACTCCCGCGATGACCGCTCGTTGTTCTTTGGGTATTTTGAAAGTTTTCCTGACAAGGACGGCGCCAGCCATACGGTTTTTTCCTGCCTATCGCACGACGTGATCGCTCACGAGACGACGCACGCAATTCTCGACGGGCTGCGCTCGCGATATCTCGAGCCCTCGTCACCGGATCAGGGTGCCTTCCATGAGGGTCTGGCCGACGTCGTCGCGTTGCTCTCCGTCTTTGCGTTGCCTGATGTTGTCGGTGCTGCGCTCGATGGAACGACGGATGCTTCGCTGATCGATCAAGAGCTGCTCGAAAAAGATCGCCTCGCCAATTCGGTACTCTTCCGCTTGGCGGACGAAATGGGCCAAGAAATGAGTGGCGTGCGTGGCTCGGCACTGCGTCATTCGATTAAGCTGCCGCCCGGAAGAAACTATATGAACGACCCGCAGTGGCAGGAGGTTCACAATCGCGGAGAGCTGCTCGTTGCCGCGATGCTGCGGTCATTCCTCGATATTTGGGTCAACCGCCTCAGCCGCGTCGGCACGATCGTCAACGGCAAGAAGGATCGTTCACTGGTCATCGAAGAAGGCGCACGCGCCGCGGACCATCTCCTGACGATGGCTATTCGCGCCATCGACTATTGTCCACCTGTCGATCTTTCCTTTTCGGATTACCTCTCTGCGCTGCTAACCGTCGACCGGGAAGTCGTCCCCGACGACCGCTACGGTTATCGGGAGGCGCTGCTCTCAAACTTCAAGGATTTCGGCATCTCCCCGAGCACGCGCGCGGACGCAGACGGCACCTGGCTGCGCTGCGATGACGAAATGATCTACAGCCGGACACACTTCGATTCGATGCTCCGGGACAACGAAGAGGTGTTCCGTTTTGTCTGGGAAAATCGCAAAACTCTCAAGATTGGCGACATTGGCTATATTGAAGTGCAATCTGTGCGCCCGAGCGTTCGTATCGCACCCGACGGCTTCGTACTCCGCGAGACGATCGCGGAATATGTGCAAGTCCTCACCGTTACCGCCGGTGAGCTCCGACAGGATTTTAAGGTCGACGTTCCCGAGGAGATAGAATTCTGGCGGTCGCTGCGGCTGCTCGGCGGCGGCACGCTGGTCTTCGACGAATATGGCCAGCTCAAATACCAGATTGCCAATCATCTGTTGAAGGATCGGGGTGACAGAAAGCGGCAAGGGGATCGGCTGACCTATCTTTGGAAGCAGGGCTTTTTGGATCAGAAGAAGGACAAAGCCGGCTATTTCGCCGCTTTGCATCTGGCGCGCAGCGGTGTGCAGGAGAGAGCACCATGAAACCAACCCGCGTGGTCATTACGTCTTACCAGGTCGGGTTCGGCGACTGCTTCCTGCTGTCCTTCGAATATCCGAACGACAAACGGCATGTTCTGATCGATTTTGGTTCCACCGGCCTGCCCGACGGCGTGCCTAAGAACCAGCTTGAGCTGATCGCCAACGACATCGCCGAGCGAACGAGGAACCAACGGCTGGCGGTCGTCGCCACTCATCGGCACAAGGATCATATTTCCGGGTTCACGACGAAGAAGCAACGGCCATCCTCAGGAAAGACAATCGCCGACCTCAAGCCCGAGCTGGTCTTGCAGCCATGGACGGAGGATCCGGGCCTGGCCGTTGATGCAAGGGGGCCATTACCGCCCGGCATGTCGCTGGCAGCCCACCGTGTCTCCTCCCTTGCCGCGATGCAGCAGGCAGCCGGTGCGATCTTGAGCGAAGTGAAGCGAGTTCGCTACCTGTCGCCTTCATTGCGACGAGAGCTGTCATTCATGGGCGAGAACAATCTTGCCAACCTCGGGGCCGTCGAAAACCTGATGACCATGTCGGCGACCCGGGAATACGCGAAGGCTGGCGATAAGACTGCGCTCGAAGATCTACTTCCGGGCGTCAAGATCGACATCCTTGGACCGCCGTCGATCGAGCAGTCGGAGAAGATCACCAAGCAGCGTAGCCGTGATCAGGATGAATTCTGGCACCTGATGGCCAATGCCGCTGGCTCGCTCGCCCCATTAAAGGGAGGAAAGGTCGCACCGCTCTTTCCGGATTTCACCGTCGAGCGGGCGGGATCACAATTTCCAATCGATGCGCGCTGGATCATTAGTCAAGCAAGGCGTCTTCGCGCCGACCAGATGCTGCGACTGGTGCGCATTCTCGATAATGTGCTGAACAACACGAGTTTGATCCTGCTGTTCCAGTGTGGATCAAAAAGCCTGCTTTTCCCGGGCGATGCCCAGATCGAAAACTGGTCCTATGCATTGAGCCAGCCGGCCGTGTGTGAGAAGCTCAAAAAGGTCGATCTCTACAAAGTCGGCCATCACGGCAGCCAGAACGCGACGCCGAAGTCGCTTTGGAACCTTTTCGATCACAAATCCGATGAAGACAGTCCGGATCGCCTTCAGACCCTGGTGTCGACGATGGCCCACAAGCATGGGGACGAGGAACGGCGCACGGAGGTTCCCCGGCAGACGCTGGTACAGGCGCTGGATCGTCAGAGCGCCTTCTTCACCACCCAGAGCTTGAAAGAAAACGAGCTCTACCACGAAACGTCTTTGGATCTGTCATGAGCGAGATGCCAGCCCTTCCCGAATTGCTATCGATGCCCCGCGGCCGAAACCTTGTCGTTTGCTGTGATGGAACCTCCAACCAGTTCAGCGAAGACCGCACCAATGTCGCCAAGCTTTGCCGCATTCTATTGAAAGACCGCGATCGGCAGCTCGTCTATTATCATCCGGGCGTCGGTACCAAGGCTCCGCCAGGCTTTGTCACGGGTTTTGGTACGAAGATGGCCAAGCTCGCCGGGCTTGCCTTCGGTTACGGCCTGAAGCGCGATATTGTCGACGCCTACGTCTTCATCATGACGCATTTTCGTCCGGGTGATAAACTGTTCGTCTTCGGCTTCAGCCGAGGGGCCTACACGGCACGTGCACTCGTTGCTCTGATCAAGATGTATGGCCTTCTGATGCCGGGCAACGACGCAATGGTTCCCTATCTGGTCGATATGTTCTGGGCGATCGACAAAGCACGCGATAACAAGCAACGACGCGATGCATATTTCAAGCTTGCCGCCGACTTCAAGGCCGAGCTTTCCACGCGGGACTGCCGGCCGCATTTCGTCGGTGTTTGGGACACCGTCAGTTCCGTTGGGTGGATCGGCTCGCCGACGGCCTTGCCTTATACGCATGACAATCCCGACATCGCCATCCTCCGTCATGCGGTGGCACTTGACGAGAGACGCGCGTTTTTTCGCACCAACCTTGCCGCAACACCCGGAGATCAGGATGTCCGCCAGATATGGTTTGCCGGCGCGCACGGCGACGTTGGTGGCGGCTATCCTGACGCCGAGAGCGGCCTATCGCGCTTAGCGCTCCGATGGATGCTTGAGGAAGCTGAAGAGCATGGTCTGCTGATCGACGACGCGGCTAAAGCCGATTTTCTGGAGAGAATTGCTTCCGATTCAGAGGCTCATAATCGCTCAGTTCACGACTCTCTTACCTGGAAATGGTGGGCGGCTGAATTCGTGCCGAAGCGGCATTATGATAGTTTGACGGGCCGCAAGAGTTGGCGGGTTAATTTATTTCGGCGCCGAGAACCTGGACCAGACCCGATCGTTCATGACAGTGTCTGGGGTCTGTGGGGCTATCAACTCCCAACCGGTGCTCGCAAGGCATCAAAGGTTTGGCCGCCCGTCGCAGATTTCCGAGATCGGCCGTGACCGGCATAGTTCGGCCATGAGACCTCTTTTCGGTCGTGAGCGCCTTGGCCGGGCTTTTCTGGTCAGAGCCTATCCTTTAGCGCCTAGCGTGTTTGCTCCGTCGGATAGTGATCATCAGTTATGAATACCAAACAGTGGGCGTCCGGTCGAAACGATCGCAAGGGTACTTCCTCAAGAACCGGGGTCTGTTCTTTGTCGACGCTTGAGAGATCGGACGGGCCTTGATCATTCATCACCGAACACAGTGGCGGCCAGGGAAGTTCGTCGGAGTCGGGTGATCCGATCCTCAGCGATAGGACGACGTGCAACTTGGCGATCGTTCCTTCGAGGGAGTGCGTAGGCAGATCCCAGAGATCCGCAGCCAGTGCGAAGTCACGATCGGCGGCCACATTCTTGGCCTCGCGCGCCTTTGCGTCGGGCTAAAGCAACGAAATGAACATCAGATGAGACGAATTTGATCAATTCGAAATCACATAATGTCAACAAAATCACCGGTACTCAATTACGCGTGGCTCGTGGACTTATTCGTTGGAGTGCAAAGGAACTCGCGCTAGCAGCCGGCGTCGGTGTTGCCACAGTGAGTCGGGCGGAAGTTGAGGATAGTGCTCCGTCCCTCACGAACGCAAATCTGAATACCATTCGTGTGGCTTTGGAGGCCGCGGGGGTGGAGTTTATTCCGGAAAGCGGCGGGGGCGTCAGTGTTCGCTTTAGGGACCGGACGTAATATCGCGAACCCTTATGCAGCCAAGCTCTAGAGAGTGGTCATCGGACGAGGGTCCAATTTCGATCGCTAACCGATCTCTCTCCGTTTACAAACCAACCCGACAATTTGGGACATCGAGACGATCGCAAGTAAAAGCATGAGAGCCAAGGTGAGGACGAAGAATGCTTTCACGTCGTCGAATGCCCAGTCGGCGTGATGGTCCCATGCTTCCATAATGATAGCGAGGCCCCGTGGCAACAGGATTCCCGTCGACACAATCGTGGCGACGGCAAGCGGCAATGCCTTTGTGAGGAGGGCGGACGTAACTTGCTTCCGCTGGGGATCGCGATCGTCGGGATCGGTCTCCGGCGTGATCTCCAGTGCTGCATTTACGGCTGGGAGCCAGAGCGTGTAGAGCGCAGCGAGAACTGCGAGCACCAAGCTTGCGGCAGAAATTGCGTCGGCTAGATGTTCGGACGTATTCATGGATAACGCGTCTGCAGTTCGGTGAACGCACCGTTTGCGACCAGATACGTGTCGAAGGTGTTTGGCTTGCGCCGGATTGGCGCCCTTGGTGTGGCGGCCGCGGCGAGTTCCGCGTTTAGCATTTCGATGACGACAGCATTTGGGAACCGGGCCTCACGCTCCCCACCAGCCGCGCCTTGACATGCCGCAATGAAGCGGCGAGCCGCAGCATCCATCGTGGCCTTAAGACGATTGCGATGCCTCGTAAGGGTGCTGCGCAGCAGAGCCCGAGCCTGCAGGGTGGTCAAATTGAATAGACGCGCGATGCGTTCGTCCGTGGGAAAATTAGCGGCAGGCAAGGCCAAGAGGATTGCCGCAAGACGGCGCTCACGGATGTCGCCGACGCCAGTCACCGCCTGTCCGGAGAACATCTCAAGATATTCAGACAGCGCCGCCGTCGCGTAGGAATTCAGGTTCCCACCGACCTCGGCCGGAGCGCACCCCAGAGTGTCGGCCAGTGCGGCAGCTTCGGCGTCCGATAGATTAAGGCTAAAGGTCACATCGAATTGCGGCATGGTCTCAACCCGTCCAAACTGAAAATTATGGCTTGCGAAGCTTAGCCGCGGCCTATGTCCTTGACTAGATGCCACCGCGAACCCTCGTCCTTGTCGAGGGCAGTCATGCCGCATTTTCAAGGCGCGGCAGGATGCGTCGGATTTCTGGCGAAACATCAAGCGAATATGCTTCGACGAGATGAGAAAGCTGCATCCCAACGGCTTTCCTCAAGGCACGAAGCGCGTCTGCAAACGCGACCCATTTCGGATCCCTAGAATTGCATTTCAGTTCGGCGAGATTGACGTATTCCATGCGCTCGAAGAACGCTCGGATTGTCCTCGTCATCGCGTCCAGATACGTGTCCAAGGGCGCTCCAGTCGGCACCCTGGCTTTAATCGCGGTGAGCTCTCGTCTGGTGTCGTCCAATGATCGGCGAACGCGATCGGGAAATTCCGCATAGAAACTCTCGTAGAAAGCTCGCTTATCCTGGATAACGTCGAGGATGGCTTTCGCAATTTGCGGCTCTGCCTTGGCATTTTGAAGTAGGGAAAGGCTTTCGGAATATCCCCGCTGCCTGATCTCGTGAACCATCGCCTCATGATCCGCCTTCCATCGAAGAAGGCATTCAACTGAAAAACCGTGGGTGTCGCTATCAACGATTACTCCACACTCTCTGCACAACCATATTCCATTCGCTATTCCGGCCCTTTCTTCGGTGGTTTGGGAGGGATCGTAGCGCGGACCATTGGGAGAAGCAGCACGAATATGTGCGGCATGGCCCGTCAACAGGGACTTTGAATGGTCGCTATGAGGTCCAGCCGTCAGCTTCAGACAGTCGGGATTTGAGCAAAAGTAGGCTGCTCGTTGTCCAAGTATTTGTCGCACGGATGATTGGAATTCGTCTCGCAAATCTTACCCCCAAAAAAATTATGCATCAGAAATCGTCCAAAAACGTAGCAACGCGTGCAGGCGCTGTGCCTTATATACAGGTGGCAGCTCTACCGCATCGGGATGACTTACACTATTTCAACTTTAGAGAGAATACGATCCGACTACGATTGAACTTCTAACGAGAAGTAGTAACCTCGGCAATCGGCAAATTTCCTTGCTCTCATTCACGGGTGTCCTTTGATACGCATCGACCGAAGCAGCGTTGAAACACCCCTTTCGCTCACGGACGAGAGTCCGCTGAAGATGGGCGTCATGGAGCGGGTGCGGGACCATTACAATGTCGAATATGTCAAACGCCGACAGCTGAAATTCAAGTTTGATGAAACGCTCTATCGTGGTGATGATGTTCGGTCCGCCCTCGATGAGCTCTTTCAAGGAAAATGTGCTTACTGCGAAAGCGAGCTCGTCGGAGAAACGACCGAAGTAGCGAGGCACCGGCCCAGGACGTTTGCGTCGAGTTTGCGCGGCCAAATCGACGAGGACCACTATTGGTGGCTGGCCTACGAATGGGAGAACGTCTATCACGTCTGCGCACAATGCAATCGAAACAAAGGTCGCAAATTTCCGGTTGATGGCCCCCGCGCCGAGATCGGCACACCCTATCTCGACGTGATCGAGTTAGAAACCCCAATATTGATCGACCCCTGCAACGACGATCCAAATGCACACCTTGCGTTCGACGACAATGGCAATGTCGTAGGGCTAACCCCAAGAGGGCAGGCGACCGTCGACAGCATCGGGTTGAACCGATCCGATCTGGTGGCCGCGCGGCGAAACACGTTGGCGCGATATCGGACGAACCTGCGTCTAGCCGATGCAGATGGCAATGGCATCACGAGCTCCGTTTGGCTCGGTGAACTCAACAAGACGCTGAGAGAGCCCGGGCCGTTCCTGGCCGCGAGGCGGCAATTTGCTGCTCGCGAACTCGACCGCCAAATGGGAGGCCGCAAGAGCATGCTCGCCCCGAGCAGAATTTTTGACTTCCTGGGGCAGGTAACCGGTGTTGGAAGCCCGGATCGTCTTTTTTCCGACCTTGTTGCTCTCATTCCACCGATTGAGCTTAAGGGCGCTGCCCTAAAACGGAAGGTCATCGAAAGCCGGGCGGATGCGGATTTCTCTGTCGAGCATAGCAAGATCGATCCGGCGTATTTTGAGAAAAGCAGGCTCTTGGAAACCGTCGAGATCCGCGATTTCAAAAAGATCCGCTCCGTAAAGCTTGATCTTACGCAGTCACAGTCGCCGATGGCGCCGTGGTGCATGTTGCTGGGAGAAAACGGCGTTGGAAAATCGTCGATTCTGCAGGCGATCGCGCTGACACTCATCGGCGCAAACTATGTCGAGAAACTGAACCTCGACCCGGCAATGTTCATTCGCAATGGCGCCAGCAAGGCGACAGTCAGCATCAGGATTTCCGGCCGCTCCGAACCACTGACGCTTACCATCGAGAAAAGTGGGTTTCAGCATTCGTCTACCGAATCGAAGGTTCTCACGTTGGCCTATGGCGCCGTTCGCCTGATGCAACGGCCCGGTTCGGCCGAGGGCGTCGACCTTCCCTACGCAAAGGTCGACAACCTGTTCAACCCTTTGGTGCCTGTCGGTGATCCGGAGAACTGGCTAGCGACCGAAACAAAGCAGAGATTCGACACTTTCGCGCGTGCATTGAAGGACGTGTTCTTTATTTTCCACGATTCCGACACGCTTATTCGCCGAAGCGGCAGGATCTCCGTCAAGACTGCTCAAGGGAACGTTTCTTTTTCTCAGCTAAGTGACGGTTATCAGTCGATCATCGGGATGACCGCCGACATCATGCGGATCATGTCGCGCTTCTGGCCAGTCATGGAAACGGCCGAGGGCATCGTCTTGATCGACGAGCTCGGCGCGCATCTTCACCCTCGGTGGCGAATGAGGATTGTTTCAGGGCTTCGACGGGCCTTTCCACGCGTCCAGTTCATCGTTTCGACCCACGATCCTCTTTGCCTGCGAGGTCTCCAGCCTGGGGAGGTATTTGTCGTCGAGGATGAAGATGAGAACGGTATTCCATTTATCATTACCGATGTCCCCGACGTTTCCAAAATGACCGCCGAACAGCTCCTCACCTCGGAGTTCTTCGGGCTCCACAGCACCATGGATCCCGAGCTCGATGAGAAATTCGAAGAGTATCTTCAGCTGAAGGCTAAGCCTCCCTCCGAGCTTGGCGCTGCCAAGCTTGAAACCCTAGAAGCGGACCTGAGGCAGAAGGGCATCCTCGGAAGGGACCGGCGCGAGCGCATGATGCTTGAGACGATCGATACGTTCCTGGCGAAGGAGGTGACAAATACACATCCGGGCGATCGAGAAACGGCCAAGAAGGAGACTGAGGAACGCCTAGCCTCCATCTGGCTTGATGTATCTCCCTTGCCCGAGGGAGACGAGGGCATCCCCAAATGATCAAGGTCGAGCGCCCTGCATTACCCGAAGCCATCCAATTGCTTATGGAGAAGGAGCGGCACGACGCTGAAGCATACCACACGCCTTTCGACGAGAAGAAGCCGTCATTCGACTTCAAAGCTTACAAGAACAAGCAGTTGGCCGCACTTCTCGAAACGGTATTCAACAAGAAGTGCGCATATTGCGAATCGTCCATGAAGGCCGTCCAGCCACAAGATATCGAGCATTATCGGCCGAAGCAGGCTGTTCTCGATGATGGGAAGTTGAAGAAGCCCGGATATTACTGGCTGGCGTCGCATTGGCCAAACTTGCTTTCGTCCTGTATTTACTGCAATCGACCCAACCGCCATAAGCTCGGAAGCAAGGCAGCCGCTAAGGCGCTCGGGAAGGGCAATCAGTTTCCTTTGGAGAACCCGGAAGATCGCGTCAAGATTCACTCGGCCGACGTCGCGAGCGAAAAGCCTCTCATCCTGGATCCCTGCGGCGCAGATGATCCGGATCGCCACCTGCAGTTTTTTTCCGATGGCTGGATTTCAGCGAAAAAGGACAAAGCCGGTTCGCCGTCGCTCAAAGGCAGCACGACAATCGATGTCTTGGCCCTGCAGCGTCCGGGCCTGGTGAAGGAACGGCTCGACCGCGCCAAGCTGATTATCGGCGATCTGGTGCTATACGAGACACTTGAGGCCGAAGTCGTAAAGGGAAACAGCTCGCGCCTATCGCTTGCCTTGGCAACCCTGAAAATCGATCAGTACCTCCAAGTCGATCAGCCCTACCTCGGCATGGCGCGGCAGATCATCGAGGAGCGAAAACCGGGACTTATCGCGATGCTTCCGAAGATTTCGAGTGCAGTGGCCGCCGAAATAGCGAAAGCGAAGAGTATGACGGCAATCCCGGCTCATCCGGAACAATAGCTGCCGCCCACCTCGATCGTTTTGATGCGGTGCTGCTTGCACCCGTTCTTCAGACCTGCCGGGAGCATGCGACGACGAGCTCCGCCGGCAGAGCCTTGTTTGCAATCTAACGATTGGAAAAGAAAAGCAGCAGTGACGCAGATCACTTGACGAAATATTTCGCACGTTTCGGCCTCAGATTTGAGGATGTTAAGCTACGGTGACTGTCGGCAGGTGTTATTCAAAACGCCGAAAGACGAGTTCCATCAGCCAGCCTGATTTAAAGCGTAATATTCTCGAAGTCTTAGCGAACTTTTGGATTGTTTGAACTACGGGGCCGACAGTTCGAATCCCTTCAAGGCGTGGGCCAAAAAACTTTCCAACCCGCTCATGCAGCTACTACGTAATCATTTAGCTCAGCTTAATGGCTCTTTAACTTAAGTAAATTTCCGACCTTTTCTCCCTCCTCTAAGGTTTAATCTGGGAGGAGTTCTAAATGTCTCAAATATTTAGAGGCCGCTTGCGGTCCAAATGGTATGTATACGCTGCCTTTGGTGCAGCGCCCGGGTGCTTCCATGATCACCCCTGAGATTCTTCTGATTTCCGTCCGGAACCTGCAGAAAAGCTTCGGCGCCACGAAGGTGCTACGCGGGGTGAATTTCACTGTCCGCCCCGGTGAGATCCATGCACTTCTCGGTGGCAACGGCGCCGGCAAGAGTACCATGATCCGGATCATCATCGGGGGCGTGCGCAAGGATGATGGAGACGTTGTCCTGGCTTCTCCGCAGGGTGGCGTTCCGAAGATCGCGGTGGTCCACCAGGAGCTCGCCCTTCTCCCTGACCTGACCGTCGCAGAGAACATCGCACTCGTTCACGCTGCCTCGGCAGCGACACTGGTGCGGACGAGGTCACAAGCGGTCGTGGCGCATGAGGCTCTGTCTTTGATCGACCCGCATCTGGCCGATCACGCCCTGCATCGCAGGGCGTCGGAGCTTTCGATGCACGAGGGGCAGGTTGTCGAGATTGCGCGGGCGCTTTCGACCGGGGCCGAAGTCCTGCTGCTGGACGAGCCGACGGCCAACCTGACGGCGGCGGAGACGGAGCGCCTCTTCGTGGTATTGCGGCGGCTGGTCTCCGAACAGAATATCGCTATCGTCTTCGTTTCGCATCGCATGAAGGAAATCCGGCAGCTTTGCGATGTCTGCACGATCATTCGCGACGGTATGACCGTCGTCGATGCTCAGCCGCTGACCCAGTTGAGTGACAACGAGATCATTCATCAGATGGGGCAGCCGACAGAGCGCAGCGTCGAGCGCGACAAGCGTTTGCTCGATCAGGCGGGAGGCGGTGTTGTCTTGCGCGGACCCGAGACGTCCGTCCCAGTCCTGAAGGGCCAGATCCTTGGCCTTGCCGGCGCGCCTGCTGGGCCGTCGCGACTGATCGCGCTTTTGAACGGGACGGCGACCGATCCGGATTGGGAGGTCGACGCGGATGGCTGGCCGAAGCGTCCCCACTCTCCGCGCCAGGCGGTGCAACTGGGGATCGGCTACGTGTCCGGTGACCGGCGTCTCAAGGGGGTGCTCTCCCAACTCCCGATTGTCGACAACGTGCTCGCATCACGGCGTGTGCGCGAGCGCCGCCACTTCGTCCGGGGCTCAGAGCGTCACGAGTGCCTCGATCTCGTTAAGACACTGAAGCTCAAGGCGGGCTCGATCTGGGACCTACCGTCGACGCTCTCTGGCGGCAATCAGCAGAAGCTGCTCGTTGCGCGCTGGCTCGGAATACCTCTGAAGATGGTCGTTTTCGAAGAGCCGACCCGGGGTGTCGATATCGGCACCAAACGCGAAATCTACGAGCTCATCCGCAACATGGCAGGGCAGGGCACCATCGTCGTGTGGTGGTCGACTGAAAATGTCGAACTGCTCGAGCTCTGCGACGAAATCCTCGCCTTCGACACGGAAGGTCGCGCGAAAGGACTGCTTCCCCAGGATCGCTTCAACGAAGGCGCACTGGCGGACCTCACGGGAATGGCCGCATGACGACGAAAGCAACCTCCATGACCACGAATGATAAATCGGCTCCGCCGCCGAAGTCGCCTTCTATTCTGTCCGTCTATCGGTCAGAACTCGCTATCGCCCTTGCCTGCGTCGTCCTCCTGGTCGGCGTCGGCTTCTTTGTTCCGGCCGCGCTGTCATCCGGCAATTTCGCAAATATCCTCCAGGCCTCGGCCCCGCTTGTCATCATGTCGCTCGGCGTGCTCATAGTGATCATCACCGGCGGTATCGATTTGTCCGTGGGCTCGATCTTTTCGCTGACGGGCATGGTGACGGCACTGACCATGGCGAACGGGTTCAGCGATGTGAGCGCAAGTCTTGCCGGACTTTGTGTCGGCATCTTGTTCGGCTCGGTCAACGGTGTGCTGGTTACGCTGGTCGGGCTCGCTCCCTTCGTCGTGACGTTGATCACCTACGCGGTCGTCGCCTCGCTGGCCTTCATCGTCACCAACGGCCGCTCGCTCGGTGTCAATTCGCCCGATTACTGGCTGTTCAACAGCGGCGAGTTCATTCCGGGCCTGCCGAACTTCATCCTGTTCTGCCTGATTTTCACGGTGGTCCTTGAATTCGTGCTGCGCAAGGTCACGGCCGGACGCTGGTTTTATTCCGTCGGTAGCTCGCCGATGGCAGCCTATCTGCTCGGTATTCCGGTTAAGCGCATGCGCTTCGCGGCCTATGTGATCTCGGGCACGATGGCGTCCTTCGCCGGCTTGCTGACAGTTAGCTACATTCTCAATGCGGAGGCGACGGCGGGAGCGTCCCTTATGCTCCAGGCGATCGCCGCCGTCGTCATCGGCGGGGCAAGCCTTTCGGGCGGATCGGGCTCCGCCATCGGCGCCGTGCTCGGCGCCCTGATGATCACCATCATCCAGAACGGGGTGAATCTCATCGGCATCAATAGCTTCTGGCAGGGCTCCGTCACCGGTTTCGCAATCCTGGTGGCGGTCCTGATCGACAGGTTCAGTCATCGATAAATCGCTCAGGGAGGAGGAGTAAGATGAAAAAACTGATGAAGGCACTCGCACTTGCCGCAGCCGTACTGGTTGCAAACGGAGCTCATGCGGAGGACAAGAAGTTCACTGTCGCCTATATCGCGCCGTCGCTCGATATCGACTACTGGCAATGGGTCGCTCACGGCGTTCAGCAGAAGGCCAAGGAACTCGGCATGAACTATGTCGAATATACCTCGGAAAACTCGCCGGCCAAGCAGATGGACAACGCAAGGGTCGCCGTGACCCGCGGCGTCAATGCCGTGGTGATCGGCCCGGTCAGTTCGACCTCGACGCCGCCACTGCTCGCATACCTCGCGCAGCAGAAGGTTCCGGTTGCCTTTGCGGGCATCGGCCCGCAGCCGGGCCAGACGAACTACACCTCGTCGGTCACCGCCAACAATTACGAGACGGGTCTTGCGCAGGGCAAATATACCTGCGAGCTGGCGAAGGAGCGCGGCGGCAAGGAGGTCGGCATGCTGTCGCTGCCGCAGGACCGCGAGAACGCACAGAAGTACCTGAAGGGTGCCAAGGAAGCGTTCCAGTCCAATGGATGCGAGCTTGTGCAGATGCTGGAGACCAAGGGGCTGACCATCAATGAAGCCGTGACGCAGGCCAACGACCTGCTGACGGCGCATCCAAATGTCAAGGCGATCTACGGCATGTATGACCAGGCCGGGACCGGTGCGGCCAAGGCTCTCGAAACCCGCGGCCTGAAGGGCAAGGTCGGCGTCACCGTTGCCGACGGCAGCCCGACGACCATCCAACTGCTGAAGGACGGTGCCATCCAGGGTATCTTCTTTCAGGAAGCGGTCGGTCAGGGCATCGATGCGACGGAGCAGGTCTACAAGGCGCTGAAGGGTGATAAGACGACGCAGGACATGGCGCTCGTAATGCCGCTGGTGAAGGCCGCCGACATCAATTCCGATGCGGCGAAGAAGGTCATTGCACGCGTCTTCCCGCAGTGATCCATTCGACCGGAGGCGGCGACCTGCCCTGCCTCCGGTCCCTTCGGTTCCCGGCTTACCTCTATCTGATCGGCATCGCGATGAACGACATTCCTTTGATCGATCCCCATCATCATCTGTGGGACATCTGCAACAATTACTATCCTTGGCTGAACGACGGCGCCAAGCCCTCGGCTTTCGGTGACTACTCTGCCATCATTCATGACTATCTGATCGAGGACTTTCTCGAGGATGCGAAGAACCAGAATCTGGTCAAATCCGTGCATCTCGACGTCGGTTACGATCCGAAGGATCCGGTCGGGGAAACACGATGGCTCCAGGGCATCGCCGACTGCTGCAGCTTCCCGCATGGGATCGTTGGTTATGCGGATTTTCGCAAGCCTGACGTCGCGGATCTGCTGGACAGGCACATGCAGTACAAGAACTTCCGCGGCATCCGGCAGTCGATGAACTATCATCCGGACCCGGCGAAAACCTATCTGGACCGTCCGGAGGTCAGCCGGACGGCGGAATGGCGGCGTGGCTTCAAGGAACTTGTCAAGCGTAACCTGAGCTATGATCTCCAGCTCTACTACTGGCAGATGGAAGAGTTCTACGATCTGGCGCGTGACTTTCCCGATACGCAAATCATTCTCAACCATACCGGCATGCAGGTCGACGGTCCCGACCACTTCGACGGCTGGCGCAAGGCCATGCGCAAGCTGGCCGAGGCCGACAACGTGGCCTGCAAGATTTCCGGCCTGGGCATGGGGGATTTTACCTGGACTACACAGTCGATCCGACCCTATGTCGAGTCGGCCCTCGAGATCTTCGGCGTTGATCGCTGCATGTTTGCGTCGAACTTCCCGGTCGATAAGCTGTTTTCGTCCTATGATGCCATCTTCAATGCCTTCAAGCAGATCACGGCCGCCTATCCTCTCGCGGATCGCATGAAGCTTTTCCATGACAATGCGGAGAAGTTCTACCGGATCTGAAACCTGAATCGCGACGCGGCAACAGTCTCCCAAGGGCTGCCTGATAGGCGGCAGCCTTCCGGGGTTCCGCCATTCTCTTTCAGTGTCTCGAATGGTGGAACGCCGTACGGCCTTCGGCTAGGATGCATACATGCGCGATCTCAATCTCAAAGCTACCGAGTATTTCGAAGCCGTCGCCCGGCTTAGCAGCGTGACCAAAGCCTCGGAAGAACTGGGAATCTCACCTTCGGCGGTGAGCCAGCAGCTGTCGCTGCTGGAATCACAGCTCGGGGTCAAGCTGTTCCGTCGTGAGAAAGGTCGTTTGGTGCTGACCCTGGACGGGGATCGTCTCTTCCAGACGACCACACAGGCCTTCAGCGCGATACGCAACGCCCGCTCTGCCGTTTCCTTTCAACGCGAAAGACGCAATGTTGTCATTCGAGTAAGCCCCAGCTTTGGGGTTCGTTGGCTGGGTCCCCGTGTCGGCGCATTCGCCGCCGAAAACGAAGACTGGAACATCCGCATCGATGCCACGCCCGATTTTACCGCGTTCGAAACGGAAAATGTCGACATCGATTTACGATACGGCTTGGGAACGTGGACTGGCGTGGCGGTAACGCCACTGATGCACGACTTGATCCTGCCGCTGTGCAGCCCTGATTATCTGGAGCGCCTGCGACAGATCGATCCGGATCCCGCGCGGCAGCTTGCCGGTGCGCGCCTGATCGACAGCGTCAAAACACTCTATCGTTGGGATCTCTGGCTCGCGGCCAACAGGATCGAAATTCCGAAGGTCAACTATCCTCTGCGTTTCGATCGGTCCTCGATGTCCATCGAAATGGCCAAACAGGGTGGCGGAATTGCGCTGGACAGTGTCACCTTGTGTCTCGGGGAACTGGAAAGGGGAGAGCTCGTTCCGTTCTCGACGGTCTATGAGGTGATCGATTTCCCCGCCTACTGGTTCGTATGCCCGTCACGGCACCTCAGCCGACGCATCGTCCAGCGTTTCCAGAACTGGATGGCGACTGCCTGCAAGTTGCATGACGATGCGGCACGTGCTCATCTCGTAAACCTGGGATGCCGCTTCAGGATCGGATCGCCGACGGACCTGATCGATGTGAAACCATGGGGCCTTTGAACTCGGTTCAGCGGTATACTGTTTAAGCTGGAATACAAAGGTCTTTCACTTTTCTTAAAACCAATCCTCCGACGTCGGTGCTATTTCTGGCTGTAGAGAATACCGGGAGGAAAACATGAATTTGGCTGGCCGCGTTGTCGCACGCTCCAATGTTTCGTTGGAATTGCGCGCTTGGAATATCAGACGCAAGGCACTGCTCATGGGGCAGGTGCAAGGGCAGGGTTATATCGGTCAGGCGCTCGGGATCGCGGATGTTCTGGCCGCATCCTATTTCCACGCACTGGAATACCGACCCGAAGACCCAGAATGGGAAGGTCGCGACCGCTTCCTTCTATCCATTGGCCACTATGCGATCGCTCTCTATGCGGTCTTGATGGAAGCCGGCATCCTGCCGGAAGACGAACTTGAGACTTACGGCATGGACGACAGCCGCATGCCGATGTCCGGCATGGCGTCCTACACGCCGGGCATGGAAATCACCGGCGGTTCGCTTGGTCATGGCCTCGGCATCGCCGTTGGCATGGCCCTGGGACTGAAGCGAAAGAACAACAAGGCGTTAGTCTACAACCTGATGTCGGACGGCGAACTGGGCGAGGGCTCGACCTGGGAAGCGGCGATGTCTGGCGCGCATCACAAGCTCGACAACCTGATCTGCCTCGTCGATTTCAACGACCAGCAGGCCGACGGAAAATCCACCGAAATGTTGTGCTCGGAGCCGCTGACCGGGAAGTGGGAAGCCTTCGGCTGGCATACGCAGCGCGTTGACGGCAACGATCTCGCTGCCGTCGTTGAGGCTCTCGACAAGGCGTGCGCCGTCAAGGACCCCACGCCGCGCGTTATCATCTTCGATACCACCATGTGCAAGGGCGTGCCCTTCCTCGAGAGCCGCGAAATCACTCACTTTGTCCGCGTCGAAGCGGATGAATGGGACAAGGCGCTCGCAGTTCTGGAAGAAGGAAAACCGGCATGACCCTCGCGTCGATGGCCCGCAAATACGAAGCCCGCAAGGCTCCGCAGGGTGAGCGTCAGGCGACCTCCGCCATGATCGCCTCGCTTGCGGCCGAGGGGTATGACACCGTCGCCGCTCCGTTCGGCCATGCGCTGGTTGACGCCGCGAAGAAGAATGAACGGATCGTCGGCCTGACCGCCGATCTCGGCAAATATACCGACATGCACATCTTCTCGCAGGCGATGCCGGATCGCTTCTACCAGATGGGCATGGCCGAGCAGATTCTGATGTCGGCTGCCGCAGGTCTCGCCCGCGAAGGATTCATTCCATTCGCCACAACCTATGCGGTTTTCGCTTCCCGTCGCGCCTATGACTTTATCGCCATGGCGATCGCCGAAGAGAATCTTCCGGTGAAGATCGTTTGCGCGCTGCCCGGCCTGACCACCGGCTACGGTCCAAGCCATCAGGCAACCGAGGATCTGGCGATCTTCCGCGGCTTGCCGAACATGACGCTGATCGATCCCTGCGATGCCGACGATATCACCGGCATGGTGCCGCAAATGATCGCACATCAAGGCCCGGTCTATGCGCGCCTGCTGCGCGGCAAGGTTCCCTCGGTGCTCAAGAAGCACAAACCGGATTACCGGTTCCAGCTCGGCAAGGCGCAGATCATCCGCGAGGGCAAGGATGTTCTCGTGGTGTCGACCGGCCTTATGACCATGCGCGCGCTCGATGCCGCCGTGAAGCTTGCCGACGACAAGATCGACGTGGGCGTCCTGCATTGCCCGACCATCAAGCCGCTTGATCTTGACACCATCGCCGCTGAAGCTGCCAAGGGCGGGCGACTTGTCGTTACCGCCGAGAACCATACCCTGATCGGTGGACTGGGTGAGGCGGTCGCTTCCGGGCTTCTGTCACGCGGTATCGCTCCGCGCTTTCGGATGATCGGCCTGCCTGATCAGTTCCTGGAGGCGGGTGCCCTGCCGACACTCCACGACATGTACGGCATTTCCGTCGACAAAGTCATGGAACAGATCAAGGGCTGGCTCTGAAGAGCCCACCCATTTCTTCAAACAGCAGACAGGGAGGAGAAAGGCTCATGAGCCTTCTGAAGGGGAAATTTGCCGTTGTAACGGGCGCCGCATCGGCGCGTGGTCTCGGAAAGGCCACCGCAAAACTGTTCGCCGAACATGGCGCGACGGTTGCCGTTCTCGATCTTGATGCAGCTGCCGCCAAGGCTGCCGCCGTTGATCTTGGGTCTCAGCACGTCGGTCTGGCATGCAATGTCACCGACAAGGCGGCCTGCGAAGCGGCCGTTGCCGAATTGCTGACGCTCTGGGGTCGCGTCGATATCCTCGTCAACAATGCCGGCATCACCCAGCCGCTGAAAATCATGGACATCGGTCCGTCGAACTACGACGCCGTGCTCGACGTCAATCTGCGCGGTACGCTTTACATGAGCCAGGCCGTCATTCCAGGCATGCGCGAGCACAAGTCCGGCTCGATCGTCAATCTCAGCTCGGTCTCTGCCCAACGTGGCGGCGGCATCTTCGGCGGACCGCACTACTCCGCTGCCAAGGCAGGCGTGTTGGGATTGACGAAGGCCATGGCCCGCGAACTGGCTCCGTCCAACATTCGCGTCAACGCGATCTGCCCGGGCTTCATCGCAACCGACATAACCGCCGGCAAGCTGACGCCCGACATGCTGGAAAAGATCGTCGAGGGCATTCCGATGGGCCGGGCCGGCGAGGCATCGGATGTGGCCGGTTGCGCCCTGTTCCTGGCATCTGATCTTGCCGCCTACTGCACGGGGACGGAAGTCGATGTGAACGGCGGCTCGCTGATCCACTGACGGCATAGTGGGGCGAAGCGTATACACACACGACGTCGGACGAGGCAGTCACCAACTCCGCGGAGTCGGTCATGAATCGCCGCATGGCCTGCGGCGGAACCGGACCCTTTAATCGCAAGGCAGGTGTCCGACGGTGGGAGACGAGGCCGTCGGACGGTGACCTGCATGCTTAGGTCGGCCCAAGACGGCTGACTACATTCACCCATGGGAGAGGACACATGAAAGAAACCGCATTTGCCATGAAGCGCCGCACGCTGATGACCGGCGCGCTGACCCTGCCGCTGCTAACAGTGCTGAAATATCCGGCTTCGGCGGCCGAATTCACCCTCAAATATGCGACCGGCCAGGATCCGACGCATCCCGTCAACATTCGTGCCAAGGAAGCTTTTGACCGCATCCGCGATGCGACCTCCGGCAAGGTCGAGATCAAACTTTATCCCTCCAACCAGCTCGGTTCCGATACCGATCTTCTTGCGCAGGTCCGCAACGGTTCCGTTGATTTCTTCAACTTGTCCTCACTGGTTCTGGCCACCTTCGTGCCACTGTCCGGCATTACCAGCCTCGGCTTTGCCTTCAAGAATTATGATCAGGTCTGGCAGGCGATGGATGGAGAGCTTGGAGCGCATATCCGCGAGATGATCGGCAAGACCCCGATCTTTGCCATGTCGAAGATCTGGGACAATGGTTTTCGCCAGATCAGCTCATCGACAAAGGAGATCAAGACTCCCGATGACATTAAGGGGTTCAAGCTGCGCGTTCCACCGGCGCCGGCACTGACATCTCTGTTCAAGGCACTCGACGCGGCACCGTCGCCGATCAATTTCAACGAGCTGTATTCCGCTCTGCAGACGAAGGTCGTCGAAGGCCAGGAAAATCCGCTGGCCATCATTTCCACCGCCCGCCTCTACGAGGTCCAGAAAAGTATCAGCCTGACCAACCATGTTTGGGACGGATACTGGGTGCTTGGTAACAAGAATTCCTTCGCCCGCCTTTCGAAGGACCTGCAGGAGGTTATCTCTCGCGAACTGGATCGCTCGGCACACGACCAGCGCGCCGATATTGCCCGTCTGAGCGAAAGCCTGAAGGCCGATCTGGTGGGCAAGGGCATCAACCTCATCGAGGTCAAGCAGGACGATTTCCGCAAGGTGCTCGCCTCCACCAGCTTCTATGCCGACTGGAAGCAGAAATATGGCGAGGATGCCTGGAAGAGCCTGGAAAAGGTCTCCGGCCCGCTCAGCAAATAACGGCTTGCTGTGCCGCCGCGCCTCTCATCGCCGAGGTGTCGACGGGGCTCACGTTGATGCCCGGCTGCCGCGATGGGGAGCGCTATAGTCTAAAATAGTCACCGGGACGGGCTGTTCCCTCCCGTGAGATGCCGATCAGCGTGCCGATGCTGGATGCGCCCCGGCACGCCCACGAAAACGAAGCCGCCGCGCGACCGTGTCGCGATGCGCGCGCCCAAACAGGGCACGGCAGGCCAGCATTTGCGAGCAAAGGGAGGAAAAGGCCATGACAACCCAACATTATCATGAAACGGACATACCGCCTGTCGCGCCGGCTGGGATTGCCGCACTGGCGGCCGGCGCCGAAATGATCATCGGCCTGATGGTCGAAATTCCCGCTGCCCTGTTGCTCCTTGCCGAGGTGGTGGTGTTGATGATGGGGGTGATCTGGCGTTATGCGCTGCATCAACCGCTCATCTGGTCTGATGAGCTTGCTGGCATCCTGTTTCTCTGGCTGGCCATGCTGGGCTCGGTCGTTGCTCTCAGACGCGGCGAACATATGCGCATGACTGCTATTGTGGGCACTATGCGCCCCCAGTGGCGCGCGTTTCTCGATCTTATCGCGATCACCGCAGCCTTCGCCTTCCTGGTGTTGACCGCCGCACCCGCCTATCATTTTGCCTCCGAGGAAGTCTGGGTCACGACACCGGCGCTGGAAATTCCCAATGCCTGGCGTGCCGCAGCGCTGCCCGTCGGCATCTTCGCCATGCTGCTGATTGCCGCATTGCGTCTGTTGCAGAAGGGAAAACCGGCTCAGATTGTCCTTGCTCTGTTCAGCGTCGGTGCTGTGGTCGGTGCCATCACTGTGCTCGGACCGGCCTTGAGCGGGCTTGGCAACTGGAACCTGCTGCTCTTCTTTGTGCTAGGCGTCGGCGCTCTGGTGTTTCTCGGCGTTCCGATCGCGTTCTCGTTCGGGCTGGCCACATTCGGCTACATCGCTTCCACCACCACGACGCCGACCATGGTCGTCATCGGCCGCATGGATGAAGGCATGAGCCATATCATTCTGCTGGCGGTGCCGCTTTTCGTGCTGCTCGGCCTGCTAATCGAAATGACCGGCATGGCCCGCGCCATGGTTGGCTTTCTCGCCAATCTTCTCGGCCATGTGAAGGGCGGGCTTTCCTATGTTCTGATTGGCGCGATGTATCTTGTGTCCGGGATCTCCGGCTCCAAGGCCGCTGACATGGCAGCTGTCGCACCAGCGCTGTTTCCGGAAATGCAGAAGCGAGGGGCCAGGCCGGGGGATCTGGTCGCGTTGCTGTCGGCCACCGGCGCCCAGACGGAAACTATTCCGCCCTCCATCGTCCTGATTACCATTGGCTCCGTCACGGGTGTGTCGATCGCGGCTCTCTTTACCGGTGGTTTGCTGCCCGCGGTGATCCTGGGGCTCACGCTGGCGGCCGTTGTCTGGTGGCGCTATCGTCACGAAGATCTATCCAGCATCCGCCGCGCGAGCTGGAAGGAGATTGGCGCAAGCTTTATCATCGCGCTTCCGGCGATCGCGCTGCCGTTCCTGATCCGGGCTGCCGTCATTGAAGGCGTGGCAACGGCAACGGAAGTCTCCACGATCGGCATAGCCTATACCGTGCTGGCCGGTCTTCTGATCTACCGCCGCTTCGACTGGAAGCGAATCTACCCCATGCTGGTCGATGCATCCGCTCTGTCGGGCGCGATCCTCTTGATCATCGGTGCGGCAACGGCGATGGCCTGGGCTCTGACGCAGTCCGGCTTTTCCACGGAACTCGCGGAGGTGATGCGTGACATGCCGGGCGGCGCCATGGCCTTCCTTGCCGTCTCCATTGTCGCCTTCATCATTCTTGGCTCGGTTTTGGAAGGCATTCCGGCCATTGTGCTGTTTGGCCCGCTACTCTTTCCAATTGCCCGCGATGTCGGTGTGCATGAAGTCCACTACTCGATCGTAGTGATCCTTGCCATGGGCATGGGTCTGTTCGCGCCACCCTTCGGCGTTGGATACTACGCCGCCTGCGCGATCAGTCGCATCAAGCCGGATGAAGGTATGAAGCCGATCATCGGATATATGATCGCCCTGCTGGTTGGCCTGATCATCGTCGCGACCATTCCGTGGATCTCGATCGGATTCCTCTGACGATGTGGGAGGTTAACCGGCTACCTCGGTCATTTCTTTGACCTCGAAAGGCGCCTTTCCCGTCGTAGCCACCGCACGTGATCTGACTAGCAGTCGTTGATCATGGCGAAGTGGCCAGGAAGAATTGCTTATTCTGGTAACGTCATTGTGGAAAAGACGGTCTCTCACGCCTCTGTCGATGATTTATGCTAAATAGGAACTCCCGCATGTTCTGCCGATGCCAAAGCAGCGTCAGATTTCTTGAAAAGGTCGCTGATTTGATCAAGCGTTTGTCGTCGCTTTGGGCACTATTCTTCGCCGCATTAGGAATTTTCGCAGCAAGCGAATTTGCTCGAGCTGGGTCGGAGCAGACATGGCAGGAGGATCCCGCCAGCCATTGCAAGTTCGTGGTGCCTGCTTCCCTGACGGCCGGACCTACGTTTTGGACGGGCACCTGCCCGGGTGGCAAAGCCTCCGGCAATGGCATGCTGCGACGCCGCGACGGCAGCCACGCTGGTGCTGCCTTCTTTGGACAAATGAAGGACGGAATTCCGGAGATAGGTGTCGTCGACCTTGATAGGGGATACCGGGTCGGAACCTTTGATCGCAATGACATCGGCAGCCAGGCCGAATTGGAGCCTCAGGTTCGGATTGATGCTTTCCGCGCCGCTATCGAAGCCGCCAAACTTGTAAGTTCCAAATATAAGGCGGAGAACAAGGATGCATCGGCACAGCTTTACGAGACGCTTGCAAAAGCGTTCGAAGCGCAGCTCGACTAATCTGAATTCTTTCCGTCTGATCCTGCTCTATGCAGCTCTTTTTGCGCCCGCCACGTTATCGGCGCAAGAAACGAACGAGGCCGCCAGAGGACTTCTCAAGATATTGGATCTCGATCGGGCTGGGGAGGCGATGATCAGCTATTGCGAGACTGCCGCGCCGGCCACCGCACCCCCGGCAGCTGGCGAAACTAGAATTCCTGCCAGTCTCCACCTGCGACGGCGGCATTACCATGAAAGGCATTGGCCAGCCTTTTGGTCAATTGGCGTGCAGGTGACGTCGCCGCCTTGGATACGGTGTCCGTCGACGCGATTGCGAGCGGCTTGCCGGACTTGCCCGTCGCATGGGAGCCGATCCGGAACTGCGATAGCAACTGAAACAATGCCTCGGCTTCCGCCGCCAGACTGTGGGCGGCGGCCGTGGCCTGCTCGACCATTGCGGCATTTTGCTGCGTGCCCTGGTCCATCGTGTTGACGGACGTGTTGATTTCCTTCAGGCCCGTCGCCTGTTCCCTGGAAGCTTCGACGATCGCATTCACATTTCCATCGACTTGTTGGACCTGGACGACGATTTCTTCCAGTGCCTTGCCGGTCTCGCCCACCAGCGACACACCGCTTTTGACATGGTCGTTCGAGGTATTGATCAGGCTCTTGATCTCTTTGGCGGCCTGCGCCGAACGCTGGGCCAGTTCTCGCACTTCCTGCGCCACGACGGCAAAGCCCTTGCCTGCCTCGCCAGCGCGTGCGGCCTCGACGCCCGCATTCAGCGCGAGAAGATTGGTCTGGAAGGCGATTTCATCGATAACGCCGATGATGTTGGCAATTTCGGTAGCAGAGGCCTCGATCTTACCCATGGCCTCGACAGCACTTCGGACCACGCGACCGGAATGCTCGGCGTTTTCCTTGGTTTTGCGCACCAACTGACCGGCCTCGTGCGCTCGCGTGCTTGAGCCCGAGACGGTTATCGTAATCTCCTCAAGCGCCGCGGCAGTCTGTTCCACCGATGCAGCCTGCTGCTCAGTTCTTTTGGCGAGATCATCGGATGCCGACCGGATTTCCTGCGCGCCCGACGCGATGGCGCCGGCATTTTCCGCGACCTTCTGCATGGCCGCGTGCAATCTCTCGACGGCTTGGTTGAAATCGATGCGGAGTTGATCGAGGGAGGGGATAAAGGGCTTGGTGATCTGACGTGTAAGGTCTCCGCTTGCCAAGCCCTGCAGGCCATCAGCCAGTTGACTGACGGCCGTATTGGTCTGCTCTGCCAAAGCCTCGCGTTCAGTCGCCTCAGCCTCAAGCCTGTTGCGCTCCTGAATAGCCCGCTTTGCCTCGGCGTCCGCGTCCCGTTCCGCCTTTGCCGAAATGGCATCACGAAGCGCTGCGACTGCACGGGCGAGCATGCCGATTTCGTCACCGCGCCTTTCCAACTTGCGGTCACCCTCCATGTTGCCCTCAGCCATCGATTTCAGGGAGGCCTGCAGTTTGTCCAATGGCCCAACAATCGACCGCGCCGTGAAGCCGGCCACCAAAACGGCAAGGGCGATAGCAATTGCAAGCGAGGTCAGCGCGAGTGAGTTGAAGCCTCCGGCCGTATTGCGAACCTCCGTGCCGATCGATTTGTTCAATGCTTCCTGATAGTCGATGAACTTGTTGATCGCTTTCAGCCAAGCGACGAAATTCGGTCTGGCTTGTTCGAGCAGAATCTTTCGTGCCGCTTCGGCATCACCTTTCTCCTGTAGAGCGATAATCTCGGTTACAAGCGGATTGGTCTTTGCTTGCACTGCGGCGATTTCGTCGAGAATAGCCCTCTCTTCCGCAGTAGCGCCATCTGGCGAAGCGACCATTGATGCCATCTTCTTCTCGTTGTCCGAGTAGGTCGACGCCAGCGTCTCGATCAACTTCACTATCGCCTGGCGCTCGTCTCCCGATGACACGAGCGTGACGTCGCGGATGGCAATCGCTCTATCATGAACAGATCCGCGATAGTTGATCGCATAGCGTTGCTTCACGCTGTTGACGTCGTTGATTATGCCAAGATTTCGGTCGATGGTTTCGACCTGTCTGATGGAGTAGAATGTCAGTCCGATCATCAAAATGAGCAAAAAGCCGAAGCCCGTTGTCAAGCGAGCCGTGACGCCGAATGTTTTAAAATATCCCATGGTGTTCCCCCAACCAAGATGTTGAATGGCCGAGCTTCCGTTCGGCACACGATCAAACAAGCAGGGCACTTGCTGCGCATTCCCTGGTGGCGCACCGAATATCGCGGCGGCCTTGCCGCCCGTCGTCATCCGCTCGTAGCTAGAGCCTACCCAATCAGATCTATATGCATCAACGTAGTTTACTTTTGGTAAATTTCTTGATGATCTTAATTATATCTGGATGCAACTATAGCATTTCATGCTATGAAATAAGGTTTAATTAGATATTTGTAATGAAAATCCAATTATGTATTTAAAAATTAGCTAGAATATGTCGAGCAAATGGATTGAAATCATCTGCCGGATTGAGGTCGACGTTCGCATAATGAAATAATGCCTGAGGTAATTGTTCAGCAATTTGTCAATGAGCCCGCCTGGCTCAATGCCACTCCGTGATTAGAATCAAGAGTGTACGGTTCCTCAACGAGTGGCCAACGGCGCTATAGCTGGAGGCAGATCGAGAGGAATGCGGAAGCGGCACTGGATACGAAATTCGACGCAGCGGAGATTGCGGAGGCTTTGCAGCACGGCGCCGACTTCTGCAAACGTCTTGTTTCGAGGCTATCCACAGATACGCGATCAGCTTTGGAGGTTCGACGGTTCGATTCCTTTCAAGGCGAGCTATTTTTCTCGGCGTTGTCGGCCTCTATCCTGCTATTTGCAGATTTCCTATAACTTCAGACCTAACTTTCGATAGAGTGTTGCCACACGCCGATGTGGTCTGCGACTGAACACATCGCTACCTGTCCTTCCCACTGCTTCGGAAAGCAGCTTTTGCGCCGACCTTCAACCCTCCTTAAACGCAGCATAACCGCAAATAAATCTTTGCAAAGATTTCTTTGTAATGTAAGCTTCTCTGCTACGGGGAGAACGTCATGACAGAACGTCGTTCCATCAGCCTCATAAAACCGGATGCCACCGCTCTGCGCGCACTGGCTCATCCGCAACGGCTGCGCATGCTAGGCATGCTGCGCGTCAATGGCCCCGCAACAGCGACCAGTCTTGCGGCTCGATTGGGTTTGAATACCGGCGCCACGAGCTATCATTTGCGACAGCTCGCAAAGCATGGCTTCATTGAGGAGGATGCGGATAGGGGAAATGCCAGGGATCGGTGGTGGCGCGCGCGGCACGAATTAACGTCATTTCCTCCGGCCGACCAAAATGAGGAGGCATTGGATGCCGGCATTGCTTTTGCGCAGGCCGCATTAACCGCCCAAATCATACAGATGAAGAGCGCCTTGGCGCGCCATGCCGAATTACCGCGAGAATGGCGTCTTGCATCGACAGTTAGTGACTACTGCATTCCGCTGACGGCAGTTCAGACCCAGGCATTGGTCAAAAGGCTTCATGCCGTCCTAGACGAAGTTATGGAAACGGCACCGAAACTGGGCGGCTCGTACGAGCCTGACGTTCAGCCTGTCACATTTATCTTGCACGCGTTTCCGCATCCCCCTGAGGATTGAAAAAATGAGTGACAAGAAACCGGTCGTCGCTTTGGCTGCGGGCACGCTTGCATCTATTGGCGGAACGCGACTTTCGGCAGTTGCCATCCCGTGGTTGGTATTGACCTCGACTGGCGACCCGGTGCTGACCGGTGTGGTAGGGATGGCGGAATTGCTGCCATATGTGGCGGCAAAGGCGTTCTGCGGGCCGCTCATAGATCGTACCGGGGCACGGCGGGTCGCAATCTGGAGTGACGGTTTGTCAGCGATTGCCGTTGCTTTCGTGCCTTTGCTGTTTTGGATTGGACTGTTGTCAGTTTGGCTGTTGCTGCCGGCAGTGGCCCTTATCGGAATATTGCGCGCCCCATCTGATGCCGCCAAACAGGCCTTGGTTCCCAGTGTGGCGTCCATGGGCAAAATGCCCCTTGAGCGAGCAACAGGTATTCTGGGAGCCAGTGATCGGCTTGCCGGTACGTTGGGAGCGGCTGGAGGAGGGGCGTTGATCGCCTTGATCGGAGCAGCGCCGGCGTTGCTGGCCAATGCGATTGCATTTCTCTTATCCTCCCTTGTGGTTGGGCTGGGCATCCCGCGACCAACGGTGGCGGAGACAGCGAAGCCGAACACTTCTGCAACCTACCTACATGATCTGGCTGCGGGATGGTCGACCTTGCGCAGTGAGCCTATCTTGGTCACGCTGGTCCTGATGCTCGCAATCACAAATCTCTTCGATCAGGCCTATGCCATGGTGTTCCTGCCTGTCTGGGTGCGATCGTCGGGATTGGACGTAACATGGGTTGGTATATTCCTCGCGACTTTTTCGGGGGCAGCAGTCGCCGGTGCGGCAATGGCCGCAGCTTTTGCCGAGCGTCTCCCCCGGATGCTTGTTTATACGACTGGTTTTCTTTGTGCCGGGCCTGCGCCAATAGCAGCGCTTGCCTTGGATCCCGGTCTTCAAAGTATCCTCATGGTTTTGTTGACCGGTGGGTTTGGTGCCGGGTTTATCAATCCGATTATCGGGGCCATCTTGTTCGAATGCATTCCCGCAGCGTTGGTGGGGCGAGTGATCGCGCTCGTGGGAGCGCTAGCTTGGGCGCTAATGCCATTCGGCGGCCTCTATGCTGGGCTACTAATTGACGTGCTCGGCATTACCTTGGCATTGGGCATAACGGCACTGCTTTATCTGCTCGCATCGCTCGTTCCGCTCGCGATCCCGAGCTTTCGTGAGATGAACAGAAAATCGATTGAAAAGGTGTAACAGCACAAGCAAAATCCATTCAGCAGATGCTCGATCCTATAAGCGACATGTACCGGAAAATGTTCAGGCTTCCTCGTCCTGCAGCTGCTCCGCCTCCTGGAGCCTCAGTACTCAGATCAGGCTTGGTGCATCGGAGCGAGATTGGACAATACGATGAAAAAAATAGCTGTCATGGGGATTTTGGCGGCCATGCTTGCGGCCTGCCAGACCAGCACAGAAGGGCTGGAGCCAATTCCCGGAAGCATTACCTATGGCGGGCAGCCGAGACAACGATTACAAAAGTCACCAGTCGGCAGCATCCTTCCCCACACGTTTACTGATCAGTGGGGCGAACGCGTACGGGAGACCTACATCGTACAGCCCGATCGCAGTCTGAAGCTCGTGGATCGGGTCTATATCGATAATCCCTTCGACTAAATGTGTAGCCAAGTGCTGGCATGTGATGAAAATGTCGTCGTGCCGACCCCGGCGCGCGACAGATTGGCCAAGAGTCAGGCGACTTTCGCAGCCAGCATCTCGTTAATGCAGTCCTCGTTGCGCGCTTCCAGCTGCTGCAGCGGAAACGCGCTGATGAATATGCGGATCGTCTCGTCGAGATCGGAACCGGATTGGGACCAACCGGGACCGCAAGTGACCTGCTCGCCAGCGAGATCCTCGACCTCGAACAAACCGCAGGTTTCACCAGCCTCGTCATCGACGGCAAGCACAAGTGTCCCGAAGAATCTGTGCTCGTCATTCCACTGAACCGAAATCTCGAGAAACCGGATCCCGGTCCGGTTGCCGGTCTCTGTCAGCAGCAAGCCATGAACCTCGTCCGTCGCGAGCGGCTTCGGCTCATCCCAGCAAAGTTCCTCGTCCAGGGTTGGGTAGTCCATGACGTTTTCCAGCAGGTCGCGCATCCTGTCGAGATGGCGCAGCATGTCTGGCGACTTGCCACGGAAGCCGGGTCGGTCGTCTCTGAACGTATCGAAGGCATGCCGCCCCAAATAGCCGACGAAATCATACAGCGCCTGCGCGTCGTCCGGGCTTATGGTGAGAATACCGTCTCTCGGTCGTGGATCTCTCGAATATTCGAACATTGCTTCCTCCTTCGCTTTCGAAACTTGGAACCCAACCGCGCGTAAATCCGACGCTCATTCCAGCCTCGCAGAGGGCCAGTTGTCCTCTAACGAACTGCAGTTCGGCGAGCAGAGCGCCGATTGCCGCATGAGCATCGCCTTCGAAGAGCTCGAGCGCGGAAGCGACCTGATCGAATTGCGGTTCATCTGTTTGAGCGGCTGCGGCTGTCACGGCAATACGTCTCCTGCCCCTCTAGAATCATGGGGGGTCAAACTGCTGATGTGTCGATATGGAAATTGCGCAGACGAAGGTTGCTCCGGCAATTTGTTCCTATTATGTTCTCATTTGGAATGGAGTCAAGCGTGCTCCCTCAATGAACACCCACCTGCCATGAAAGCGGAGCGCAAAGAGCGAGGGGCAGTCGATCCCGCTTCCCTTCGGGCCACTCCGTTGAAGCTCCTGCGGCTGCCCTTGTTCCGCTCCTTGAGCGTCGAGAATTCCCGAAATCGCGGCCAGCGGCCGGCGCCATGCTGATTTCTCCAATGCTCTCCATTTTTCAGGGTTGCGCTTGCTTACAAGTGAACATTTGATGATCGCTCGTCTACCTGGGAATCGGTGCGGTGATTAGAGGCAAATCGTCGTCACAAGCCATTGCTATTTCAAGGATGGGCGGGGCGATCTGGCGACGCCGATTCACATCCGACGCGCAAATGGCGAGAGTCCGCGGTGCTAGACGTAGTATTGTCGATTTCGACAGCAGCCGTCGCACCTTCCCTAAACAGCTTTCGCGTCCAAGCTAACTCCGCAAGCCACTCAGCATTGCTTCTTTTTTAGGTGTTTCGTGATTTTCGTTGGCCGTGTGCTGCTCTCGGTGGTCCGATGTTGAGCATCGTCTCTTTTCGACCGAATAGCGGTTCTCGGACAGCTCTGCTAGAGAAGTGAATGTTTGTCATCAGAGAGCTTCTTAATCGAGACGACATTCTTCAATGGGCTATCACCGAAGGGTTTCAGAGGATCGTCCCGGCGGAGACTTTGCATGTCACGATCGGAAAATTCCACGATCCGAAGGTCGGCCAACGACTAATACCCGTCCAGGAAAGTTTGCAGGTTCGCGCAAGCAGACGAAGAGCTGTGTTGAACTTTGGCGGCATCATTGTACTGGCTTTTGGCTGTAGCAAACTTTCCCGCCGTCACGCTGAGTTTCGACGGGCGGGAATGATATGGTTTTATCAAAGCTACACCCCCCATGTTTCGTTTGCCCTCGACAACCTGGATCTACGGGGCATCCGGCCATTTGACGGCCGCCTCCATTTTGGGCCGGAGCTTTTCAAGCCAGATCCGATTCTCGATTTATTTCCCGGAAGGGTTTCGGATTTGGACCGATAGCGGCTTTTCCTGCACTATCCAGAATCGTCTTGCTTTTTGATCAGCCCCTCGCAATGTCACGGCGCCGCTGCGTTGGATGTCATACGAGCAGTGGAAAGTGAAGAGTGCCTGGTGAGCTGTCGGGATGAGGAAGACTCGACTCATCAAGCTTTCTCTGTTGCACTGTTTTCCATGACGAAGTCCCCGCGTAAGTCATCAAAGCCACTTCTCGCCGCCTCCGAAATGCCGCTGCGAAGTCAGGCGCGCAAGGCTCGTGATCCAGACCAGCCGCGGTTGCCGCTTGATCCAATGCCGGAGCGGATCGAGCCGGCGCTAGCGCTTCTGAAGCCCGAGGTCCCGAAAGGCCCGCAGTGGCTCTATGAGATAAAATGGGACGGCTATCGACTTGCCGTCCATGTTGAACCCGGCCGCGTGCGCATTCTTACCCGTGGAGGGCACGACTGGACGGACCGCTTTCCGACGATTGCCAAGGAGGCCGCGGAGTTCGGCACGACGATGATTCTCGACGGAGAGGCTGTCGTCCTTGATGAGGAGGGGAA
>NZ_JBXSOO010000019.1:0-137265 GCF_057784515.1 Martinezella sp. CNPSo 3732
TGATATCTCGAGAGGCCTTTTTGCCGGCGAAGTCGGCAGCCCGCGACTGGTGAAGCTCTTCGAACGCTTCGGCATCAAGACGACATGGTTCATTCCCGGTCACTCGATCGAAACCTTTCCGGAGCAGATGCAGGCGGTGGCCGACGCCGGCCATGAAATCGGCATCCATGGCTACAGCCATGAAAATCCGATCGCCATGACGCGCGAGCAGGAGACGGAAATCCTCGACAAGTGCATCGAGCTGGTCACCAAGCTTTCCGGGAAGCGCCCGACCGGCTATGTCGCACCGTGGTGGGAATTCTCCAATGTGACGAACGAGCTGCTTCTGGAGCGCGGTATCAAGTACGATCACTCGCTGATGCACAACGACTTCACGCCCTATTATGTGCGTGTCGGCGATAGCTGGACGAAGATCGACTATTCGCGCAAGCCATCGGATTGGATGGTGCCGCTGAAGCGCGGGCAGGAGACCGATCTGATTGAAATCCCGGCATCCTGGTATCTCGACGATCTGCCGCCGATGATGTTCATCAAGAAATCTCCGAACAGCCACGGCTTCGTCAATCCGCATCACATCGAGCAGATGTGGCGCGATCAGTTCGATTGGGTCTATCGCGAGATGGACTACGCCGTCTTCCCGATTACCATCCATCCCGACGTCGCCGGCCGGCCGCAGGTGTTGATGATGCTGGAGCGGCTCTATGCGCATATGATCAAGCATCCGGGCGTCAAGTTCGTCACGATGAATGAGATCGCCGACGATTTCGCAGCCCGCTTTCCGCGCAAGAAATAGCCGGCGAGGCTGAATAACCGAGTGCATCTCAAGGAGGCGATTGTTATGTGTTCACTGTGCGGCGTGCTCGGTGGCAACGAGCACTGGACGGATGCCGTGGCACGGCCGGGCGTCTTCACCCGCAATCACTCAAGCTTCGACCGGCGGCGCGAGCGCGCTGAGCGCATGCGCGTCGCCAATGAGATGCTCTCGGGTTTCGGCCTTGTCCTCTCCGATTGGCAGGGCGCATCCTTCGTGCTGTCGACCAGAACGGGCAGGAGCGAGATCATCGAGGATCTCGGTCATCTCTGGCCGGCGGCCGAAAGGCTCGTCGGCCGGCCCTGCGATCCGCTCGACGATGCCTTCATCGCTAGGATGGAGGCACGGCATGGTGATTGAAACCAGCGGCTTTCTGCCGATCAATCTTTTGACGGGCTTTCTCGGCTCAGGCAAGACGACGCTGCTCAAACGCATCCTGGCGGATCCCGCCTTTGCCGATACCGCCGTGCTCATCAACGAATTCGGCGAGATCGGGTTGGACCACGATCTCGTCGAAAACGTCGAGGGCGAGATGGTACTACTGCGCTCCGGATGCGTCTGCTGCACGGTGCGCGGTGAACTTGCTACGGCACTCAAGGAGCTTTATTCCCGCCGCGAACGCGGGCTGCTGCCGCCGTTCCGGCGCGTCATTATTGAAAGCACGGGTCTTGCCGACCCATTCCCGGTCCTGTCGACGATCAAGGCCGATCCCGTGCTCCGGCATCATTTCTGTGCCGGCAATGTGATTGCGACGGTCGATGCGGTGAATGGGCTGCACCAGCTCGACACCTATATCGAATCCAACAGGCAGGCAGCGGTCGCGGACCGTTTGATCGTGACCAAGACCGATCTTGAAGCCGACGGCAAGGGAGATGCCCTTCAGGCTCGCCTTCGAGTGCTCAATCCTGATGCACCCATCCTGATCGGAACCGATCCGGATCTCGATCTCTCCTCGCTCGTCGCGGTCCAGAGTAATGTCTCGCCAAGCAGCCTGTCGCAGAGCGGCTTCTATTGCGAGGAGCCGGTGCAGCTTATCTCATCGGATGGCGCGCCGCATCAGGCCGCCATTTCCTCGATTTCGCTCATCATCGACAGGCCCGTCGATTGGACCGCTTTCGGGCTCTGGCTGACTATGCTGCTCAATCGGCATGGAGAACGCGTGTTGCGGGTAAAGGGCATCCTCAATCTCAGCGGCGAGGAGTGCCCCGTCGCCGTTCATGGGGTTCAGCATCTGGTTCATACGCCGGTGCACATGGATGGATGGCCCTCGGAAGATCGTAACTCTCGGCTGGTCTTCATTCTGGATGGGCTCGATGGCGCTCTATTGAAACGCTCCTTCGAAGCCTTCACACTGGCGCAGATGACTACAGAGTCTTACCCGATCGCAGCGGCTCGATGAGACACCGGTATCTCCATGAACAAGCATGAATCCGTCGCCAAAAGCATGTCCGCTCCCGCCTTACATCTGAAGGGCCGGCCGCGCCTGCGTGTTCTCGGTACCGCGATCTCGCTGCTGGAGGAATTGCGCCTGCGCGCGCAGGACGATCTCGGCATCGATGTCATCTTCGACAACAACGACTTCCTGACGACGCAATATAAGGCGGCCCGCGAGCCGGAAACCTACGATATCTACGACCAATGCTTCCACAATCTCGATATCGTCTGGCATTGGCGCGCGATCCAGCCTGTGGACACCCAGCGCATCGTCCTCTGGGATGAGGTCAACGATCTCACCAAGACCGGCCATATCGGCCCCAACCCGCGAATGGGGCTTGGCGATGTGCCGGCGAAAAAGCTCTTCGTGCAACCGAACCTCGCCTTGGGCGATACGCCGTCGCGCTTCATCTCGATGCTGCCGACGACTCATAATTTCGATAGTTTCGCCTACCGGACGGATCTGGCGCCGAATGGCGTGGGGATGCATTCCTGGGGCGCGCTGTTCGATGAGCGCTGGGCGGGCAGGGTGGCGTTGGTGGATGAGCCCGCGATCGGCATATTCGATGCGGCGCTCGCGGCTCAGGCGGCCGGGCTCATGTCGTTCGACGATATCGGCAACATGTCCATTCAGGAGATCGACCAGCTGATCGATCTCCTGGAGGAGCGCAAGAAGGCCGGCTTCTTCCGGGATTTCTGGAAAACCGCCGAGGATGCGGCACGGCTGATGATCGCCGGCGAGACCAGCGTCCAGAGCATGTGGTCGCCCGGCATCGGCATCCTGAATTCTAAGGGTTCCCCCGTCGAACAGGCCGTCCCGGCGGAGGGTTACCGCGCCTGGCACGGCGGCCTCTGTCTTTCGAAACATTTGAGCGGCCGCCTGCTCGATGTCGCCTATGACTATCTGAACTGGTGGATCTCGGGATGGCCGGGCGCCGTGGTCGCGCGGCAGGGCTATTACATTTCGACGCCGCAGCGCTCGCGGCAGTTCATGACCCAGGCCGAATGGGACTATTGGTATGAAGGGGCGGCCGCCATCGAGGATTTGCCCGGCCCGGATGGGCAGATGCGGATCAGGAAAGGATCGGGGCGTAGCGGCGGATCCTATTGGCAGCGTGCCAATTGCATTGCCGTCTGGAATACGACAATGGATGAGCACAATTATCTCGTGCGCCGCTGGATGCAGCTGGTCGGCTGAAGAGGAGAGCAGGGACTATGACACAGACACACCTCAGCAAATCGATCGCGCAGCTCTCGGTCCTGATCCAGTCCGGCAGTCTCGATCCGGTCGCGCTGGCCGAGGAGACCCTCGACGCGATCCGGACCTACAAGGATCAGGCGATCTTTACGCGGCTGTTGGAAATGCGCGCGAAAGAAGAGGCGGCCGCTTCGTCCAAGCGGCTGCGCGAAGGGCGTTCGCGCGGGCTGCTGGATGGTATTCCCATCGCATGGAAGGATCTCTTCACCATCGCCGGCCTGCCCACGACGGCCGGCTCGATTGTGCTTGCGGATGCGGCGCCCGCGCAGGACGATGCTGATGTCGTCAAGGCGTTGAAGGCTGCGGGCATGATCGCCGTCGGCAGGGTCAATATGAGCGAATTCGCCTTTTCCGGCCTTGGCCTCAATCCGCATTACGGCACGCCGCTCAATCCCCTGGCAACGGATGTCAGGCGCATTCCGGGCGGCTCGTCCTCGGGGTCTGCCGTCGCGGTCGCAGCAGGTCTCGTGCCGGTATCGATCGGCACGGATACGGGCGGCTCCGTGCGCATACCGTCTGCTTTCAACGGCCTTGTCGGCTATAAGGCGAGCCATGGCCGCTACGGCATGGGCGGTGTCTTTCCGCTGTCGACGAGCCTCGATTCGCTCGGGCCTTTGTGCCGCAGCGTCCAGGATGCGATCTGGGTCGATGCCGCGATGCGTGGGCGCTTTGTCCCCGAGATAGAGCGCGCCGAAGCCGCCGGGCTTTCCATCGTGGTGCCGACAAATATCGTCATGGATGATGCGCAGGATGGTGTTCTTGCAGCTTTCGAGGCGACGCTGGCAAGATTGAGTGCCGCTGGCGTTAGAATCCGGCGAGCTGCCTTTCCGGCTTTCGAAAGGCTCTTTGAGCTGATGGCGGAATATGGGCCGTTGGTTACTGCCGAGGCCTTCGTGCTGCATCACCGGCGTCTGGCAGGACCGGAAGCCGATTCCATGGACCGGCGTGTGGTGGCGCGGACGCGCCTCGGAGAGAAGACGACGCTGGTCGGTTACCTGGAAACGCTCAAAGTGCGTGAGCAACTGATCAAGGAAGTTGCCGGCACGCTTGGGCCGAACGAGTTCATCGCCTATCCGACGGTTGCCCATGTTGCGCCGGCGCTTGGCCCCCTGGAAGCGGATGACGAGCTGTTCGTAAAGATCAATGGCAGAACGCTGCGCAATACGGCAATCGGCAATTTCCTCGATTGGTGCGGCGTCTCCCTGCCTTGCGGCGCCGGTGAAGCAGGCATGCCGGTCGGCTTCTTGCTGTCGGCGCCGAAGAACCAGGACGAGCGGTTGCTGGGTGCGGCGCTGGCGCTTGAAGAGATCGTCAGTGGCTAACGTTGCGCGGTGGATTTGCCGCATCGTATCGATCCTCGCTCCGCGATAGTGGGCGAGGATCGAAAGTTCTCTTCCTTCAATGCGAACGGCTGCCACTGGCGGCCGGCTCGGCGTCGGCGATCCAGCGGCGGTGCGGGCCGAGTGCGATCAGCAGCACGACAGACAGGAAGCAGCAACCGGCGAGGATATAGAAGCCGATATCGCCATTGCCTGTGGCTGCGTCGACATAGGCCTTGATCTGCGGCGAGGCGAAGCTGCCGAGATTGCCGAGCGAGACAATGAAGGCAATGCCGCTGGCGGCACCGACGCCTCCGAGATAGCGGGTCGGCAGGCTCCAGAAGACCGGCTGCGAAGAGGCAAGGCCCGGAACCGCGATGCAGGCGGCAATGACCATCACCCACGGATTCATCGTCAGGCCGATCGTTCCTAGCGCGATGGTACCGGCCGTCAGCATGGCGATGCAGACGATGCGATGGTTGTCATGCTTGTCGGCATAGACGGTGAAGAAGCGGGTTGCGAAAAGCGCGCAAAGCCAGGGTAGGCCGAGCAGCACACCGACCCAGGTATTGACGCCGCCGCCGAGCGCCTGTGCCAGCCGCGCCGGCAGGTAAAAGGTGATCGGGCCGACACCGATCTGGATGAACAGATAGATGCCGACGAAGGCGAGGACGCGCCAGTCTTTCAGCACGCTGAAGACAGAGTGCTTCACTTCGGAAAGCTTGCTGCGCTCTTCCGCTTCAATGACGGCACTCAGCGCATTTTTCTCCTCTAACGTCAGCCATTTCGCTTCGGTTGGGCGGCTCGTCAGGAAGAAGAGGGCTAGGATGCCGACGACGGTCGCCGCAAGGCCTTCGACCGCGAACATCCATTGCCAGTTGGTAAGGCCAAGGACGTCGTGATGAGTGAGCAACCAGCCGGAAAGTGGTGCGCCGATCACCAGCGATAGGGGGACACCGAGATAGAAGAGGCCGGTAGCGCGCGCCCTATGCTTGGCCGGGAACCAGTAAGTCAGGTAAAGCAAGACGCCCGGATAGAAGCCGGCTTCGCAGACGCCGAGCAGGAAACGAACGATGTAGTAGCTCATCGGTGTATGGGCAAAGACCATGCAGGCCGAGACGATGCCCCACGTGATCATGATGCGGCTGAGCCACAGGCGGGCGCCGACGCGCTGCATGATGAGGTTGCTCGGCACTTCGAAGGTGGCATAGCCCAGATAGAGAATGCCGGCGCCGAAGGCATAGGCAGCATCTGAAATACCGGTATCGGCCTGATAAGCCACCTTGGCGAAGCCGACATTGGAGCGATCGAGAAAATTCAGGATCAGCATCAAGCCCAGGAAGGGCAGAAGACGAATCGTCGCCTTGCGCACGGCGCTTTGCAGCGCCGGATTGTCGTTTGTCATAGTCACTCCTCCCAAAGGCAGATGCCTCGCGGCGAGACCATCGCGGCCAAGACTGCCTTCATGCTCGAACCGGATCTCGATCTGGCTATTGACGTGACAGCCCAAGCTGGCCATCAGTTTGCATATACGCAGATTATATTTATGTATGAAAAGGTCAATAGGTGCGAAGCCGCACGCGCTTGATCCACTTGTGGGACCGCGCATGGCGTTCAGGCAGTAGTGGATCAGAGTGCTTTTGCCGCGTTGGATGCGCAGCAAAACCTACGGCCAGCGAGCCGATTAGCGCGTCCTGATGAGGCCCTTGCGTGAAACGCCGGACGAGTTGGGCGCATATTCAGGCAAGATATGGACCGATGCGCTCCGCGACGGATGCGACATCCGTGAGCCGCATCCCGGCCACGTTGATCCTGCCGGAATCCGGCATGTAGATGCCGTGTTCGGCCCGAAGCTGCCGGACATTTTCCGGAGAGATCGGCAGAAGGGAGAACATACCTTCCTGCGAAGCGATATTGGCGAGATCAGGATGGAATTGTGCAAAGGCTTTGGCGGCGGCTTGGCGGATTTCGACTATGCGGTTGCGCATCTTGCTGAGTTCATCGATCCAGGCCCGGCGCCGCGATGGGTCCTGCAGGATCGCGGCAACAATAGCAGCCCCATGCGCTGGCGGCATGGAATAGCTGGCGCGGGCATAGCTCGCCAGATTGCCGATGCCCTTGTTCAGCGGCGCCTGTTGATCGCCGAAGAGATAGACCGCGCCGGTGCGCTCCCGATAGAGCGAGAAGGATTTGGAGCAGGAGACGGCAACCATAGCCTCGCCGACCGCTTCGATCACATCAATCATGCCGGTTGCATCTTCGACCCGGCCGTGACCGAGGCCTTGATAGGCATTGTCGAAGAGCGGCAGTAATCCCTTGTCGGCGACGATCTCAGCGATGTCTCGCCAATTCTGCGATGACAATCCTGCGCCTGTCGGATTATGGCAGCTCGTTTGCAGCAGCACGGCATCGCCGGGTGCCGCGCTCCGTAGGGTCGTCAGCATCTCATCGATGAGAACGGTCTGCTTGCCGATATCGAAGAAACGATAGGTTGCGATCTGAAGGCCGACGCTGGCAAAGATTGCCTGGTGATTGACCCAAGTGGGCGTGCCGATCCAGATTTTCCGTCTCTTGTCGAGAGCAAGCAGTTCCGCGGCCAGGCGCAGAGCGCCGGTGCCGCCCGGTGTCTGAATTCCCGCCAGATACTTGCCACTATGGCGCTCGCCGAAGACTTCGGACGGTAATGCTCTAAGGAAAACAGGATCGCCTTCCGGACCGATATAGGATTTGGATTGCTGCGTTTCCCAGAGATGATGCTCGGCCGCCTTGACGGCTTTCATGACAGGGGTACGCCCAGTCTCGTCGCGATAGACACCGACGCCGAGGTCGATCTTTCCGGATCGCGGATCGGCCGCGAACTTGGCGATCAGTTCAAGCAGAGGATCGGGCTTCTGTTCCGTAAGGCTATCGAAAAACGCAGTCGTGTTCATTGCTCCTCCCTCGCTCTCATTGAGGCCAGTTCTGCAGAACCCGCACGAATTCCGTCAGCCAGGCATTCGTTTGATGCCCATCCAGGGAGCGATGGTCAATCGTCAGGGACACGTAGGCCATCGGGCGGATCTGGATCGTATCGACGCCGTCGATCTCCCGCACCACAACGCGCTTCTCGAGCTTGCCGATGCCGAGGATGGCGGATTGCGGCTGGTTGATGATGATGGGGGATGCGACCAGCGAGCCGGAAACGCCATGATTGGAGATCGTGAAGGTTCCGCCTTTCATATCGTCGGCCTTGAGCGCATTGGATCGCGCCCGGTCCGTCAGATTCTGGAGCCTTGCGGCGATCGCCTCAAGCTGGAGATCCTGCGCCTGCCGAACGATCGGCGCGACCAGGCCCTTGTCGCCCAATGCGATGCCGATCCCGATATTGATATCTTCGAAGATTTCGAGACTGTCATCATGCCATTGGCTGTTGACTTCGGGGACGAGTTTCATGGCCGCAACCGATGCCGCCACGAAATAGGCAGTATAGGATAGGTTCACGCCTTCGGCCTTCAGTCGGGCCTTGTTGTTTTCGCGATGGCGCATGATTGCCGTGAAATCCGCCTCGAAGATAGCCGTCACCTGCGGTGCCGCCGCCAATGATTGGGCCATGTGCCTCGCGATCGAAAGCCGCATGGCCGAATGGGGAACGATCCGAGATTTGCCGTCAGCCGCGACTGCCGGCGGGGTCTGTGCAACCTCAGCCCGTTGCGACACGGGAGCAGGCGAATGTGGCTTGGCGATTTCCCGCGCATGATCCATATCGGCGCGTGTGACTCGCCCATCCCTGCCGCTGCCTTTGAGACTGGCCGGGTCGATCCCATATTCCTCGGCGGCCTTGCGAACGGCGGGTGAATAATAAGCGGCGGCGGGGCCTGTGGCAGGTGAGGCCGGCTGTATCTGCAACGGGGCCTCCGTCGCTTGCGCTGCAACACCGTTCGCGTTTTCGATGCTCATACGTCCGAGGATCGCGCCGGGCGTAGCGTCATCGCCATCCTCCATCGCAATTTCGCTCAGAATGCCGTCGCATGGCGCCGCTATCTCCTGGGTGACCTTGTCGGTTTCCAGTTCGACAAGTGCGTCGCCTTCCTTAATGTGATCGCCGATCCGCTTCAGCCAGTTGCGGACGACGGCTTTCGTGCCCTCCTGCTCGATCGGAGCCGTGATCTCGATGATACCACTCATCCCTAAAACTCCAGGATTTCGGCAATGCGCTTGGCGATCCGCTCGGTCGAGGGTACGGCCCAATCGAGAAGAGCGGGATTATGCGGGCTCGGAATATCGGGCATGGTCAGACGCGAGATCGGCGCATCGAGATCCGTGAATGCCTTGTCTGCAATGACGGCGGCGATCTCAGCGCCGAAGCCTGCGGCTTCTAAGTCTTCGTGAACGATAAGGCAGCGATGCGTCTTGGCGACCGAAGCAAGGACGGCTTCCTGATCCCAGGGCATCAACGTGCGGAGATCGATAATATCGGCAGAGATGTCTTCGGCCGCCTCCTCGCAACGCTGCACCATGGCGCCCCAAGTGACGATGGTAATATCGCTGCCAGTCTGCGTCAGCTTTGCCTTACCGAAGGGCAGCGCGAAGTTGTCGCCGGGATAGGGACGCCGCGCCCAGGCATCATCGAGCATGGCCCGATGCTCGAAGAAGATGACCGGGTCGTTGCCGCGGATCGAGGTTCGCAGCAGGCCGACGGCATCCTCTGCATTCGATGGAACCGCGACCTTCCAGCCCGGCTGGTGGACGAAGGCCACTTCGTTGGTCTGGCTGTGCCAGGGGTCGCCGCATTTGAAAAAACCGCCGGGCATGCGGACCACGATGGGGGCAGCAAAACGGTTGTTGGTGCGCCAGCGGATGGTGCCGCAGTCGTTCAGCTGTTCGGTGGCCGGCTCGGCATATTTCCTGAACTGGATTTCGGGAATGGGGACGAGACCGGCGAGCGCCATGCCGACGGCGCGGCCGATGATGCCCTCTTCGGACAGCGACGTATCGAAAACCCGCTCGCTGCCGAATTTTTCCTGCATGCCGAGGGTGACGGCATGAACCCCGCCCTTGGGGCCGATATCCTCGCCGAACATGACGACGCGCTCGTTGATCGACATCTCGTGTTCCAGCGCTCTGCGGATGGCCGTGACCATGTTGATGCGTGGGCCGAATGTCTCTGGTTCGCTCGTCGTCGCCGGCGCCGCATAACCTATGGGATGCTGCCCGCCCATCGTCTGCATGTTGCCGTCGAAGAACACATGGCGGGTCACGGTGGAGGGATCTGCGACCGGTCGGTCCTCAGCAGTGGCGCGCGCGCTTTCGGCCGTCTCGCGCGCTTCGCTTTCGCAGGCATCCCATTCCTGCATCGTCATCACGGCGGGAACGAGGAAATCTTTCAGGCGCGGCAGGGGATCGCGCTCCCATTCGCGCTTCACGGTTTCCTCGCTCTTGTAGGTCTGCGTGTCCTGGAAGCTGTGACCCTCAAGGCGCGGCACCGTCAGCCGCAGGAGAGCGGGCTTGCGCTCCTCGCGAACGAAGGAGACGGCTTCCTGCACGAGCCGGGCTGCTTCCGCCGGGTCGCAGCCGTCGCCATCGAAGATTGCGAGATTTTTCCAGCTTGCCAGATTGGCTGCGATATTCCCTCCCGGCGTCTGCGCCGTCGAAGGCACCGAAATGCCAAAGCCGTTGTCCTCGATATAGAACAGCATTGGCAATTGTTGCGTCGTGGCAGCGGTCAAGGCAGACCAGAAGCCATTCGAGGCAATGGAGCCATCGCCTCCGAGCGCGACACCGATGTCCCGCGCATACTCCTGCCGACCCAACGTCGTCGTATAATATTTCATCGCCTGCGCCCAGCCGGCCGTGGGGGTATATTGCGCACCAACGCCGCCACACATGGGCAGGGCCGAGGCGCCGGAATGGTTCGGATAGTTGAAGACGACACCAATGTCGCGCCCGTCGGAATAGCCTCCGGCGCGGCCCATGGCCGAGCCGAGCGCATCGGCCGGATCGACGCCAAGCGAAAGCAGAAGTGGCCGCGAGCGATAATAGCCACACGTCGCGTCGTGGAGGCCTGTCAGCTGCATTCCAAGGAGGATCTGCGCCATGTCGTGGCCGCGTGCGGAAAACTGATAGAGAACCTTCTTTTCCGGAACGAGACGCTTTTCCTCCATCTCGTCGAGTGCCCGGGAGAGGTGAACGAGATAGGCAACCCGGCGCCAATCGATGTGATCGTCGGGCGAGTTCCGCTCGTGGTTTTTGAAGGCTAGCTGGGCCATATGATCCTCCTACAGATGGCTCAACCATTTTAATTCAAGCGTCAGCACTATTCCTTTCAATTTTGCAGCTTTTGACGTAAAATCTGAAAGAAATATTTCATGAATCACGGATTTATGAATGGAAGATTTCGATTTTGATCACGTCGACAGGGCGATTCTGCGCGTGCTGCAGGAAGAGGGCGATATCAGTCAGGCGGCACTGTCAGAAAAAGTGGGCGCATCGCCTGCGTCCTGCTGGCGAAGGATCAAGGCGCTGGAGAGCGCCGGCGTGCTGGGCCGGACAGTTCGCCTTGTCGATCCCGACAAGATCGGCAAGGGCCTCAATGTCTTCTGTCAGGTCAAGATGAAGACCCACGATCCCGCGACCCGCCGCGATTTCGAGCAGTTCATCGCCAGCTATCGCGAGGTGCTGGAATGCTACTCCATGTCGGGGGAGTGGGATTACCTCATCCGTGCCGTCGTCGCCGATGTCAGGGAATATGAAGGGCTTTTGATGCGGGGTATTCTCACCCATGAAGCTGTGCTGAGCTCATCGTCGCACTTCTCACTGAAATGCGTCAAATACACCACGGCGTTGCCGACGAACGTGTCGCGATAGGCGGCGAGCGCATCCGTGGCTCTGCCTGCGCTTGAATGCCGATAGTATCTCACGCTAATAGACCCTAACGATTGCAGATGCGGAGCAGGGTTGGAGTGTCGGCTGATAACGTCAAACTCGGCCACGATTTGAGCGAAGCGGTCGCGACGCTCCTTATTGACCTGCCGATAAAAGCGGCGAGTTTTATCGTGACGATCTACGGCGATGTCATCGAGCCGCGGGGCGGCGTCGTCTGGATCGGCAACCTCATCGAGACGTGCAAAAGCGTCGGGATCACCGAGACGCTGGTACGGACCGCAGTGTCGCGACTGGTGGCAGCCGGTCAGCTTATGGGCGAGCGCGAAGGGCGCCGCAGCTTCTATCGGCTGACCGATGCCGCACAAGCCGAATTCGTCGAGGCCGCCAGCCTGTTCTACGGACCGCAACCCGAGGTCCGCTGGCAATTTGTCCTCATCAACGGACCTGCGCCGGAAGAGATCATGCAGGGCCTTGAGCGGGAGGGTTTTGCCAGGCTGAACCCGCGTCTCGCAGTGGGAACGCATCCCGCACCGCCACTGCCGGGCCGCGTCGTCGTCTTCGACGCGCAGTTGGCGACTGAAAACGGCGCGTTGCGGGAGTTTGCCGAAGAGGCTTGGAACCTGCCACGCTTCGCGGAGGCCTATCGCGAATTCATTGCCCGGTTCGGTTCATTTTTCGAACGCGTCGGAAATTGTGCCGCGCTATCGCCGTTCGATTGCCTGATTGCGCGGCTTCTGCTCGTGCATCAATATCGCCTGATCATGCTGCGTGAGCCGCATCTTCCCAAGTCTGCGCTCCTGGATAATTGGCCGGGCGAGGAGGCACGGCGGTTGTTCGCCGATCTCTATCTGCTTTTGTCGAAAAAAGCCGATGCTTACGTTGGCCGCCATTTCATCAATGAGGCAGGCCAGCTTCCAGAGACGACGCCGGCAAGCCAGGCTCGGCTCGATCACCTCAAGGCCCGCTGAAGGATCAATCCGCTCAGGTACATAGTATGGAGGTTCGGCTCGCCACGTGCTTTCACGGCATTGAATGTCACAGAAAATTCTAAAAATTCATTTGTGTTGTGACATATCGCATGCTAATAAATGACCGATCGGTCGGTTAATGTGTTTGCCGGTGGATCGCTGTTTCGTGGAGGAGAGCGAGAAAGAGGCTTATACTAGCGGTGCCGTGAAGCTTCAGCTTGGCTGAAGTCTTCAGGGCGACTGCAGGCTTGCGATCATTCTCGATCGCGCGGGAGGCGCGAAGACGGAGGAAAGATCAATGTATGCACAGATAGTGAAAACCGACGGCGCCCGCATCCGCTCCCTCGACGAGATGGATCCTCAGGAGCGCGCCTTTCAAGAGCGCGTCGATGCTGGCCAAAAGATCGAGCCGAAGGAATGGATGCCGGAGGGTTATCGCAAGACGTTGATCCGCCAGATCAGCCAGCATGCCCATTCGGAAATCGTCGGTCAGCTTCCGGAGGGCAACTGGATTACCCGCGCGCCGACACTGGAGCGCAAGGCGATCCTGCTTGCCAAGGTGCAGGACGAAGCCGGCCACGGCCTCTATCTCTACTGTGCCGCCGAGACGCTCGGCATCAGCCGCGACGAGATGTATGAGCAGCTGCATTCCGGCAAGGCCAAATATTCGTCGATCTTCAACTATCCGACGCTGACCTGGGCCGATATCGGCGCGATCGGCTGGCTCGTCGATGGCGCCGCCATCATGAACCAGGTTCCCCTGCAGCGCTGTTCCTACGGCCCCTACGCGCGGGCGATGGTGCGCATCTGCAAGGAAGAGAGCTTCCATCAGCGCCAGGGCTTCGACATCCTGATGAAAATGGTGAAGGGCACACCGGCACAGAAGGCCATGGTGCAGGATGCGCTGAACCGCTGGTGGTGGCCGTCGCTGATGATGTTCGGCCCTTCGGACGATGCCTCCGTGCACTCCGCCCAGTCCATGGCCTGGAAGATCAAGCAGAATTCCAATGACGAGCTGCGGCAGAAATTCGTCGACCAGACCGTGCCGCAGGCCGAATATCTCGGCCTGACCGTTCCTGATCCCGATCTGAAGTGGAACGAGGAGAAGGGCGGCTACGATTTCGGCGAGCCGGACTGGAAGGAATTTTTCAACGTCATCGCCGGCAACGGCCCCTGCAATGCGGAGCGGCTGAATGCCCGCAAGCAGGCGTGGGACGATGGCGCGTGGTTCCGCGACGGCCTGACGGTGCATGCCGAGAAAGCGGCCGAGCGCCGCGCCGCCGCAAGGGTTGCCGCCGAATAGGCGTGCAGGATGATCAGGGAGTGAGAAACATGTCCAGTGAATGGCCGCTTTGGGAAGTTTTCATCCGTGGTCAGCATGGCCTCAACCATCGCCATGTCGGCAGCCTGCATGCGCCTGATGCGGAGATGGCGATCAACAATGCACGCGATGTCTATACGCGACGCAACGAAGGGGTGAGCATCTGGGTGGTACGGTCTTCCGAGATCACCGCCAGCGCGCCCTCGGAAAAGGGTCCGCTCTTCGATCCCTCTAATTCGAAGGTGTATCGTCACCCGACCTTCTTCGATATTCCCGATGAAGTGGGGCACATGTGATGGCGACCCCTACTCTTGAGCCGGCGGTCGATCAGGCCGCTCTTGTCGAATTCCTCCTGCGCATCGGTGATAACTCGCTGATCCTCGGCCACCGCGTTTCCGAATGGTGCGGCCGCGGACCGGCGCTGGAAGAGGATATCGCGCTTGCCAACACGGCGCTCGATCTCATCGGGCAGACACAGCTCTGGCTCGCTCTGGCGGGCGAGGTGGAAGGCAAGGGCCGCTCTGCGGATGATCTCGCCTATCTGCGCGATGGCTACGAGTTCCGCAATATCCTGCTGGTCGAACGCCCTAATGGCGACTTCGGCAAGACGCTGATGCGGCAATTCCTCTTCGACGCCTGGCACTATCTGCTGCTGAAATCGTTGAAAGGTTCGGCCGATCCGCGCATTGCCGAGATCGCGGAAAAGGCTTTCAAGGAAGTCTCCTATCATCTCGACCGCAGCCGTGATCTCGTCATCCGGCTTGGCGATGGCACGGCGGAAAGCCACCGTCGTATGCAGGAGGCGCTCGACGATCTCTGGGCCTTTACCGGTGAAATGTTTGTCGACGATGCAGTTGATGCGATGTTGACGCAAGCCGGAGTGACCCCGTCGCTGCAGAGCCTCAAGGTTGGCTGGGACGAGATCGTCTCCGATACACTTACCGAAGCGACGCTGAAACGTCCGGCAGATGGCTACATGCACAAGGGCGGCCGGCGCGGCGTTCACACCGAGCATCTCGGCTATCTTCTGGCCGAGATGCAGTTCCTGCAGCGCGCTTATCCGGGCGCGGCCTGGTAGGAGGCGCAAATGGCGACCGCACTGCATCCTTCGGTCGATGAAATCTGGCACTGGCTGTCGCAGGTGTCGGACCCCGAGATACCGGTGATCTCGCTGACCGATCTTGGCATCATCCGCGATGTCCGCTGGCGAGACGATACGCTTGTCGTCACGGTGACGCCGACCTATTCGGGCTGTCCCGCCACCACGGTAATCAATCTCGATATCGAGCGGGCATTGACCGAAAAGGGTATCGACCGGGTACGCCTCGAGCGCCAGCTGTCGCCCGCCTGGACGACCGACTGGATCAGTCCAGAAGGCCGTGAAAAGCTGCGCGCCTACGGCATCGCCCCGCCGATCGATGGCACGGCTGCAGACGGCATCTTGATGAAGCGGATCGAGCGGCTTACCGGCCGTTCCAATCTTGCTATCGCCTGTCCGCGCTGCGGATCGACAACTACGGAAAAGATCAGCCAGTTCGGCTCGACGCCGTGCAAGGCGAGCTATCGCTGCACCGAGTGTCTTGAACCCTTCGATTACTTCAAATGTATTTGACCACCAAAGGACGAGATCCGCATCCATGGCACGTTTTCATCCGCTGACTGTCACCGATGTGCGCCGCGAGACGCGCGATGCAGTCGTCGTCACGCTTGCGCCTGCGGAGGAGGATCGGGCCGTCTTTGATTTCACGCAGGGCCAGTATCTGACGTTTCGCCGCAAGTTCGACGACGAGGAATTGCGCCGCTCCTATTCGATCTGCACGGGCAAGGATGAGGGCGTGCTGAAGGTCGGCGTCAAGCGCGTCGATGGCGGCTGCTTCTCGACCTGGATCAACGAAAACCTGAAGGCCGGCGACACGTTGGAAGCCATGCCGCCGATGGGAGCCTTCTTCACCGCCATCGAGCCGGATATCGCCAAGCACTATCTCGGTTTTGCCGGTGGCAGCGGCATCACGCCGATTCTTTCGATCATCAAGACCGTGCTGGCGCGAGAGCCGCGCTCGGTCTTCACACTGGTCTATGGCAACAGGCATATCAGCTCGATCATGTTTCGCGAGGAGCTGGAGGATCTGAAGAACCTCTATCTCGGTCGTCTGTCGATATTGCATATTCTCGAAAGCGAAGCGCAGGAGATCGATCTTTTCACGGGGCGGATCGATGCGGAGAAGTGCAAAGCGCTCTTCAAGAGCTGGATCGATGTGAAATCGGTCGCGACAGCCTTCATCTGCGGTCCCGAGCCGATGATGCTGGCGATCGCGGCGGTTTTGCGCGAACACGGCATGGGCGACGACCAGATCAAGTTCGAGCTCTTCGCCTCCGCGCAGCCGGGCCGCGCGCGGCGCAAGGTGGAGAGTGGTGCCGCCGCCGATCATAAAACCAGCTGCGAGGCAACGGTCACGCTCGATGGCGCGACGCGCATCTTCAAGTTTCCTAAGCATGGCCAGTGCCTGCTCGATGCCGCGCTCGAAAATGCAATGGATGTGCCTTACGCCTGCAAGGCCGGCGTTTGCTCCACCTGCCGGGCCAAGGTTCTCGAAGGCGAGGTCGAGATGGAGGCCAATCACGCGCTCGAGGATTACGAGGTGCGCCAGGGCTATGTGCTGACCTGTCAGTGCTACCCGCTCACCGACCGTATCGTTGTCAGCTACGACCAGTAGGTGCGTCCGCATCGAAGGGAGGAACGAGATGTCCGAGACGATGCCGATCGAGCAATATCTGCAGGAGGGTGGGATGCTCTCCTCGCCGGACAACGCGCCTCCGCGCTATCGCGGCGAACTCTTGCGTCTGATGGCGAGCTTCGTCGATAGCGAATTGGCCGGCTCCGCCGGCTTTGCCGATATCATCAACGATGCTCCGGGCATTCAGGAGCGCATTTCCGCGGCGCGCATCGTGCTGGAAAAGACCGATCATGCCGGCCAGGTCCTGAAGATCATGGAGACCTTCGGCGTCGATGGCGGCCGCTATGCCGTCCACCATCCCTGGGCGGCGCGACTTTCCCGCGATGCCGATATCGGCGCTGTTAGGCAGGGCGGCGATATGCGTCTTTCCGTCTTTCACTATCCGCTTCAGGGCTGGGTGGATGCCGTCGTCATGAACATGCTGATGGGTGCTGCCAGCGTCGTGCAGCTGAAGGAGCTGGCGCACGTTTCCTATCAGCCGCTTGCCGAAACCTTTCGTGCCATCCTGCCGCGCGAGACGCGGCATGCCGAACTCGGCGCCGCCGGTCTTGCCCGCATCGTGGCCGATGATGAGGGGCGGGCCAAGGCGCGGGCTTCAGTTGCCTACTGGTATCCCCGCGTTGCCGCGAGCTTCGGTCACGCCGGCTCGACACGCTTCGAAACATTGTCGCGTTTCGGCCTGCGTCATCAGCCCAACGAAACTTTGCTTGCCGAATGGCGGGCTGATGTCGATGGGCAGCTCGCTGCGCTTGGATTGAATTGATCAGTTCCGGGAAGATGCATGACGGTTTTCCGCTCGGATCGCCGGAAAGACTAAGGAAGGAAATTCGGATGAACATCATGGCAAACCAGCCACGTCGGCTTGAAAGCTATGTCGGAGGCACCTGGGTCGCCGGCGCCAAGGAAGGCGTGCCGCTGCTCGATGCATCGACCGGCGTGCCTGTCGCGTCCATCGATTCCTCCGGTATCGATTTCAAGCAGATCTTGGCCTATGGCCGCGACAAGGGCGGCCCGGCGCTGCGGCGCATGTCCTTCCATGAGCGTGCCGCAATGCTGAAGGCGCTTGGGCAGGCGCTGCTCGAGAGGAAGGAAGAATTCTACGCGCGCTCGACGGCGACAGGTGCCACGCGGGCGGACAGCTGGGTCGATATCGAAGGTGGCATCGGAACCCTGCTGTCCTATGCCTCCAAGGGCCGGCGCGAATTGCCGAATGCGCGTGTGCTGCTCGATGGCGATGCGGAGCAGCTCTCTAAGGACCAGAGTTTTTCGGCACAACATATCCTAAGCCCGCTGCAGGGCGTCGCCGTTCACATCAATGCTTTCAACTTCCCCTGCTGGGGCATGCTGGAAAAAATCGCGCCGGCCTTGCTTGCCGGCGTTCCCGCCATCGTCAAGCCGGCAAGCCAGACGGCCTACCTCACCGAACTCATGGTTCGCCGCATCATCGAAACCGGCCTGCTGCCGGAAGGTGCGCTGCAGCTCGTCTGCGGCTCGGTCGGCGATCTCCTTGATCATGTTGAAGGTCAGGATGTGGTGACCTTCACCGGCTCCGCCGCAACCGGCCAGCGTCTCAAGACGCACAAGGCGATCATCGAAAATTCCGTGCGTTTCACCATGGAGGCCGATAGCCTCAATGCGGCGGTCCTCGGGCTCGATGCGGCACCCGGCACGGAAGAGTTCGACCTCTTCGTCAAGGAGGTCGCGCGCGAGATGACGGTCAAGGCCGGACAGAAATGCACCGCCATCCGCCGCGTCATTGCACCCCGCTCCTATAGCGAAGCGCTCATTGCGGCCTTGAACGATCGTCTCGGTAAGACGGCAATCGGCAATCCGGCCGATGAGACGGTTCGCATGGGGCCGCTTGCAAGCCTCGACCAGCGCGAGGAGGTGCGGGCGCGCATCCGGGATCTTGCTGCCGACGCCGAGATCGTCGGCGGCGATCCCGATAATCCGCACGTGATGTCCGGCGATGCGAGCGCCGGCGCCTTTCTCAATCCGGTCCTGCTCTATTGCGACAAGCCGGGCTCTGCGCGTGCCATTCACGATGTCGAGGCCTTCGGCCCGGTCAGCACCGTTATGCCCTTTGACACGGCGGAAGAGGCGGTCGATCTGGCACGCCGCGGCAAGGGCAGCCTCGTTGCCTCCGTCTTCACCAACGATCCGCATTTCGCTGAGGACGTCGTTCTCGGTCTCGCACCATTCCATGGTCGCGTGATGATCGGCAACCGCTTGAGTGCCAAGAGCTCCACGGGGCACGGCTCACCGCTGCCGGGCCTCGTTCACGGTGGTCCCGGCCGCGCCGGCGGCGGCGAGGAGCTCGGTGGCATTCGCGGCGTCAAGCATTACATGCAGCGCACTGCCGTGCAGGGCACTCCACGTCTGCTCTCGGCCGTGACGGGACGCTGGATGGATGGGGCGGACGCCCACGCCGACAGCGAGCATCCGTTCCGCAAATCGCTGGCCGAGCTCAAGATCGGTGATCAGCTCGTCACCGGCAAGCGCACGGTCACGCTGGAGGATATCGAGCACTTCGCCCATTTCACCGGCGATACCTTCTATGCCCATATGGATCAGGAGGCGGCCAAGGCCAATCCGTTCTTCGAGGGACGTGTGGCGCACGGCTATCTTATCGTCTCTTTCGCCGCCGGCCTCTTCGTCGATCCGGCTCCCGGCCCGGTTCTTGCAAATTATGGGGTCGACAATCTCCGCTTCCTGACACCGGTCAATCCGGGTGATACGCTCCAGGTGCAGTTGACCTGCAAGGAGATCAATCCCCGCATCAATGCCGAGCACGGCGAGGTGCGCTGGGATTGCAAGGTAACGAACCAGCTGGATGCCGTCGTCGCGCAATATGACGTTCTGACGATGGTGGCGAAAAGGAGAGAGTGAGCGCATGACGACGACCGAGCAAGATCCGCATCGCCTGGAAATGACTGTGCTGATGACGCCTGACATGGCGAATTTCAGCGGCAAGGTGCATGGCGGCGCCCTTTTGAACCTGCTCGATCGCGTCGCCTTCTCCTGTGCCTCGCGCTATTCCAAGCAATATGCCGTGACGCTGTCGGTCGATCAGGTGCTGTTCAAGGAGCCGATCAATGTCGGCGAACTCGTCACCTTTCGCGCCTCGATCAACGATACCGGCCGTACCTCCATGGAAGTCGGCATACGGGTCGAGGCGGAAAATATCCGCTCCGGCGTGCGCCGCCACACCAATTCCTGTTATTTCACCATGGTCGCCGTCGATGAAGCCGGCCGCCCGGTCCGCGTGCCGGAACTGGTGCCGGTCACGCCGGTTGATATCCGACGGCACAAGGCCGCCCAGCTTCGCCGCACCTTGCGTCGCGAGTTCGCGCAACGGATGGAGGCGGTGGCCGAAACCGGTCGCGATGTGGAAGGTTTGGGAGCCGACTGAATGGCGCAGATCTATTCCTATGACGGCGTGATCCCGGTCATCGATCCCTCAGCCTTCGTGCATCCGGCCGCAACCGTCATCGGCGACGTTATCATTGGCCCCGCCTGCTATGTCGGGCCGGGCGCCGTGCTGCGCGGCGATTTTGGGCGTATCGTGATCGAGCATGGCTCGAACGTGCAGGAGACCTGCGTCGTGCACAGCTTCCCGAACCTGGAGGTCGTGATCGGCGAGGCAGGGCATATCGGCCATGGCGCTGTGCTGCATGGCTGCCGCATCGGCGCCAATGCCATGGTCGGCATGAATGCCGTCATCATGGATGAAGCCGTTATCGGCGAGAATGCGATCGTCGCCGCCATGGCTTTCGTCAAGGCCGGTGCCGAAATCCCAGCAAACAGTCTTGCCGTGGGCGCGCCGGCTCGCGTGGTTCGCGAGTTGACGCCGGAAGAGATCGCCTGGAAGCGCCAGGGAACCGCCATCTATCAGCGCCTGGCACTGGAGGCGAAAGAGAAGCTGGTGGCCGTCGAGCCGCTGACGGCACCTGAGCCGGATCGCCGCCGCATCCGCGCGCCGGAATATGATCCGCTTATTCTCGAACGGATGAGGCGCGACGACTGACGCGTGACATCAACGGACGGCCTTGACCCCTTCAAGGATGAGGGTGGTGGCGATATCGGCATATTCGTCGCGGGTGATCGGGCCGTTGGGACGGAACCACATATAGACCCAGTTCATCATGCCGAAGAGCGACATGGTGACCGGCATCAGCAACGGCCTGTTCTTGTTGAGGTCCGGGTTGAGATCCTGGATCACACTGGAGAAGCGCTTGACGATGCGTCGCTCGATCGTTCTGATCTCCGAAAGCTGTTCCGGCGAGAGTGCATGCGTGCCGTTAAGTTGAACCTGATGTTCGTTGTCCGCGCCTTCATAGTTCTTTAGCACGGCTTTCACGAGCAAGCGCAGCCGTTCCTGTGGCGTTATATCGGTGCGATCGGCTGCTTCGATCGCGTCTTCCAGCTCCGTCAGATGCGTTTGCACGATGTCGAATATCAGCGCATCTTTGCCGGGATAGTAATGATAGAGCAGGGCCTTCGAGACATTGCTGTGCGAGGCGATCATCGACATGGAGGCTTTCTCCATGCCGACCTCGGCAAAGACCGCCGCAGCGCTTGCCAGGATGCCACGCTGCTTTTCCTCGAAATCAACTGCGCGCGTGCGTGCCATGTGATCCTGCTCTGCTCATTGCCGATTGACGTTACCCATGCCCGATGGTCGAAGCTTCCTATACACGATCAAATCCTTGTCAGGCTATCCGGTACGACAGCAATCACTCTCTCGGGCGATTGTCGACCACACGCTTTGCCTTGCCCTCCGAGCGGACAACGCCGCCCGGCGGATGCACGGTGATCTTCGTCGAGACACCGACCACGCTCTTGATGTGATGGGTGAGTTCCTTTGCCGAAAGACCGCGCGCGGCTTCGTCTGCCGCCTCCAGCGTGCATTCGACATGAACGGTCATGTCGTCCATGCGACCGGAGCGCGTGAGCTCGATCTGGAAGTGCGGCGCAAGCCCGCGGCATTTGAGGATCTGCTCCTCGATCTGTGTTGGGAAGACGTTGACCCCACGCAGGATCATCATGTCGTCACAGCGTCCCGTTACTTTTTCCATGCGGCGCATTGAGCGTGCCGTGCCTGGCAGCAGCCGCGTCAGGTCGCGGGTGCGGTAGCGGATGATCGGCAGCCCTTCCTTGGTCAGCGCCGTGAATACCAGCTCGCCGAGTTCGCCATCCGGCAAGATCGTACCGGTGACGGGATCGATGATCTCCGGATAGAAATGGTCTTCCCAAATATGCAGCCCATCCTTGCTCTCGATGCATTCGCTGGCAACGCCAGGACCTATGACCTCAGAGAGGCCATAGATGTCGACGGCGTGCATATCGAAGGCGTGCTCGATTTCGTCGCGCATGGCATTGGTCCATGGTTCGGCGCCGAAGATGCCGATCGCAAGCGAGCTTTCTCTGGGGTCGAGGCCCTGGCGGCGGAATTCGTCGAGGATCGACAGCATGTAGGAGGGGGTGACCATGATGACGCGCGGCTTGAAATCCTGGATCAGGGTGACCTGCCGTTCCGTCATGCCGCCGGAGACGGGGACTACCGTACAGCCGAGCCTTTCCGCGCCGTAATGTGCACCAAGGCCACCGGTGAAGAGACCATAGCCATAGGCAATATGCACTAGATCGCCGGCGCGGCCGCCAGCGGCGCGGATCGAACGGGCGACGACGCTCGCCCAGGTATCGACGTCCTTGGCGGTATAGCCGACGACGGTCGGCTTGCCCGTCGTGCCGGAGGAAGCGTGGATACGGGCAAGCTTTTCGCGCGGCACTGCGAACATGCCGAAAGGATAGGTGTCGCGAAGATCCTTCTTGGTGGTGAAGGGGAATTTGGCGAGGTCGGACAGCGTCTTCAGATCGGAGGGATGCACGCCGGCTTCATCGAAGCGTTTGTTATAGAAGGGCGAATTCTCATAGGCATGGATGAGCGACCACTTCATGCGCTCGAGCTGCAGCGCGGAAATCTCGTCGCGCGAGGCCATCTCGATCGCCTCCAGTTCGCCGGCTCGCGGGGAAAGGTTCTCCATGAATGTCTCCTCCAGAAATGCTTATCCTCTTGTTTCTTTTCGCATTCCGGACGGAAAATCGCTTCGCACTTTTCCTGGAAATGCTAGGCGCAGCCGGCATGAATCTTATTCCGGCAGAAGCGTGCCCTTGATCGTTCGCGAGTGGCCGCGGAATTCTGCAATCTGCTCGCCCTGCTGATTGGTGATCGCAATGTCGTAAATCCCGCCGCGGCCGCGGCGGGAGACCTCTCGCGCCGTCGCCGTCAGCAGGTCGCCCTTGAAGGCCGGCGCGATATAGGTCACCGAACAGTGCTGGGCGACGGTGCGTCGGTTATAGCTATTGCAAGCGAAGGCGAATGCCGAGTCGGCAAGCGTGAAGATGTACCCGCCATGACAGGTGCCATGACCATTCGTCATCGCTTCGGTGATCGCCATCGAGAGCGTAGCCTCACCCGGTGCCACTGCAAGCAGCTCCATGCCGAGATGGCGGCTGGCATTGTCTTCGTCCCACATGGCGCTTGCGCAGGCTTCGGCGCGCGCCTCTGGGGAAAGCGTGTCGGCCATGCTCATCTGCCCTTGAACTCCGGCTTACGCTTTTCGAGGAAAGCCGTGACGCCCTCGGCATAGTCGGCGCTGCGGCCTGCTTCGCGCTGAAGGTCGCGTTCAAGATCGAGCTGATCGTCGAGCGAATTTGTCGCTGCCGCCTGGATGGCGCGCTTCGTCAGGCCGAGGCCTTTTGTTGGGCCGGCGGCGAGCCTGATGGCAAGCGCCTTAGCCTCATCCATCAGCTTGTCATCGTCTACCACACGCCAGATCAAGCCCCAACTGGCTGCCGTTTCCGCATCCAAAGGCTCGGCCGTCAGCGCCAGTGCCTTGGCGCGGGCTTCGCCGATCAGCCGCGGCAGGTTCCAGGTGCCGCCGGAATCCGGCACGAGGCCGATTTTCGCGAAGGCCTGGATGAAGCGGGCGGAACGGGCGGCGAGAGTGATATCGCAGGCGAATGCGATATTGGCGCCGGCGCCGGCAGCAACGCCATTGACCGCGCAGATCACCGGCTTTTCCAGGCTGCGAATGAGGCGCAGCAGGGGATTGTAGAAAGTCTCGATCGTATGGCCGAGATCCGGAGTGCCTTTGCGCGGATCGCGGTCGCCGAGATCCTGGCCGGCCGAGAAGCCACGGCCGGCTCCTGTCAGGAGAACCGCACGGACATCCCCATCCTGATGTGCACGCTCGAAGCCGGCACGCAGCGCAAGATGCATTTCCTCGTTGAAGGAATTGAGTTTGTCGGGTCGATTGAGCGTGAGGCTCAAGACACCATCGGCAAGCGCCGACAGAATGGTGTCGGATTCGGACATGTTTCCTCCCCGCCGCCCTTCCGATGGCGACCACAAAACTCTCGCATAAACCGACCGGTCAGTCAATTATAATTGCAATGATTGAGAGGAGGAACATGGCCGTCACCGTCACACATGAGGGCGCAATCACTGTCATCGTCCTATCTTGATCCGGAAGAGATCAGCGAAGGATTTTTGCGGCCGGAGCGCCATGCGAGGCTCTGCGTTGGGCGGCAGAAGATGGCACTTCCGATTGCTTGAGAGGCGTTAGCGCGCCGAATGTCCGCAAGCCCCTACATGCCGACCCCTGCATGCCGACAAGAGAGGCCGCGGGAGGGGGTGAATCTTCTGCCTTACTCCGTGTTCTTCGATTTTAAGGAGTGCCCGCGGCCGCGCAATCTGGCGGAATCGATATATTGAAGCCTGGCTCCAAGGTGTTTTGTTAAGGCAAAATTTGGAGAGACTGATGCTACAGATACTGACACGACGAGACCGCAATACGGCGTCCTCGTATTTCACCCAGATGTTCCACGCCCGCGCGCTCGTTTTCCGTGATCGAATGGGTTGGGATGTCAACGTTGAAGGTGGTTTGGAGATCGACCGCTTCGACGACGAGCACGACCCCATCTACTTGGCCGTGAAGGAAGAGGACGATGAGCTTACGGGCTCGCTGCGGCTGTTGCCGACAACGAGCGAGACGATGCTTTCGAGCGAGTTCCAGCATTTTTTCAACGAGGATCTCGATATCTGCAGTCCTTCGATCTGGGAGTGCACCCGGTTTTGCGTGCATCCTCCGCTGCAGGCCGGACATCCGTCGTCGCAGACCGCCGCCGTCGAGCTACTTTCCGGTCTTTGCCGCCTGAGCTTGAAATCGGGCATAGAGCACATCATGGGCGTCTATGATGCATCGATGATCGGGGTTTACCGAAAGATCGGATGGTCGCCTACGCCGCTTGCCCGCTCGCGGCCGGAGATCGGCAACCTCTATGTCGGCCTCTGGGAGGTCAACGAGGAGTCCGATCAGCGGCTTGAGCAACGGCTGAGGACCATGCGAGGCAAGGATGACAGGACCCCTACCTTGCAATTTGCATCTTCGTCGCCGGGCAATATTCAGTTCAGCTTTTGATGAGCTCGAGCGAGATTGCTTTCGCAATGGCCTGATTTGTGGTGCTGACATGAAGTTTGCGGCGGCCGGAGCTGAGATACAGGCGCACGGCGCTTTCGGAAATTCCAAGGATGGATGTGATCTGCTTCGGAAGCAGGCCGTGCGCCAGCAGTTCGAGGCACTCGGTCTCCCGCTTAGAAAGCCTGCGTCCGATGCTTTGCTCTCGCAGGCCGGACACGATCAATGACTGCTCATGCAGATAATAGGCGATGACCTGGAGATCGCCTATTATGCTGTTTCGCAAATGCTCCCAGTCGCCGCTCTTCAGATTCGAGGTCACTGTAAAAAGCGATCGCTCGCCGTGAGGCCCTCGAACGACCAGCGTCAAGCCGTAGCGCCCGACATCAAAGGCTTCGGCTTCGCGGAAAAAGGAGATGCTTTGCGGCGACTTCAGATCGAGGGTCGACCAGTCGAAGGGCAGAAATCCGTTGCGTCCAGCTTGAACAACGGGGTCGATGGAGAAATAATCGTGCGCTATATATGTGTCTACCCATTCCGGCGGGTAGGTCAGCAGGAGAAGCGGGTTTTGCTGCGGCAGTGCGGCGATTTGCGTCACATGAAAGGCGGCGTTTGCCAGGCCATATAAAGAACAGAACTTGAATAAGAACTGGCGCAATTCATCGATATCATTTGCCTGAGCTATCTCGGACAAGCAATGAGATTGGCGTGATCCTGTCAACATAGTCTCACCATTGAAGCCGAAGTGAAAGCGGTGCTTGGGCCATGCGCAGCGCGTATGGGATGTCTTTCAAAGTTTGAAGGTCATCCTGGCGCTCCGGCCGCACCCTCAGCTATTCAGAAGCCAACTTTTCGAGGGCGTGATTGGACTCTTAAAATTGTCGAAAACATAGCCGCTGCCAATCATATGAGGGTTGTGTTGACGTATCTTTGGATACACGCGGAAGATACAGGCCCAACCTCCTCGCCATGTGTCCATACGCGCCATATAGCGTTCCGCTATGCGCCCGCTGCTTCCTTCGAGACCATGCCGATGCTGGCATGTCGGGCGAAATCCGCATCCAAATAGATGACCGATCCGGCGGGCAATCGAAACCTCCGCTACGTCTGGCGAATTCACATGTGGCGCGATCATGCCGGCTTTAAGGCCGGGCAGAGTGCAAGCTCCATATCAGGCTCCAAGAATATTCTTCCTTTACAAATGACCGACGGTCAGTCATATGTACGGACTGTAACTTTCGAGTTTTAAAGGGCATGCGAATGGCCGTCCGTATTGAGAATTTGGGAGGCTCCATGCTGAGCGACGTCTGCTTCCGACGTGTCACATCGAGGGGTGTCCAGTCATGATCCGTCACGATCTCAGCCAGTGGCCGCTCGTGCTTTCAGCCGCTCGCGGCGCGATGTCGCTCGATGAGCAGTTCGTCTTCTTTTCGGACTGGAACGCCTGGCTGGATCGCGGCGAATCCTTTTCGGCATTGCGTGTCTTCACCGATGCCGAGGCGCTCAGGCGGCCCGAGGGCGGTGCAAAGGATGCAAAGGTTTGGCTTCAGGCCAATGGCGAGAGGATCAGGCAGTTCGTCATTGGCATGGCGACCGTTGTACCGTCGGAGGCTCTCGAGGAGATGGGCCGCATAAATGCCGAAAAGCTGTTCGGAATTCCCATGCAGATGTTCGATGATGTCAATGAGGCGGCGATGTGGCTTGCCTCCCTTTCGGCAGCGCAAGGAAGACCGCTGGATGTCGGTGGAGCGCTGCGAGGCCTGGCAGCTTTGCGCCGGCTGTCATGAGCGAGCATATATCGATGTTGCCTGAGGGTGATGAGACTCATTGGCCGCTCGCGATACTGGTCGCGGAAACGCCGCTTGATGTCGACGGCGTGCGCGCAGGCCTCGATACGATCGAGTGCTGGCTGAGACGCGAACAGCCTTTTGCTCTCCTCCTGGTCGCCGCTTGCGGATTCGCGTTTCAAAGAGATGTGGCTGTGCTGCCCATGCTGGCGCAGCGGCTGGATCTTGTTCGCGAGACGCTTCGCCGGCTCCTTCTCGGGGTCGCGGTCGTCGCCCCCACATCGACGGTCGATGACGCTCGGCGAAGTCTTGCTCGTCTTCCGCTCGATATGCCGTTAGAAGTCTTTGAAAAGGGCTCGCTCGCGGTGAGATGGTTGTGCGCATCCACTCTCTCGCCAGCGGGTATCATCATCGACAGCCTATGAACAACGAGGAGAACTCGTGACCGTTACAGATCGTCCGCGTCCGCGCACCAAGCCGCCGGAAATTCGCCGCGAGGAATTGATGGATGCCGCGCAGCAACTGTTTCTGGAGAAGGGGTTTGCCGCGACCAGTGTTGCGGAGATCGTCGATGCCGCAGACGTCGCCAAGGGTACTTTCTACCTTTATTTTCAGACCAAGGACGATGTCCTTAAAGCCCTGCAAACGCGGTTCGTCGAGCTCTTTTGCGAAAGGATCGATGCCGTCGCGAGAGCGTCCGCCTCTGACAGTTGGGTGCGGCGGCTGGATGCTGTGATGGAAGCCTGCGTTCTCGGCTATCTCGACGAGGTCGCGCTTCACGATCTGGTATTTCATCAGTTTCAGCCGACGAAGCGGGACATGAAACGTGCCAATCCTCTTGTCAGTCGCCTCACATCCTTCCTTGTCCAAGGTCACGCCGCTGGCGCGTTCGCCTTCGTCGATGCCAGGCTCACGGCTGTCATGCTGTTCAATTCCATGCACAGCGCCGTCGATGACTGTCTGACCGATGGATCGGAGATCGATCGGCGGAGGCTGGTGGCAGCCGTTACCGATTTCTGCCGACGCGCCGTCAGCCCCTAAGCCAAAAGAAATGGTGAAGAGGGGACATCGGACGAATGGAAGCATAGCCCTTTGCGGAGGAAACACAGAGCGTATGATGTCTGCCTCGGTCAGTATCTGGAGAGAATAGGCGACGATGTATGCCGCTAATTAAGATCCACGCCAAATTTCCCTATCTAAAGTCTGATCGCCTGATGCGAGACAATGATCACCGAGGCGGTCAACCTGTCCCCCGGTATCCACAGGCTAAGAGGGAAACGGAGACGGAACCACACGGTCTGAGCGATGATTTCAATAGAGCATTGGTGACCTCGGGGCAGCGGATGACGATCGCGGCGGTCAGCAAGCGCTGCCTGAATCCTGCAGTTCAGCAGGCCGGAGACGAAGAGTATGGCAGCCGTCCCGCCTGCTGCTTTGTCAAGTTCAAACAACTCCCTGCCTCCGCAGCTCGCCGGATGAGAAAAAGCGGCTCCCCTGATTATTCGTGTACCAACATGAGATGGGCTTTCGTGAATTTAAGTAGAAGTCATTTATACAGGTAAGGAATCTCCAAATTGCGTAGCCGTCTATGGCTTCTCGTAAGGAGAGAAATAAATGTGCGACCTAACTAATAATTGAATAAATCGATTTTTTTGATCTATATTTAAATTTATCGGCGAATAAACCTAGTGCTGTGTACGAAAAGAAGCATTTAGATTAAAATCGTACTTATTATATTGGCAAAACATCGACGTTATATTATTCTCCCGCTCACTCGAAGGAGGCGGAGCGAGCGAGCGGAGGGCGCTTTAAACGATCTATTGCTCCTCTCGAGATCATTTTATGGTCGTGGCATCGTCAGCAACGATGCGCCATTAAACGCAATTTCATCCTCAATGAAGTCTGACTGTCTTGTACCGGAGTAGACGCGCGCGGGTTGGCTCGATTGAGCCAAACGCGGACTTTCTGGTTGCGTCTTATCGAAAGACGCTTGCCTCGTAAGAAAAATAGCTGCGGAAAATTTGGAGAGGTTTTCCAAAATGCGCTACTATTCGCTGGACGCGATACGCGGTCTTGCTGCGATCGCTGTTGTGCATTTTCATATGGGATTGATCTGGCACGTCGCACCGTTTGGTTATCTGGCGGTGGATTTCTTTTTCGCTTTGTCCGGCTTTGTCACCGAAACTGTCTATGGTCCAAGGTTCATAGCCGGCATGACAACGCCGGGTTTCTTTGCCGCTCGACTGAGGCGGCTCTATCCGGTTTTCCTCGTCGGCATTCTCCTCGGTGCGTTCGTGATAGCGGCCAAGGTGTTTGCGGGTATCGACAGCCCGCCAGCCTGGGTCGTTCCGCTCAATCTGGCGGTTCTGCCGGCACCCGTCGCCGGGGACTATTTCCCTGTAAATGTTCCGTGCTGGACGCTCTTTCTCGAATTCACCGCTTACTTTCTTTATGCTGCGTTTCGACGTTATCTGACGGCGCCGATATTGCTGATAGTGACGGTGGTTTCGGGCATCACGTTGCTGTCGTGGGGCGCCGATTTGAACGTCGGCAGCACGTGGGACACCATCCATATCGGCATCGCACGGCTTGGCTTTGCCTTTCCCTTCGGGGTGTTGCTAGCGCGACTTGGTGTGAGGCCCTGTTGGCGGACGTGGCTCGCTTTATTGCCGCCTCTCTGGCTTATGGTGATTTTCTATCACTCGCGAGTTGACACGGACGTTGCGCTGCTGACCCTGCCGATGTTGCTTGTCTGGTCCATCGCGCTCGAAGTGCCAGAGAAATTGCGCGCGTTATCGCGTTGGCTCGGTGACATCTCTTATCCACTCTACATCGTACACTATCCGTTGCTTTCTGTTTTTCAGTTCCTGTGTCGAGAGATAGGCGCCGCAGGGCCAGTTGCGCAGATGGTTGGTACGGTGGGTCTTCTCGCCGCCGCCCACATTGTGGCGTTTTGGAATGACCGCTACCGCACTTTCGCAGAGAGAAGTATGGGCTGATGAAGGCGAGATGAAGCCGGGATCGCTTGATAACCTGTGTTGCACAGCCAATCACGACGCGCGGATGCGCCAAAATAAATGGGGAGGGCAATGATTTGGAATTTCGAAGTCATTGTGGCCATTATCGGCAGCCTCGGAGCTGCCGGTATTGTCCTATGGCAATTGGCGGATGCAAGCCGCCGTAGAAAGGAGAGAGGGGAGCGCAACGATAGCACCGACCCGATCGTGGAAGAGGTGCGGCAAACCCGGAACAAAGACGACTAGGACATCGCCTCAAGCTTCCATCACAGCCTTCCAACCAAGCGAATGCGTGAAATTACCTCGCCGCATGCGGATATGATCCGAATTAAAAATTGATGTGCTCCGGGTCTTTGGGCGACGATGATCCTCGGGGCGCATTATATCATTGATACGGTTGCCGATCTTATTTCTGTCATCGACGAGATCGAACGTCGGTTGTCAATCGGTGAGGGGCCGTAATTTGGTCGGTGTTTGGAGCTGCCGGAGCTTAGTCGAGGTAATCTCGTCCTTGAACACGCCGTCAGTAACTTGCGCGCTTACCCCGAGACCTTGGCTTCGCGGTATGGTTGATGATGGATACTCGCGTCTTCGCGCTTGCCCTGCTTTTGATCTCCTGCGCAATTTGATAGGTATCGCTCGCGTCGATGCCCCAGAACGGTAGGAAGGGAAGAGATGACTGATAGGCCTGAAAGCAACGCCGTCGATTTATCGGTTGACCAAGCCTTTTTCGAACTTCTGACCGGCAGTTTTCAACGCATTGTCGGCTCGTCCTTGATCGTTGAGGGCGCGGGGCCGGATTGGCTCTATCGCGATGCGCCTTTCGTGGTCCTTGCCCATAATACGGATGCCGATCCGCGTTTCGTCTACGCCAACAAGGCTGCGCAGAATTGTTTCGAATATCCGTGGGACGAGTTCATAACGCTGCCCTCGCGGCTTTCGGCCGAGCTTCCCAATCGGGCAGAGCGCCAGCGGCTGCTGGACGCGGTGACGCGCAACGGTTTCATCTCCGACTATCGCGGCCTGAGGATTGCGAAATCCGGTCGGCGTTTCTGGATCGAGGCCGGCATCGTCTGGCAGCTCGTGGACCCAGACGGCAATTTGCGCGGACAGGCTGCAACGTTTTCCAAATGGCAGGATGCATAGACCGTACGATAGAGACGATGGTTCAGCAGCTAGGCGCACTTCATCGGGACCGTAACGGTCGCGGAAGGGCGATGGTAAGAACCAGTATGTGTTCATCCCGCCAATCTAACGGCATGAGCCGTGCAAAAGCGGCATGGCTATCGTGCAGGCATGTGCGTTTTATTTAGGCGGATAAATGCCTATCTCCTGTGCGTCAGCAAAGGAGACCGTAAAAATGAGAGTATTTGAGAAGATTAAGCGCTTTAGCGAACAGCGCAGAGCGATACGCGAACTTTCCGCCCTCGACGATCATGTTCTTCGTGATCTCGGCATCGCCCGCTCGCATATCCCTTACGCCGTCAGTGGCGCCCGCGGCAACTAAGCTTTCTTTTCGAGCGCATACCCCTGAGGCATGCGCCGCCGCAAGAGGCAGTGGCGAGCAGCCGATTTCCCGACCGGCTGGCACTTCCTCTTGACATGTCAATGGTAGATCATACCAGCCGGCAAGTTCGCGTAAGCGCTCGTCACAGGCGGCCCGGAACGCAACTGATGGCCAAGGTTTTTCGCTTTTATCATTCGCGAATGCTATGGCGAAGATTTCAGGCGGCTCGTTCGCATCTGCCTTTCATGTTCTGTTTTGCGCAATATTCGAGCTCGATCTCGAGCAGCCTTGTTGCCTTGGCAAGAGCATCTTCGGCCTCTGCGAATAGCTGTGGGTTGTGCCCCATTCTGGCCTCGCCGTAGTTTCTGGCACGCAGTAAAACAAGGTCAGCCAAATCGATGCATTCCGGCGTTGGTCGGACGAGGTTCAGGCAATATCGCAAATTGACCGCGACCTCGAGAGCGAACTCGGCTGCTGAGAAATCCAATATCGCCCCCGGCGGCGCGGAACGGGCTAGAAATATCCTCCAGTGTTGGGTCATCGCAGTGCCCCCTTTTCGGATCGATTGCGCGGGCATCGATATATTGAGTGCCAATTTTTTCAGAGACACTATTGGGTTCCCAATCATGGCATTTTGCATGGCCAAGGCGCCAGCGTGTCCGCAGTCATATCGACCAGACGAAGTCGTTTTCAATAACGCAATCATGCAATTGGGCTTCGGTCCAGCTCCTTCTTGGACGTTGGTCTGACGATATCTCGGCGGAAGGTCTTGGCTTCGATTGCTGAAGTCCAACCACAGGTCTCTTCGTTCGATAAGACTTGACCCTTCGCGGTGTTGCAGCGATTTGATACGGGATCAGAGATATTTGCCAGTCGGCGATAAATGGCGGCGCTTTCGGGCCAGGGAGCGACGACCATTCGTCGCCGAAGCCAACCGGAGCCTCAGGAGGCCGTAGGTGTCATTGCGTCGAAAGCTCATTGCTGCTTTGCCATGCCTGTTGTTGACCATGGTCAGCACAGCACTCCCCTACACCATCAAAATTCACGGCGCTTCCGCGATATTTGCGCAGCAAATAGTGGAGGCCAAAGGGGGTAATGGCAACGGCGGCGGAAACGGCAATGGGGGCGGAAACGGTAACGGGGGAGGTAATGGCAATGGAAACGGCGGTGGCAACAATGGCAATGGAGGCGGGAACGGCAACGGTAACAACGGGAACGGTAATGGTAACAACGGAAACGGCAATGCCAATGGCCGATCATCCGCAACCAAGAGCGCTACTCAAAGCCAGGTCGATTCCGACCAATCCTCCGATGATGGCGACGGATCGATTACCGTTCAACACAAGGATGGCATGAGCGAAAATATACAGAGCGGACGTTATGTGATGAAGGATTCAAAGGGCCGCACCATCGTCAATCGCAATGCGACGCTTGCCGACGAGCAGCGGCTCAAATCATTGCTTCACTGACGCCGCCTTTCGAGTTCATCCCGGAACGCCATAGCAGCTTCCGTTCTGTTGCTCACTTCCAGCTTGGCGAAGATCTGGGTCATGTGATGCTTGATGGTCTTTTCATGCAGATCAAGCTTCAGCCCGATATGTTTGTTGCTCAATCCGGCAGAAGCCAGCTCGAGGACCTCTCGCTCGCGATCCGTCAATGCACTGAAGGGATTGATCTGGGCAGCAGATCCGTTGTCCGAGATCAGACGCGCCGATAATGTCGGCGCGACGTAGCTGTCACCCGCAGCAATGCTGCGAAGGATATCGGCGAGCGTCCGTGATCCAACGCCTTTGAGAACATAGCCTTTCGCACCGCTCTTGAGCGCCGCCATAACATCGTCGCTTGCCTCGGAGACGGTCAGCATCACGATCTTCTGATCGGGTATCTGCTCGAGGATGAGAGAAATGGCATCCAGCCCTCCTCCCGGCATGGAAATGTCGAGAAGCAGGATGTCCGGGCGATGTTCCGCTGCTATGCGCAGGGCATCCTCCTTGCTGCTGCCCTCACCGACGATGCTGAACCCATCCATTTCGGTCAGGCTGCGGATAACGCCCTCCCTGAAGAGAGGGTGGTCGTCTACGACCGCCAAACTGATTGCAGCTGTCATGCCTGCTCCATTTCCTCGATGTTCAGGGACATGCGAACGATGGTTCCCTGGTTCGACGACAAAAGTTGAAAAATACCGCCGAGACTTTCGACCCTATCCCTGAGGCCGGCAAGGCCAAGCTTTTGCGGGCCGACTTCTTTCGGATCAAATCCCGGTCCCTCATCGGCAACCTCGATCACGATCTGGCCGTCTTTGAAGGTCTGCGCGACCTTTTGCCCGATTCCGCCGGCGTGGCGATAGCCGTTGTTCAAGGCTTCCTGCACAAAGCGATAGACACATATTTTTGCGGAGGTCGAAAGGTCTGTCGGTGTTGTCCCGACTCTCAGCGCGACGGTGACGCCGGTGCGCTGTTCGTGGGCTCGAATTGCCCGTTTCAAAAGATCGGTCAGATTGTCCGTCTCGATGTGAGGAAGCATCAGGCCACTGCAGACGCTCCTGATTTCGGTCATGGCGTCGTCAAGGCTGGATTTGATTGTCTGAAGTGATGCCTCGCGCTCCTTTACCGAGGCGGTGGGGCTGATGAGGGTCTGGCTGTCCAGTCGCAAGGAGGCATAAGCGACCAATTGGGCCGGGCCGTCATGCAGGTCGGCGCCGATCCGGCGCAAATAGCTCTCGTTTAGCGCGGCCGCACGCTGGGTCGCGCGTTGAACGCGGGCTCGCAACGCCTCATTCTGTTGAAGAAGCGTCGACAGTTCGCCGATGCGGCCGTTGAGCGCCTTGCGTTGATTGTCGATGGTTCGGCTGCCACGCAGGACGATGATCGACAGAAGAGCGAAGAATGTCAGAGTGAACAAGGCAACGACAAGCCAGCTCAGCAGGCGGGCCTGAGTAAGGCTCCATTCGAAATCGTTGGCTATCTCGTAGAATTCGGAGACGGCGACGACTTTGCCCGACCAGGGCTGCAGTACGGGATTGTAGATTTCCAGGAGCGGTTTGCCGCTATTGCGTTCGGCGACGCTTTCCACATCGTCGATCTGGTTGAATTTGGCAACCATTCGGCCTGAAAAAGCCGTCTTCAAACTATCTGACAGCGGAAACCGCTTTCCTGAAAGATCCTTGTTGTTGGAATAGAGGATCGTCCCGTCGTTACGCCACAATCGGAACGAAAACAGCCGTGTGCCAAGCGCGCCTTGCCCGAGTGTTTCGTCAAGAGCGCGGGTGACCGTATCATCGAGAACCTGGGTGGTTTGCATATCCGGCAGAAGCGGGGCGATGACGCTATCCACATAGAGGGCCGTCGTTGCCGCGGAATTGCGCGTCACTGCATTTTCGATGAGGCCGGCAACGAAAGAGCCGACAACAAGCATCGCACAGAGCGCGACGAGGCCGCCGGCAAGCAGGAACTGTCTGGCCAAAGATTGGGAATTCCAGCGTTCGATAAGACTTGCTGGAGAGAGTTTGTATTTATGGTTCGCTCGCGGCACTGGCATAATCGGCACGGATCTCCCAACCCTCTATAGCTATCCCAGCAGGATGGAGTGTCAACCGTTGGGGCGTCGACACCTGCCGCGTTGTCCCGAGCGGGGTATTGCCGTCTGGCGTGTGCAATTTAAGCGACCATAGAATTGGATCAATCAGACTATGGTCCTAACCCTCAAGGCATAGGTCGGACCGGGATAGAAAGCTGGGATTTCGGCAATATTCTAGTGCGCATGATTTGCTGGATATGGCCGCTGCCACAGGTGCCGGGCATGTTACGAAGGAAGTGCGCATGAAAGTCCATTCCATTATCGGTGCAACAAGCCTCGGCCTGGTGCTTGCCCTCGCTCCTATGGGAGGGGCAGCTATTGGCTTCACGCAGGCGGCATTCGCCAAGGGCGGAAACGGCGGCGGCAATGGCAATGGGAATAGCGGCGGTCATGGTGAAGGAAACTCCGGTCATGAAAAGTCCGGAAGCGACGATGCAAACAGCACTTCAACGAATGCGGCGACAGCACAGGGGACTTCATCTTCATTGCTGGGGCATCATGCGGACAAACACTCCAGAGCCCATAGTGCAAGCTCGAAGACGCACGTCTCGAAGCCCGGCGAGGGCAGGCTTAGCTCGCTCAGGAGAGACTATCACGCCTACTTGAACTCGAAAGATCCCAAGATGGCGGCGCTCTCTGCCTATGTGAAGGCATATGCGGAATTCGAAATGCAATATGGAACGACGGCCGTGCCGACGGATCCGGCCCTTAGCGACAACGCCCTGCGTTCGGCGCTGGCGCAGCTGTCGAACAAGCCGGTGACGGACCAGACGCTTACCGAAGCAAAGAGCATTCTTGGTGTTGGAACAAATACGGGAAAAATCGCCGAAGTCCGCGATGCTCTGGAAAAGAAATCCGAAATCGTAGCGCCATCCGAGAGCGATGCGGCGACTGTCAATTGAAGACACTGACTAGCATTGCCTTGAGGTGAACAAGCCGATTCCCGGGCGCTTATGCGATACGAGGTTTCTGCGATCATCGTTCACAAGTTTTGGGTTCACGAGTTTGGCGTCGATGCACGCCTTTCCCCAGCCGGTCCGCCCACCGGCTCTATCGCCGGGTCGGGCCTTCCGCCCCAGACGCTGCTCGATCCGGCGATAGGCAAGTTGCTGCGTAGGCGACCAAGCATAGAATATGATGCGCAATAGGGTACGACAACTGCCTGCGGAAGCCATTGCAAAAATCTCGAAGCTTTGGGGAGTGTTGCCGACCGACCGCCTTCTCGTTTCGAATGGAATGGATACGGCCATGGCGTACAGGGGATGGGTGGAGAGCGGCTTGCCGCTCCCCACGATGGTTGCTACTTCAGAATCTGGATAACCTTGCGTGAGGAAGGCTCAACGATCACGCGTTCGTGGTTAACGACCGCATAGGCATATCGCGGATTCTGCGGAACTGTGCGAACAACGACCGTATCCGGCAGCGGCTTGCCGACGATCACTCTCTCCTGCACAACCGTGCCCTCTTCAGGCAAGGGCTGTTCGCGGACATAGGTGACCACCTTCTGAGGCGGCGGATCGATGGCGGTACCGACAATGGCGCCAGCCACGCCGCCCACGGCGGCCCCGACCGGACCACCGACAACGGCTCCGGTAACCGCACCACCTGCAGCGCCGGTGACGGTCGACGATTGGGCAAAGGCACATCCGGCGGTCAGGCCAAGCGCGAGTGCCGCAACACTAAGTACTTTCGTTTTCATCAGAATCTCCTTTCACCTTCTCTTCGTCCGTCATTGACGGAGCTGTCGGTAAAACAGAGCTTCGGCGCAGTCGGTTCCTTTCCTTGGGCTTCAGTCGAGTGACATTTGGGCGAGGGTCGCACGATGCGTTGGACCAAAGCCTTACGCAAACGGCCCAGATCGAAAATATGGAGAATTCACCGCGCTCAGGGCTGATTCCGGTGATGAAACAAGGGGTTGGTTTGCCTTAATGCAGCTCTCGCGTTCGCAGCCGTCAAAACCGGCCACCGGATGCAGACGGATACAGGAAGCCAATCCAACGAAAGCTTCCCATTGCCTCGCCTCAACGGCGAAACGATCTCAAACCGTCAATGTTCGGCGCGGCTCGAAGAAGCCACCGATACGTTTCGCTCCGTGGTCCACGTGCTCGGCAGGTTTGCACATATGATCCCGACCAGCAGGATTACGGAGACCAGACCAACCAATGTCTCCCATGACTGCGGGCGAAACGGCAGCGGCCAGCGCGATCGGGACATGTTTGGATCATACAGCATTCATCAGCTCCATATCCAAAGGAGAGCCGTCTGCATCGACGTGGCAGTTCCGGTTGAGATCAAGGCTATGATCGCTTTGTTTTTCTGTCGCGCGTTCATCTATCAAGTTTATGTCCGTCGAATCCCGAAAGTCTAGTACCTTGATCGACAATATCTGGTAACGGTGCTCCCGGCGATTGCAGGTTTGCCAATTTAAGTGAAGTATGGAGAAAATATTTCCCGAGATTGGCTGTTATAGATGTTGCATGAGGGCGTGCATGCTTCGGTCGTGCGCCGTGCTGAAAATCCGTTCCGAAATTCGGGCGCAGCCGGTCATAACGTACAGAAAGCGAGGCAGGTAGCTGCTGCGAAGAGTGACTTTCTTCATGGCTTGTGGAAGCGCGTTCCCGACCGCCGTCTTCGGCACCAGAAAAGCGATGCTATATAGCTAAGCGCTCGCGGCAGAAAATGTCGAGCTCCGAAAGGCGGATGGTTTCGCTCACCGCCGACGTGCTGCCGACGAATTCGTCGATCAGGAACGCCACGTAACCGCCAGTCATCTTGATGATGGCGATTTCACAGCTTCTTGAGGGCTTGTTGCCCATCTTCGTCGCCAGATCGTAGACCGGCACCAATTCGCCACGATATGAGGTATGACCGAGCGCGCGGCGCGTATCGTCACTATTGCGAAGCGGGCGCCAATTATCTGCCCGAGCGACAATCGTGCCGTCGATGAACGTGCATAAGGTGTCGTGCACGCGGACCGCCGTCGCTGCACGGCGCCAAAGAAATGCTGATAGAGGCATTGAGCACTTTGTCCCCTCTAGGACTCCCCGTTCAAAAGTGCAATCGTCTGAGGCGAAACCCATTCTAGGATGCCTCGGCACTGTCATGGTGCCGCCGAACCTTGTTCAGCCAGACACGTCGATGATAGAGCCGTCGTCTTGATGACCGCTTTTAGGTTTGTCTAAAATTCTAACGAACGTATGTTTTTCGGCCGAGCATCGGGCTGAAAGGATGATGAAAATCCGGGAATTGAAACAACCGGCGTTTAGCTGTGCCTGCCGCGTCGAAAGGGCCGGACGAGAAATTCGGTCAAGTTTTGCGGTTCCCGGATATTGGGCAGGCCGACATCGGGCCATTCCGTGGCCTTCGGATAATAGGCGGTCCCGAACAGAATGTCCCAGATCGCCGAGCCGCTGCCGAAATTCTTGTTGAAGTGCTGTCGCTCGACCGAATGGTGAACGCGGTGAAAGCGGTTGTCGGGAAAGACGTAACGAACCCAGCCCAAGTTCAGCCGCGTCGAGCTATGCTCGAAATAGCCTTGCCAGCGTACGAAGAACACCCAGATCCAGGGAACATAGTCCTGTTTGAAATCGAAGAGCAGAGAGACGGGAATGATCAGGAACGGAATCCTGAAGATCTCCTCGCTGAAATGGTGGTTGCTATTGAAGGCACTCATTTCCTCGAGCGAATGATGCTCGGCATGGAAGCGCCAGAAGAAGCTGTTGCTATGCTGTAGCCTGTGGAACCAATAGTAGAAGAACTCGCTGACCTGCAGAACGAGAAAGGAAGCAGCTATGGCGCCCAGCAGATGCAGCGGCCACGCATTCGAAAGCTTCGAGAGGAACGTCAGGTCGATCGCAAACAGCGGCTTTATGCCGATGCCTTCCCAAAACCAGTAAAAGAGTGTCAGGCTTGTCTTGGTTATAAGAATGTTCGTCACGCAGAAGATGGCACCGCGAAGTCTCGATACATAAGTATAGCGAGACTTCGGAAAGGCGATCTCTGCGGCGAGCAACAGGAACGCGACCGGAAGAATGCGATCGGTATACTCCTCCATGAAATCAAGCAATTGAAGCAAATTTTCCATTGTCAATTTGCTGTCCACGGAACGAGGGAGGAGGCGGTACCCCTCCCTTATCCGGGAACGGCGGTTGCTTCAACGTGATGATTAAAAACTGGTTAAAGGCATGCCGATCGGGTTGGAGAGACGTTAAACCCGTTCCCGATCGTGCTCGATCGCGATTCAGTCAGCCTTGGGCGCGGCTGTGGACTTGTCGGACGTACGCGACCTCTCGCGCCATTCGAGCGGCGTCGTATCGGTGACGCGCCGGAACTCGCGATTGAAGTTCGACTTGGTCTGAAAGCCGACATCGAACATGATTTCCGTCACCGGCTTCCCGGTTTCGGCCAGCAGCGTGCAAGCCTCAGCGATCCGGTACTCGTTGACATATTGCGAGACGTTCTTGCCGGACGCGCGGTTGATGGCTGCGGAAATCTGCCGGGCGGGAATCGCAAGCTTGCGCGCCAGCCGGTCGAGATTGAGATCGACATCGCGATAGGCGTGCCTTTCCTTCATCAGTGTCTGTACGGCATCGAGCGTCTGGGTGTCCTGTAGGATTTCAGGCGGCTGGACAGCTCCTCCCGTGTCGATAGGCGCGTGGCTGCGGCTGGCTGCAGCGGCGGCGATGGCCAGGATGGCCAGTCCCACGAGATTTCCGAAGGTGATGACCTTCAATGCATATTCACCGCCGGCCCAGGCAAAGTCCAGCCAGATGAAGGTATCAACCATCGCCGATAAAAGAAGAGCGCCGGCGGCAAAGAGGACAGCCCGATAGGTCGGGCCGGCATTTTCGAATGGCGCGAGGCGAAGCGCGTCCGTGCCCGAGCGCATGAGAAGCAGGATCGCCGCGGCATAGCCGACGTCTGTCAGTACGATGGCGATATCGATCGGGTCGCGCCACATCGCGATCAGCACGATAATGAGCCCGGCCGGCAGCGCATGCAGACAGACCTGCTGAAGTGGGGAAAGCGAGCTTTTGCGCACCAGTCTGGAGACGCCGAGGTAGGCAAGGGGCGGCACCATCGCGGCTGCCACCGGCATGACATACATGGCGGGCTGAACGGCATAGCCCCACCGCAGACCGGAAAGCGTGGACTGAAACGCACTGAGAAGGATCAGTGCCTGGAAAGGCAAATTGGGTGGTGCCTCATCGTCGCGAGCTTTGACGGCTGCAAAGAGAGCGACGAGCAAAATGGCGACGACAAATGGAAATGGAATGAAGAGCATTGATCGGTTCGTGAAGGATTGGCAGCGCTTTTCCAGCCGATCATGCCGAAAGATAACCCGCACGGCGACCTCAATCATGTTTGAGGTCATCAAAATCCTGGGGAGGGGCGCCGGTCGGAACGAAGGCGGTCAATTTCGGTCGATCCCTTTACCCTATCCTGTTCGCTTCAAACCTCCGTGACTTCCTTTCGCAGATGCCGTGCGCAGAGGAGCGAAACAACATAGGTGCGTTCAAAAATGGACGCAGACAGGCGGATCGATTCTCCTTAGCGTTGGCATCAATCGTGCATTCGGCGCCTTGGTCGATAATGGCTGGTCCCCGTAGCACGATCCGGCAGAATCCGCCTGCGCATGCCCGGTCGCGGCGCAGATGGATTGCCCTTAAGGCCGCGCGCAAGAAATCCTGAGCGGACCCTGGCATCATAGCCAGCAGGATGATCTGAAACGCTGCGGCTGATGGGCCATCCAATGCGGCTATGTCGGCATTGAAGCCATAGCGACTGCAGCTCTATTTCCTCGGGCCGCGTACCCGTTATGCTGTTCGACTTTATGGCGTCGGAGTCCTTGCGTCAGTCTCTCGACCTATACGGGATTCCTCTTCGAGCGCAGCTTCGCCGCCTGACGATCTCAGCCAAAGCGGCGGCGGCAAGGTACGGACGACGAGCCCGCATATCATTCAACGAGAAAAAGCAATCACTATGAGATTTTAATTTCTTCGCGCATTGCGCCGAATGGAACGGCTATGCATGTCGAGCCATTTTTGCGTGACAGCCAGTTGTCGAGATTGGAGCGCGAAGATGTATTTCGAATTGAAGGATACCACGGCTGATCTTCTGGCCAAGTGTCGCCGTCACGAAGAGCTTTGCGATCTTCCGCTCGATTTGATCGCCTCGGAAGATGAGGCCTATGACATCCAGGCCGCGGCGCAGGATGCACTCGGCTTTGAGCGCAAGGGCTATGCGATTGTCGGCACGAACGATCTGTCGTGCCGGATGCTCGGTCTCAAGGGGCCGATCTATTCCGAAATCCCGTCCGCCGCCCTGCAAAAGAGGGCGCAAAACTTCCGTCTGCCGCCGGGAACCATTGGAATACAAAGTGAGTTCGTTTTCACGATGCTGAGGCCATTTCCGGACGAAGGCGAGCAAATCTCCGTCGATAGCGTGGTAGAGGCGATCATGAGCTGCCGTCCTGCAATCGGGGTCGTCGGCCGCTGGACGCGGCTAGCGTTTGCCGGCGCAAACGCTGCGATTGCGGATTTCGGCCTGCATGTCGCGACGCTCTGCGGCGACCATGCCGCAAATGTGGACATCGGCGCTCTTTCGAGAATCGAGGTTACGGCGTTTCTGTTTCGGCAGACCATGGTGTCCGGCAGCTCGTCGGCGGTCATGGGCAATCCGCTGAACGCGGTTGCGTGGCTTGCCGCGGCGCTTGCTGCAAAGGGCAGGCGGCTCGAGCCCAGCGATATCGTGGCGACCGGCTCCTGCACTGCGGTCCTCCAGGTCCGCGCCGGCCAACATCTGGCCGTCGACTTCGGGCCGCTCGGCCAGGTCGAATGCGTCTTCAATTAAAATGAATCAACAGCCGAAAGGACAGATAATGCGGCCGCAGCGAAAGCCATTCGTGGTCGAAATCAAGAAAAACAGGCGCACCCGCTCAAAATCCTCTCTTGAGCAAGCAAAGCGTGAGAGCATGAGCGCGCAGAAAGGTGCTGTGGCGAGCGCGGGCCTGATCCCTCAGCGTGGAGATCGGGGCTGATGGTCAGTCGGAACATTCCTCACGAATATTTCCTGCTATCCGCTACAAGGGAGGAAGGTCCTGTTGTCGGCTATGTCAATGGCAAACCGATTTCTGCTGCCGTCGTGGACAGAAACGGCAGCCGCTATCGGTTCGTCGGCGTTGCCATGCGGGATCGCCAGGGCAGGCTCGATGTCCTGGCGCTCAGGCAGGGAGAATGGATCGCCGCGCCAGACCTGATCTATGAGGCGGCAGCCTAGTGCCGAGCCCGGCAGGCATCCCATAGCATCAGCTGCTGGTCGAATATTTCAGCCCTTCGGCGACTTCCGTCTGGTGGTCGATCTCGATCAGAATGCGGTGGATACCATCTCAGGCGATCATGTAGCCGCCATCGATCGGCATGGAGATGCCGTTCACCATGGCCGCCGCGTCGGAAAGCAAGAACAGGATCACCTCCGCAACCTCTGCCGGTTCGACAAAGCGACCCGCCGGAATGCGATCGCGCATGGGTGCGGCCTTTTCGGGATCGCTCCATGCCTTGACCGCCATCGGTGTCAGCGTCACCGTCGGATGCACGCCGTTGACGCGAATGCCCTTGGGTGCCAGTTCCCTGGCCATCACGCGCGTCAGGCCGTCCAGGCCGCCCTTCGATGCACAATAGGACGCATGATCCGGTATGCCGATAAAGGCGGCAATGGAGGAGACATTGACGATTGCGCCGGGAAGGCCTTTGCCGATCAATGAGCGAGCGAATTCCTGGGCCACGATCATCGGCGCGCGGGTGTTGACCGCATGCAGGTGGTCGAAGGCTTCGACCGTGGTCTCAAGGAACGGCTGCAGCTCGGTCGTGCCTGCGCAGTTGACAAGATAATCTGCCGGAAGCGCAGCGATTGCTGCCTCCCGTGTTCTATCGGCGTCGGCAAGATCGACCTGAATGGCTTCGCAGCCCAGCTGATCATGCAAGGAAGCGATGTCCGCTGCGCTTCTGGTCAGTGCCACGACATGCGCACCGCGTTTTACCAGCATTTCCGCCGTCACTCGGCCGATGCCCTTGCCAGCGCCGGTGACGATCACTCTCTTGCCTTCGAAACTCATCGGAACTTCCTCTTTCGATCTCCTGCCTGTTTCCCAATCGAAGAGGCGAATGCGGCGGGGGTCAATATGAAAATGCAGCGTTCTATCCGAAGCGAACCGAATTTCTCCGCGAGCGAAGGCATCCGCAAACAGCACAAGCCGCTGAATTTCACGGTGTCTGTTTCGGCGATCCATAATTGCCGCGTCGAAGGGTCGCGCTCGCAAGCCGCTGGAATCGTGCTTGAATTCATCGCGAACGCTGAAAGTGTGACGAAGAGAAGAATGCTTCTGGTCGAACGTTCAACGCAGCATATATGTTTCGCCAGCGTCTCTTTTTGCTGGAAAACAATCAGTCTTGCGGTGAGGGTGGAGCGCAGCGACAGGCCGCCGCAGGCTGAGAACAACAGGGATCGAAAGCAGGATTGCAATGAGTTCAGCACTGGCACCCGACCAGCTTGGTCCAACGGTCTGCGTCGGGGAAATCCTCGTGGAAATCGTTGCCACGACGGTCGGCAACGGTTTCATGGATGCACAGCCGCTCGTCGGACCGTTTGCCAGCGGCGCGCCGGCGATCTTCATTTCCCAGTGCGGGCGGCTTGGCGGCAGCGCGGCGATGATCGGCGCTGTCGGCGCCGATGATTTCGGCCGGGTCAATCTCGAAAGGCTCAAGGGCGACGGCGTCGATATCTCGGCAATATCCATCGACCCGGACTATCCGACCGGCAGCGCCTTCGTTCGCTACCGCAAGGACGGTTCCCGCGACTTCGTTTATAATATCGCGACATCCGCGGCTGCTCGCTTTGGCTGGAGCGAAGGTGTCCGCAATCTCATCGGCCGTGCCGGACACCTGCATGTGATGGGCTCGGCGCTATCCGTTCCGAGCGCGTGTGAGGTGATCGACAGGGCAGTCGATATCGTCAAGGCCCGCGGCGGCACGCTTTCCGTCGATCCGAACATTCGCAAGGAACTCAAGCTCGACGAGGCGACCGACTGGCGGTTTGCCCGGCTCGTGGCCAAGGCAGATTTGCTGCTGCCCTCTGGGGAGGAGCTTGAACGTGCGGCCGGCGTCGAGGGCGAAACCAATGCGATCCGCCGCCTGTTTGAAATCGGAGTCAAGGAAATCGTACTGAAACGCGGAGCCGATGGCGCGACTTATTACAGCAGGGAAGGCGAGCGCATCGATGCGCCGGCCTTCATCGTCAGGGAAATCGATCCGACCGGCGCCGGAGATTGCTTCGGCGGTGCCTATCTCACCTGTCGTCGTCTGGGCATGTCGGCGGCAGACGCCCTGACCTATGCGGCTGCGGCAGGCGCGCGCAATGTCACCGTTGTCGGCCCGATGGAGGGGGCCGGCACCCGAGAGCAACTCGACGCGTTCATCGCAGCCACGGAAAGACGTTCCTGATGCGGTTCCGTTTGAGCAAAGAGGCGGTGCTTGGAGGTACAGGCCGTTCGATGACGATCGCTCCATAAGCGCGATGGACTGATCGCACTGCGGATGTCGGAGACTATCTCGAGTTTTGCCAATGATTGCCCGGTCTGCAGTGCGGGAAAATGATAGCTGTTTTGATCCAAGGAGGAGAAGACGATGGACGAATTGACGGGGAAAATCGCCGCGGTGACCGGTGCGGCATCGGGGATCGGGCTCGCCTCGAGCGAGGCCATGATTGCGGCGGGAGCGAAGGTCGTCTTGATCGATCGCGATGAGAGCGCATTGGCATCGGTATGCGAGCGCCTGGGCGAACTTGCCATTCCGCTTGTCGTCGATCTGCTCGATGCAGAGCAGTGCGCCGGGCTGCTGGAGGGCATCCTTGCCAAGGTCGATCATCTCGACATCTTTCATGCGAATGCCGGCACCTATATTGGCGGTGACCTGGTGGAAGCCAATCTCGATGCCATAGACAGGATGCTCAACCTCAACGTCAATGTCGTCATCAAGAATGTCCGCACCGTCGCTCCGCACATGATTGAGCGCGGGACGGGTGACATCATCGTCACGAGTTCGGTCGCCGGGCATTCGGCAATCCCTTGGGAGCCTGTCTATTCGCCCTCGAAATGGGCAATGACCAGCTTCGTCCAGGCCATGCGGCGCCAGCTTCTGAAGAGCGGTGTTCGGGTCGGCTCTGTCTCTCCGGGCCCGGTCATCAGCGCCTTGCTCGCCGATTGGCCCGAGGAAAATCTGCGCAAGGCCAAGGAAGCCGGCGCCTTGATCGAGCCCAAGGAAGTCGCCGATGCCATCATGTTCATGCTGACACGTCCGCGCAACGTGACGATCCGCGACGTCGTGGTTCTGCCGAGCGCCTTCGATATCTGAGGAGCGAGGCATACGGTATCAGGGATTCCGGTGATGGGGAGCGCGCTTGGCGATGTGGATGCCCGGGAGGCTCTTATTTGTCGCCGGAAGATGTCTCACAATCACGGAGCCGGCCTACTATATCTGGTCGAGCCTTGATCCTGCGAATGGCAGGCACCCCCGTAGCCGCGTTTGAGCTTACTCAACCTTGATGTCGCAAATGATCTGGATATTTTACCAGATTAAGTAGTACGCTTTCGATACCGGTACGGGATTCTTCGTGACCCTCGGGCCACGAGATTCCCGTCAAGGAAACGATAAACAGGTAGTTGTCATGTTCCTAGAAGCAGCTCTTTCTCGCTTGATCAAAATCGGAACGCTCACGGTCACTTTTCCGGATGGTTCCACACGCAGTTTCGGTACGGGGGCGGAACCGCGTGCAGCGATGAAAATCAATACCACCCGTGCAAAACGCCGTCTGCTCCTCAATCCGGCTTTGGCGCTGGGCGAGGCCTATATGGACGGCGAAGTCGAACCGGCATCCGGCGACCTATTCCAAATGGTGGATCTGCTCGCCCTCAACATGATGGAAGGCGGAAGCCATCCCTTCGAGAAGCTGATGGAAAAGGTTCGCTGGCTGCGCCGAAATCTCGACCAATTGAACTTTGCCGGTCGCTCGAAGCGCAATGTCGCGCATCATTACGATCTCGACGCACGGCTCTATTCGCTGATGCTGGATGAGGACCGGCAATATTCCTGCGCCTATTTTCCCGTCGGTGACGAAACGCTCGAGGAAGCTCAGCTCAAGAAGAAGCGGCATATCGCATCGAAACTCATGCTCGATCGCCCGGGCCTCGAGGTTCTGGACATCGGCTGCGGATGGGGCGGCATGGCGCTCTATCTCGCCAGGGAATTCGGTGCTCGGGTGACGGGTCTTACGCTTTCCGAGGAGCAATTGCTGGCTGCACGAGCCCGCGCGAAGGATGCCGGGCTGGAGCATATGGTCACGTTCGAACTGCTGGATTATCGCTCCTGGACGCGTCCGGTCGACCGCGTCGTCTCGGTCGGCATGTTCGAGCACGTGGGCATCAACCATTACAAGACTTTCTTCGACAAGATCCGCTCCGTGCTCAAGGAGGATGGCGTCGCGCTGATCCACGCAATCGGTCGGGCCGATGGTCCAGGCAGCACGAATCCGTGGATTGCGAAATATATCTTCCCCGGCGGCTATTCGCCGGCGGTCTCCGAAGTCCTGTCCGTGGTTGAGAAATCCGGCCTCTGGACGACCGACATCGAGATCTTGCGGCTGCATTATGCCAAGACGCTTGAGCAGTGGCGCGACCGCTTCATGAAGAACAGAAGCACCTTGGCCAAGCTCTATGACGAGCGGTTCTGTCGGATGTTTGAATTCTACCTCGTCGGATCCGAACTTGCCTTCCGTCGCATGGGTCACATGAACTGGCAATTGCAGCTGACGAAGAACGTTTCCGCCCTACCATTGGCCCGTGACTACATGGTCGATATCGAGCGGGCGCGGGCTGTGATTGCCGAGCAGGGAAAGGCGGGGCCGATCGAAGCCGCGAGCGCGCGGGCAAGGCGAGATCTGACCTTGCATGACGAGCGCAAATCCCGCCAGCAAAATCAATCTGGAGCCGAGTCTTCGTGCAACCTTTAGAAACCGCTTGCAGCCCGGTATGAGGATCTGGCTGGACATGGGATACAATGTCTTGCCCGGCCATTCCTTCAGTAGCTAGCCGGTACATATCGCAGCGTTGCGGCGAGCAGACGCTGCGCCTGCAATCAGGGCGTTTGCACGCCGGCATGGCTGCAAACGCCCGATACACTCGCGAAAATGCAACATCCCTGTGGCTTATGGCCCACACTCGTCGATCGAGTTGCATGGTCATGGTATTGGCGAACTTGTCATCACAGGTCCCGAGTGGCTATGAGGTCATCACCACTTGATGATGAGACATGTCGCATCTTTTGACCTCATCGGTTGAAGGGGCGATATCAATTTGCGGGGTTTGTTAGGATAGGAATGCAATCAACCAAGACTGAAAAGACTCTTTCCCGGCGGGCTTTCATGCTGGGGTCGATCTCCGCGACTGCGGCGCTTGCGGGCTGTGCGACAACAGCTCCTGTTCCGACTCCGATTGCAGCTCCAGCTCGTGTGCCGCCCGTCGTTCCCGTGGCGTCAGAACCTCAGAGCATTATTACACCGGATCCCGAGCTCGAAGCGCGCTATGGATCTGTGGTTGATGGCGGCCATGTCATTCCGGCCGTTCCCTATCGAAAGCTGGACCCGAAGTTTTATCGTCAGCGCGTTCCCGATCCGACCGGCGAGGCGCCCGGTACAGTCGTCGTGGATACGGCATCGAGATTTCTCTATGTCGTTGAGCGCGGCGGCACGGCCATGCGCTATGGTGTCGGCATCGGCCGCGACGGCTTTGCGTGGCAGGGCGAAGGGATCATTCATTGGCGCCAGCATTGGCCGCGCTGGAAGCCGCCGGGAGACATGATTGCCCGCAAGCCGGAACTCGCGAAATATTCAGTTGCCAATGGCGGCATGGACCCGGGTATCAAGAACCCGCTGGGTGCCCGCGCGCTCTATATCTTCCAGAATGGCAAGGACACGCTCTACCGTCTGCATGGCTCGCCGGAATGGCGCTCGATCGGCAAGGCAGCGTCGTCTGGCTGCGTTCGACTAATCAATCAGGACGTCATCGACCTCTACGAACGCATTCCATACCACGCGCGTATCGTCGTTCATCAGACGCCGCTTCAAAGCAAGGCGATTTCTGCCTGAGCGAAATCGGCTCCCTTGGGAAGGGGAGCCGATGCTTCGGCGCAATGGAGTGCCGTATTACGGAAGACGGCTGCGCTGCTGACTTTGACGCTGGGCCTCCTGAGCAGCCTTGAGCTGCGCCTTCGTATACATCAGCGCATGTTCGGCGAGGTCGCGGCCATCATCCCAGAGGTTGCGCCAGATGCCGAGAATGCCTTCGAGCGGCTGGCCGACGACGCGCGAGGAGAAGGATTCGAATGTAATGGGTCCCTTATAGCCGGAACGGACGAGAGCCCTGAAGACGCCGGTAAGATCGATCGTGCCCGAGCCCATATAGCCGCGGTGGGAATCGCCGGTGTGGAAATATCCAAGGTAGTCGCCGGTTTCGAGAATGGCGGCCTGAATATCGGATTCCTCGATATTCATGTGATAGACATCGAGATGCACCTTCACGTTCGGCATGCCGATGCGTTTGCACATCTCCACGGCCTGGGCGGCCGTGTTCAGCACGTTGGATTCATAGCGGTTGACCACCTCCAGCACTAGCGTGATGTTGCTTTTCGCTGCCGTTTCGGCCACCTGGCGCAGGATGTCGACCGATTGCGCGACGCCGGCAGCCGTCGTCGGCTCGGTATATTTGCCGAAAGCCGAATGCAGGATGCCGCCGATATAGTCGCCGCCACAATCGCGGCAGACGGCGATCGCCTGTTCCAGCTTTTCCTTACCGCGCCGACCCTTCTCCTTGTCCCCGCTTGAGATGTCGGTTTCAAAATCGAGACCGAGCGAGAAGTTGATGCCGATGCCGCTCTTCTCCAGCTGCCGGCGGGTGAATTCCGGATCGATCAGGCTTGGATCGAGCGCCGGAGCCTCGATGAAATCGTAACCCACCTCGGCGCTTTTTGCGATTGCGCGGGCGCATTCGTCGCGGCTCCAGCCGGCCTCCCATACCAGCGCGTGAACTCCTAGTTTGTTCATGCTCGTCCTCCCGATTTCGTGGATGCAAAAAATATTTGCTGCAATGCGAAAGACATGAATCGTTTTATACTTGGAAACGCTCACGTTGACACTGCATCTATGCTGGTATAGCTTACAATAAAACGTTTCACCAGAATTTTCGTAGTATCAATCTAAGATTGTTGAAGGGAGGGCAGAATGTCGAAGTCACGAACCCCTTCCATCAAGATGGTGGCCGACAGGGCAGGCGTCTCGGTGGCAACAGTCTCGAATGTCCTCAATGGCAAGCCCACGGTCTCTCCGGATTTCGCCAGGCGCGTGAACGACGCGGTGCGTGAGCTTGGCTATGTCGTCGATCTCGGCGCATCGCGGCTGCGCTCGCGCAAGGCGCAGCTTGCCGGCGTCGTCGTGCCGGATCTGACCAATCCGATGTTTGCCTCTTTCGTTTCCACGCTGGAGCATCTGGCGCGTCTCGACGATTATGATCTGGTGGTCGTCTCCGCGCGCAACAATGTCGAGGAGGAGGCCGACCGGCTGCGCAAGATCCGCTCATGGCGGCCGGCCGGCCTGATTGTCATCCCCTGTGATGGCGCTTTTGCCGAACGCTTGCCGAACGGCTTCTTCGCACCGGTCGTGCTGGCCGACCGTATACCGGATGCGGCAGGCTTCGATTTGATCGCGGTCGACAATGGCCCGGCCGCTGGCGCGATCGCCGCCCATCTCGACAAGCAAGGTTATGGTGATTGCCTGGTTCTTGGCAGCAGCCTTTCGATCACCAATGTTTGCGAACGCTGGGAAGGCGTGCGAGCTGCGGCCGACCGTATGCATGTCGAAATGCTGGAAATTGGCATAGACGATGCCAATGGCGCGCAGCGCCTAGAGGAGCGGCTGCGTCAACGTCCTTTGCCTGGCGCGTTGTTTTCGCTCGACCATGGCACGACGCTTTTGACCTACCGCACCATGGCGGAGATCGGGCTTTCCGTGCCCGGCGATCTCGCCTTTGCAAGCTTCGACGATATGGAATGGATGCAGCTGGTCGCACCCGGCATTACGGCGGTGCGTCAGCCCATCGAGGAAATGGCCGAACAGGCCTGGGCGCTGCTGTTGCGGCGCATGACCGGCTCTGCCGGAAAGCCGGTTACGCGGCGCCTGCGCTGCGCCGTCGAGATCCGCGGTTCGACGCCGCGGAGCCCGCTTGAGGAGGCGGGTAACACGAAACTGGGAGGAGAAAAATGGACGTTACAAGACGAACCCTACTCGCCGGAATAGGTGGAACTGTCGTCGCCGGCACTCTGGGCGGCACGATCGGCGTCGCACAGGCGGCCGAGCCGCAAGTCGGCGTCGTGGTCAAGATCGGCGGCATTCCATGGTTCAATGCCATGGAAGTCGGCATCAAGAAGGCAGCGCCGGAATACAAGGCCAACGCCTGGATGGTCGGGCCGACGCAGGCCGATGCTGCCCAGCAGGTGCGTGCGATCGAAGATCTGATCGCCCGCAAGGTCGCTGTCATCGGCATCGTGCCGAACGACTCCGCTGCCCTCGATCCCGTTCTCGGCCGTGCGCGAGCCGCAGGCATTAAGGTGCTGGCCCATGAAGGGCCGAACCAGAAGGAAGCTGATTGGGACTTCGAGCTGACGACCATCGAAGGCTATGGCCAGGCCCATATGGACCTGCTGGCGAAGCAGATGGGTGAAGAAGGCAAATATATCGTCTATGTCGGATCGCTGACGGTTCCCCTGCATAATGCCTGGGCCGATGCCGCGATCGCCTATCAGAAGCAGAAGTACCCGAAGATGGAAATGCTCGGCGATCGCTTCGGCGTGGCCGAGAGCCTGGATGACAGCATCAAGACCACGCAGGATCAGCTTCGCGCTCATCCGGATCTCAAGGGTATCTTGACGTTCGGCTCGCAAGGTCCGATCGGTGCGGCGCGCGTTCTCGACGACCGCGAAAAGGCGAAGTCGATTGTGCTGGTCGGTGGCTTCTCGCCGGGGCAGGGCGTCAAATACGTCAAGTCCGGCACCATCCGCGGCGGCTTCATCTGGAACCCGATGACGGCGGGCGAAATCTTCGTCCAGCTCGCCTCCCTGCTGGCGGCCGGCAAGGAACCGACCGACAATATGGAGCTGACCGGCGTTGGCAAGGTGCGTGTCTATCCAGATAAGAAGCTCATCCAGGCCCAGAAGCTCGAGTCGCTTGATAAGGAGAATATCGACCGGCTCGTCGCGCTTGGTCTCTAAAGCATTTCCAGGAAAAGTGCGCAGCGGTTTTCCGTCCGGAAATGCGTAAGGAACCAAGAGGATAGAGCTTTTCCGCAATTCAAAAAAAGCGGAAAAGTTCTGGCTGTTCCTCCCGAGGGCCGGCGGCAGGCTCTAAGCCGCCGCCGGCCGATTCATGGCGATTGGAGTGGATCGATGAGCGATGAAATTCCATTTCTGCGTTTGATTGGACTGTCCAAACGGTTCGGCGGAGTGCGGGCATTGGAAGAGATCGACTGGGATGTGCAATCCGGCGAGATTCATTGCCTTGTCGGCGAAAACGGCTGCGGCAAGTCGACCCTCATCAAGACCGTGGCCGGCGTGCATCCGCCGTCGGCTGGGATGATCGAGATCGAGGGCGAGTCGGTTCTTCCGCTTGATCCCGCACGCGCCAAGGCTCTGGGGATTCAGGTGATTTTCCAGGACCTATCCCTGTTTCCCAACCTGTCCGTTGTCGAAAATGTCGCCATTGAAAGCCATCTCGACCGGCTGGTAAAGCCGGTCAACTGGAAGCAAATGCGGGAGAAGGCAAGCGCTGTCCTTGCAAGGCTCGGCTTTGCGCTCAACCTCGATCTCGTAGTTTCTGATCTTTCGGTGGCCGAGCGCCAGATCGTCGCGATCGCACGCGGCCTGGCAGCCGAGGCGCGACTGATCTTCATGGACGAACCGACAGCGTCGCTGACACGGGCCGAGGTCGACCGCCTCTTGGGGATCGTCGGACGGCTCAAGGCAGACGGTATCGCCGTCGTCTTCGTTTCCCACCGGCTCGACGAAGTCGTCGAGATCGCCGAGCGCGTCACCGTCATGCGCGATGGCCGCAAGGTCGGCACCTGGCCTGCCGATCAGATGAACGAAAAGAAGATCGCTCATCTGATGACGGGGCTCGATATCGATCACGCGATCGTTGCCCGCAACATGGGTGAGGAAGCGCCTATTCTGGAAGTTCATGGTTTGTCGCGCCGCGGTGAGTTCGCCGATATCGATTTTACTCTCCGTCGTGGCGAGGTGCTTGGGATTTCCGGATTGCTGGGATCGGGCCGAACCGAGCTTGCGCTGACGCTGTTCGGCATGCATCGGGCCGAAAGCGGCAGCATTCGCCTTGAGGACAAGGAGCTTGTGCTCCGCTCCAATCGCGATGCCGTACGCGCCGGCATCGCTTATGTCTCCGAGGATCGCTTGAGCCTCGGCGTCATTCTGCAGCAGTCGATCGGCGACAACATCATGCTCGCGATCATGCGGGGCATGGCAAACCGGCTGGGGCTCATTCCCGATAAGTCACGCAGGCAGCTCGCCGAGGATTGGATCAAGCGGCTCGCCATCAAGGTTCCCTCGGCCGATCGCGCCGTGCAGACCCTTTCGGGCGGCAATCAGCAGCGTGTCGTGTTGGCGAAGTGGCTTGCGACGCGGCCGAAGGTGCTGATCCTCGATTCCCCGACCGTTGGCGTCGACATCAAGAACAAGCAGGGCATCTACGATGTGGTGGCCGAACTGGCGCGCCAAGGCGTCGCCATCATCCTCATCTCCGACGAAATCTCCGAACTCTTTGCGACTTGCGATCGCATCCTGCACATGCGTGCCGGCCGCATCGTCGGCGAAGCGGTGCCGGGCGACGTCAGCGAGGCCAACATGAAGGAGCGCATCTATGCGTGAGCACAGTCAAACGGCCGGACCATCTTTTGTCGCGCAATTGAAGCGGCGTTCCGAAGCGTGGCTCCTGGCTGTCATTGCCGCAGTCGTGATCGTCTTTTCCATGACGGCGCACGATTTCCTGACGCTCGCCAATATTATCGATCTGCTCGAAACCTATTCCGTACAGGCGATCATGGCGATGGGCCTCTTCGTCGTGCTGGTTTCGGGCGGCATCGACATATCCTTCGCGGCAACCGCCTCCGTGGCGCAATATTGCGCGGCGCTGCTGGCAACGCAGTTCGGCTTCTCCGCGTCCGTCGTCATTGGCTTTGGCCTGGCGATCGGCGTCAGTCTCGGCTGCCTGAATGCACTTCTGGTTCATTATGTGCGCATCACCTCGATCATAGCCACGATCGCCATGATGAGCGTCAGTTTCTCGCTGCTGATGTATTTCTCCGGCGGCAAGTCGATCTATACATTGCCGGATTGGTGGACGAACCGCATCGTCTTCTGGCGCATGGAAACGGCATCCGGCGACATCGTTCGCGTGACGTTGCCCATCGTCGCCATGGTGGTGGTGACGCTGTTCACCTGGGCATGGATGACGCGGTCTTCCGTCGGGCGGCAGCTTTATGCGATGGGCGGCAATGCGGAGGCAGCGCGACGGATTGGCATGAATATCGGCCGGCTGCAATTCGTCGCCTATGGCTATCTCGGGCTGATGGCGGCGATTGCCGGCCTGCTGCAGGCGCACCGGGTCGGCGAAAGCGTGCCCAATGCCATGTACAACACGGAGCTTGCCGTACTGTCAGCCGCTGTCCTCGGCGGTGCCAGCCTGACCGGCGGCGTCGGCACCGTGCCCGGCGTGCTGCTCGGCATCGTGCTTCTGGCCGTGCTGCAGAATGGGCTCAACCTGCTCGGCGTCTCCTCCTATTTCTTCCAGATCGTCATCGGCATCACCATCCTGGTTTCGACCTCGATCACCGTCATCAGTTCGCGGCCGAGCCGTCGCCATCGCATCATTGCGGGAGCGTCGTCCAATGGCTGAACCTTCGCTTCTTTATAACCTCAACAGCAGCCTCACAGACCTGATGACGCGCATGCGGTCGGGCATTCCCGGCGCCCATACCGGGCTTGTCGTCCTTCTGGTCTTTCTGGTTGCCGGCTTCTCCCTGTTCATTCCGAATTTTGCCTCGCTCGGCACGCTGCAATCCTTCATGTACCAGCTGCCGCTGCTGGGCCTTCTGTCCCTGGCGATGATGGCGCCGTTGATCACGGGCGGCCTCAATCTGGCGATCATCGCGACGACCAACCAATGCGCGCTGCTGATGGCCTTCCTCATGCAGAGCCTGATCACGCCCGATAGCGGCACGGGAACGGCGCTCGCCGTGATCATACTGGCGCTTCTTGCCGGCATTGTGCTCTGCCTGCTCATCGGCCTTATCACCGGCGCGCTCGTTGCCTATACCGGCGTTCACCCGATCCTCATCACGCTCGGCACGAAATCGCTGATCGACGGCATCAGCATCTATCTGACCCGCGGCATGGCGCTCTCAGGCATACCGGACGGCTTCAGCCGCATCGGGACGACGACGATAGTGGGGGTGCCGCTGATCTTCCTGCTGCTGATCGTGGTTGCTGTCATCGTCAGCCTCATCTTGCGGCGTACCGCCTTCGGCGTCGCCTGCGCCATGATCGGCTCCAATATCGAAGCGGCCCGCTATTCCGCCATTGATACGCGCCGCGTGCTGGTCGGCGTTTATGTCATGTCGAGCCTGATCTGCTTCTTCGCGGCGCTGGTCATGCTGGCGACCTTCAACTCGGCAAGCGCGGATTATGCGCAATCCTATCTGCTGGTGACGATACTTGCGGCCGTGCTTGGCGGCGTCGATCCCTTCGGTGGCTTCGGTACGGCCGGCGGGTTGATGCTGGCGCTGGCGATCCTGCAGGTCATCTCCTCCGGCTTCAACCAGTTCGGTCTCAGCAATTACCTGACCGTCGCGATATGGGGCGGCATTCTCATCTTCGTCGCTGCGGTTCAGACGGCGCGGCCCTACCTGATGTGGCTGCTGCCGACACGTTTCTTCGGTCCCAAATGAGCATCGTTGCGGTTTTCGACATCGGCAAGACGAATGTGAAGCTGTCGGCGGCAACTGATGACGGCCGCGTACTGGAAACGCTGTCGACGCCGAATACCGTGAAGGATGGTCCGCCCTACCGCCATCACGATCTCGACAATCTGGAGGACTGGCTCGTCGATAGCCTGACGGAGCTGGCACGCAGGCACGATATAGGCGCGATCATTACCTGCGCGCATGGGTCCGGCGGTGTGCTGGTCGACGGACAAGGTGCTGCAATGCCGATGATCGACTATGAGCAGTTGATCCCCGCGGATGTCGATGCGCGATACAGGTCAATTGCCGGCTCCTATCGCGAGAGGGCAAGTGCCATCATGCTGGGTGCGGCGCATCTGGCACGGCAGATGTTGTGGCAGGAAATGTACTGGCCGGAGACCTTTGCGGCGGCCAGCGCCTATCTCGCCACGCCGCAATATTGGGCGTTCCGCCTGTCCGGCGTGCTGGCGAGCGAAGTGACGAGCCTTGCGGCGCAGTCTCATCTGTGGGCATCGGCCGACGGCCGGCCGGCATCGCTCGTTGCAAACCGCGGATGGCAGCGTCTCATGCCGCCGATGCGGCGAGCGTGGGAAACGCTTGGTCCGTTGAAGCCCGAGCTCGCCAGACGCAGCGGACTGAAGGCGACGACGCGCATCCTGTGCGGCGTGCACGATTCCTCGGCCAATCTATACCGCTATCAGGCGGCCGATCTTTCCGATTTCACCGTTGTTTCCACAGGCACCTGGATCGTTGCATTGACCGATGGCGGCGGTGTCGATTTCAGCGTCGAGCGACCCGGCCATTCCTGCAATGCCGATGTCTTCGGCAACCCGACACCGGGGATGCTGACCATGGGCGGCCGGGAATTTTCGACCGTCGTCGCAAAGGCTTCGGGTCCCGCCTCGTTGCAGGCACTTCGGATGATCGTGGCGTCAGCTACCTTTGCACTGCCGACATTCGGCTCGGATGACGGGCTCTTTCCCGGCACGGCCCATCGCGGCCGTCTCGAGGGCCCGCTTGCGGAGGAGGAAGACGTCCGGTTCACGCTCGCAGTGCTCTATTCGGCGCTGCTGACCGCGGCCTGCATTCAGGACCTTCCGCCCACAGAGACGGTGGTGCTCGACGGCAATTTCGTCGTCGATCCCCTTTATGGCGCCATCGTTGCGGCCTTCCTGCGTGATCGACGCGTGCTCGTCAGCCGCAGCACGACCGGAACGGCGACGGGCGCCGCCATGCTGGCGTCGCATGAAAGGCGTGCTTCGCCTGCGACGCTGGCGGCCGAAGCACCTGATATCTCCGGCCTTCCCGAACTTTCATCGTACCGGCAACGCTGGCAAACCCTGATCAAGACAATGGAGTGAGATCGTGACGACTTATGACGACAATGCCCTGCGCGAAGACATGGTGGCGATCTGCCGCCGGATGAACGCATCCGGCATCAACCAGGGAACGGCCGGCAACGTGTCGGTGCGGAATCCCAAGGGATTTCTGGTTACGCCAACCTCTCTGCCTTACGACATGATGCAGCCAAAGGACCTGGTGCAGATGTATTTCGATGGCAGCTACGAGGGCGAGCGCCGACCATCGTCCGAGTGGCGGTTCCATCGCGATATTCTGGCATCCCGTGGGGATATCGACTGCGTGCTCCATTGCCACTCGGTCTATGCGACCACGCTTGCCGTGCATCACAAGACGATTCCGAGCTTTCACTACATGACGGGTGTCGCCGGCGGTACGACGATCCGCTGTGCGCGTTACGCCACCTTCGGCACGCAGGCTCTTTCCGATGCGGCGATCGAAGCGCTGCAGGACAGGCTTGCCTGCCTGCTCGGTCAGCACGGGCAGATCTCGCTCGGCAAGACTCCGGCTGCTGCGCTTGCGCTTGCCATCGAGGTCGAAACCCTCTCGCGCCTTTATGTGCAGGCGCTCACACTCGGCGAGCCGCCCATTCTCGATGACGAAGAGATGGCACGCGTCATCCAGCAGATGAAAAACATGAGCTATGGACAGGCACCGGATCTGGATGGGGTCAACGATGTGGCAAAGCGACGGCAATAATCCCTAGCCGCCTTCAATCGTCTCGCCGCGAAGTCTTGACATGTATGCGACTGAGTAGCACCTTGGACGTCTGAAGGAGATTGTCCCGTGAGCGTGAAGTCGTCGATATCGTTGACCGATCAACAGGACGCATTTGCCCGCTCGCTTGTCGAGACGGGCCGCTATTCCAGCCTGAGTTCGGTTCTCCAGCAGGGCCTGGAACTGCTGCGGCAAAAAACGGAAGCGGAAGCGGCCGAGACGGAAGGGCTGCGCAGGCTCATTCAGCGCCGCGTCGACGGACCGAAGATCCCGGCTCAGGACATGGAAGAGCGGATCGAGAGCATGATAGAGCGCAAACGGCGAGCTCTTCGTGTGGAGCCTTGAATATTCAAGGGATGCCGATCTCGATTTCGAACTGACCTTCGATCATCTGTTTGCGGCCTATCTCGATCTTGGAGACGCATCTGAGGAAGCTCTGGAGCGCGCGGCCAGCCGTATTCGCGAACTCCGTCTGGAAATCGATCGGTTGGTCAAGACCCCATATATTGGAACATTGCGGCCGGATATCTATCCTGGCATCCGCCTCCTGCGGCGCGACAAGGCGGCCGTCTGGTTTCTGCCGATCGAGGAACACAAAACGATCGTCGTTGCGGCGATTTTCTTTGGCGGTCAGGATCATATCAGGCGAATGCTGGTGCGCATGCTGCAGCGATAATGCTCCAATTGTCTGTTCGAATTAAGTTTTCGGCTTCGACCCAAGCCATCTCTTATTGGTTGCGACCCATTGGCACCGCCCTGATGCCACTTGCGCAATCTGTGTGTAATGTAGCCGCAATCTTTGGCTGTCAGTGGGGCGAGGGATGGCAATCGCCGTCCTTGGGGAAAAGTCATTGCGAATTTTGCTACTTGAGGATGAGCCCGAAATGGCCCGCGCACTGCTTGAAGCGTTGCGGCGCCGCGATGTGCTCGCCGACCATGTTCGCACGATTGCAGATGCCGATGCCATGGCCCGCGTTGGAATCTACGACGTCCTCGTGCTGGATCGCCGCCTGCCTGACGGTGAAGGATTGGATCTGGTGGCAGCACTGCGTCAGCGCAAGCATCCCGTCCCGATCCTCGTGCTGACAGCGCTCGGCAGCGTCGATCATCGCGTCGACGGACTCGATAGCGGCGCCGACGACTATCTTGCCAAGCCTTTCGCGATCGAGGAATTGCTGGCGCGCTTGAGAGCTCTCCAGAGACGAGGGCCGGCAGTTTCCGACAGATATCTGACTTTCGGCAATCTCAGCGTCGATCCGAGAACCAATGAGATCTTCGTCGGCAGCGCGCTTATCGACTTTCCGCGGCGCGAATATCTGGTGCTGGAGACGCTGATGCGCCGCCCGAACCGCATTGTCACGCGGCCGAGCCTGGTCGAGGCCGTTTACGCCCTTGAAGACGAGATCGGCTCGAATGCCTTGGATGCGCATATTTCACGCATTCGAAAGAAGCTGCTTCTGGCCGAGGCCACGATCGAGATAAGAGCGGTACGCAACATCGGCTATCTGATCCGGGCGAAGGCATGAACGCGGAACGCAGCCGATCGCTACGCTGGGGACTGATAAAACGCCTGATCGTCCTGCAGGCCTTTCTTCTTGTTCTTTTCTTCGTCCTTCTCGTCGCCTGGCTCTGGATCATCAATCCGGAGCTGGAAGATGCCAATGAAGAGGCTGTCCGAGTAGTCGCCCAGCAGATAACAAGGGATGATGACGGCCAACTGCAGGTGGCGGAGACGCAGGAGGTAGCAGAGCTGAAGCGGCGCTATCCCGAACTCTGGTTCATGATCCGGGACAGCAAGGGAATACTCTTTCAATATGGAGAGATACCGGCGGCCGCGCTCGATGAGAACTTCCCGTGGACGATAGATCGGGCAAGGGTGGAGGCTGGCAATGGAGCACATGCTACCGTGGAGAACCGGGAGACCTCGGTCGGCAAGCTGCAGATTGTCGCGGCCACCGAGCGCGGCTTTGACAATGACGGCTTGAACGTGTGGATCAATATGCGGGTCGACGTTGCCAAAGGTCCCCATGGCGAAATCCATTGGCTCAACGTCTTGCCGGCTCTGGCATTCCTGATCTTCATCGGCGTCTTTCCCATACTGGCGGTGACCGGCATGGCGACGCTTCTCGTCACGCCGCGTGCCGTCGGCCGGTCGCTGAGCGGGCTTGTGGAGACGGCAACGCAGGCGCAGGCGATCGACTTCGACAGCCGTTCGGCCCGCCTCGAGCGCTCGAAGGTGCCGACCGAGATCATCCCTCTGGTCGATGCGTTCAACCATGCCCTCTCAAAGCTGGATGAAGGGTATAACAGGCACAATCGCTTTCTTGCCGATGCCGCCCATGAGCTGCGGACGCCGATCGCGATTGCACGGACGCGAGCGGACCTTCTCCCCGAGGCCGAAGTCAGCCAGCAGGTGCGCGATGATATCGACCGGCTGTCCCGCGTCGCCCATCAACTCCTGGAGATGCAGGCGATCGGCGCGGTCGAATTGCGCGCGGAGAAGAAGGATCTGAATATGCTGGTCGAAAACATCGCCGCAGATCTCGCCCCGATTGCGATGGATGCGGGCTATGATTTCGACTTCGAGCCGAGCTCCGAAGAGGCACTCTTCGTGATCCAGACCTCGACGATCGAAATGGCTGTCGTCAACCTGATCCGGAATGCGATCGATCACGCCGGCGGAAAGGGCTCGATCATCGTCCGCGTCAGCGCCGATGGCGCGATCGATGTCTGCGACGAAGGTCCCGGCATACCGCTGGCGGAGCGCGATCGCGTCTTCGAGCCGTTCCGCCGCATCAACGCCAGCTCGTCCGGTGCCGGTCTGGGATTGAACCTGGTAAAAAAGGCGGCCGAGCTCCACGGCGGGCGAGTTTCGTTCCCAGACACCGGTTGCGGTTTTTGCGTCCGCCTGCAGATCGGTTCCATCCCGCCGACTGTCGCAGTCGCAGACATGGGCTGGCGGCAGAAGCCGTAAGTGCCGAGCTGAAACGGCATGTGCCAGCTATTGCCGCGCAAAATCCTGAAACTGTTTTCATTTTCACAAGTGGTTGGGGCTTGGATATTCGATTTTCCGAAGCCGGGTTCCCTGATAGGGTCCGGGAGAGACACCAACGGGATAGGGCATATTGAAACTTCTGTTATCGGCTTTGTTTTTCCTGGCGGCTGTCTGCACCTCTTTTCTTGCCTTCGGCGATACAATGGACCTTCGACTGCACAAGGCCGCCGCGACGAACGACATCGCGGCCATTCAACAATTGCTCGATAGCGGCGCCGCTGCTGGTCGCGACACACGGCAACAGGGTGGAGGCCGCGCGAGCGCTGATCGAGGCGGGTGCCGACGTCAACGCCAAGGACAATATCGAGGACAGCCCTTATCTCTATGCCGGCGCTCGCGGCCATCTGGATATTCTCAAGCTGACGCTTGCCCATGGGGCGGATCTCAAGAGCATCAACCGCTATGGCGGCACGGCGCTTATTCCCGCCTCCGAACGCGGTCACGTCGAAACCGTCGACACGTTGATCGAGGCGGGTGTCGATGTCGATCACGTCAACCGGTTGGGGTGGACGGCCCTGATCGAGGCCGTCATTCTCGGCGATGGTGGTTCGCGTCATGTTCAAATCGTCAAGCTGTTGATAGACGCCGGCGCAAACGTCGATCTGGCCGACAATGATGGCGTGACACCGCTGCAGCATGCCCGCAGTCGCGGTCATGCCGAGATCGTGAAATTACTGGAGGCGGTGGGGGCGACGTAACGAGGTGTTCCGACTTCCGGCACTATGCAATACCACGGGGAGGCATATGCCTCAGCCTCCCGAAACGATGAGAATGAAGGGCTTGGACAATGGAAAGAAAATACTACTCCTCTCTTGGCGGCCATCCGCCGCAGAGCGACTTGCTGACGGGGCGCGCCGTATTCACGGAGGCCTATGCGGTCATCCCCAAGGGAGTGATGCAGGACATCGTCACGAGCTATCTGCCCTTCTGGAACGACACGCGCTGCTGGGTGATCGCAAGGCCGCTCTCGGGGTTTGCCGAGACCTTTTCACAATATGTCATGGAAGTGGCGCCCGGCGGTGGCAGTGATCGTCCGGAGCAGGATGCCGAGGCCGAAGGCGTGTTGTTCGTTGTCGACGGCGAGATCGAACTCACCTTGCCCTCCGGCAAGCATGTTCTCCAGCCGGGCGGCTATGCTTTCCTGCCGCCGGGCCTGAAATGGTCGCTGCACAACCGCTCCGGAGCTCATGCCCGCTTCCATTGGGTACGCAAGGCATATGAGGCTGTCGAGGGGCTGGCTCATCCGGAGGCGCTCATTTTGAACGAGAAGGATATTGCGCCGTCCGCCATGCCGGGCACGGGAGGCGGCTGGGCAACGACCCGCTTCGTCGATCCGTCCGATCTGCGGCACGACATGCACGTGACGATCGTCACTCTTCAACCCGGTGCTGTCATTCCCTTCGCGGAAACCCATGTCATGGAGCACGGTCTCTATGTGCTGGAAGGCAAGGCGGTCTATCGCTTGAACCAGGATTGGGTCGAAGTCGAGGCCGGCGACTTCATGTGGTTGCGCGCCTTCTGCCCGCAGGCGTGCTATGCCGGCGGTCCAGGTCCGTTCCGCTACCTGCTCTACAAGGACGTCAATCGCCACATGACGCTTCGTCCCTTCGGTTCGCGCCGTTAAGCCAAGCGGCTTTGCGACAAGCTCGGCGCCTATGGCGCCGGCTCCGATATTCGAAAAAGATTTTCCGATACTTTAATGATGCTTGGGGTCTAAGTGACATTGCCTAGGGTAGGCGTTGAATATTTCAGCACTCGGCGACAGGTGTTCGGCCATACATTCCTGTCAGTTCCGGTCGTCCGATTTTTGCGCTTCGTCGCCGGCCGGCAGCCCGAGCTCTATCAGCGTTCGGCTGATGTCCTGGCGCGCGGCGAGGTAGATCGGGCTGGTATTGCGAGCGGGCAGGGCGATATTCGCGGCTGTCGAGCCTGGCCTCAATTCCAGCCCCTTCGCCAGAGCTTGTCTGGCTTCGTCCGTTCGGCCCAATCGTTGATAGGCGGTCGCCAAAAGCATATGCGCCCGGCCCGTCCCGGAGGTGATTGCGATGGAGCGTTGCAGCCATCCGATGGCATCTTCATTGTGATTGAGAAGGATGTCAGCCCATCCCGCGCCCAGCAGCCATGTCCAGCGAGACACCGCCGGCGTATCGAAGCGGTCCGCCAGCTCGAATGTCGCAAGCGCGTCTTCGAAACGTCCGAGCTGGATCTGTGTCAGGCCTAGCTGGAACAGCGCCGCGCCATCCCACGGATTGAGGCTCAACACTCTTGCGCAAGCCACAAGGCTTTCGGAAAACTGGTTCGTTGCGGTCAGAAAACGGCAATAGATGTCGAGCACCGGCAGAGAGTTCGGTCTTGTTCGCAGCGCGTGCTCGATCAGGGATCTTGCCTCGTTCTCTGCTGTCCTGCTCTCGGTCGGATCATACCAGCTGAGCTGAATGCCGCGCAGATGCAGCGTGGCAAGCGCGATCTGCAGATCGACATTCTCAGGCTGACCGCTCAGATATTTTTCAAGAATCGATCGTGCCGTCGCGAAGCGTTCCTTTGTCGTCTGATTGATTGACGCGGTTGCCTGTTGGATGGCGACATTGGCGGCACCGGCTAGGGCTGCAGGGCTACCTGCTTCTTCGAGTTTGTTGAGACGGCTGGCAACGTCGTAGCCCGCTCCCGCAGCGAGCCGCGAGGCAAGGCGCTGCGCGCCGGGTTCGGTGGCGTCCAGCGTCACCTCGGCGACCGATTCGATCTCACGGCTGCTCACTTTGATGAGCCGTGTTTGAAGGATCCAGGATTGCGGGCTTCTTTGCAGCTCACTCTGCAAGAGAAAATCGGCTTCGCCGCCAAGTCCGGAGGTGGGTCTGGCGGCTGCCGTCGGGCTCTGCTCCTTCGGCGCTATCAGGCGGATATTGTCGATCGCGGCGAGGCCGTTGATCATCTCTGCGGCGATGCCCTGCGCCAAAACGGCGCTCTGCGCATCGCCGACAGTATCGACAACAGGCAGAACCTCGATGACCGATCGACCCGATCCCAAGGCATCGCCGAGGCGAGAGGAAGATTCAGTGACGCCAATGATGATGGCAATCGTGCAAAGCACTGACAACGTACCGAAAGCCAAAACCCTGCGTGATCCGCGTCGACCCCGTGTCCCAGCGCCATTTGCCATGACACTTGCATCGGAGACCGGCATATCCCGCCCTGCAGGCTGCGGTGCCAAACTCTCCTGCCTTGCAGTTACTTCAGCGGTGAATAAATAGCCACGACCAGACACAAGCTTGATCATATGCCGCTCAGTATCACCGAGCGCCGTGCGGATTTCGCGAATGCATTGAAACAGGCTGTCTTCCCCGACATAGATCCGGGGCCAGACAGCTTCCATCAGTTCCTGTTTGCCGACAACGCGTCCGTTGTTCGCGACGAGGAACCTCAGCAGTTCAAAAGTCTTTGGGCGCAGCCGGATCGCGGAGCCATCAGGCCCGCGAAGCTCGGCACGATCTGGATCGAGACCGAATCCAGCAAAATAAAGCACCTGCTCCCAATGATCCTCAACTGCACCATCTAAAATATGATGCAATATAAAGAGAGGCTTGCTCAACAGTCAACGTGCCGACGCAGCTATCGATAAAAGGATGACGCCGCTTGCTTGGTCGAGTGGCAAGTTCAAACGGAATTGGCCAAGTGCCAGTTTTTACAACAAAATCATAAATATCAGAAAATATCAGAAAATATCAGAACCTTGGCAGGGCCTTATCAGGACCTCGCCGCCTGCTCCAAATATTGTTTGAATAGATAGAGAAAAATTACGGCGGTTGTTCATGAGCTGAGAGGAAGTGCTCAATATCGGCAGGAACTGTAGGGATATTCTTTGTTGCAACCCACGCTTCTTCGGATTGTGCATTCTTCTCGAGCATGATTGTCCCGGATCGGCATAGCAATGCCTGGACGGCAGCCAGCCGGCAATCTTGAGAGAGCTTTCCATGGGAAAGGTGCTTGATTTTCGGATGCATCGGCCGGCCGGCGGCATATGTGCGAGCCGGGCATTGCCGGGCGGCGAGGCGGACGGTCTGTTCGAGCCGGTGGTATTTTCCCAAGCCGTCTCACTATTGGCCCGTAGTTTCGTTGCGGTTCACGAGGCTTCGCCGCGGACCGCAGCACTTTTCGCAACACAGCAACGCTGGCTCCTTTGCCACGCCGCACTGGGAGATTATTTTCGAACAATTCGCGAGTCCGGAGCCGGACTGACCCGGCGCGGTCTTGGAAATCTCGCTCTGCAATATGCGATTGCCAGCCGCAACACGGCCTATGCTTTCTTTGACGAAGCCCTGCAATATGACGTCGTTCGCCCGATCGTTACTCCCAACGGACTGCCATCGGAGCAGGTAGCGCCGGCGCCATTCACACTGCAGATGCTGGCCCACTGGTATAGCGTACATTTTCAAGCTCTCGATCTCATCGGCGGCGGCGGCAGGACGGCCAGATTCCACGCCGAACCGGAAAACTTGCTGGCATTGGTGCAGCCGATTGCGGCGCACGCACTTCTGACGAGTCCCGCAATCCGCAGCCCTGGTCCGCTCTATACGATCTTCACCTGGGCGGATGCCGGCGGACTGCTGATGGACCGGCTGGTCGCCGGAATAGACCCTGAGATGCTTGCGGGGCAAGGCAAGCTCCTGACGGATGTGAGCTCGATTTCCTATCTGGCTCAATCATTCGGTCTGTCGCGAGCCCACACCAGCCGCAAGCTCGCCGCGGCGGAATCGATCGGAGGCGTGGGCTGGAGCGGCCGGCGTGGCCGCTCCCAGCTGTGGATCTCGCGCGGCTTTTATGAAGAATATGCGCACGCGCATGCCCGCAAGCTGCTCATCCTAGATGATGCTTTCACCAATGCGTTGTCGGTTCTGGAGCCGCTCTCCGAAAAGTCGGTGGTGACCGCCGACGGAGGATTGACGGAAGAGTGGGCCTGAAGACCTATTCGCAATTCCAAGGCAGCTTTGCCTTCGGCCTGCTGGCTGCCGTCGTCACAGTCCCCAGATCACCGATTCCTCGTGGCGTTTGATCAGATGACGCAGATCCTGGAAGCCTGCGCGGACGAATTCTGCAAACTGATCGACGGCAGGGGCGCGCGGGGCGTCGATGCGCTTGAGGATCGCCAGCGCGCGTTCCGGATGGGGAATGGTGATGGGCAGCGCGGTGATGGTCTTTTCCTTGCGCTGTGCGAAAACGACACTGTGCGGCATGACGGTCAGCGCATCCGCCGATTTCAGATAATTGATCACACTCATCAGCGAGCCGCCTGTGTAGCGGATTTTGATCTCGGTGGCACCGAAGGAGAGCAGCAGGGCGCGTAAGTCCGCCAGCAACGGACTTCCCGGCGGCGGCGCAATCCATGGATAGTCGAGCAGATGACTCGGCTGCGGCCGCCGTTTCAAAAGCAGCGGATGGGTTACCCGACAGGCCACGACATTACGGCCCGGGAGAATCTGCTGGAATTCGAGCCCGGAACCTTCGTCGAGTATGTCGATCGGGCAGATGGCAAGGTCGATCTGATCTGCCTTCAGCGCTGCGCGCAGATCCGGGAAATAACCGTAGCTTTGATCGATCCGCACGTCGGGATGGCTTGTCTGAAATTCCGCGCACAGTCGGGCAATCAGTGCATCCATAAAGAAGGGCGTGCCGCCGATTCGTACGACGCCGCTCTTGCCGATGCGAAAGCTTTCGACGAGATCGGAAGCCTTGCGCGAGGCTGCGAGCATGACGAGACCGTGCTCGGCGAGCGAAAGACCAAGCGACGTCGGCTGCAATGGCCGACGACCCTTGATGAAGAGCGGCTCGCCCACGCGCTTCTCCAGCATGGACAAGGTGCGCGAAACGGCGGGCTGCGCCAGGCCAAGCAGCGCTGCCCCTTCCGTGACGCCGCCGGTCTTCACGACCGCTGCAAGCTGGATCAGGTGACGTTCGTCGAATTTCATAACGATCAGTTATATTGTCTTGCAACAAAATCATCAATCCATGCAAATCAGACTGCTAGTATCAATGTCGGATATACGGCGGATCGTGGAGGATGAGCATGGCGGAGCGTGCAAAGGCGCTCACATTCAGTGAGGCGACGTCGGCGGAGGTTTTCTCCGAACGCTTCTCCGCCGGCAGTGACGGCAATCTGTCACGGCTGATCGCTGCCGCCGTCATCCATGTTCATGATCTCATCAAGCAGTTTCGCCCGACCCAGGATGAGTGGCGCAAGGTCATTGCCTTCCTGACAGACGTGGGCCATGCCTCGGACGAGCGGCGACAGGAATGGGTGCTTCTGTCGGATCTCATCGGCGCGTCGGCGCTGGTCGAGGAAATCAATTCGCGGCGGCCGAAAGCGGCGACGCCGAATACCGTTCGCGGACCGTTTTTCCGCAATGATGCGCCAGAAAGGATATCGGGTTCTTCGATCTCGCTCGACGGTATCGGCGAGCCGCTGGCGGTGTCCGTGCGGGTGCAGGATCTCGACGGCCTGCCGATCGCAGGCGCCGAGGTCGTAACCTGGCAGGCTAATGCTGAGGGCTTCTATGAGAACCAGCAGCCGGATTTGCAGCCGGAACATAATCTGCGCGGCTTGTTTCGCACGGATACCGATGGACGCTTCCATTATCGCTCCGTCATGCCGTCGGGCTACGGCGTGCCGGATGACGGCCCGGTTGGGCGGCTGCTCGCCGAGGCCGGCTATCCGCTGCGCCGCCCGGCGAACCTGCATTTCGTCGTTCGTGCCGAGGGCTTCGAGACGATCACGACCCACATCTACGATGCGAACGACCCACATCTTGGCGAGGATGCCCTTTTCGGGGTGCGGCCTGAGCTCATTGTCTGCTTCGAGCCGGCCGAGATCGATGGACAGCGCGCGAAGGCGGTGAGCCTCACCTTCGTCATGGTGCGAACAAAGCCGGGGAGGGCAGGATGACCCAGGATTTTTCCTATGCGGGCAGCCCCGCCCAGATCGTCTTCGGTGCCGGCAGCCGGAGCCGGGTGGCGGAATGGGTGGCAAAAGCCGGCTGCAAGCGGGCCCTGGTGCTCTCGACGCCGCATCAGAAGGCTGATGCGGAGGCGCTGGCCAAAGAGATCGGGCCGCTTGCCTGCGGCGTCTTCTCAGGCGCGACAATGCACACGCCTGTCGAGGTGACCGAGGCGGCGATGCGGCTGGTGGCGGAAACCGGAGCGGACTGCGTCGCCTCGCTCGGCGGCGGATCGACAACCGGGCTCGGCAAGGCGATTGCCTATCGCACCGATCTTCTCCAGATCGTCATTCCTACGACCTATGCCGGGTCGGAGGTGACGCCGATCCTCGGGCAGACCGAAGGTGGCCGCAAGACGACGGTACGCGATGCCAGGATATTGCCGGAGATCGTGATTTACGATCCGGCGTTGACACTCGGACTGCCGGTCGCCACGAGCGTGACGAGTGGGCTCAACGCCATGGCCCATGCCGTCGAGGGGCTTTATGCGCAAGACCGCAATCCGATTTCGAGCCTGATGGCATTGGAAGGCCTGAGGGCCTTTGCCCGAAGCCTGCCTGTTATCGTCAACGATCCCAAGAACGCAGAGGCGCGCAGCGATGCGCTTTACGGCGCCTGGCTCTGCGGCTCGGTGCTCGGCACGGTCGGCATGGCGTTGCATCACAAGATTTGTCACACGCTCGGCGGCTCCTTCGATACGCCGCATGCCGAAACCCATGCGGTGATGCTGCCGCATACGGCCGCCTTCAATGCCGCAGCCGCGGCATCGGAGCTGGTAGAAGCGGCCGCTATTTTCAGCGGCTCCATCGGTGGTGGGCTCTGGGATTTCGCCAAGGCGATCGGATCGCCATTGTCGCTCAAGGAATTCGGGCTGACGGAAGCCGATCTCGATCGCGCGGCTGCGATCGCTGTCGAGAATCCGTACTGGAATCCGCGACCGATCGATCGGGGTGCGATCCGCCAGCTTCTGCAGAACGCCTGGGAGGGCCGGCGGCCTACGGGCTGAGACATAGGCGCCTGTTGGCGCACTCTTTGGGAGGAGAGGCAATGAGGGAAGGAAACATGTTCACGAGACGCGATTTTCTGAAGACGACGGCAGTCGGCGGCGCGCTGATTGCAAGCTCGAGCCTGCCCATGCCGGCGATTGCCAAGAATGCGGCAATCAAGCTCGGCTATGTCAGCCCCCAGACGGGGCCGCTCGCCGCTTTCGGCGAAGCTGACAAGTTCGTCATCAATGCCTTTCTGGCGACGACGAAGGCAAAGGGTCTGAACTACGAGGTCGTGGTCAAGGACAGCCAGTCGAACCCGAACCGCGCTGCCGAGGTCGCAAAGGAGCTGATCGTCGACAGCCAGATCAACCTGATGCTCGTATCCTCGACGCCGGAAACGACCAATCCGGTCTCGACGACCTGCGAGGGCGAGGAAATGCCTTGCATTTCCACGGTCGCGCCGTGGCAGCCCTGGTTCATCGGTCAACAAGGCAATCCGGGCGATCCCGCCTCGTGGAAGCCCTTCAACTATGCCTACCATTTCTTCTGGGGCCTTGAGGATATCATCGCCGTTTACACCGGCATGTGGAGTCAGATCGAGACCAATAAGAAGGTTGGCGGTCTGTTCCCGAACGATGGTGACGGCAATGCCTGGGGCGACAAGGTCGTCGGTTTCCCGCCGGTTCTGGAAAAGCTCGGCTACGGACTGACGGATACCGGCCGCTACCAGAACCTCACGGATGATTTTTCGGCTCAGATCAATGCTTTCAAGCAAGCGGAGACCGATATTTTGACCGGGGTGATGATCCCGCCCGATCTGACCACATTCTGGAACCAGGCCAAGCAGCAAGGCCTAAAGCCGAAGGTCGCCTCGATCGGCAAGGCGCTCCTCTTCCCGCAGACCGTCGAAGCACTGGGAAATGCCGGCCACAATCTCTCGACCGAGGTCTGGTGGACGCCGACGCATCCGTTCAAATCGTCGCTGACGGGCGAGACCGCGGCCGCCGTGGCGGCCGCTTTCACCAAGACAACCGGCCGCCCATGGACCCAGCCCATCGGCTTTGCCCATGCACTGTTCGAGCTTGCCGTCGATGTCATGACGCGGACCGAGGATGCTGATGATGCCGAGGCCGTCGCCAAGGCGATCGGAGAAACCAAGCTCGACACGCTCGTCGGGCCGATCTCCTGGGGCAACGAGAAGCTGCCGCCCTTCGCGCAGAAGAATGTCGCCAAGACGCCACTGGTCGGCGGCCAATGGCGGCTGAAATCCGGCGGCGGCTACGATCTCGTCGTCGTCGAAAACGGGCTGGCGCCCAACGTGCCGCTTGGCGGCAAGCTCGAAGCCCTGGCCTGAAAGGAGGGTTGCCCGGCACTGGATCGGGCAGCCTCCAACGGAGAACGACAATGCCCATACTGGAATTGAAGGGAGTTTCGAAATCGTTCGGCGCGCTCGTCGTCGCCGAAGATATCGGTTTCTCCGTGGAGCCTGGCGAGGCGCTCGGAGTCATCGGGCCGAACGGCGCCGGCAAATCGACGCTGTTCAATCTTATCAACGGCAATCTCTCCGTCGCCGGAGGATCGATCGAATTCGACGGCCGCGATGTCACCCATGTGCCGCCGATGCAACGTTGCCTTGCCGGCATGGGCCGTACCTTCCAGATCCCGCAGCCTTTCGAACTCCTGACCGCCTATGAAAACCTGCTCGTGGCCGGCGCCTTTGGCGCCAAGGCGCGGGAAAGCGATATCGCTGCTCTCTGTGCCGATATCCTTGTCGATACCGGCCTGATCGCCAAGGCCAACGTGCCGGCGGGATCGCTGACCCTGCTCGAACGCAAGCGGCTGGAGCTTGCCCGCGCACTCGCCACACAGCCGAAGCTGCTGCTTCTTGACGAGATCGCCGGCGGGCTGACGGAAGGTGAGTGCCGTCAACTTGTCGCGACGATCAAGCGGGTCCACCAGCGCGGGATCGCCATCATCTGGATCGAGCATGTGCTGCACGCTTTGACGGCAGTGGCGGAGCGTATCCTCGTGCTCAATTTCGGTCGGGTGATCGGCATCGGCAAGCCTGACGTGATCATGAACTCGAGCGAGGTGCGCGAGATCTATCTGGGGATGGACGTCTAATGGCGAGCCTTGTCGAAACCCGCGGCCTCATGGCCTCCTATGGCGATTTCCAGGCCGTGCTCGGCGTCGATCTGCATCTCGAAGCCGGCGAGACCATCGCGGTCATTGGCGCGAACGGCGCCGGCAAATCGACGCTGATGCGCTCGATTGCCGGTGTGATCGCCAACAAGTCCGAGATGGTCCTGCATCGCGGCGAGCCGATCGGTGCCCTGGCCGCCTCCGACGTGGTGCGCCGCGGCATTGCGCTCGTACCCGAGGGCCGGAAGCTGTTTCCGTCGCTGACGGTCGAGGAGAACCTGCAGATCGGCCGTTATGGCCGCCGTGTCGCCGGGCCGTGGACGCTCGACAGCATCTATTCGCTGTTCCCGGTCCTGAAGGAAAGACGGCGCAATCCGGCGACGGCTCTTTCGGGCGGACAGCAGCAGATGGTCGCGATCGGCCGGGCACTGATGTCCAATCCCGAGGTCCTTCTCTGCGACGAGCTGAGCCTCGGCCTCGCGCCCGTGGTCATCAAGGATATCTATGCCGCCTTTTCGCATATCCGCGCGGCGGGTGCGGCCATCGTCATCGTCGAGCAGGATATCGCCCAGGCGCTGAAGGTTGCCGACTGTGTCTATTGCATGATGGAGGGCCGCATCACTTTGACCGGGCGTCCGGCGGAACTCGACCGAGCCGACATCCATGCGGCCTATTTCGGAGCGGACACCCATGAACTGGCTTGATACGCTTCTGCAAGGCGTTTTGCTCGGTGGCCTCTACGCGCTGTTTGCCGCCGGCCTCAGTCTCGTTTTCGGCATCATGCGTCTCGTCAATCTGGCGCATGGCGATCTCATCGTGCTGGCGGCTTTCCTGATCCTGGTGCTTGTCTCATTGCTTGGGCTTAATCCTTTCCTGGCTGCGCTGATCGCAGCTCCCCTGATGTTCGCCGTCGGTTGGCTGCTGCAATATCATCTGCTGAACCGGATCCTCGGCGAGGATATCCTGCCGCCGTTGCTCGTCACCTTCGGCCTGTCGATCGTCATCCAGAACGGTCTTCTGGAAGGTTTTACTGCCGATAGCCGGCGGATCTCCACCGGTGCTTTGGAGACGGCGTCTCTGCAATTCGGCGGCGTCAATGCCGGCCTGATGCCGCTTCTGACCTTTGCCTCGGCCGTCCTCGTCATCGTCGGTCTCAACCAGCTCATCTATCGAACCGAACTCGGTCGCGCCTTTCGCGCCACTTCGGATGATGTGGTGACGGCGAGCCTGATGGGCATTCGGCCGAATTCCATCTTCGCCATCGCGACCGGACTTGCGATGATGATCGTGACCGTCGCAGCCCTCTATCTCGGCATGCGCGCGAATTTCGATCCGACTGCCGGACCGGCACGGCTGATCTACGCTTTCGAAGCCGTCATCATCGGCGGTCTCGGCTCGTTGTGGGGCACGCTTGCCGGCGGTGTCATCCTGGGGGTCGCTCAGACATTCGGCGCGGCGATCAATCCCGAATGGCAGATCCTGGCCGGCCATATCGCCTTCCTGCTCGTGCTGCTCTTCCGGCCGCGCGGCCTTTTTCCTCGGGCGGTGGATTGAGGCGGCGATGACCACAGGTTTCAAAACAATGTCGACCGAAATCGCAGTACCGCCGGACTGGCGGGTGGAAACGCGGACGCGGCTTTCCGGTATCTTCGCCATCCTTTCGCTTGTCGCGATCGTCGTGCTCGCCGCCGCGCCCTTCTTGGTGTCGCGCGGTGTTGTGCAGGATCTCTTCTTCATTCTGACCATGCTGGCGCTGGCGCAGAGCTGGAACCTGCTTGCCGGCTATGCAGGTCTGATCTCTGTGGGACAGCAGCTTTTTGTCGGCTGCGGCGCCTATGCGCTGTTCGGCTTCGTCATTCTTGCCGGTCTCGACCCGATCCTTGCGATTCCGCTGGCTGGGCTCTTCGCCATGCTGATTGCCGCACCAGCCGCCTTTTTCTCCTTCCGGCTTTATGGCCCCTATTTCGCGATCGGCACCTGGGTTATCGCCGAAGTCGGACGGTTGCTCTTTGCCCAGTGGAAGATGCTGGGCGGTGGAACGGGCACCTCGCTGCCGCGCGAAGCCACCAAGGACATGCTCGGCATCTCCCTGCTGCAAAATTGGTTCGGCATGCGTTCCGCTGCCGCGGCCGATGCGCTTGCCTATTGGCTGGCGCTGGTTCTGACTGCGCTGACGATCGGTTTTATCTACCGGCTGCTGCGCAGTAAGCAGGGGCTTGGCCTTGCCGCCGTGCGCGACAATGAGACGGCGGCGCGTGCCCTCGGTGTCGATGCGCACCGCCTGAAGATCGTCGTCTATATGGGGACCGCTTTTGTGACCGGCATGGTTGGCGCCCTCATCTATCTGCAGAAGGCGCGCATTTCGCCTGACGCCGCTTTTTCCCTCACCGACTGGACCGCCTATGTCGTCTTCATCGTCGTGATCGGCGGCATCGGCACCATCGAAGGGCCGCTGGTCGGCGTGCTCGTCTTCTTCCTGCTGCAGAATGCCTTTTCGAGCTACGGCTCCTGGTATCTCCTAGCGCTCGGCGCGCTCGCCATCGTCACGATGCTGTTTGCGCCACGAGGCCTCTGGGGGCTCATATCCAGCCGCACCGGTTGGGAACTCTTTCCGGTCCGCCGCCTGCTGAGAGGCGGATCAACGCTACATGATGAAAAGGGAGGGCCAAATGGCTGACATCACCACCGACGTTCTGATCATCGGTACGGGGCCCGCCGGCTCGGCGACCGCAGCGCTGCTTGCGACCTACGGCCTTGAGCCGATGGTGATCAACCGTTATCGCTGGCTGGCAAGCACGCCGCGCGCGCACATCACCAACCAGCGGACGATGGAGGTTCTTCGCGATCTCGGTCGCGATGTCGAGGAAGAGGCCTATCTCTTCGCAGTCGAACAGGATCTGATGGGTCAGAACGTCTTCTGTACAGCGGTTGCGGGTGAGGAAATCGGCCGCATGCAGAGCTGGGGCAACCATCCGCTATCGCGTGCCGAACATCTGCTGTCTTCGCCCGCCCATATGAACGACCTGCCGCAGACCTATATGGAGCCGCTCCTGTTCAAGACGGCGTGCTCGCGCGGCGCGCAAGCACGCATGTCCACGGAATATTTGAGCCATGTTCAGGACGTGGAAGGCGTCACCACGACCTGTCTTGATCGGTTAACTGGCAAGGAGCTGACTATCCGCTCGAAATTCCTGATTGGCGCGGATGGCGGCAATTCCAAGGTCGCGGAGCATGCCGGCCTGACCTTCGAGGGCAAGATGGGCGTCGCCGGCTCGATGAACATTCTCTTTGAGGCCGATCTCTCACGCTATGTCGCCCATCGTCCGTCGGTGCTTTACTGGGTGCTGCAGCCTGGTGCTGACGTCGGCGGCATCGGCATGGGTCTGGTGCGCATGGTGCGGCCATGGAACGAATGGCTGATTGTCTGGGGCTACGACATCAACCAGCCGGCGCCTCAGGTCGATGATGCCTTCGCTACCAAGGTGGTACGCGAACTGGTCGGCGTTGCCGATCTCAAGCCGAAGATCAAATCCGTCTCGACCTGGACGGTGAACAATATGTACGCCACGACCATGTCGAACGGCCGGGTGTTCTGCATGGGCGATGCCACCCATCGCCATCCGCCCTCGAACGGCCTCGGCTCCAACACGTCTATCCAGGATGGCTTCAATCTTGCCTGGAAGCTCGCGCTGGTGCTTAAGGGCCGGGCCGGCATGCGCCTGCTCGACAGTTATCAAGCGGAGCGCGCGCCGGTCGCCAAGCAGATCGTTACCCGTGCCAACAAGTCGATCGAGGAATTTGGGCCGATCTTCAAGTCGCTCGGCCTGCTCGATTCCGTCGATCCGGTGAAGATGCAGCAGAACATGGATGCGCGCTGCGATGAGACGGCCGATGCCGAGCGTCAGCGCACGGCAATTCGCGAGGCGATTGCCTACAAGGTCTATGAGTTCGACGCGCATGGTGTGGAGATGAACCACCGCTATGCCTCGAACGCTGTCGTCAAGGACGACCAGCCGGAACCCGCTTTCGAGAAGGATGCGGAACTGCATTTCCAGCCGACGACGTGGCCGGGTGCGCGACTGCCGCATGCCTGGCTGTTCAACGACAGCGGCGAGAAGGTGTCGAGCCTCGATCTGACCGGCCACGGTGTCTTCACGGTGTTGACCGGCATCGGCGGCGACAGCTGGGTCGCGGCGGCAAAGACGCTGGCGAAAGAGTTCGGCCTGCCGATTACCGTTCATAAGATCGGCCCGCGGCAGGAGTGGCAGGATCTGACTGGAGACTGGGCGCGGGCCCGCGAAATCCGCGATGCGGGCGTATTACTCGTGCGTCCTGACCATCACGTCGCCTGGCGCTCGCACGCGGCGGTCGCTGACCCGGAACGCGAGCTTCGCCGTGTGCTGACGACAATTCTGGATCTGTGAGGCAATCATGAGCGTAGAAGAGAACGGCTATTTCACCGAGGAAAATTCCGTCGAAGTGGTCACCGGCCGCAATGCTAATACCACGGATGTGCGGCTGAAGCAGGTGATGGAGGTCGTCACCCGCAAGCTGCATGAGGCGGTGAAGGAGCTGGAGCCGACACAGGACGAGTGGATGGAGGCGATCTTCTTTCTCACCCGCACCGGCCATACCTGCACCGACTGGCGGCAGGAATTCATTCTGCTATCGGATGTGCTCGGCGTCTCGATGCTGGTCGACGCGATCAACAACCGCAAGCCGTCGGGCGCCTCGGAAAGCACGGTACTTGGCCCCTTCCATGTCGCCGATGCGCCGGAGCTGCCGATGGGCGCCAATATCTGCCTCGACCAGAAGGGTGAGGACATGGTGATCAGCGGCCGCATTCTCGATACCAAGGGCAGGCCGATCGAAAACGCGGTGCTCGACGTCTGGCAGGCCAATGACGAAGGCTTCTACGATGTCCAGCAGAAGGGTATCCAGCCAGATTTCAACCTGCGCGGCATTTTCCGCACCGGCAAGGACGGGCACTACTGGTTCCGGGCGGTGAAGCCGAAATATTATCCGATCCCGGATGATGGTCCTGTGGGTCAATTGCTCGCCGCACTCGGCCGTCATCCGTACCGACCGGCCCATCTGCACTACATCATCAAGGCGGATGGTTTTGAGACGCTGACGACCCATATCTTCGATCCAGACGATCCCTATATCCATTCCGATGCGGTGTTCGGTGTCAAGGAGAGCCTGCTTGCCGAGTTCAAGCGGACGGATGATGCCGTCCGAGCCAAAGAACTGGGTTTCCGGGGCGCGTTCTGGCAGGTCGAGCACGATTTCGTACTGGCGCCAGAACGGAAGTGAAACTAGAGCGTGATGCCGAAAAGTGTAGGCGGTTTTCGGACGACATCACGCTCTACTTCTTTGATGCTAGAGCGGATTCAGATTTTAGGTCGATTCGACCTAAAATCATCCAGCTCTAGGCGATAAGCGATCGTGGCGCTCTGCCATGGGTGCTGCGATCGCCCGAATTTACTTATGGAAATTCTTCATGACCGGTACTGACCCGGAATTCTTCAATACAACCTTAGAATAACCGGAAAGTAAGCTTTCCCGAATAGATGTAGTCAGCAATTCCTCTCCCTAAAGAGGCTCTGTCGCGCGTTCCAGATTCAAACAGTATACGACCTAAGCGTTAGTCCGCCTTTGTATGGCAGGGATCTGCAAAAGCCGGGATTGGTCGGTGAATGCAATCATTGAGATTGTATGTGCGTATCTTTCAAATCACCATCTGTGCTTGATCATAATTACATAACACTTTATATAACAATTTATGTAAATTGAGGAGTGGAGGTCGATTTGACTGAAGATATTGTGAGGGCGATGGGCTTCCTCTGTCTCGGCAGCCGGTTTCGCCGGATCGGCGAGCGTCTGCAGGCCGACACGCAGCAGATCATGGAGGAGCTGGACGTCTCTCTGCAGTCTGCCCAGTATCCGTTTCTCGCAGCCATCGATCGCGCCGGTCCACTGACGATCGGCGAACTTGCCCAGGCTGTCGGTATCACACAGCCGGGCGCGACGCGCACCGTCTCACAGCTTCTGGAGTTGGGCTATGTCGACATGCAGGCCTCGACCGAAGACCAGCGTCGCCGTCTGATCTCGCTGACTTCCCAGGGACAGGAACTTATCGATTATTCGAAAAAATCTGTCTGGCCGCGCATAGAGCAGGCGGTCCGTGAGCTCTGCGGCGATCTTTCCGGGCCGATATTGCAACAACTGGCCGCAATCGAGGATGGGTTGGCCGAAGCTCCGCTCAAGCGACGCGGCAACCTCGGCAAGGAGCAGCAATGATGAGCCACATTCTCGACCGCCCGATCTGGAGTGCCCTTGAAACCGCCCACGCCTCATTGGCTGAGGGCGGCCCGCTTGCGCGCCGCTATCCGCCTTCCATCGTGCCCTTTGCGGCGTCCGCGGACAATTCGACCGAAAGTCTCCAAGCCCTGGCAAAGCTGCCCTTGGGAGAGGAGGTCATGGCGATCGTCGAGGCGGAGCCCATCATCGTTCCGGAAGGGTTGGTGACCCTTTCCAGTGCCACGCTTGTGCAGATGATCGCGCAGCGCCCTTCCGAGCGGATCTCGGATCACCGGATCGAGCCGCTGACGGAGGCCGATGCCGCCGATATGCTGGCGCTTGCCACGCTCACGAAGCCCGGCCCCTTCACGCTGCGCGCGCAGAGCCTCGGCTCCTTCTGGGGGGTGAAAATCGACGGGCGCCTCGTCGCCATGGCGGGCCAGCGCATGCGCCAGACCGGATTTGCCGAGCTTAGCGGCCTCTGCACCCATCCTGATTTTCAGGGACGAGGCCTCGGCACTTTGCTCTTCCGTTTCGTGGCTGGTGAGATCGCAGCTCGAGGTGAAACCGCTTATCTGCACGCCTACACCACGAACGCCCCGGCAATTGCGCTCTATGAAGCGATGGGCTTTCGCCTCCGCTCTGAGATGAACCTCTGCGTCGTCAAACGGGGGGAGGTTTGATTTTCCTTTGTCGCAGTAAGGGCGATCACTGCTGCTGCAGCGCGAGCCTCAGGCCCAATGCCATATAGATCGTGCCTATGACCTTTCCCTGCCATCGGCCGATGGTGCGGTTGCGGCGCAGCCAGCCACCGATCGAGCCGGCACCGACCGCCAGAAGCGAGGTCACGCCGATGCTGAGGATGACGAAGATCGCTCCCAGCAGCGCGAATTGCCCGATGACGGACCCGCTTTCCGGATGGATGAACTGCGGTAGGAAGGCCAGGAAGAAAAGCGCTGTCTTCGGGTTGAGGATCTCGGTGAAGAAACCCTGCCGAAACGCGCGCATGGGAGTAATAGCCTGAGCAGTCGGCAGGTCGATGCTACCGCTTTTCTCGACAAAAGCCTTGAAACCCAGATAGATCAGATAGATGACACCGGCATATTTGACGATCTCGAAGGCCAGCGCGGATGTGGCCAGCAATGCCGACAATCCGAAGGTCGCCATCATCGTATGGAAGAGATCGCCGGCGGCGATTCCAACGCCGGTAGCCAATCCCACGCGCTTGCCGCCACTGACCGCCCTGGCTAGCGTGAGCAACGTGGCAGGCCCTGGAATGACCATCAGGCCAAATACCACCAATATATAAGTCGTCAAAACACCGAGGCTGATCATCGATCTCTCTGAAGTTGGGTGCCGTTGCAAAGTCCCCGCTACATGGAAACCTTGTATCTGTTGTTAGCTGGCTTGAAGACTAATCGTTTTAGGGATCGTTGCAACAACCATGTCGAGTTGCGGTCGGCAATGTCCGCTGCCGGCGATCCGGCCTCTTTCGCCGATCTGGGCTTTCTATCGGCTGTTCTATTCCTCCAGCATTGCCACCTGGTCTATAGTATGGGGTTTCAAGGTTTAGCGCTTCAGAATGGAGTTTGAAATTGAGCACTGCGTTCATGAAGGAAGAAAGCGCTGAAACGGCCGCGGAAACCGTATTGCCCGATCGGCCGATTTCTCCGCATCCGAACCGCGTCACCGAGGCCGGCCTGAAGGCTCTGGAATCGCAGCTTCAGGACGCGCGCAAAGCCTATGAAGCAGGAAACGCAATCGAGGATATCAACGAACGCCGACGGCAGACGGCTATTCCATTGCGCGATGCACGCTATTTCGCGGAAAGGGTTCGCACCGCCGAAGTCATGCCGGCGCCAGTCTCCTCTGAGGTCGTCGCTTTTGGAAGCACGGTCACCTACAGCCGCGAGGACGGCCGCGTGCAAAAATATCGCATCGTCGGAGAGGACGAGGCCGATCCTAAGGCGGGATCGATTTCCTACGTCTCGCCAGTCGCAAGATTGCTGATGGGAAAGACGGTTGGCGACGTCCTGACCCTTGGCAAGGAGGAGCTGGAGATCACGGCGATCGAATAGCGGTTTTTCCGCGCGCCCTCTTTCTGCGCATGCCTGCGGTGTTCGATCAATGCGCCGGTTCGAACGGCGTTGCGATCGCGACCCTCGATGGTGCCACCTGAAAATCTGCCGGCAGCATCCGGTGATAGGCGAGCATGAGCTGGCAGGCGCTACGCGCGTCATGGCGCAGATCGTGATGGATAACGAAGGTGATCTCGCCGGCGGCGAGCAGCCGGATATTGTCCTGATCGAGATCATGGGCGGCAAAGACCGTGCATTCGCGCCGGGCCTCGGTAAAGGCTTTCAAGATGGCACGATTGCCACCGCCGGCCGAATAGACCGCGCGGATGTCCGGCTCGCGTTCCAGCGCGTCGCGGACGAGCAGTTCCGTCGTGCGGTCGACGCCGAACCCTTCGGAAATTCGGACGACCGAAAGATGGGGGAAGCGCGCCGTAAGCACATCGCGAAATCCGCGCTCACGCTCGTCCTCGCCGGCAAAAAGGCTGCTCGAGAGCGTCACCAACACTTTGCCCGCTCGTTCGCCGGCCATGCGGCCGAGCAGATAGGCGGCGGTCGAACCGGCCACACGATTGTCCATGCCGACATAGCCGATACGGGAGTTTTCCGGCAGGTCGGTCACCAGCGTAACAACCGGGATCTTTGCTGCCATGAGTTGGGCAGCGAAATCGGCAATGGCCGGCGTCGACGCGGCCTTGAGCACGACACCATGGCTGCCGCGCCGGCGTATAGCACGCAGGATGGATAGAAGCTCGGCCTCGCCCATCGTCTCGGCCACATGAAAGCGCGCGGCAAATGATGCGGGCCGCATGCCGGGCAATTCAGCCTCGAAGGCGTCGCGGACGGCCGCTGAGAAGCGCTGCGGCGTATCCATGACGACATCGATGACGAGACGCCGCCCTGCCAAGCCCGATTGTACATATTGCCGCTCCAGCTCGGCAATCGCCGCTGCGACCCGCGTGCGGGTCACGGGGCGGACGCCTTGGCGTTCATGCATGACCCGATCGACCGTCGCGAGGCTGAGACCAGCCTGCAGCGCGATGTCTTTCAATGGGAAAGGCGATTTCAAGGCTGTTCTTTCTGAGGTGTTTTTGAGGGGTTTTATCTCTTTCTCATAAGTCCGACCGAGACTAGGATCAACCTCATAAGTCCAACGTCACTTTGGGAGGAGAACACCATGGACGCTCAGACGCTCGCCAGCCGACGAAGCCAAAAGGTTTGGTTGTCGGCCGATTGCGGCAATTTCGATACTTTCAAAGGTCTGGTCGAAAAGACCGCCAATCTGGCGGACTGGCCATTGGCGGCGGGGATCGAGAAAAACATCCTCATCTATGATGGCGACAAGGTTCGCAGCGCCGTCGGGGATGAAGACGAACGTCGCGCCCTGATGGCCGAGTGGGTAGAAGCCTTTACCTCAGGTCCCGGCATCGTCGTCATCAAGAACGCCATGCCGGATACGGCAGTCGTCGATCGCGCGACTGCCGTGTTCGAAGCCATCGTCCGCGAGGAAAAAGAGAAGGGTAAGGGGGCCGGCGATCATTTCGCCAAGCCCGGCGCCAATGATCGCATATGGAATGCGCTAGAAAAACACTGCCTGGCGGATCCGGAAAATTTTGCCCGCTATTATGCCTCGACGGCGGTCGCCATGGTGTCGGAGGCCTGGCTCGGCGTCGGCTATCAGATGACGGCGCAGATGAACCGGGTCAATCCCGGCGGCACCGCGCAGAAGCCGCATCGCGACTATCATCTCGGCTTCATGTCGCCGCAGCAGATGCAGGCTTATCCCGGCCATATCCATGCGGTTTCGCCGCTCTTGACACTGCAGGGAGCGGTCGCGCATTGCGACATGCCGCTCGAAAGCGGGCCGACGCTGTTCCTGCCCTATTCGCAGACCTTCTTCGAAGGCTACATCGCCTTCGGCAGGCCGGAATTTCAGGCCTATTTCGCCGAACATCACGTGCAACTACCGCTGGAAAAGGGTGATGCCGTCTTCTTCAATCCGGCCGTCATGCATGGTGCCGGCAACAATGTCTCGAAGGACATCTACCGCATGGCGAACCTCCTGCAGGTATCCTCGGCCTTCGGGCGCGCAATGGAGAGCGTCAATCGCAGCCGCATGTCGGTGACGGTCTATCCGGCGCTTGTCGCCGCTCTCGATGCCGGTACGCTGAACCGGGCAGAGGCCGCCAACGTCATTGCATCGACCGCTGAGGGATATGCCTTCCCGACCAATCTCGACAGCGATCCGCCCGTTGGCGGTTTGGCGCCGAAAACGCAAGCGACCATCATGACCGAGGCGATCGATGCCGGAGTGGATGCCGGTCAATTTGCCGAGCTGATCGCCGCCCACGCCACACGCAGGGAGGCTTGAGACCCGATGAGCCGACTGGATGGAAAATTTGCCGTCGTAACCGGTGGCACGCAGGGGCTGGGCGCGGAAGTCGCGCGTCTCTTTGCCGAGCGGGGCGCTGCCGGCCTGACGATCTGCGGCCGTAGCACTGCCAAGGGCGAGGCCAAGGCACGGGAGATCGGTGACCGCTACAAAATACCGGTCGCCTTCGTCACGGCCGATCTCGGTAAGGTCGAGGATTGCCGTAAAGTCATCGCGACCGCGGTCGAAAAATTCGGTCGCATCGACGCTCTCGTCAATGTCGCCGCTATCACCGACCGCGGCACCATTCTCGACACCGATCCGGAGTTGTTCGACCGGATGTTCGCCGTGAATGCGCGCGCGCCCTTCTTCCTGATGCAGGACGCGATCAAGAACATGATCGCCAATGGCATCGAAGGAACGATCGTCAATATTTCTTCGATGTCGGCGCTGGCCGGCCAGCCCTTCATCAGCGCCTATTGCTCTTCCAAAGGCGCGCTGGATACGCTGACCCGCAATACCGCCTTCTCCCTGCTCAGGAACCGCATCAGGGTCAACGCGCTTAATATCGGCTGGATGTCGAGCGATGGCGAGGATCGCATTCAACGCGAATATCATGGCGCTGCGGAGGATTGGCTGGCAAAAGCCGCCGCCGAGCAGCCGTTCGGCCGGCTGGTCGATCCGGCCGAGGTCGCACGTGCCGTCGCCTTCCTGTCATCGGAGGAATCCGGCCTGATGACCGGCGCTACGATCAATTTCGATCAGTCGATCTGGGGCGCCTATGAAGGATCGCCGCATCCGGAGAAACCGATGTAAGCCACGCAGATTGGCGGGAGGAAATACCCTCCCGCTGATGGGCAGACTGCTTGCCGGCGCGAAATGCCAACTGGCTTCCTCAGCGGCTCAGAAACCCTTGATCGTTCCGTCAGACCAGACCATCTTGCCGCCGCGGATCGTGCTGCGCACGCGCGGCACCCGGCCGCGTTCTGCGATCACGAGATCGGCGCGTAGCCCCTCGGCGATGCGGCCGCGATCATTCAGGCCAAGTGCCTTTGCCGGGTTGGCGCTTGCCAATGCCGCCGAGGCGGGAAGGCCGCCCTTGCCGATTTCCGCAAGCGCGATCACAGCAGGCAGAATGGCCGAGGGATGATAGTCGCTCGCAAGGATATCGAGCACGCCGGCTTCATAGGCTTCCCGCGCGGAAAGATTGCCGGAATAGGAAAGGCCGCGCAGCGCATTCGGCGCGCCCATGGCTGTCGCTAATCCCAGCCGCCTTGCTTCGGTGGCCGTCGCGATATTGATCGGAAACTCGCTGATTGCAGCGCCGAGGCTATGCAGCAGTGCTGCCTTCTCGACGGTGTCGTCATCGTGGGAGGCAAGCACGACGCCGTGCTCGCGGGCCAGTTCCGCCAGGCTATTGATGATGTCCATGCTGTCGCCATGCTCGGAGCGGGCCGCCATGCGCTGTTTCACGAGTTCTGCCGCCTGCGCCTCGCTGATTTTCTTGGCCTTTGCCGTATTGGCGATATGCAGCTCGATATCGCGATATTGTCCCTGGCCCGGCGTATGATCCATCAGCGAAATCAGGTGGAGCGCGCCGGCGTCGATCAGGGTCTTTGCCTCTTTCAGTGCAGGCAGGAACGTCACTTCGAAGCGGCCATGGATGCGGTGGTCGATCAAAAGCTCTTCCCGCATCGATGCGAGCTTTTCGATCATCGCATGGGTATGCTCTATGGAGCGGACATGGCCGTAAGTTGCCGGGGTGAAGGCGACAGCCGCGTAGGCTGTCGTCACGCCGTTGGCGGCGAGCATCTTGTCGAGGTCGTAGACGCCGAGTTCGAGCGGCATGCGGACATTGACGCGCGGCTCCACGCATTTTTCGATCATATCGCCATGCATGTCGACAAAGCCGGGCAGCAGAAACCGACCGTGCCCGTCCACTTCTGCTCCTTCGATAGGCCGCTCGCTGATTTCAGCGATCAGTCCATCCTCGATCCTGATAGCGCCGCGCTCGATCATGCGATCCTGCAATATAATTTCGAAATTACTCAGCCACATCGTCTTGCTCGTCCTCGATCTTGATGGCTTCCAGATGAAGTTCCCGGTCGATCAATGCCTTTACATCGTCCGGATGGTGAAAGACACCGATCATCGCGACGCCGGACGCTTTGAGCTGTGTCAGTCTTTCGACCAGTGCGCGGCGGGCGGAATAGTCGAGCGAAGCGGTCGGTTCGTCGAGCAGCAGCAGGCGCTGCGGCAGGATGAACGCGCGGGCCAGATTGACCTTCTGCTGCTCGCCGCCGGAGAAGGTTGAGGGATAGGCTGACCAGAGCTGTTTCTTCACGCCGAAAGCGTCGAGCCAGCGCCGCGCCTCGGTCAGGGCTTCGGTATGCGATGCGCCGGCAAGCCTTAGCGGTTCGGCGACAATCTCCTCGGCGGCGACGCGAGGACGCGCATTTAGGAACTGGGTGACGAAGCCGATTTCGCGGCGGCGCAGCACGGCAATGTCGACATCCGCCGCCGTCGCGAGATCGATGATCCCTTCCTGCGTGTGATAATAGACGTGGCCGGCGCGCGGCAGGTAAGAGCGGTAGAGCGTGCGCAGCAGCGTCGATTTGCCAGCGCCGTTCTCGCCCTTGAGCAGGATGAATTCACCCGCATTCAGGTCGAATTCGATATTCTCGAAGGCAAACAGCGTGCGCTTGAGGTGATGCATTTCAAATTGCTTCGAAAGGCCCTGGACGCGCAGCACCGGAGATGTGGCCTGTCTGGCGGAAACCTGAATATTCATCTCTAGCGTTTCCCTCAAAGCTTGGCGTGAACGAGCTGCTGCGTGTAGGCGTGCTGCGGATCCTGGAAGATCTGGTCGGCCAGGCCCTGTTCCACGACCTTGCCGCGCCGCATGACCATAACCCGGTCTGCCATCGTGCGGATGACACCGAGATCGTGCGAAACCAGAACCATCGTGATGGAACGCTCGCGCTGCAGCCGCTTCAGCGTGTCGAGAACCAGCGCCTGAACACTGACGTCGAGGCCAGTCGTCGGCTCGTCGAGCAACAGCACAGCAGGTTCCAGTGCGATCGCCTTGGCAAGCTGCACCCGCTGCTGCATGCCGCCGGAAAGCTCGTTCGGTCGGGCATCCATGCGCTCGATCGGAAATTCCGAGGCATCGAGCGACTGGCGCGCCCGTTCGCGCAGCTCGGCGAAATTGCGATTGCCGGCAATCAGCAGCCGTTCGGCGACGTTGCCGCTGCTCGTGTGGTTCATCAACAAGCCGAGATGCGGGTTCTGATAGACGATGCCGATATGATGCGCCCGCAGCATCCGCCGCTCGAAGCGGTCGAGCGTGAAGAGGTTGCGGCCTTCGTGTCCGGGCAGGGCGAGATTATAGGTTCCGGTGTCGGGCGTATCCTCGAGGTTCATCATCTTGAGCAACGTCGACTTGCCGGAGCCGGATTCGCCGACAATGCCGAGAACTTCGCCAGGATAGACCGTCGCATCGACGCCGCTAAGGGCGGTGACATTGCCGTAGTTGCGCGCAATGCCGCGCATCGTCAGGATGGGCTCGGCCAACATCAGCCGCGGCGGCTCGCGGGTCAGCTCTGCCGATTGAGCGGTATCAAGCGCGGCCATTAGCCCATCCTTCCATTCTTGTACCAGGTCTCGCCGATCTCGACCGCTTCGGCTTCCGACTTGCGGATGTGCTTCACGCCGAAATGGCTGTCGGACAGTTCGTATTGCGAGGAACCGTCTTCCTGCGGAAGCTCGTTCATGAAGAAACCGGTGACATCGCTGCGGTAGCAGGTCTTGTCCTGGTGATCCTCGACGCGGTAGGGCACATCGTCGAAAACAAGCGGTTCGACGCGGGTATAGGGCGGCACGGCGAAGATGCGCTTCTCGCGGCCGGCGGACAGGATTGTCAGGTGGTCCGCCTGATTGAGCTTGGGCACGTCCCAGCGCGGGATCGGCGATGGCGTCATTACATGCCGGCCGTTGACCATGCTCGGATAGCTGGACCCTTGCATGATCCGTCCCGATTTGACGAGCTGTTCGTAGAGCACCAACCACAGCTGCCCATAATCGGCATCGCCATGCATTTCGCGGGCGACAGACATATCCGGCTGCACCGGGCGCAACGGTTCCGGATTCGGAACCTGCAGCACCAGGACCTGATCTTCGCGCAGCTTTTCCTCCGGAATGCGGTGGCGGGACTGAATGATGGTCGCGGCCATCGTGTCTTCCGTCTCAACGGCGCCGCCAACCCGCGCCACGAACTTGCGTATGCTGCTGGCATTGACGGAATCATCCGATCCCTGGTCGATGACTTTGACGACGGATGTGGGCTTGAGCAACGTCAGCGTCACCTGCAGGCCGCCCGTTCCCCAGCCGCGCGCGATTGGCACTTCGCGGCTGGCATAGGGCACCTGATAGCCAGGTACGGCGATCGCCTTCAGAATGCGGCGGCGCATTTCGCGCTTGGCGGATTCATCGAGAAAGCCGTAGTTGAAGGCCATCCAGGGCTTGGTCAGTTCCTGAAGTTTCATAGCGCGACCTCCTCCTGTTGCGCGGCAAGCTTTTCGGTGACGGCCAGCTTCGCGGCGGCAGCATCCTTATCGGTCTTCACGCGGCGCAGTGCATCGAGGGTCGATTGGAACGTCACATAGTGCGGAAGCTTGAAGTGGATGCAGAAGCCGGAGCTTTCGACCGGCTCGGTGTGATAGAGAACGAATTCTTCGTTCGCGGCCGGATGCGGATTGGGTTGATTGGAGGCAAGATCGAGCGTTGCCGCCGCGATCACCTTCACCTCGTTCCAGCCGAAGGTCGCCGAAAAGCCCAATTGCAATTCTTTCGCCTTGGAAATCACCTCCGTCTGGCTGACACGAACGCGCCCGGCGCTGAAGACGGTGCCGGAGGGGTGGCGCAGGCGAACCGGTGCGTATGCCAAGCGCAGCTCGTTGACGGTCGGATGCACGGCGCTATAGCCGCGCATGGTGGCGTAGCCGAGCGCCAGCGTGCCGCCGGTGTCGGCGCGTGCCAAGCTCTGCAGCTTGTGGGCGCGTGCTGCCGGAAAAAGCAGCGGCTCGCGCGTCAAATCGGGGATTTCCTCAGGCGCGACCGTCTCGACCGGATGATCCGGAATAAGCCCCTGTGCCTTTTGCCAGCTGGTGAGTGAGGGGTGCGTCGCCGACGCTGGTTTCGCAGCGGGGATCACTGGCTCCGGGACATAGTCATTGCCCTGCAATACGTCGACCTGAAGCAGGCGATGGGAGTAATCCAGCGTCGGCCCCAATATCTGGCCACCCGGAATGTCCTTGAAGGCAGCCGAAATGCGTCGGACCGTCAGAAGATCCGGCTGGCTGACGGGTTCGGCAACGGCGATGCGTGGCTGCGTCGTGCGGTAAGCGCGCAGCAGCAGGATCGCCTCGTAGAGATCGCCGCCGGCCTGGGCGAGCGCCAGAGCGGCGAGGTCGGGTTCGTAAAGCGAGGCTTCGCCCATCAACCGGTCGATGAGATAGGGAAGGCCGGTCCGAACGGCCTCAACGCGCTCGCGCGTGATCGGACCGAGATCGGTGCGGAAAAGCCGTTCCGCCTGTTCGATGGCGTATTCGCCGCCGCGGGTTGCCACATAGGCCATCAGAGCACCTCGATTTTCGTGGAGCGGGGAATGCCGAGCAGGCGTCTTCCATCGATGAGATAGAGATCCCAGCCGAGCGGATAGCGGATGGCCTTGGCACGCATCTGCCAGAAGGCAGGATCGATGCCTTCGACTGAGATTGTGACGTTGTCCTTGATGCCGGGGCCTGTAAGGCGCAGTTGCTGCCTGGAACCGAAACGTGCGGGAGCAAACAGCGTTGCGGCGTCATCCGGATACAGCAGGCTGCCGATGCGCAATCTCGACAGCGCTTCGACACTCTCGGCAGAGCCGATGGTCGCAAAGACATAGTCGGCATCGGCAAGCGGCATCCGCCTTGCCCCGGTTGCGGCCATCTTTAGATCCAGGGACGGATCATTTGCCACATGGAAGCTGCATTCGCGGTCGAGCAGGCTTTCGGCGAGCGGCCAGAAGCCTTCAGCGGGTAGTTCACGCGGCTGCCCGGGCCGGCTCAGCGCCCACATGAGTTCCTCAAAGGTGGCGTTGGTGCGGGTGTCGTCGAGGGTCGGCAAGAGATTGTGTGCCATGGTCAGAATGTCTCCATCTGCACGCGGGTCGCTTCAACTTTCTGAAGGAGCCGCCGGTCTTCTTCGTCCTGATGGCGCTGTTCGGTATTCAGGAGCTCGATGATAAGATCGGCCCGGTGACCGGCAGCGATTGCGGCATCTATGACCGCCATGCCCATAGCGTGCTCGAGATCTCGACCGACGACTGCGCCATAGCCTTCAACGGCGCGATCCGGCACGCGGATATGTGCTTCGGACACCAGAACTTCGCCGAGATGGAAGGCCGTGCTGCGAACCGTATCGATCAGCGGCAGCATGGCAAGGCCGGTGCGGTTCGCGACGACATCGACTTCGCCGAGCGTGTCGAGCACCTTTTCGGCCGCGGCCTTTACGTTCGCCGGCCGACCTGCGGCGAGAATTTCCAGCGCCTGCGCATGCGTATAGAATGCGCTGACCGGATTGCCAGTCTTCTCCTCAGTCATCATCTTTTCCTCGGGCATCAGAATTTGTGCGGGGGAGTGGGAGCTCTCAAATATTCGAATGACTACTATAATCATTCGAATGAATTGTCCACGGCGTTTTGCCTTGCTCGAAGAGATTTTTGGAGTGCAGCGAATCCCTAGGCGCTACGCCAGCGCAGCCATTCCGCCGTGATACGGCTTGCTTCCCACGCAGCGATCGCCGGTGCCTGCCCCTGCAGCAAGGCAAACAGGAAAGAGCCGGCAAAGCGGTCACCGGCACCGATGGTATCGGTGGTATCGACCTTTGCAGCGGGCTTGATTTCTACCGCCTGCAAGCCGTCAAACAGGGTGATGGGGCGCGTGCCGTCGGTGAGCACCAGCATCTTCAGGCGTGAACCGGCGATCCTACCGGCCCGCTGCCAAGCGAGATTGAGATCATCCGGAACATCGTCGCGCGAAGAGATGACATAATCGGCCGGACGCGGCGTTGCTGGCCGCAACGGAAATTGCGACAGGACGAGCGGTTGGGCATCGATCTGCGCGACAAGGCTTTCGTCGAGCGCGAGGGCATTGATATAGACGCCTGTGCCCGACAGCTTGCCGGCGACTGTCAGTGGATGAGACCGCCCGGTCGGTGCGAGGATCGTCCGCTCTCCACTCGGCTCGAGGAAAATTTCCAGCGGCGCCGTCTCACCAGGCGCCATCATGATGTATTCGGTATGGAAGCCGGCCGTGGAAAGTGATCGCAGTGCGGTTTCTCCTTCTTTATCCTGCATTAATCGCGAGACGATGGCGACGTCGGCTCCCAATTCCAGCAGCTGCAGGCCGGTATAGAAAGCGCCGCCGCCGAGACGGGTCGTGCGGGACGAAAATTGCATGCGTCCGCCCGGAATCAGCGGTGCATCCAGCTGCCATATGCGATCGTGATTTACCGATCCGATTACGATTATTCGGGGCATGTATCTGCCTATCTGTCGTCGATGCCTGGTGCCAGCGCGTCTACGATGAAACGCTGCGCCAGCAGGAAGATCAAGAGAACGGGGACGATCGACAACAGGCTTGTTGCCATCAGCGGCCCCCAGGCCCGCTCTGCACCCTCCAAATCGGCGAAGGCCGCAATACCCGTCGTCAACGTCTTCTTGAAGGCATCATCCAGCACGAGCTGACCCCAGAGATAGATGTTCCAGGCCCCCATGAAGGAAATCACCGAAAGGGCTGCTATTGCGGGAATGACATTGGGGACGCCGATCTCGATGAATTGCCGCCACAACCCGCTTCCGTCCATGCGTGCCGCCTCGAATATCGAAGCGGGAAGCGATCGGAAAGCCTGGCGCATGTAGAAGACATAGAAGCCGATATAGGGGATCGAAGGGATGATCATCGCGCCGTAGGTATTGAAGGCCTGGAGTTTCACGATTGCGATATAAGTCGGAATGATCGCCAGCACGTTCGGGAAGGACATGGTGGCGATGACGAACCAGAACAGCACCTGTCGTCCGCTGAATTCCAAGCGGCCAAAGGCGAAGCCGGCGGGCACGGAAAGAACGAGCTTTCCGACGGTGATCAGGGTTGCGGTCAGCATGGAATTCCAAAGCCACATCCAGATGGGATGACGGCTTGCGGCGATGGTGAAATTCGATAGCGTCGGATTTTCCGGCCAGAAGCGTACGGCCCTGGCCATGATCATGTCATTGGGCGTGAAGGCCGCGGACACCATCCAGACGAGCGGAAACACGGTGACGATGCAGATTGCCATGAGCACGATGTGTAAGAGCAACCTGTGAAGTCTATGGCCGATATCGCTCATCTGTAATGCACCCGCTTCTCGCTGACGCGGAACTGCAGCCAGGTTATGGCGAGTACGAGCACGATGATGATGACGGCGACGGCGCTGGCCGGGCCGAACTGGAAGAAGAGCAGGCCCTGCTGCCACAGGAAATAGAGAAGGCTCGAGCTTCTGCCGGCAGGGCCGCCATGGGTTAGCACATCGATGACGCCGACGATGTCGTCGAGCACATGGAAGAAAGTCGTGACACTGATGAAAAAGGCTGTCGGCGTCATCAGCGGCAAGCTGATATCGAAGAAATGCCGCGTCGAACCAGCTCCATCGAGCTCAGACGCTTCGCGCAACTGATGCGGCAGGTTTGCGAGCGCCGCCAGCCACAGGAGCATGTTGAGGCCGAAGGTCTTCCAGAAGGTGACGAGGCTGACGCAGAGAAGCGCAAGGTTCGGATCCGTATGCCAGCGCGACGGCGGGAAGCCAAAATGGCCGAGCATCTCGTTGAAGAGGCCGTTGACCGGATTGAAAAGCCAGGACCAGGCAACGCCTGCAACCGAATAGGCGACGATCGTCGGGAGGAACAGGCTGCCGCGATAAAGCCCCTGCAGCGGATTCTTGCGTACCGCGTGCAGCATCACCGCGAAGATCAGAGGGATGACGATCTCGGCAGGGATGAGGACAACGCAGTAAAGCAGCGTATTCCATGCCGCCATGCGGAAATCGGGATTGTCGAAGATGGACGCGTAGTTATCGACGCCGACAAAACGGATATCGGCCGACAGCAGATTCCAGTCGACTACCGATAGCAACATCGACGCTATCAGCGGGCCGTAGAGGAATATCGCGACGGAAAGAACGGCTGGCCCCACGAACAAATAGGGAGCCAGCGATCGAAGACGAAATGGCATGATGCGCAGCCTATGCCGAAATCAGCCCGGCAAGTTCATCGTGAGCGCCCTTGATGCCATCGGCAATCGTCGTTTCCTTGAGCAGCATGCGCGAGACCCACTTACGCCACACGGCTTGGCCTTCGAGGCCGCGCTTGCCGGGCCAGATCGTCTCTGCGGTCAGGCCATCGGAAAGCTGTGCCGCCGCTGGCTTCATGAACTCGTTGATCAGCGGAATATCGTGCTTGGAGGTGTTGAGGTAGCCGGTCTCGGACCAGAGCGCCTGGCCCTCCTTGGAGGCGCAGAATTCAAGGAAGGCAAGAGAGGCTTCCGCCTGTTCCTTGTTGCGGGTGTAGACGGCGAGGAAATTGCCGCCGCTGTTCATCTTGCGCTGATGTCCTGGGAGCCCGGGGAATTTGGTCGTGACAGCCTTTGCTGCGCCGAACGGAAAGGTGACGGCGGCGGTCGAGCTGGTCGTGCAGATTGCAAGCGCGCCGGACTGGAAGGCGGCGGTCTGCTCCTTGTCGCTGACGGGCAGCCAAAGACCTTCATGGGCCGGAGCGCAATATTCGCTCATGCCGGCGATGGCTTCCGGACTGTTGAGGGCCAGCTTGCCGTCGGGATCGATGATGAAGCCGCCGGCGTTCTGGATGAAGGACTGGCTTGTCCATTCGTTGTTGGAGAGCGAGATCGGCGAGCGGTAGGTCGGGTGCTTGCCTTTCAGGGCCGCATCGAGCTTGCGCGCGCTCTCGTAGAGCCACGTCGTATCCGGCGTTTCCGGCAGATTGGGATCGAGGCCGGCAGCCTTCCACATGTCGCTGTTGATATAGGTGACCGGCGTCGACATCGCCCAGGGAAGGCCGATGACTGCGCCGTCGATGGTGACCAGCGGCAGGACCGACGGGCGGAAACTGGCGAGGATTGCTTCTGCCTTTGCAGAATTGATCTCGCGAAGGTCGCGGGCGCCGAGGGTGCGTCTGGCGAAATAGCCGAACTTCCAGCCGGTGATCATCATGGCTGGCGGGCGGCCGGCGGCGACGCTTGCGACCGCCTTGGCGGTCACCGCCTCATAGTCGCCGTCGAAGCGGTTGGTAACGATTATGCCGAGCTGCTTGGCGTTGAAAGCGTCGACAACCTTCTGGAACGGCTTATCAGGTCCCCAGGTGCTCGAAATCTCGATAGCCGCATCGGCGGACCGGGCCTTGCCGATCATAGCGATCGATGTACCGATAACTGCGGTCGCACCTGCGATAAATTGAAGACGATTAAGTCCTACCATCTTATCCTCAATATCCGAATGATTAATAAAACATTCGGATATTTACTAACGATGGCGAGTGACACCTATATGAAGGAAAATATGGCTAAGCGCTAAAGTCCGATGGCGAAATTGACTTTGGCCGCCGTTTGTTGGATTTCCGATATCAGGCACAGATTGAAAATCGATGCTGTAGCCGATATATGACATTCGAATGACATGGTTGAATTCGGAAGGCAGGCATGGAGAAGAAATTGCTGCACGGGCAATGGCAACAGGTCGAAAGCGATATTGCGGAGGATATCCTGACCGGTCGCCTGTCACCGAAGGCGCAGCTTCCGACGGAATCCGACCTTATGGAACGTTTCGGCGTCGGACGACACACCATACGGCGCGCCATTTCCCGTCTTGAAAGCCGGGGACTCGTGCTGGTCGAGCAGGGGCGCGGAACCTTTGTCAGGGATAGCCGCCTTGATTACCGCCTGTCCGAACGTACGCGCTTCTCCCAGAACCTGCTCGATCAGGGCAGGGAGCCGCTCGGCCAGGCCATCCATGAAGAAGTTGTTCCGGCCTCAGAACTGATCGCCGAAGCCTTGCGGCTTCCCCTTGGCGAGCCGGTCTACCATATCGTGAGGCGAGGCTTCGCTGACGAGGAGCCGATCAACTATTCGCATGCCTATTATCCCGTGCGCCGCTTTCCGGGTTTCGATGAGGCGCGGCGCAGTGGGCGCAGCGTCACCGTTATTCTGGCTGAGTACGGCATCCCGGACTATATCCGCCTGCGCACGGATATTGTCGTTCGTCTCCCGACAAGCGAGGAGGCGAAGCAGCTCTGCCAGTCCATGTCTCAGCCGGTGGCTGTGTCGAGAAAGGTGGACGTCGATCTCAAAGGCACGCCGATTTCCTATTCGGAATCGGTCTGGCCGGGTGAGCGCGTGCAGTTCTCTATCGACAACACTAGCCAGCTTCTGGACGTGCTTGCCCGCGGTGTCACGGGCTGAACGGACTGGTTCCGCGCGATTAGGTCTCATCAGAGCCTGAATGACGCGTCTGCCGCGATATGCTAATATTGGGCCTTATCAGGCGCGCAGCGGGTGATGCGATGTTGGAGGCAGACAAGGTATTCGCTGGCTCGATTCCGGAAAACTACGACCGCCATATGGTGCCGTTGATTTTCGAGCCTTACGCGGCAGATATTGCCCAACGAGCAGCGTCATTGCGGCCTGGCACAGTGTTGGAAATCGCTGCAGGCACCGGCGTTGTCACCCGCGCATTGACGCCGAAACTATCCTCCGGCGCAAGCTATGTCGTCACCGACCTCAACCAGCCGATGCTCGATTACGCCGCTTCGCGGCAGTCTCCCGACCACCGCATCACATGGCGGCAGGCGGATGCGCAGTCGTTGCCCTTTGAGAATGCGTCCTTCGATCTCGTCTTTTGCCAGTTCGGCGCCATGTTTTTTCCGGACCGCATCGCAGCCTATCGCGAGGCAAAGCGCGTTCTGAAGCCCGGTGGATATTTCCTGTTCAACGTCTGGGATCGCATCGAAGAGAACATATTCGCGGATGACGTCACGAACGCGCTTGCCCGGATTTTTCCGGAGGATCCGCCGCGCTTTCTGGCGCGCACTCCGCATGGCTATCACGATGTGGATCGGATTCGCAGCGATCTCGAGAGCGCGGGTTTCTCCGAAATTGCGATTGAAACGAGAGCCGAGCAAAGCCGGGCATCCTCACCGCGTCTTCCGGCCGTCGCTTATTGTCAGGGAACTCTGCTTCGCAACGAAATCGAGGCCAGAGAAGCGGGGAAGCTGCAGGCTGCAACCGACTATGCCGCCGCCGCGATCGAAGCCAGACACGGTAGCGGCGAAGTTGCTGCCAAAATTCAGGCGCATATCATCCTGGCGACGGCTCATCCCGCTGAACCTCTGAAAGATTAACTGAAGAATAACTATAATTTAAAGCGCGATTGCCGAATTATGCATGCGGCGACGAGTTGTTATATTGTCTTGGATACCAAATGGAGATCTAGGGCAATATTCGCTGAGCTTTCCGGTGGGGTTTTATAGGGAAATACCTGAGGGACGAGATGCGGGCAGCAATGCCGGCAAATCCGCTCACATGCTCGTGAACCTTCAGGTGCTGCGCGCTCTCGCAGCCTCCTCCGTGGTCATCGCCCATGCCTTGCACGAGACAGAGATCCTGGCAGCAGCGACAGGACGCGCAGCTGTCGATGGCTCCGCCTGGAATCTCGGTTTCGGCGTCGACATCTTCTTCGTCCTTTCCGGCTTCATCATGACCCATACCGCGGCATCGGAGTTCGGCAAGAGCGGCGCTCCGCTGCATTTCTTTCTGCGGCGTTGCGCCCGGGTCGTCCCCCTCTATTGGCTATTGACGAGCATCATGCTGCTTGGCGCGCTCGCCGCACCCTCGCTGCTCGTCGTTCCCGTCGGCTCCATATCCCATGTTCTCGCCTCCTATTTCTTCATCCCGTCCGGGCGTGGCGTGGGAGAGATCAGGCCGGTGCTCGCGCTTGGCTGGACCCTGAATTACGAGATGCTGTTCTATGTGTTCTTCGCACTGGCGCTCCTTTTGCCGATAAGGCTGGGGATCGTCTGGCTGTCGGTGCTCATGGTCGGGATGGCGCTCGTCGGAAATCTCGTCGACCCCAGCCATGTCCAGATAGCATTCTGGACAAGCCCGATCATTCTGGAGTTCCTCTTTGGCGTCTATGTTGCTCTGATTTTCCGCAGCGGCGTAAGGATCGGCAAGGGTATTGCGTTCGGGCTCGTAGCCATAGGGCTTCTTGGCTTCGTTCATGTCTCCACACTTTGGAACGATGCGGCCTTGCCGCAATTCCTGCGAAGCGGTTTGCCTGCAGCTCTGCTTGTTCTTGCGGCGGCAATCGGTCCCGCTTTGCCTCACAGGAGGCCTGTCCTCTGGAGCGCAGCTTTGGGAGACGCCTCCTATAGCCTTTACCTCGCCCATCCTTTTATCCTGCGGCCCATGCGAGCCATTTGGGCGCAAATGATCGGCGGAGCTCTTCCGCCTGCGCTGTTCGCTGGCTTCTCGACGCTCGCTGCTGTCCTGCTTGCCCTGGCACTTTTCAGAGGTCTCGAGAAGCCGCTTACGCGCGGTGTGCAGGACGTCATACTCGGCTCGGCACGGCGCAAGCGGATATCGGCTGGGGCACTCCCCACGGCGGATACCGAGAGTGCCTGACGCTTTCAGGCGGTTTGCTTTTGGCTGAGATAATCGACGTGGTTCAATGCGGCTGAGGCGATTGTGTCGAGCTGGGTCGCAGCGCGGGTCAGCGTGTTCAAGGATTGGCGGGGCTAGTGGCCGCTCAATCGGCCCATTCCGGATCGGTCGTAAACGCGATCGTCAGCCAACGATCCGGCCCTTCGTCGCCGACCGCTTCGCCGATTTCGTCGCGGATACGGTCCCACTCCTCCAGCTTCTTCGCGGGACCATCCGGCGGAACGATGAAGTACAGTTCGATCTGCTTGCCGCGGCCGACCCGCGCGACATAGGAGCGGTAGGATAAGAAATCGTAGCGTCGAACGATGTCGGTCGCGACGCGATCGACATGTTCCCGAAGGTCCGCGGGTGTCACGAGCAGGATGTCGGCGAATGCCTGCTTGATCGTTCCGATCGGCATGGGAATGACGATGAGGCAGACGAGAGCCAGAGCGACCGGATCGACATAGGGCGATATCCATTGCAGGTTCGTTCCCTGAATGAAGAAGCCGAAGATGAAGGCAAGTAGCAGCGCGCCGCTCAGGCAGCCTGTCATGATCCAGGCCTTGGCATCCAGTGCGATAAAATTGGATCGGAGCGTCTTGTTTGCGCGGTTGCCATAGGCTGCCATCAGGAAGGCGATGATCATCGTCAGCACCGCGTAGATGATGGCTTGATCGAAAGAGAGATGGCGGCCGCCGGCCATGATGCTGCCGATGGCGTTGATCAGGGCATAGATCGCGGCTCCCGTCAGAAGCACACCATTGAGGCCAAGCACCATCGGCTCGAGGTGCCAGAAGCCCATGGTGAAATGCTTGGCGAATTTGCCGGCGGGCGTCGTGTTCGTCGCGGAGGATATGATCAGATTGGAAACGATCAATGCCACGATCGTCATGCTCGCATCGGTAAGCGCGTAGACGCCGTCAAAGACGATCGCATATGAGCCGGAGAGGATACCGAAGACGATACCGGCGACGGCCAGAACGAACGTCACGATGATGGAAACGCGCAGAACGCTTTGTTCGGTCGTCACTTCTTAGTCCCCGGCTAAAGGCACGGCGTGCGCTTCGGATCGCTGACCATAACTCTTAACGCGCCATGTGCGCTGAGCCAATCGGGCGACAGCCATGCAATCTCCATTCGGATTGACTCCCAGGCTCTCATCGCCTTGCTCGCTATTCTTTCAATGGGAAAGTTGAGCATTCTCACAGAGCGATGCCGATTTCCTAGCAGGTAAGCGGGTGACATAAAGGACCAGTGCAATCGCAAAACCCGTTATGGCTATTCCGGAAATAAGATCGACCACATAGTGACCACCTACAACGAACGCGGAGAAAAACATAAATATATTCAGAATGATAAGTGGAAAACGAACCAGTTTCAACGGCCATGTGGCCCAGGCGCAAAGAATAGCAGCGGCGGCATGGACGGATGGAAAGGTTATGATGCCGCTTGCTTGATCCAAGCGAAGGACGAAGCCTGGATCGGTTCTGACCGCCATCATCTGGTCTACAGAGGCAAGACCCCAGGAAGCGTCAATATTCTTGAACTGCGAGATATCGATCGAAAGCGCGGCATAAGTTCCAAGAGCCGGATACCAAATGGAGATGAAACTCGCGAAAACGCAGATGAACCCATGTGCTGCCACCATCTGATAGGCACGTGCAGCTTGCCGCGATATGCTTAGCAGGGCGGGCAGGAGCAGAAGCTGAAATGCGAATGAGTTATATGCCAGGGTAAGCGCCAGAGGGAATATAGGATGAGCGTCGGCAGTGGCAATCAAGGCCATCCAATCTATCCCGAGGTTTTGGTCCATCTGCATGAGGCGGTGATCCTGCAGGGGATGATTTGTCAGCGCTGCCAAGTAGGTCAGCATTATTAACGGGCCGGTCAATGCTATTCCCAATCCCACAGTCTCAACTAGGGATCGAAGATATTGTAGTTTGGGTTTCCGAAGGAGGTAATTGAAAGTGGCAACACAAATTAAAGAGGAAGCAGCCGATGCCAGAAATTTCGTCGAATCCATCTTAAGGCCGCCAAGATAGGTAAGAATCCAGGCAGCTAGGTAGATGGCTGCTGTAAAGCCGAATAAAAAATATCGCGCTTTGGATATTTCGCTCACGGGGCGCTCCTTTGCAGATTGCAAATCATAGCGCCTTCTCGTTAAGGTTTTATGCGCGGGGTAGTTGAAGATAATATTGTTACCCCACCCGTTCGACAGGTGAAACTTTAGGCGTCTATCGGCTTACGCTTTCGCCCTGGCGTCTAAACTCGCTCGGCGTGACGCCCACGAGCTTCTTGAAGTCACGGGCAAAGTGGAATGGATCGGGGTAGCCGCATCTGGCGGCGATCTTGCCGATCTGCTCATCCGTTACCACCAGCAGCCGCTTGGCGGCGTTTACGCGCTCGTGCCGCAGCCAATCGATAGGCGTCGTTCCCGTTCTCTGACGGAAGCGGCGGAACAGTTGTGCTTGGCTGAGATTAGCGGCCGGTGCGAGTTCTGCCACCGTCCAGGTGCGTGCCAGATCGGCTCGAACCGCTTCCATGACCCGCTGTAGGCGCTGAACGGCGCCGCCAGCGTCGCCATTGTGGGCCCGCTCCGATACCAATGAAGAAATCAACTGGGCGAGCAAGGCGAAGCACTGGCTGTCGGCAAAGAAGCCTCTTCCTTCCACTTCATCGAGGATTCCCTCGAACACGCCTTGTAGATTGTGCACAGCCTTCATGTCGAAAACCGGATTGGCGACCACGCCAAGGCTGTCAAACAGGGCGTCGAGCCCGTATCCGACGAAGCCCACCCATAGATAGGACCAGTGCGCATGGCGTGGCTCGCAGCGATGCGAATACAGCATCGAGGAATCCAGCCAGGCGATTGTCCCCTCATGCAGCAGGCTGGAGACTCCGTTGACCTGCAACAGGCCTTTTCCGCCGAGAGTAAGGATCAGGGTATGATGGTTGAAGCGGTGGGCGATCGGCATTTCCGCTGGCGTGCAGATCCGCCGTCCGGCGGCGAGAAGCGTGTAGGGAAAGGCGCGGGACAACTTTCCCGGAGTCTGAAAGAAGACGTCGTCAAGGGGGAGGGTTGCTGGTGAAGTCGCTTTATCGGTCATGGCGACCTAACCCTATTGGGGAATGAGAGTTTTATCCATATGGCTGCGGTTGGCATCCATGTCTTTTCATTCCGCGCCGCTGTATTCTACGGTGATAAGCTAGAATGGACAAAGGTCCTGATCATGCCGACGGCAACCCCAGCATTCGATCCGCTCTCGCAAGCGTTCACTGACGATCCCTATGCCGCTTACCGTGAGCTGCGCGCCACTCCCGGTCCGGTCTATTACGAGCATTTCGACATATGGCTGTTGTCGCGCTATCAGGATGTGGCCATTGCCGCCGCTGACAAGACGCTCGTGCGCTCGCTCGAATTCTTTCTTTCCCCGGAGGAGATACAGGAACAGAAGGTTCGGCAGAATTGGCACGACATGCCGAACCATTCGCGTTTCGTGCAATTCAGCCTCCTGGATTCCGATGGCGAAACCCATGACCGGCTGCGCCGCAAAGTGTTCCGTGAATTTACCCCGGCACTCGTTGCGCGTCAGCGCGGCATGATACAGGATTTCGTCGACCGCCTGCTCGACCGTCTCCTGCAAGCGGGCACGATCGATTTTGTCGAAGATCTCGCCTCGCAGGTTCCGGGCCACATCATCGGCTCCGTGCTGGGCGTGCCGGAAGAATATGCCGGGCAGCTGCGCAAATGGTCGGAAGAGGTCGTGCAATATTTCGATGTCGATCGCAGCGCCGAGCGCAAGGCGATAGCCGAACGCGCGACGACGGAATTCTACGAACTCCTCAAGGAACTCATCGCCGAGCGCGTGCGCAACCCGCGCGACGATCTTCTCTGTCGGTTAACCGAGGCGCATGTTGCAGGCGAGCTGACCGAAGACGAGCTCGTCTCCACCTGCATGCTGATCCTGATGGCCGGACATGGCTCGACCATCGATGTGCTGGGTAGCGGCATGCATGCTTTGATGCAATATCCCGATGCTCTGCAAAAGCTGCGGGAAACCCAGGCCGTGATGCCGACTGCCATCCAGGAAATGTTCCGCTTCGAGTCCCCGTTGCCATTCTTCCATCGCTATCTGACGGAAGAAAAGACGATTGCGGGCACGCCACTGCCGAAGGGCACGAAGATCGGCCTGCTCTACGGCGCGGCCAATCGTGATCCGGAGCAATTTGACTCGCCCGATGTGTTCAATGTCGAGCGCACACCCAACCGCCATCTGGCGTTCGGCGGCGGCGCGCATTTCTGTCTCGGCAATCATCTCGCGCGGCTGGACATGGAGATCATTTTCTCGACGCTCCTGCGACGCACCCGCGCGATCGAGCTGCTGGACGACAGTCCCGCCTATAAGCGCGGCCTATCGGTGCGCGGTCCGAAACGTCTGGACATCCGTCTCATTGCCGCGTGAGCGGGCTTACCGAAAATATGGAGAATGCAATGTGTGAAATCGTGTTCATCGATTCCGTTGGCCGCGAGACGTGCGTTAAGGCGCAGGAGGGCGAGACCTTGATGGCGGTGGCCGTCAGAAGCGGCATCGACGGCATCGTGGCGCAATGCGGCGGCGCCTTGGCCTGCGGCACCTGTCATTGCTACATTGAGCAGCCCCATTTCGATCGTTTACCGCCGCCTTCCGAAGAGGAAGCGATGATGATCGAATTCGTGATGGAGCCGGCGCCGAACAGCCGATTGAGCTGCCAGATTCTTGCGAGCAGCGTCATCGACGGCATGCGAGTGATCGTGCCCGATAGCCAGCAATAGGGACTAGCCCCAAGACGAGGCGACCGATGTAGACCTCGCCTAAATTTTTGACGGTATCCGGTCTAAACCGACTGCTCTGATGCCAGGAGATCGGCATAGTGGGCGCGAGCGACATCCGGGTGGGAGCGCAGCCGGCTCTTCAGCTGGTTCTGGCCGACTTCACGGAAGATCGGGTTTAGGGGATCGACAGAGATGCCGCGCTCCGATCGCTTCAGCTCCTCCGGCAGTTCGATGACGGGGATCGTCGCATCCGGCCGGGATCCCAGGAAAAAGGCGACGGAGAAACGCTCGACGCCGGCAGGCGGTGCGATGACGTCATGCACGTCGGCACGCACGAAGCCGTTCGTCGCAAGCTCGAGCAATTCGCCGGTATTGATGACGAAGGTGCCCGGCACCGGCGGCGCATCGATCCAGACGCCGTCTTCCGTGCGCACCCGCAGGCCGGGCGTGGTGTCCTGCAGCAGCACGGTGACGAAGCCGCCGTCCTTGTGGGCGCCGACGCCCTGGTCCGTCTCGGCGACGTCGCGGCCGGGATAGCGGATGATCTTCAGAAGCTGCGAGGCCTGTGGTTCGTAAATATCGGCAAAGACATTCTCCGGCTGGCCGAGAGCTGCGGCGATCGCCTTCAGCACGTCGATGCCGATGCGCGTCACCTCGGCCTGATAGGCAAGCAGCAGAGGCTTGAGTTCCGGCAATGCCTCCGGCCACTGGTTCGGTCCCTGCAGGCGCCGCCAAGCGGGCGTATCCGGGCCGATCTCGAAGGGTGTGCTTTCGGTGTTGATGTCGAGCTGCTCGCGCCAATCCTGTTCGCCGCGGGTACGCTCCTGGCCGGCGCGATTGTAGCCGCGGAAATGCGGCGACTTGACCATCTCGATCTTGAGCTTTTCTTCCATGGGCAGCGCGAAGAAACGCTTGGCCGTGGCCACCACGTCGGCAATCAGCTTGGGATCGACGCCGTGCCCCGTCAGATAGAAGAAGCCATGATCGTAAAGCACCATGCGCAGCTCTGCGATAAAGGCTTGATGCTCTGCCGGCGAAGCATAGAGGCGCGACAGGTCAAGCGTTGGAAGCGATATGTCGGAGCCGGTCGGCGCGGTATGGGAGGTCAATGAGGTTTCCTCTTTCAAGCTCGTCTTTGTTCTCGGGCCGTGATGCCATCGCCTGCCTGTTCTGTGCCGTGGTGACGCAAATCGCCCTTGTGGATTGAGGCAAGGCTAGAAGCCCTTCGACACTAAGGCAAAGAAGATAATCTCAAAGATCGCCGAGCTTTTGGAATGGTTTTTACGGTCGTCATTCTTGAGACTGCCGCTTACCCGAATAGTTCTTGAATTCGCAGTTCACATCAATTTCTGGGTAAACGCATCCAGCTCATCGACACTGCCTATCCGTGTCAGCGTCTTGCCTGCATCATGGGCTTCGGCACACAGGCGGCGAATGTCGGGCATCCAGTCTTGCTCGATCTCCCATATGGTGCGGAACAGATCTCGCGTCGGCGGCATGGCCGAAAGTCCGCCGGGCGCGTTTTCGAGCTTGTCTGACTGCCAGGCGATCTGCCGCTCGGCCGCGAGCCAGAAATGCATCCAGAGTGGCATGTCGATGAGGATGATCTCGGTCGCACGATTTATCCGTGCCGGGATCGAATTCTTGTGCCCCAGGCCATCGATGACCCAATTCTCACCCGATAGGATCCGTTCATGCTGCTCGACATAAGTCCCGATCGGTGTGGGAATCCAGCCTTCCCGCCAAAGCAGCCTATCGATCTCGAAATGGGGAATCGCGTGGCGCTCGCCCAATTTGCGGGCGAGGGTGGATTTCCCACCGCCTGCATTTCCCAAAATGGCGATGCGCGACATTGGATGATGACCTGACGATTCGAGCCTATCGGAAACCTGGCAAAGATGCCGGAGCTTTTATGAAGCTATTCCCTTGCTGTTGCAATTGATGCAGACACTCGGAGAGTCAGGCTGCGTCGCGCCGCACGAGATGCTGAATGCCATCGGGATTGGTGACGATGAGGTTGCGTATGGGAGTTGGCACCAGGTCGAACCGGTCTAGCCCGATCAGTGTGGTAGGTGCCCAGCGAAATTCGAGGTCGGCACTGCCGTCCTTCACCCGATGCACGATTTCCGTTTCGTGAAATGGAAATGGCTGCAGCAGCTCCGCCTCATAGTAGAAGCCGAGTTCGTGAACACGTCGTCCGGCATATTCGAAGAAATTCTCGATAATGAAGCGCAAGGGGCCGATGGTCGCCTTGCAGCCGATTTCCTCTTCGATCTCGCGGGCAAGTGTCTCGGCGCCTGCCTCATGAAACTCCACCCGGCCGCCGGGCAAAGACCAGAAGTTATCTGTGAGCGCACGGTGAACGAGGATATGTCCACCATGGCGGATCAATGCGCCGGCGCGCAATTGAAAACGGGATTCTCCCGAGTCCATGACAACCATGATTCGTGCGTCTGCCATGGACGACCCTCCGATTGCGAGACGAGATGGAAATCATTTGCCAGATACCAGCATCCGGTTCTCAGATATAGTGAAGCAGTTTGAAGGTTGTTTTTCGTTTCCTCCTCACCGAGCAGGTCCTGGCGATGCGTTTCGTAAATCCAATTCCTTTCGTCAGCGATATCGAGCGTTCGAAGGCATTCTACGGTGAGCTGCTGGGCCTCAAGATATTGAAAGACTTCGGCAGCTTCGTGCTGTTTGAAACCGGCTTTGCGATTCATGATGGAAAATCGCTGGAGCAAACGGTCTGGAGGAAAAGCAGCGGAGCATCCGAACCCTATGGGCGGCGAAACATCCTTCTCTATTTCGAACATGAGGACGTGGATGCCGCCTTCGAGGCGATAGCGCCGCATGTCAATCTCATTCATCCCGTCGAAAAGCAGGAGTGGGGGCAGCGGGTATTCCGCTTCTATGATCCCGACGGTCATGCGGTGGAGATCGGTGAACCGCAACTGGACATGGCGGCCCATTGATTCTTGCTGCCGTTAACTTGAAGCGGCGGAGAATGGGAGTGCGATCGCGGTCTTATTTGGAGAGGCTATCGGCAGTCTCAAGATAATGTATGATCTGCGTCGCACGGATTGCTGTTTGACACATCACATCATCGTGAAACGGATTTCATGCTTATCGCCCAGATCAACGTCATCGCGCGCGCTGCCGGACAGCGCATATCTGAGCCATCCGCTGCAACGGTGGAGCATTCTTTGCGTTATAAAGAATCGGATCAGAACAACATTCTCTTCAGGACATCATCCTTGCGGACGAAATGGTGCCAGAGCGCTGCCAGGATATGCAGGCTGACGACGGCATACAGGCAATAGGCGCCATACTCGTGAATCTCGGCGGCTGTTCTTTCCAGGCCCTTATCGAGCGGCAGCAGATTGGGCCATTGGAAGAGGCCGAACCATGGCAGGTCATGGCCGCCGGCAGCGGATGTGGTGTAGCCTGCAAGCGGCATCAGGATCATCAAGATGTAGAGCAGCATATGCGCGCCGCGGGCGGCATGGTGATTGAAGGCGCCAAGCGGCCGTTGGTAAGCAGGTTCACCCAGCGAAAGCCTGAGCGGCAGGCGGATGGCGATGAGGAAAAGCGCCGTCATGCCGAGGGACTTGTGTACGTCGAGGAGTGCGCGACGCAGCGGTATGCCCGGTGTGAGGTAGGAACAATAAAGGCCGATGACGAGCGCTGCAATGATGACGATGGCCATGAGCCAATGCAGGAGCCGTTGCGACGATCGGTAGCGGGTAATGGGCGTGTCTGTGATTGTTGTCGTGTCGGACATGGGTTTCTCCGGTCGTCTTGGGGGTACGGCGCGGATGCGGTAATCGGTTGGAATATGGCTGAATTGAGGGCCTTTCCGTTCACCTTCTCGCGAGCGGATATTTATCGACCACCGGCGATCTGACGTCGGGTGCCAGCCGGAGGCTTCATTCCGGTTTGTAAAAGCGACTTTATGGCCGGAAGTTGTGTCGGCCGCGCCCCGCTCTATCCGGCCCTATTGTTCCGGTTTAGGAGGTGTCCGGTTTCTTTCGCCGGCGCTGGAAAGAATCTCGCAGCTTTCCGTATGCGTCTGCGCTGGCGTTTCGGCGACAAGGGCCTTCGTACAAATGCCGATCTCATGTCCTTCGATCCGGAAGAAGGCGATTCCTCCGGCCTCGAGCGCCAGACGCAACTGCGCCTCCGTTGCCCGATGCAGGCTATGGCGGTTACCTTCATAGTCGCGGATCGTGCTGCGCGACACGCCGGAGCGGTCGGCAAGATCCATCTGCGTCCAGTCGAGGAAGCCGCGGGCTGCCCGGCAGAGCGCTGGTGTCAAAATCATCGCCATCTTACCTTGACGCAGGGTTCGAAGCTGCCCATATTGGGCGATATCTATCATATAGGACATAATATACCGGATTTCTAGGGGTTTTGCTGTCGTGGCAGTCTGGCGTGATCCGGCCAAGCGAAGGAATGACGTTTTGGGATAACTGGCGAGCCTCTTTTTATTCTAGCACTTTTGGCTCTGCCGTTTATCGGAAGTCTTCTTTCCGTATGCCTCTTGCGCACGCAGTCGCGGCGTGGCCCGGCCCAGATCGCCGGGGCTGTCACATTTCTGGCGCTGTTGATTTCCGCAAGCTTTTATCCTGCCGTCAAGGACGGCGGCGTCGTCCGTTATAGTATAGAATGGCTGCCGCAGCTCGGGCTTGATTTCAGCCTCAGACTGGATGGTTTTGCCTGGCTGTTTTCGCTCGTCATCACCGCCATCGGCTTTCTCGTCATCGTCTATGCCCGCTACTACATGTCGGAAGAGGACCCGGTTCCCCGCTTCTTCTCCTTCCTGCTCGCCTTCATGGGGGCGATGCTCGGCATCGTGCTGTCGGGCAATGTCATTCTGCTCTCGATATTCTGGGAGCTGACCAGCATCTTCTCCTTCCTGCTGATCAGCTATTGGCACAACACCGCCGCGGCCCGTGACGGCGCCCGCATGGCGCTGACGATCACCGGGATTGGCGGGTTCTGCCTGCTGATCGGGCTGATCCTGCTCGGCCATATCGTCGGCAGCTACGATCTGGACAAGATCCTCGCGTCCGGCGATATCATCCGCAATCATCCCCTCTATCTGCCTGCGCTGATACTCATCCTGCTCGGTGCGTTGACGAAGAGCGCGCAGTTTCCCTTCCATTTCTGGCTTCCGAACGCAATGGCCGCGCCGACGCCCGTCTCCGCCTATCTGCATTCCGCCACGCTGGTGAAGGCCGGTGTCTTCCTGCTGGCGCGCTTCTGGCCGGTTCTCGCCGGCACCAACGAGTGGTTCTACATCGTCGGGGCCGCCGGCATCATCACGCTGCTGCTCGGCGCCTATTTCGCAATGTTCCAGCAGGATCTCAAAGGGCTGCTTGCCTATTCGACGATCAGCCATCTCGGTCTCATCACCACCCTGCTCAGCCTCGGCAGTCCGCTTGCGACGGTTGCCGCCATCTTCCACATGCTGAACCATGCGACGTTCAAGGCGTCGCTGTTCATGGCGGCCGGCATCATCGATCACGAGACCGGCACGCGTGACATGCGCCGTCTGAGCGGTCTGTTCCGCTATATGCCGTTCACGGGGGCGCTTGCGATCGTCGCGAGTGCCGCCATGGCCGGTGTTCCGCTGCTCAATGGCTTTCTATCGAAGGAAATGTTCTTCGCCGAAGCGGTCGAAACTCATGCCGATTCCATCCTCGATCGCATGCTTCCCTATGTGGCGACGCTCGCAAGCGCCTTCAGCGTCGCCTATTCGCTGCGTTTCATTCAAACGGTATTTTTCGGTCCGGCGCCGACCGATCTGCCGATCGCCAAGCCGCATGAACCACCGCGCTGGATGCGCTTCCCGATCGAGTTTCTGGTCGTGGTATGCCTGGTCGTCGGTATCGTTCCGGCGCTTTCGGTGGCGCCTTTCCTGCATGCGGCTGTCGTCAGCGTTCTCAACGCCGATACGCCGCAATACAGTCTCTCGCTCTGGCACGGCTTCAATCTGCCTGTTATCATGAGCATCGTCGCATTGGTTGGCGGCACGGTGTTCTATTTCGCCTGTAAGGATTATCTGTCGCGATGTGACGACGGTCCGCCCCTCTTCCGCCGCCTGAAGGGGCAGCGCATCTTCGAGCGGGTCCTGGTCGAGGTTTCCTGGCACTGGGCGCGAATAGCCGAAAAGCGGATCGGCACGCGCAAGCTGCAGCCGCAGCTTCGCTGGGTCGTCGTGACAGGGTTTGCAGCCGGCCTGCTGCCGCTCTATCTGTCGGGCTTCGAGGCGAAGCATTTTGCCTTTTCAGGCGCCGATCCGGTCTTTGCCTCCATTTGGGCGATCGGGATTTGCCTGGCGATCGGCACTGCCCTCTTTGCCAAATATCATCGGCTTGTTGCCTTGGTGATGCTGGGCGGGGTCGGATTGATCGTCTGCATGACGTTCATCTGGCTGTCGGCACCAGATCTTGCGATTACCCAGCTTCTCGTCGAGATCGTCACGACGGTGCTCATCCTGCTGGGCTTGCGTTGGCTGCCGAAGCGAACGGAAGGGATTGACGATACGGTGAATTTGCGCGCCCGCTTCCGACGCTTCCGCGATCTGGCGCTCGCCGTCATCTGCGGCGTCGGCATGATGTTCATTTCCTATGCCGTCATGACCATGCCGGTGCCTGACGCCATCGCGAATTACTTCCTGGAAAATGCCTATTCGAAGGGCGGCGGGCGTAATGTCGTCAACGTCATCCTGGTCGATTTCCGTGGCTTCGATACGCTTGGCGAAATCGCCGTCCTTGGCGTCGTCGCCTTGACCGTCTATGCGCTGCTGCGTCGTTTCCGCCCTGCGCCCGACAGCATGGAGATGCCGGAACAGCAGCGGATACAGAACCGTTTCGACGAGGAACGGCCGGAGCGTTCGGCCGGCGATACCGTGCGCGATTATCTGCTGGTGCCCTCCGTCATCATGCAGTGGATGTTCCCCTTCGTGATCGCCCTGTCGGTCTATATCTTCATGCGGGGGCATGATGCGCCAGGGGGCGGCTTCTCGGCCGGCTTGACGCTCTCGATCGCCTTCCTGCTGCAATATCTGGCCGGCGGTACGCGTTGGGCGGAGGATCGCATCCGCATCCTGCCGCTGCGGTGGATGGGCGCCGGGATTCTGATCGCGACAGCAACGGGCATCGGCGCCTGGTTCTTCGGCTATCCATTCCTCACCTCGCATTTCCAGTATCTGGACCTGCCGTTGCTCGGCAAGGTTCCGGCGGCAAGCGCGCTGCTCTTCGATCTCGGCGTTTTCCTGTTGGTCGTCGGCTCCACTGTTTTGATCCTCGTCGCGCTTGCGCACCAGTCGATCCGTATAAACCGCCTGCGTGCGCTCGATGCCGACAAGGCAAAGGGGGACTGATGGAACTCATCTTGTCCATTGCAATCGGTGTAATGACGGCTTGCGGGGTCTGGCTGATTCTGCGTCCGCGCACCTATCAGGTCATCATCGGCCTGTCCTTGCTTTCCTATGCGGTCAATCTCTTCATTTTCGGCGTCGGCGGTGTGAAGACGAATGTGCCGCCGCTGCTTGGCGATGGCACGGCAACGCACGCCTTGGCAGATCCGGTGCCGCAGGCTCTAGTGCTGACTGCGATCGTTATCGGCTTTGCCACCACGGCTCTGTTCCTGGTCGTACTGCTCGCCTCGCGCGGCCTGACCGGTACGGACCATGTGGATGGACGGAGTGACCGGAAATGACGGGCTGGTGGCACCATCTCATCATCGCGCCGATCCTCGTTCCGCTTATCGCGGGTGCGCTGCTCGTATTCATCGATGAGCGCTCGCGCACGCTGAAGGCACTCATCAGTCTGGCGGCAGCGCTCCTGTTGATGGGCATTGCATTTGCGCTCTTCCGTGCGGAAGGCGGATCGCCGGGGCTAGAGCGCGTCTATCTCCTCGGAAACTGGAGCGCGCCTTTCGGCATCGTGCTCGTGCTTGACGGATTATCGGCGCTCATGCTGCTGCTGACATCCATCGTTGCCGTGGCCGCGCTGATATTCTCGCTGGCGCGCTGGTACGCGGTCGGCGCGCATTTTCACACTATGTTCCAGCTGCTGCTGATGGGGGTCAATGGTGCGTTCCTGACGGGCGATCTCTTCAATTTGTTCGTGTTCTTCGAGGTCATGCTGGCTGCGTCCTACGGACTGCTGCTGCACGGTTCGGGGCCGCTCCGCGTCAAGGCGGGCATGCACTATATCGCCGTCAATCTGGCCGCGGCGCTGCTCTTCCTGATCGGCGTCAGCCTGATCTACGGCACGGCGGGGACACTGAACATGGCGGATCTTGCCATGCGCATCCCGGAAATGTCGGCAGATCGCCGCATGCTGATGCAGGCGGGCGCCGGCGTGCTCGGCATCGCATTCCTCATCAAGGCTGGCATGTGGCCGCTCTGCTTCTGGCTGCCGACGGCCTATAGTGCGGCTTCCGCGCCGGTTGCGGGCATATTCGCGATCCTCAGCAAGCTTGGCATTTACGTCATCCTGCGGCTGACCATGCTGCTGTTCAGCGCCGGCCCCTCCGCGGGCTTCGGTGCGACCGTGCTTCTCTATGGCGGCATGGCAACGCTGATCTTCGGAACGGTCGGTGTGTTGGCGTCGCAGGCGCTTGGCCGGCTTGCCGGCTTCTCGGTGCTGGTCTCATCCGGCACGTTGCTGATGGTAATCGGTATCAATGACGGCTCCATCTCGTCCGGCGCGCTGATGTATCTCGTCAGCTCGACACTGACGATCAGCGCCTTCTTCATGCTGATCGAGCTCGTGGAGCGCGGCCAGGATGCCGGCGCCAGCGTTCTCGCTGTCACGATGGAGGCCTATGGCGATGCCGAGGAGAAGGAACCGGCAGAAGGCGACGGCGTGACCATGCCCGGCACCATGGCAATGCTCGGCATCTGCTTTGCCGCCTGCGGCATCCTGCTGGCAGGCCTGCCGCCTCTTTCCGGCTTCGTCTCCAAGTTTGCCATGCTTTCCGCCATGATGGGAACCGGCGCGATCGGCATTCCGCCGAGCGCCGCCGTCTGGACACTGATCCTGCTGGTCATTCTCTCCGGAATTGCCGCCCTGATTGCGATGACGCGGGCCGGCATACGCACATTCTGGAGCTCGCTGGAGGGCACGGTTCCCCGCGTACTCGTCATCGAGATATTCCCCGTCATGGGCCTGCTCGCATTGACGCTGGCACTGACCATCTGGGCCGGCCCCGTCATGCAATATATGGATGCGACCATCCGCACGCTCAGCGATCCCAATCTCTATGTCGATGCAGTCCGCAATGCCGTGGTCGCGCCCGCAAAGACGGGAGGCCTGTGATGCTGCCTTATCCGTTCCTCGCGCTGAGCCTGATCCTGATGTGGCTGCTGCTGAACGGCTTCACGCTTGGCCAGCTTATCCTCGGCATCATCGTCGCCGTTTTCGCCTCCTGGGGCATGGCATCGCTACGGCCTGAAAAGCCGCGGCTGCGGAAATGGTATTTGCTGCCCAAACTCTTCTTCCGGGTCGTTTTCGATGTGGTGAAATCGAATGTACAGGTGGCTTGGATCATCCTGAGAGGGCGCTCGCGCAAGACGACGCCGGGCTTCGTTGTCCTCGAGCTCAGGGTGCGGGATCAGATCCCGCTGGCGCTGCTTGCGGTTATCCTGACCAGCACGCCGGGATCTGCGTGGCTGGAATATGATTCCAACGACAATACCGTGCTGCTGCATGTGCTCGATCTCGAAAACGAGGCGCAATGGCGACAAACGGTCGCCAACCGCTATGAAAACCTGCTGATGGAGATTTTCGCATGAGCGCCACGATCATCCAGATATCCGTTACGATTGCGCAGATGATGATCGTGGCCGCGATGGCGATCGCCTCCATTCGCATGTTTCGCGGCCCGCGCGCCCAGGATCGCATCATTGCACTCGACACGCTTTATGTGAATGCGATGCTGTTGTTGTTGACCTTCGGCATAGGCACAGGTCGTGTCGTTTATTTCGAGGCGGCGCTCGTCATCGGCATGCTGGGCTTCGTTGCAACCGTTGCATTGGCGAAATTCCTGATGCGCGGAGAGGTGATCGAATGAGCACGCCGTTCGAAAACATACCTCTGTGGGCCGCTATCCCCGTCGGTGGGCTTCTCGTAATCGGCGCTTTCCTGACGCTCATCGGCGCCATCGGTTTTCTGAGGCTTGGAACATTCTACGAGCGCATCCATGCGCCGACATTGGGAACGAGCGGCGGCATCGGGGCAATCATGATCGCGTCGATGATCTTCTTTTCGACTGCGACGCGGTCCCTCGTCATTCATGAACTGCTGATCGGTATTTTCATCACGGTGACGACGCCGATCACCTTCATGCTGCTCGCCCGCGCGGCGCTGCACCGCGATCGCGCCGAGCAGAACGGCAATGTTCCGCCTAAGCAATCGCCTCAGGAGACATCGGCCGAGGGGCGCCTCTCGTAACGTTCAATCCGCCCGTTCGAGGCTTACAGCCAGCCGAGTGCGGTTGCCGCTCGGATTGCTTCGGCGCGGCGATGACAACCCAGCTTGCGGAACAGATTTCCGAGGTGAAACTTCACCGTCCGAAATCGAGCTCTAACGGGCGACAGCCACGCAGCTAGGGCTCGGCACCATGCCGTGGATTCACGGCATTTGGCGCTCAAGCACATAGCAGCACTGAACAATGGTTTCGCAGCGCGCCCGCGAGAAAAGCTCCCTGCTGCCGACTTGGCGGAAGCCCAGTTTGGTCAGCACCCGTCCAGAGGCCGTATTGTCGGATGCGTGACCGGATTCGAGGCTGGACAAGCCGGCGTCGTTGAAGACGAAGCCGATCAGCGCCTGTGCTGCCTCGAAAGCATAGCCTTTTCCCCAGGCCTCTCTCTCCAGCCAATATCCAAGACTGCCCGCGCTGCCGACAATGCCATCGACATCGACGACACCGATCATTCTTTCCCCTTGTTCGATGGCGAAGCGATAGGCGGAGCCTTCGGCCCATTCGCGCTGATGGCTGGAAAACCAATCTTTGATATTGTTTTCGTTCGGCGGATATGAGGCGTTGCTCAGCATGCGCGTCACAGCCCAATCGCTCTGAATTTCGGATGCGCGTTTCGTATCGGCGGCCGATGTCGGACGCAGGCGAAGGCGTGCTGTCTCGATGGAGGAGCGATGGATCGATCTTGTGGTCATCATACGAGGTGTCTTGCCAATTTGCCTAATCTCCATTTTTTAGCGTTAGACAATATATTGCCGCAATGGGCGCGCAAAAGCGCCGCCTCTTGCGGGCTTGGCCTGCAGGAAATTGGGACCGGCCGTGAGAGCGTTCCGTTTACGAGGGGCGTACCCCCTTTCGCGGTCCGGTCCTTCCCCGCCGATCCATGTCCTCATAGCCCTCGCTTTGGCGAGCAAGTCTTGATGGCTATGATGTCGTCCCTTCCCGCGCATGTCCAAGGAAGCCTGACGTCCGGTCGAGAACAACCTCCATCGCGTGTCTGGCGGCGATACTGTCGCCTGCGGCGATTGCCTCGGCGACCGCGGCGTGGTTTTCGAGATTGGCCGCGAATGCGCCGACCGTGTGCGGGAAAACGGCATCGAGAATGGATTCGATCGCTTGACGCAGGCTTTGCAGCACCGGATTGTGCGTTGCTGCAAGGATCGACATGTGAAAGGCCTTGTCGGCGGCGACGGCTGCGGTGGGGTTCTTCTGGTCTCGCTCCATGCGGCGGTAGATGTCGAGGATCGCCTGACGTTCCACATCGGTTGCCCGCAATGCCGCCAGCGCGGCAGCCCCAGGCTCGATGATCTGGCGGGCTTCGGCAAAAGCCATGAGCTCATCGTGCGAGATCCGTCCGCGCGACAGCCATGCGATCAATTCTCCGTCGAGCCATTGCCATCGCTCCCGCGGCTCCACTCGCGTGCCGGTGCGCTGTCTGACGGTCACTAGACCCTTGGCCGACAATATCTTCGCCGCCTCGCGCACGACCGTGCGACTGACGCCGAATTCCTGCTCCAGTTCGCCTTCCGAGGGAAGATAGGCGCTGGGGAGGATTTGTCCGGACGCGATGCGGATGCCGAGGGCTTCCACGAGGGCCGTCGTCCGGTTCGGCTTTGTCTTCGTCATGCGTCGGTCCTTCGCCCGCATCATGATCAGCTGGGGCATCGTTGCCGCCGGCATGGCGTTCATTTCCAGCGCCCATCAGCTCTATGGAATGCGCCTCCTTCTCGGCGCGGCCGAGGCCGGCTTCACGCCGGGCATCATTTTCTATCTCGCGAAATGGTATCCGTCGCGCGAAAGGGCGAATGCCATGTCCTTCTTCTATATCGGCGCAGCGCTTGCCTCGGTCATCGGCTTGCCGCTCTCCGGCCTGCTGCTCAATGCGCACGGCATTCTCGGCCTATCGGGATGGCGCTGGGTGTTTCTGATCGAAGGCATACCCGCCATCGTCTTGGGCTTCGTCGTGTTGAAGTTTCTGCCCGATCGCCCGCGAGACGCGGCCTGGCTCACTGCCAAGCAGCAGGATGGCCTCGAGCGAACCGTCGCCGCTGAGGAGGAGAGGGCGTCTGTCTCGCATCATGCATCCTGGAGTGCCGCCTTTTCCAACGCTCGCGTCTGGATGCTTGCCTTCTTCTGGCTGCTTCAGGCCTTCGGCACGATCGGCATCACGCTCTTCATGCCGCTGATCGTCAAGAACCTGTCCGGCGGCGGCAATCTGGCGGTAAGCCTGCTTTCGGCGGTGCCGTTTCTGGCTGCTTGTATCTTCATGTTCTTCAATGGCAGGCATTCCGATCGAACCGGCGAGCGCGCGTTTCATCTCGGGCTTCCGCTCACCCTGGCCGGTGTCTGTCTTCTCGGTGCGACCCATGCCGGCGATCCACACCTGGCCTACCTGCTGCTCGTCCTTTCGGTGGCACTCAACTGGGCGGTTATTCCGATCTTCTGGGCTGTCACCACCGAGTTCGTCTCGGGGATTGCGGCGGCCGTATCGATCGCGCTCATCAATGCGTTGGCGAATGTCGCAGGCCTCACCCTGCCGCCGGCGATCGGCTGGATCAAGGATTCGACCGGAAGCTATGATGTGGCGCTGACGCTGGTGGCTGTCGCGTTGATCGCAGGCGGCCTTCTCGGCATTGCAATCGTCCGCACGGGTGCGCCGGCCCTTCGGCTTTCAAAACAATAAGGCAAAACGAGATGGCATTCGAACCTGAGAAACTGCACGGCATCCATGCGATCCTCTACGCGCTCTTCGACAAGGAGGAAAAGCTCGACAGGTCGGCGATGAAGCGGCAGACCGAGATTTGCGTGGCGGCGGGCGTGCATGGGCTTGCTGCACTCGGTCTTGCCACGGAGGTTTCCAAATTGACCGCCGCCGAGCGCCAGACCGTGATGGAATGGCTTGCCGAGGACAATGCCGGCCGTCTGCCGCTCGCCTTCACCATCTTCGGCACTTCGGTTGCAGAGCAGGTCGAGCAGGTGCGGCACGCCGAAGCTGTTGGTGCTGACTGGGTGATCCTCCAGCCGCCACCGGTCGGCACTTTCGGCGCAGGCGAATATATCGGCTTCTTCGGCCGCGTCGCGGATGCGACGAAGCTACCGGTGGCAATCCAGAATGCCCCCGCCTTTCTCGGACGCGGTCTGACGGGACCGGATCTCGCCGCATTGCGCGCTGCCCATCCCAATGTAAGGGTGCTGAAGGCGGAGGGCTCGGCCGTCGAGGGCAAGGCGCTGATGGAGGCGATCGGCGACGGCGTGCCTGTTTTCAACGGCCGAGGCGGCCTGGAATTGCTTGACGGGCTGCGGGCAGGCTGTGCCGGCTATATTCTCGCTCCCGATCTCATCGACTATGCAGTCGACGCATACACCGCCTTTCGCGACGGGAATAAGGTCCATGCCGAGGAAATCTATCGTGCCATGCTCCCATCCGCCGTTGCCGTCATGCAGGGGATCGAGCACCTGATATGCTACGGCAAGCGGCTGTTTGCTGCGCGGGCGGCGCTTACGGTTCGCGATCGCGCGCCTGCCATGCGTCCGACACAGTTCGGCGAGGAGCTCGTCGCCTTGCATGCGAAGAGGCTCGGATCTTTCTGAAGCCGATCCGCTTCTAATTTTTGGATTGCGGCAATTCCAGCTTCTGGACCTCCAGCGCCTCGCGCAGGAGGTTCTTCATTTGCTCGGCAGCGCCCGGACCATCGGCGCCAGCAATGGCTTCATAGACATTCTGGTGACGGCGTATCCAGCGTTCGTCTTCCTTCGCCGTTCGTTGCAGTCCCGCCTTGAATACATATTTCAGCCCCGCTGAGATCAGCGACCCCAATGCCAGATAGAAGGCATTGCCGGTCGCTGCCAAAATGGCGGTGTGAAATGCGAGATCGTGCTCGATCTTTTCTTCCGCGGTGGAGGCGAGGGTCATGCCGAGCAGAGCATGTTTCATTTTCTGCAGCGTCTGCGGCGTCGCGCGCGCGGCGGCAAGCTCTGCTGCTGCCGGCTCGAAGGATTGCCTGAGTTCATAGAGGTCGATACGCGCCCGCTCGCTGCCATTTTCCGCGCCGAGCCTCCATGCGAGGACCTGCGGATCAAGCAGAAGCCATTCCGAGTGATCGGTCACTCTGGTGCCGCTTCTCGGGCGGCTTTCGAGGAGGCCCTTGGCCGACAGGATCTTGATGGCTTCCCGGATGACGGTACGCGACGTCCCGAAATGGTCGCAGAGCTCCTGCTCCGTTCCCACAGAAGCTCCCGCCGCGAGCGCCCCGCCGACGATCCGCTCGCCTAGCGCCTGCACGATCGCGTCGTGGTATCTCTTGTTGGTGCCGAGGCTCGCATCATCGGCGTCCGAAGTCATCCCGGCCATCTGCCTTTCCCAAAAATCGAGACATGTCTAGCGTCTTCAGCCTGTGGTCACAAGCGTCGCCCGCGCTTGACCGTCATAGCCAATTTGTATAACAAAAAAATAAATCATAATACAAAAGAGGCGATCATGACCAAGGATTCAAAGCGACGGTCGCAGGCGTGGTTCGGCGGAGTGGACAAGGATGGCTTCATTCATCGCTCGTGGATGAAGAATGGCGGCCTGCCCGATGATGTATTCGATGGTCGCCCCGTCATCGGCATCTGCAATACATTTTCGGAATTTACGCCGTGCAACGCGCATTTCCGCGAACTGGTCACGCATATCAAGGCCGGCGTCCTGGAAGCCGGCGGATTGCCGCTCGAATTTCCGGTCTTCTCCTGCGGCGAGTCCAACCTGCGGCCGACTGCGATGCTCTTCAGGAATCTCGCTTCCATGGATGTCGAAGAGGCAATCCGCGGCAATCCCATGGACGGCGTCATCCTGATGGCCGGCTGTGACAAGACCACGCCATCGCTGCTGATGGGCGCGGCAAGCTGCGATCTGCCGACGATCGTCATTTCAGGCGGGCCGATGTTGAATGGTAATTTTCGCGGCAAGCCGATCGGCTCCGGCACGGATGTCTGGAAATTTTCCGAGGAGGTGAGGGCAGGCACCATGAGCCGGCAGGAGTTCATGGATGCGGAAAGTGCCATGTCGCGCTCGCCCGGCCATTGCATGACCATGGGAACGGCCTCGACCATGGCGTCGATGGTGGAAGCGCTAGGCGTTGCCTTGCCAACCAATGCGGCATGGCCTGCCGTCGATGCCCGACGGGCGCGGCTTGCCCGGATGACCGGGCGCCGCGCCGTTGCGATGGTCAAGGAAGATATGCGGCTTTCGAAGATTCTCACGAGGCAGGCCTTCGAAAACGCCATCAAGATCAATGGCGCGATCGGCGGATCGACCAATGCCGTCGTTCATCTGCTCGCCATCGCCGGGCGTATCGGCGTCAACCTGTCGCTGGAGGATTGGGACAGGCTCGGGCGCGACGTGCCGACGATCGTCGACCTCATGCCGTCGGGAAAATGCCTCATGGAGGATTTCTGTTATGCCGGCGGCATTCCCGCCGTGATGAAGGAAATTTGCGATCTCCTCCATCTCGATGCACTCACCGTGTCTGGGGGGAGTGTCGGAGACAATATTGCCGATGTCGTCAACCACAATCCGGACGTCATCCGCAGCCGGTCAAATCCGCTCGTCGACAGTGGGGGAATTGCGGTCCTCAAGGGCAATCTTGCGCCTGATGGGGCGGTGCTCAAACCATCGGCCGCATCGCCGCATCTAATGCGTCATCGCGGCCGCGCCGTCGTCTTCGAGACTATCGAGGATTTCCATGCCAGGATCGACGATCCGAACCTCGATGTCGATGAGAATTCCGTTCTCGTTCTGAAGGGGGCCGGCCCACGCGGCTATCCCGGCATGGCCGAGGTCGGCAACATGGCTTTGCCAAGCAAGCTGCTGGCAAAGGGCGTACGCGACATGGTGCGCGTTTCCGATGGCCGCATGAGCGGCACGGCCTACGGAACCGTGGTGCTGCATGTATCGCCAGAAGCCGCCGCCGGCGGTCCGCTGGCACTCGTCGAGCACGGGGATTTCATCGCACTCGACGTCGAGGCCCGCACATTGGTTCTCGACGTTCCGGACGATGAGCTTGAGCGGCGGCGCGCGGCCTGGAAGGAACCGGTGCCGGAAATGACCTCAGGATACCAAGGCCTTTACGTTCGAACGGTCATGCAGGCCAATACCGGCGCCGACCTCGATTTCCTGGTCGGCGGACGCGGCGCCAAGGTTCCGCGCGAGAGCCACTAATTCATTATATTCAGAGCGAATATGCCTACATGCTGGAGGCATCGCTATTCTTCATCGGTGACTTCATTTTCGAGGTGGGTGCAATCTTCTGCCGACTAGGTTTGGTGCGAATAAACAGGTCGCGCATATCCAGGCGTTTGTGCGTCGATCTCCCGATGCTCTTGTATCCCTCGAAACAGGGCGGCGAGTTGGTGCACTTGTGACGCCCTCTGGTTACATAGATTTGATGATATAATCTATAATTTTAATAGACAAACAAATCGGGCAACGATGTTTCAATCATCGACCGCACAATGAAAGATCGTGCCGTGCGAAGCGCACCATCGATCATGCATGCTCTGCCTGCGAAGCGCTGAGCGGAGTTTGCGGAGTGGTCGGCAAGATCGGCGATCCTGACGACCGTCCCCGGGCAGCCTTCAGAACATTGTTTGGAGGCATATGCATGAACGATATCATTGTCCGGTCGTCATTGCTGGACCCGGCGGCGGAACCGCTGATCGATGGCCTTGCCAGCGAGTATGATGGCAGATACGGCGCCGCAAGCCGTCCTGGCGGCGCGCGAGCGGAAATCATGCGCTATCCGAGTGCCCTGTTCGCGCCGCCGCTTGGCGATTTTCTCCTGCTGCAGCGCGACGGTCAGACCATTGCCGGCGGTGCCTTCATGAGCCACGACGACGAAACCGCTGAGTTCAAGCGGATATGGGCGCATCCGGATCTCCGGCGTCAGGGACTGGCGCGCCGCATCATGATCGCGCTCGAGGAGAGTGCCGGGCAACTCGGCTATAACAGGGCCTACCTTAGCACCGGCTTTCGCCAACCGGAGGCCGTGGCCTTCTATCTGTCGCTCGGCTATCGCCCCCTTTTCGACCCGACCGTCGACCCGAGCCTCTATCGCTCCCTGCCTTTCGAAAAGCATATCGGCAAAAAGGCGGGGCTACCCGGCGTGACACCGATCTATCCGCCTGCCGCCTCCTTTGAGGAGGCTACGGCGCGCGTGACTGCGCTGAAGGCCGGGCAGGAGCAGCTGATCATCGCCCGCCTGGCGGCTCACGAAACCTCTGCTGCGTGACGGGCATGGTGGCTCCGATGGCTATCGGCAGATCCCGGCAAGAAATCGGATCTGCCTTCGAGCTTCACAATATCGCGAAACAGGACTTCACATGACGCATCCAAATGGTCTCAGGGTCGGCATCGGATTAGATGTTGCTGCGCAATCCCGCAATCCGCGCGACGCTCAGAAAAAATTCTGGCGGGCGCTTGTTGCGCGTTTCGACACGGTGGTCGATTTTGTGACGCTGGAAGATGGTTTTGCGCGCCCTGACGGCGACGGGCTGGATGCCGTGCTGCTTGCAAACTGGCTTGCGGCGAGCAGCGGCAATATCGGAATCATCCCCGGCGCGGCAGTCAATTTCCTCGAGCCATTTCATGTCTCGACCGCCATCGCGACGCTGGATTTCGTAAGCGAGGGCAGGGCAGGTTTTCTGGTTCAGCATTATGATGGATCGAGAGCCGTGCATGCCCGGCAAGCCATCGGAGCCCTCAATGGCTTTCCTGCAGTGGAAAGCTCCGCGTTGCGCCAGGACGCGCTTGATGTCGTCGATGTCGTTCGCGGGTTATGGGACAGCTGGGAAGATGGAGCGGTCATTCGAGATAAGGAAAGCCAGCGCTTCCTGGATGGCTCGAAGCTGCATTACATCAATTTCAAGGGCAGTGGCTTTCAGGTTCTCGGCCCTTCCATCACGCCGCGCCCGCCACAGGGCCAGCCGGTTGTCGCGGCAGCCTATCGTCATGGTGAGGACTCATCAGTAGCCTCGGCCGCCGATATCGTCTTCCTTCATCCGGATCGCCTGGACATCGCCGATGTCATCAGGACTATCGGTACTGCGGACAAGAACAGGGTGCGGGCGTTCGTTGCCGACGTCATAATCGATGCCGCGCCGAAATCGGTTGACGATTATGTGGCGCAGATTGGAGAGCTCGCCACGTCGGGTATCGCCGGCATTCGCCTCGTTCTCAACGATCCCGCGGTACAGGCGGCATATGTGATCGACGAGCTTATTCCGGCGCTGAGGGCCCGGTCGTCTGTTGGCCCGGTCGCTACGGGTCCGCTGAGAGGTCGATTTGGCCTGCCGGCAGCCGGCAATCGCTACACAAATGCAGCCTGAATTTCCAAGGAGAGCCCCATGACGAAGAAGCAGGTCATTCTTGGAGCCCAATTTCCGGGTGTCAATAATTTCACGGTCTGGAGCGATCCGGCTGCAGGAAGTCAGATCGAGTTTTCATCCTTCCGCCATTTTGCAGAAACGGTGGAACGGGGAAAATTCGACTTCATATTTCTGGCGGAAGGCTTGCGCATCCGTGAGCAGAAGGGACGATTTCACGAGCTGGATGTTGCCGGCCGGCCGAACACGCTTGCCATTCTGACGGCACTTGCCGCGATTACCGAACATGTCGGCCTGATCGGCACGCTGACGACGACCTTCAATGAGCCGTATGTATTGGCCCGGCAATTGGCGACGCTGGATATCCTGTCGGGCGGACGTGCCGGCTGGAATGTCGTCACTTCGCCCGACGCCTTTACCGGCGCGAATTTTCGCCGTGCGGACCATCTTCCCCATGAGCAGCGCTACGAACGTGCGCGTGGATTTATCGAGGCCGCACAAAGCATTTGGAGCAGCGATGAATTTTCGATCCGGTCCAAATATTTCGAGATTGCCGGACGGTCCGCGCTCGAGCGGTCGCCACAGGGCGCCCCTGTCTTAGCCCAGGCCGGAGATTCCGATGAGGGACGGGAATTTGCGGCTCGCCACGCCGACTTGATCTACTCTCGCCATGGCTCGCTTGAGGCGGGCCAGGCCTTCTATGCGGATGTGAAGAAGCGCTTGGCGAAATATGATCGCAGCCCTGACGCTTTGAAAATCCTGCCTGGCGCCAATTTCGTCATAGGTGACACGCAGGAAGATGCCGAGGAGAAGCAGAAAGCGATACGCCTGCAACAGGTCAGTCCAAAGAGCGCGATCGTGTTTCTCGAGCAGGTTTGGAACAGGGATCTCTCAAGCTACGATCCGGATGGGCCGCTGCCGGATATCGATCCGGATGTTTCCGGAGAGAGCCTGGTTCAAGGCCGCGCCAGCAATCAGGATATCAAACGGCGGCTGGAGACGGCCCGTTCGTGGCGCGAGATTGCTGAGCGGGATCGCCTTAGCATCCGCGAACTTGCCATTCGCGTTACCGCTCGAAAGCAGTTCGTCGGAACGGCGGAAAGCATCGCCGACGAGATCAATCGGTATGTGCAAGCCGACGCTGCGGACGGTTTCGTCTTCGCGCCACACCTCACGCCAGGCGGCTTCGACGAATTCGTCGAGAAGGTCGTGCCGGTCTTGCAGGAGCGAGGCGTCTATCGCAGGGAATATGTCGCTGCGACCCTTCGCTCCAATCTTGGCCTGCCGGACCCGACGGAAGAAAACCGGCCGCTGCGGCACCTTTCGCAGACGGCATAATGGAGACTATTGGTCCGATATATCGACATCGAGATTAACTCGTGACGGCGAGGCTTTCATGGCGTGATGCCAATCGTATGCACAGGCCATCCAACTTCCCCGTCCACTAGAAACTCGGCGGCGTGCATGCGCTGATGACCTCGCAGGGATAGGGTCCGACACAGCGGAAGCGATGCGGGCGGCGGCTTTCGAAGTAGTAGGCATCGCCCGGGCCGAGAATGCGGCGTTCGTCATCCACTGTCACCTCCAAGCGGCCGGTGAGCACGATGCCGCCTTCCTCTCCTTCATGCACCAGTGGCACCTTGCCCGTATCGGCGCCCGGCTGGTAGCACTCCTTCAGAATCTGCAGGCTGCGGCCGAAGAGGTTTTCGCCGATCTGCCGATAGGAAATCAGGCCCTTGCCGATTTCGACCAATTCCTCCGCCGCATAGAAGGCCTTTTTTGGCGCGTCCGGTTCGAAGGCGAAGAATTCGGCAAGTCCGATCGGGATGCCGTCGAGAATGCGTTTCAGCGCACCGACGGATGGATTGGCCGAATTGGATTCGATCAGCGAGATCGTCGAATTGGTAACGCCGGCACGCTTGGCGAGTTCACGCTGGGATAGGTTGCGCGCGAGACGCAGATGACGCAGGCGATTGCCGATATCGACGGACATTACGGTCTCTGGTTTTCAGATGTTCGGAATATCGAAAACATCTCATGTGATGTAAGCAAAATCAATGACTTAAATTCAGCAAGAAAAGGACTTGTTCGGAACAGGAAAATCGCTGATGTCAGGGATAACGCAATGGAGGCGACCATGGACAAGATCACGCATTCCAACACCCCTGTTCTCGACAATTTCTGGATGCCGTTCACGGCAAACCGGCAGTTCAAGGCGGCTCCGCGCCTGCTCGCCGCCGCAGACGGCATGTATTACACGGATGTTGACGGCAAAAAGGTGCTCGATGGGACCGCAGGCCTCTGGTGCGTCAATGCCGGCCATGGCCGCAAGAAGATCGCGCAGGCGGTGGAGCGTCAGTTGGCAACGATGGATTTCGCTCCGACCTTCCAGATGGGCCATCCCATCGCCTTCGATTTTGCTGCAAAGCTCGCCGCGCACGCACCGGGCGGGCCTGAGGCCGGGCTCGACCGCGTGTTCTTCACAGGCTCAGGCTCCGAGTCGGTCGATACCGCGCTGAAGATCGCCATTGCTTATCAGCGCGCGATTGGCCAGGGCACGCGCACCCGCATCATCGGCCGGGAAAAGGGCTATCACGGCGTCGGCTTCGGTGGAATTTCCGTCGGCGGCCTCGTCAACAACCGTCGCGTCTTCCCGCAGATCCCTGCCGATCACATGCGTCACACCCTCGATATCGAGCGCAATGCCTTCAGCAAGGGCCTGCCGGCCCATGGCATCGAGCTTGCGGAAGACCTGGAACGGCTGGTCGCGTTGCACGGGGCTGAAACGATCGCCGCCGTCATCGTCGAGCCCATGTCCGGTTCTGCCGGCGTCGTCCTGCCGCCGAAGGGCTATCTGGAGCGGCTGCGCGCCATCGCCGACAAATATGGCATCCTGCTGATTTTCGACGAAGTGATCACTGGCTTCGGCCGCTTGGGTACGCCGTTTGCAACCGAATATTTCGGTGTCGTTCCCGATCTCGTCACGACAGCAAAAGGCATCACCAACGGCACGATACCGATGGGTGCCGTCTTTGCCAGCCGCAAGATCTATGATGGCTTGATGGTCGGCCCGGAAAACCAGATCGAACTCTTCCACGGCTATACCTATTCCGGCCATCCGGTTGCCTGTGCCGCCGGACTTGCGACCATGGAAATCTACGAGGAGGAAGGCCTGCTGACGCGTGCAGCCGAACTGGCCGAGGATTGGCAGAACGCGCTGCATTCACTGAAGGGCCTGCCGCATGTGGTCGATATCCGCAATCTCGGCCTTGTCGGCGCCGTCGAACTGACGCCGCGTAATGGCGCTCCCGGCACGCGCGCCTATGATGTCTTCGTCGATTGCTTCCAGAGGGGCCTGTTGATCCGCGTAACCGGCGACATTATCGCTCTCTCTCCGCCGCTCATCATCGAGCGTGCTGAGATAGAAACGATCGTCTCCATGCTTGGTGATGCATTGAAGCGGGCGGCTTGACAATCTCTGAGCCTGACCGGTGTGGGCAGCATCGGTCAGGCTCAACTTCGTGAAGCACTGCGGTTGCTTCGATGTGATGGCTTCCGCTCGTATCCCGGATGCAGCCGTCGTCGTGGTCGGTGATTTCAACAAGGATCGCCGTGCGCATGCAGCCAAGCTTGGCTTCGAGCCATCGATCTTTGCAAGAGCGATCGTCTGGGCGATATGATCGCTGAAGTCGTCGGCGCTCATGAAGTGGATAGTGCGATCGATGCAATCGGTTTCAAGGCGTGTGGTCATTCGTGCGGCGAGCAGCGGGCGATCGTGCTCAAGCAAATGATGGAGATTACACGAGCCGCCGGTCCGATCGGCATTCCCGGACTGTATGTAACGGAAGATCCTAGTGCCGTAGACAGTGCTGCCAAGCAGGGTAGCCTGTCTCTGCACTTCGGTTTCGGTTGGGGAAGACACCATCCCTACATGCGAAATAGACGCCGGTGTTGAAGTACAATCGCGAGCTCATGCTGGCGATCCTGCACAGGCTGCCGATTGTAGATATTGTCAACGCCAGGATCATTTCGCTGGAAGATGCTGCACAAGGATATGAGAGTTTCGATCAAGAAGCTATAACGAAGTTCGTGCTGGATCCGCATGGCGCCCTGACGAAGACGGCATAGAAAGGAAGAACTCACAGGATTATGGAGCGGTCCCGAGGTGAATAGAGAATCGAGGCGGGGGTTGCTAGATCTGCGCTCGGTCTCGTAGAGGCGAACGCAGATGAGTTTGTCGGACAACAAATGGCGGCAAGAGCCAGAGACGGCATCAACTGTCCATCGATATGCGCGTAGCTTTGTGCGCCGCCACAGAGCATTCCCAGCAAGTATGCACCGCAGCACGTTATGGCGAAGTTTCAGATCATGTTTGAAAATGGCCAATCGGGTGGGAAAATTCGCGAAAATTGAGCGTCCCCAATCTTCAAAGGCGGCTGTAAAGCCCAATTATCGGCAATAATGACGTATTGTGTTGCCATTATACATCTATCCTTTACATATATGCGGGCATCCATGCGGAGGAGCTTCGTCATCGCTTCCTAAGCAACGGCGGCTTGACAAAGAACGCTAACCTGAAGAGATCGGATCAATGGCAAACTTTCTTGAGAAATGGACTTCAAAAAAGGCTGATAAGCCGAAGGCTGGCGCACGCAATGTTGTCGATACATTTCGTGCTCGTGTAGCGGAACAGAAGGCATATCTGGAGGAGTACGAGCGAGACGCGGCAGGCTTCAAGAAGTGGCGCTCCACTTGGTTCCAGCGTGTTCCCGGTGGCTTTGGTGTGACGGTCGGTCGTGACTCCGTCAATGCCGGTCGTGGATTGAGCTACGTCGTCGTCGACACGGTCAAGGACGTGGCTGAGTTTCTCGATGATCTGGCCTTTCATGCCGAGAATGATGTCGGCTTCCAGCAAGCTCTCGAGCAGAACCGCCAACGTCGCGTCTCACTCCTGAACGCGGCGAAGACCGGAGGCAAGGCAACGGCTTCGAAGACGAAGGCGAAGGCTGCCAAGCCTGCAGCGGCGAAGTCAGCCGCCGTCAAGCCTGCTGCTGCCAAGGCGGCACCGAAAGCTACCCGGACAAAGGCTGCTTCTGTTGCTGCTCCCGCACCGGCTGCTGCAGAGGCAGCAAAGCCGAAGCGCACGCGCAAGACGAAGGCTGCAGGTGCAGCAGAATAAGACTAAGAAGCCCGCTTCATGCGGGCTTCTTCTTTGCCTGAGATATGCTTGTGTGATCGAAGATGTGTGGCTGCGCCATCGAACAAGTATCATGCGCATGTATCCTCGACATTGGCCCCAGGAGTCGAACTCAACCGAAAGATGGATACGAACGCAATAAGGTGACTAGGCGGCTATTGGTGCTGACTATTGGTCGGAGCTCCTATCGCATCGGATCGGACCTGCGGATAGTTGATTGATGCGGCCGGCAGACCAGGCAACAATCGTTGTAGTGAGTGCTTCGAGGCAGCGGCATGAGACTGCAACAAGCAAACGTGCCGTGCGAGACTTCTCCTTGAGCTGAGCGATCGTGGGGGCGCAATGACGCTCGGCTCTGAGAAGGTTCATTCCATACCATGCAGCAATCCGTAAGGAGCGGCACGGACGGCTCCTTTCGGTCGATCTCACTTCTTCTCGCTAAAGGCCTCGGCAGCCGCGATTTCGTTCTTTGTCGGCTACATCTACCCGAACGTGCGAACATTGCGGCGGATCGTCTGCGGTGGCTGGCCGAGCACGCGCAGGAAAGCGCGACGCATGCGCTCGCGATCGGCAAAGCCGACTTCGGTGGCGATTTCGTCCATCGAATGGCGGCCGTCTTCGATCATCAGTCGGGCAGCCTCCACCCGCATGTTCTCGATCGCCTTGGCGGGGGATTGGCCGGTTTCGCTGCGGAAGACGCGGTTGAACTGGCGTGGGCTGAGGCTTGCCGCCTCCGCCAGCTCCTCGACCGATACGATCTTGCGCAGGTTTCGTCCGGCAAAGTCGAGCGCGCGTTGAACACGGTCGGATTTCGGCTCCAACTCGAGAAGCGTGGAAAATTGCGACTGCCCACCGGCGCGACGATGATAGACGACGAGCTTTCGGGCCACGGTTCGTGCCAGCTCCTCGCCGTGATCCTTCTCGATCATCGCAAGGGCGAGGTCGATGGTGGCGGTCATCCCAGCCGATGTCCAGATGGACCCATCGATGATGAAGATCTTGTCTTCATCGACCTTGAGGGCAGGGAAACGATCCCGCAATTCGCGCGCAAAAACCCAATGTGTCGTTGCGCGGCGGCCATCGAGCAGGCCGGCTTCAGCCAAAGCAAAGGCGCCGGTACACGGAGCGGCAACCCGCCGGGCGGATTTTGCGGCTCGACGGATATAGTCGAGGATTGCGGGAGATGTGGATGAAACTTCCGTGGCCGCACCGATGAAAAGAGAATCGAAAGCAGCGTCGCCAAATGCCTCCGTTTCGACACTGAACCCTGCCGATGAGCGTATATGCCCTCCTGCTTCCGATAGCAGCGTTATACGATAGAGCTCCCTCCCGCTCGTCAGATTTGCAACCTCGAAGGCGGTTACTGCAGTAAATCCCATGACCTGAAAGCCGGGGAAGACGAGAAATCCAATGGAATGCATGGCAAAGCTCACGGCTGGAAAAGGCGTTTATAGCATTTATCGGTCGCAGACGGCATCAATTTTCTACGATTCCAGCCATTGTTTACCATTTTGAATGTCTGAAAACGTGGTGAATATGACATTTGAGACATCGGCCTTCGCGCGTATTGTTATTGCATGCGGGATAATGACGCCGCAGGAGAAGGAATGGAAACAATGACAAATTCATCGGGCAAGGCATTGGTAACGGGCGCTTCTTCGGGCATTGGCGCCGTCTACGCGCACCGGCTCGCCCATCGGGGCTTCGATCTCATTCTGGTGGCGCGCAATGAAGACCGGCTTTCGGCGATTGCGGATCGGCTGCGTACCGAGACGGGACGCAAGGTCGAAGTGATCGCCGCAGATCTCGGCTCGCCGAATGGGCTACGTCGTGTGGAGCATGTGCTGAAGACGGATGAAGCGATCACGCTTCTCGTCAATAATGCCGGCTTTGGCGGGGCAGCACCCTTGTTGGAGGCCGATGTGGACAAGATGCAGCAGATGATCGATCTGAATGTCACTGCGCTCATGCGGCTGACCTATGCGGCGGTGCCAGGCTTTGTTCAGCGTGGCGGCGGCTCGATCATCAATATCGCGTCGATCGTTGCAATCGCACCGGAATTGCTGAATGGCGTCTATGGCGGCACGAAAGCCTTCGTCCTTGCCTTCAGCCAGTCCCTGAAGCATGAGCTGGCAGACAAGAACATTCGCGTACAGGCGGTTCTGCCCGGCGCGACCGCAACGGAATTCTGGGCGGTCGCCGGCGTCCCTGTCGAGCATCTGCCATCGGAAATCGTCATGTCGAGCGAGGATATGGTCGATGCCGCACTAGTTGGCTTTGATCGGGGCGAGCTGGCGACGATCCCCGCTCTCGAAGATGCCGATCTGCAGAAGGCCTATGAAGATGCGCGCCAGGCCCTGACGCCCAATCTTTCGCGGTCTACCGCAGCTCGACGTTATCAAGTAAAGTAAGAATCTATCGAATGAATAGGGTGGCCGGCATTTACATCATGCCGGCCGGTCATTCAAAAGCCATAAAACTGGTGAGATTCGGAAAGACGGATCGACATGATCCAAGCATCGGCTGCATAACATATCACCCAATACCACTTATGCGTCAGGATATATATCCCAGCCAGTATCGACGTCATCCATAAGGACCTGAATGAGAAGGTTCGCCGCGACCAAAGCAGATCTGCGAGGTTCAATGCGATGTATCCCATCCAAGACCGTACTCCCGTTTCCATCGTCATCGCGAATTATAACTACGCGCACTTTCTAAGGCGCAGTATCGACAGCGCCTTGGAGCAGGATTACGACGATGCCGAGGTCATCGTTGTCGATGATGCATCGACCGATGCGACAGCTGATGTCATCGCCTCCTATGGCTCTCGAATAAAGACATGTCTACGTGAGGTGAACGGTGGACATGCTGCCGCATTCAACACAGGCTTTGCATCCAGCCGCGGCGAGATCGTGCTGTTTCTTGATGCGGATGATTATCTCTATCCGAACGCGGTATCAGAGGTCGTCGAAGCCTGGGAAGAAAAGACAGCACAGGTGCAGTTCAGGCTGCATATCGTTGACGAACAGATGCATGTAAAGGATGTATTTCCACCCGTAGAACTACCCTTCGATTCCGGCGACGTCACGCCGGAATTGCTGCGGAAAGGCCGCTATCAGACGACGGTCACCAGCGGTCTGGCATTCAAGCGTTCGGTTCTGGACAAGGTCATGCCGGTCCCGGAGCCGGCGTTTCGCCAGGGCGCCGATGGATATCTTGCCACGGTTGCACCGCTCCATGGCGAAGTGACGTCAATCGAAGATTGCCTCGGCGCCTATCGCATACATGGTGCCAATCATTCCGTCTTCGCCGAAAGGCTCGGTCAGCGCGCGCGCTGGCGCATAGCGCATGATTTCCGTCGGCTGGAGGCCCTGTCGGATCAGGCAACGGAAATCGGATTGGATATGCCTGATGATGCCGGCCTGCACGATCCCGTCCATCTGGAGGAGCGTCTCGCATCGCTTTGCATCGACAGGGACCAGCATCCTGTCGCGAATGATTCCAGACTCTCGCTAGCTGCGGCCGGCGCGGCTGCCAGTCTCAAGATGAATGCGTCGCGAAAGCGCCGACTGATGTTGGCCGGATGGTTTCTTTCGATCGGTGTCCTGCCTCGGGATATGGCAAAGACCGTCCTCTCGTGGAAGCTTGTGACTTCGTCCCGGCCTCCGTTTCTGCTGCGTCTCTCGAAGACCATCAGGCATGCAATGGGATAGCTGGATTCCGGGAGATATGGAGCATCTCGCGCCGATGAATTGACTGTGATCTATTCGGCTATGCCTGATTTGTGCGAAGCTCCCATCAAGGCGTCGACCACGGCTTGATGATGGATATTCCTGTCATAGCGGCTGTCGGTTGCAAACTGCATCAATCCGGCAAAGGCGCTCCTGGCGGAGGGTTTCTTGCCCTCGCTGCGGAGATAGGCAATCAGGCGGCGATAATTTGCATTCGTCCTGATCTCCAGCGGATTGCCGGCGCCCATCTTCTTCAATGGCCACCAGGACCAGCCAATGCCGTTTTTTTCCTGCAATGCAACGGCGCGGGCATACCAATCATTATTGTTTTCACCGGACTCGCCGTTCCAGAGTGGCATGTCATATTGCTCGCGCAGCTTCAGGAAGGGTTCGATCGATTCCTGCGTCGTCGGCGTCCAGTATTTGTGAAAGCTGAGTGCCGTATTGCGATCGTCTATTGGCAGTACGCCTGCGTAATTGTTGCCCCAGCAATTACCCTCGATAACAAGCATATGGTTGGTATCGACCGCGCGGATGGCGCGGATGGTGCGCTGATAGATATCGCGCAGCGGCCGGTTCTCGGTTTCGCGGCAGCCGCCCTTGTCTTTCTTGTCCTGAAAGCCCCAGTTCGGCTCGTTGAGCAGGTCGTAACCCGCGATTGTCGGCTCGTCCCTATAGCGACGGGCGATCTCGCTCCACAGCGCGATCATCATTGCCTGGTTCTCATCGCTGTGCCAGAGCGACGGTTTGTTCGGATTGCGATCGGAAATGGCGATGTCGTGACCCTGGCCGCCGGGTGCCGCATGCAGGTCGAGGATCAAGTACATGTCATTGGCTTTCAGCCAGCGGATCAGAAGATCGATCCGCCGAAAGCCCTCTTCGTTCCAGACAATATTCCTGGAGGTGTTCTTGCCGTGCTTGTCCTCGATGAACAGGTTCCAGTGCATCGGCAGCCGCACGCTGTTGAAACCCCATTTGGCCATCGCGTCGATATCGGCTTTGGTTACCGCATTCTCGCGCCAGGATCGATAGAATTGCTCGGTCCTTTTCTCGCCGATGACTTCGGAAATGCGGCGGCGAATGATGTGCTGCGCCTTGAGATTGGCAAGGCCCATCATGTAGCCTTCCTGCACCATCCAGCCGCCGAGCCCGAGACCGCGCAGGATGAGGGGATCGCCCTTGCCATCGACGATCCGCTGATGATCGGTGCGAACGAATCCCTCGGCATGTGCCGGCGGTGCAAATGACCCCAGGCAGATAATGGACAGGCCGGCGAGCAACAGCAGAAAATGCCTCATGAATCCCAACTCGCGTGAAACTTTGGCGCCATGTGGGCAAGATAGCGCGCAGAGAGCCAAAATCTCGTGACAACATCTACGCCGGGTGCTCCAATGGTGCGCCGAAGATGATCTCCTGATAGGCAGCAAGCAGAGCAGGCTCCTCGATGGAGCCGTGATGGTGAAGCTGACGCCAGACACCGTCGATCCGGGTGAACCAGCGCGTCGTGCGGATGCGAAGCTCGATACTCCTGTCGGCCATGACGCAATTTCCCCGCTCCCGGCCAACGAACAGATGCCAGTCATCGCCGCCCTGGCTGGTAAAATCATGGAATGCGACCTGCACCTTCGCCTTTCCAGCAAATAGCTTCGCATAGCCACCACGGATCGACGGCCATCCGCGCCGTATGCCTCCGATCGGATTGTCCATGCTTGGCCTGTCGCCATCTGCCCAGTTGGCGGCGAGTGCGTCCAGGTCGCCGGCATTGAAGGCGCGATAGAAGCCAATGAGCGCATCGAGGGCGCCGCCATCGCTCAGCATGTTTTCGCTGCCGGTAATCTCGGTCAAGTGTTCTGCCATGTCCAATTCTCCTGATGTTATGATTGATGACCCTCGGTGTGCTCTCGCGGACTGCGGATAAATACCGCGACAAAGAGGTCGATCGCCAAAGCGAGAACCATTGCACCGGTTCCGATTAAGAAGAGCATGCCGTAGTTTCCGCCGGTTCGGGCGAAGACGAAGGAAAGTCCGTAAGCCGCAGCTGCCTGAAACAGTGCGAAGAATACCGTTGCCAGGCTCCAGGCGACTTTCTGTTGCGCCGGATGGTGCGGCAGCAATTCCGCGATCCTTCCGAGCATCAGGGGCACCGTGCCGGTTACGAAGGCGCCGACGATCAGGCTCGAGGCGATGAGCCAAGCCTGTCCGAGGCCAAGGGTGGGAATGATGACCGCGAAGGCTTCAAGCAGAAAGGCAAATCTCAGCGCTGCGGCAAAACCGGTGCGATCCGCGAGATGACCGGCAAGAATGGGACCAATGGTGGCGCCAAGGCCAAACAGCACCCAATATTCCGCACCGGCCTGCAGGCCCTCTCCCAATCCGCGGGCAACGAAATCCACGAGGAAGATCATATGCGGAACCCAGCCGGCGGCATTCAGCGCATATTCTATGTAGAGCGCACGCAGCGTCCAGCGTTTCGGGACATGCATGGCATGGTGGGACGCGGTGGGGTGATCGGAGACAGCGCGCGGCCATCCGGCCCAGGCAATGATCGTGAGCAGCAGCGACAGGACGCCGAGCCCAAGCCATGTCTCGCGCAGCCCCTGTTGCAGCAGCAGGGGAACCAATGTGCCCGATAGTGCGACGCCAGCGCCGATGCCCATGAAGATCACGCCGCTGGCAAGCCCTCGGCGAGACGGTGCGATCAGCGGCAGGACGGTCGGCGCCGCGAGTACCATCAGGGCGCCACCGGCAAGGCCGGCTGCGAAACGCCATGCGAAGAACCATAGAAAGCTGACAGGAAAGGCGCAGGCAAAGAAGGCTAGCGTTGCGGCAAGCATCATGATCCTGAGCGTCAGGACATTGGAAATACGAGCAGCAACCGGGCGTCCGAGCAATGCGCCGACCAGATAACCGGAAAGATTTGCGGCACCGAGATAGGCGGCTAACGAGGCTTCGAACCAATTGTTATCGACGATGGCAGGCAGAAGCGGCGTATAGGCGAAGCGGGCAAGGCCGATGCCGATCAGGCAGGCGCAGAATGCCGACAGGATGGCACGCCATGCTATCCGGGCATTCTGATGGTTCCGGTCGGTTTCATGCGTGGCAGTGTCGGTCATGGGAACTCTCTCAGGGATCAGTGCTTGAGAGAATACGCCGTGCACTATATCATAAAAAATGAATTATTATGAGAGCGGTTATCTCTATTGGAGATAAGAGGAAGATGGACCTATCCGATCTTAGGGTATTCGAAGCAGTATCGCGGCACGGCAGCATGAACCGGGCGGCGCAGGAGCTGCATACGGTTCAATCGAATGTGACGGCGCGGATCCGGGCATTGGAAGAGGAACTGGGCGTCAGTCTGTTCCAGCGGCATGCAAGGGGCGTGTCGACCACGCCGGCAGGACAACGAATTCTGCCATTTGTCGGTCGCCTTACCAAGCTTCTGGCCGATGCCCGTGCTGCCGCCAAGGATGATGGCGAGCCCGGCGGGACGCTTTCTCTCGGCAGCCTGGAAACGACAACGGCGCTGCGATTGTCGCCGCTTCTCGGCCAATTCGCCAAGACCTATCCGCAGGTGCGTCTTGTGGTGACAACAGGCACGACCCGCCGGCTGATCGATGATGTCGTTTCATGCCGGGTCGACGGTGCCTTCGTGGCGGGTCCCATCAGCCATCCCGATCTCGAGCACGAGGTGATCTTTCGTGAAGAGCTTGTTCTCGTTACAGCGCCCGCTATCCATACGATGCAAGACTTGGCTAAGATTACCGATCTGAAGACAATCGTCTTCCAGATCGGATGTTCTTACCGTCAGCGGCTGGAGTCGCTTCTTGCCGATATGGGTATCGTCACCTCGAAGCCGCTGGAATTCGGCTCTCTGGATACGATCGTCAGCTGCGTGTCGGCCGGCGTCGGCATCACTCTCTTGCCGAGAGGTGTCGTCGCTAACGCGGCCAGGGAGGGGCGGATAGCAATCCACACGCTTCCGCCGGAACGGTCGATGGTGGATACACTCTTCGTACGCAGGAAGGATGCCTATACGTCCAGTGCGATGACTGCGCTTCTCGACATGCTCCGATCAACCCATCGGACTAACTCGAAGCCATGATCTCCTGCCAGGCGTGATAGGCCGAAAGTACCGTTTCCATCTGTGCGGTGTGGCCGGCGACAAACGCCTCGCCGTAGATAGTTTCGTCTGGATATTCAGTGATCAAGGTCAACGGCACCGTATGGCGATCGTCGATATCGGCGAGGCAGGGGAAGCCGTTGATGATGCGGAAGCCGGTTTCGCCGGCATGGGTTTCGTAGAGTGCGATCTGGCGTTCGTTATAATCTAGCAGCCCCGGGATGGCGCCGAGGTGTTTGGTGACCTTGTCCAGAAGCTGCTCGGCCTGAGCTGCCCAGCCGGAATGATATCGGGCAATCAGGAAAAAACCTTTGGGCAGTGTCCACATGGCGAAATTGCGCGGGACATAACCGGAAAGCGGGCGCGTCCATTCATGGGCCGGGTAGCCATGCAGATTGACGTGCAGGCGTGCGCCGCTCAGACTTTCCGCCTGGAAGCGGATTTTCTTTTCAAAGAGATACGGGCCGGCAGTTTCTTCGGTCCGATATTCGAGATCGTCGCCGAGCGCGGTATAGCGAGCGGCATGATACATGTGCCGCGGGCTGTCCTTGCGCAGGCGTTGATGCAGCGCGTAACCGTCGGGATTTTCGAGCGGCGAGATAGTGAAATGCGCGCCTTCGAGCTTGGCAAGCCGATGGGCCGCACGCAAGGCACCCGCACCACCGGTCGTCTCGTTGGCGTGCTGCCCACCGCTGATCATCACGGCTGCATCGCGGCCCTTGATATAACGGGCTCTGACGGTGCGGCCGGAGCGAGTAAGGGCCTCAAATGCTTCGCCGCCAATCTTGTCAAGCTCGGCCTCGATCTGCTGCACGGCCAGAGGTTCGATTGCCATCTCGATCTGCTGTTCGGGTCCATCCCAATAGCGAGACGTCAGCGGCTGCAATCCCACTCGGACGGAAATCTCGCCAGAGGAAGGCAGGATCTGCGGAACGATTTGCCCCGGCTTCAAGCCGCGGTCGCCGAGCGGGCGGCCGGATTTCTTCTGGAAGAATTCGAGCAGGGAAAAATAGAAGTCCTCATGCAGCGCCTCGCGGAGGCTCATGACTTCGTCGCCGACGCGCAAGGCCTCGTCCAACGCCGGCAGGGCAACACAAATGTTCAGTTCTTCGAAATAGGGTTCGCTTGTGCCCCAGTCGAAGTGTGTGACCGCGGCAATGGTCCCTTCGAAAAGTTCTTCATAATCGGTGAGCAACCGTTCGCCTGCCGCACCGTCATCTCTGATCAGCCAGCCGGTCGGGGAAACGCTTGTTTCGCCGGCGGCATCAATATGGACGCGATTGGGCGCGAGCACCTTCAATCGACGCTTTTGGCCGTTATTGCCTTTCAGCAGAACGTCATAGTGAAAGTCGCTGTCAGCTTTTGCGACAAAGATGATCTCTCGATTTCCCACCATTGCCGCGAGCGGATAGGCTTCTAGGCGGAAGCGGTTGTCCGGTGCGTTGGGATGGACCGGATAGCGGATCTCGATCGCATTCACATCCTGCAGGTCGATTTCCTCGATGAAGGCATTCACCAGCGGCTTGTAGGTGCTGCGAATGCGGGCCTGCACGCCTTTTTCCGCGAGCTTACGTTCAGCCTGCTGGCGGCTTTCTCTGTCATCGAAAGTCCAGGCTTCGAAGTTCTGGCCGGCCTTGGCATTCACGACGAGCTGTGAAAGCGTCCGTTCGAAGCTTCTCTCGAAAATCACGGTCATGATATCTACCTTGTCGTTCTGCCGGTCGGGTCGAGGCTGTCGCGCAGCCAGTCGCCAAGAAGATTGAGGCCAAGTACGGTCAAAAGGATTGCAACGCCCGGAAAGAGGCTCACCCACCAGGCTGTCTGCAGATAGGTGCGCCCATCGGCCAGCATGCCGCCCCAGCTCGGAATGGTGGGATCGACACCCATGCCAAGGAAGGTGAGGCTGCTTTCCAGGAGAATGTTGGTGGCGATGTTCAGCGTCATCAATACGATCACTGGACCGATGAGGTTCGGCAGCAGATGCTGGAAGATGATGCGCCAGTCTTTGACGCCGATCGCGCGCGCCGAGAGGATGAACTCCCGCTCGCGCAGGCTCAACACCGAACCGCGCACGAGGCGTGCATATTGCACCCACTGCGAGACGATCAGCAGGATGATCGTGTTGGTGAGACTGCCGCCGACGATGGCGATGAAGGTGATCGCCAGAAGAATGAAAGGCATGGCAAGCTGGACGTCGGCAAAGCGCATCAACAGCATGTCCCAGATGCCACGGTAGTAGCCTGCGGCAAGCCCCACCAGCACGCCGACCACCACGCCGCCAATCACGGAGGTGAGGCCGACGGTCAGCGATATCTTGCCGCCTGCGACGACGCGGGCCAGTACATCGCGCCCGAGCGGGTCGGTTCCGAAAGGATGGGCGAGGCTGGCGAAGGGCCTGGCAAGTCTTGCCATCAGATCGATCTTTTCCGCGCCGCCTGGAAAAAGAATGTCGGAGAGCAGCACGGCAAGGCAAATGACAGCGGTGAGCAATACACCGAATATGAATTCGAAGCTGTAGAAACGCGAACGGTGAGAAACTGTGGCGGCCATCAGCATTACTCCGTGCGGATACGAGGGTCGACGAGGCCATAGGCGATGTCGACGAGAAGGTTGACGCCGACGATGAACAGCGCCAGCACGGTGATCACGCCCTGCAAAACCGGGTAGTCGCGGGCGCCCACGGCATCGAATGCCAGCGTGCCGAGGCCGGGCCAGTTGAAGACGCGCTCGATGACGACGATGCCGCCGAGCAGCCCGCCGAACTGGATGCCGAAATAGGTTATGAGTGGTATCGCGCAATTGCGCAGTGCGTGCTTGTAGAGCACCTTGCTTTCGCTGAGGCCCTTGGCGCGCGCGACCATGATATATTGCGATTGCAGTGTTTCCAGCATGGCGGTGCGCACCAGGCGCACATTCGTCGCCGTCAGGATGACGCCCATGGTCACCGCCGGCATGACGTAGCTCGAAATTCCAACCATGCCGCTCGGCGGCAGCCAGCCGAGCGTGATGGAAAACAGGAGCACCATCATCAGCGCCAGCCAGAAATTCGGAAAAGAGAGGCCCAGGAGCGAGAGAACGCGGATGACCTGATCCGCCGTCTTGCCGCGTGCCGTTGCTGCCTTGATGCCGAGCGGGATGGAGAGCGCGATCGAGACCACCATCGAGATGAAGGCAAGCAGCAGCGTGGCGGGCAGAGCGTTGGCGATCAGTTGCGAGACCGGCGTGCCGCCGGTGAAGCTGCGACCGAAATTGAGAGTCAGCAGCCCTTTTAAAAAGCCGAAATACTGCACGAGGAAAGGTTGATCCGTGCCAAGGGCTGTGCGGATGCGGGCCAGGTCGTCTTCGGTCATGCTACCGCCGCCCTGAAACATCATCACGGCAGGGTCGCCGGTGAGGCGGATGGCGAATGAGACGAGAAGGGTGATGGCGATCACGACGAAAATCGCCTGCAGCAATCGCTTGATGAGAAAACCGGCCACGTTCTTACCCCGAGAGCTTTCTAGTGACGCCGCCGGCCAGGCCGGCGGCGTCTTGCTTGATGATTAGTCGACGGTGACTTCGTTCAGCTTGATGCGGGTATCGGGAGCGGGTACGAAGCCTTTGACGCGCTTGCTGACGCCGTAGATCGCATTGCTGTTGTAGAGCGGCAGTTCGAGCGCCTTGTCGACGACATATTTGCCGATGTCCTTCAGCACCTTTTCGCGCTCGGCGCGATCGGTGAGCGGGCGCTGGGATTCCAACAGCTTGTCCAGAGCGGCATCCTTTTCATAAGGATTCCACTTTTCGCCGGAGTGGTACATCGAATAGGCGGTATTGTCGTAGTCGAAGGTCCAGCCGCCCCACTTCTGCTGGAACATCGCGCCGGTCTTGCCCTGCGGGATGATGTCGTTCAGCAGAACGTTGGTTTCATACGGCTTGATGGTGGCGGTGAGGCCGACCATCTGCAGATAGCTTGCCACGACCTGCGCCACCTCGTTCATCGTCGCGTCATTGCCTCGAATGTCAATCTGCAATGCCGCGCCCGGCTTTACGCCGGCATCAGTGAGCAGCTTCTTGGCGCCTGCCGGATCATAGGGAAGCGGCTTCAAATCGGCATCGTAGCCGAAGGACAGAGAATTCTGGAAGCTGACGATTTCTGTGCCCTGGCCAGCGAGGATCGACTTGACGATCGTGTCGCGGTCGACGGCCATGATGATCGCCTTGCGCACGCGCGGATCGGCCGTGATGCCATCGCGGGTATTGAAGCGCAGCGAGTCCACGGTCGGGCCGGGAACGCTGGCGATTTCCAGTTTGGAATCGCCCTGGATGACCGGCAGCATGCCGATCGGGATGGTTGGCGGGATGACGAGATCGACGCGGCCGGCCTGAAGCTCGGCAACGGCCGTCGCCGGCTCGCTGATGAAGCGATATTCCAGTTCGGAGAGTTTCGGTGCGCCGCCCCAGTAATCCGGATTGGCTTCGAGCTTGATGTTCACCTTCGGTGTATAGGAAACGAACTTGAAGGCGCCAGTGCCGACCGGGTTGAGGTTGAAGTAATCCTCGCCCTTTTCCTTGATGTATTTCGGCGGAACGATCATCGCGCCGTAGCCGGCAAGCTTGGTCAGCAACACAGGGTCGGGCGTCTTCAGTTTCATGTCGACCGTGTAGTCGTCGATGATATCGACGCTTTCGATCGCCGTGTAGTTCGATCGCTGCGGCCCCTTGGCGCCCTGTTCGCCGAGCAGGCGGTCGAAGGTGAACTTCACCGCTTCGGCATTAAAGGGCTCGCCGTCATGGAACTTCACGTTATGACGCAACTTGAAGCGGATGCGCTTGCCCTGGTCCAGTTCTTCCCAGGATTCGGCGAGGCCCGGTACCAGCTTGAGATCGGGGCCACGATAGGTGAGGCCATCGAAGATGTTGGTCGAAACGGCAGCCCATGCCACCAGGAAGGTGTCGATCGGGTCCCAGCTGCCCGGATCTTGCGACGACGACACGGTGAGCTTGCCGGCCGCGAAAGCGGGAGCGGCGGTGATGGCAACGCTCGACATCATGAGTGCGGTCAGAGCGGTCTTCAATCCCCATTTCATTCTTTTCATTGAACCTGTTTCCTCTTCAGATCGATGCGATGGTTGGTGGTCGTTCAGGCGCTCTTGGCGATGAAGTGGCCTGCAGTGATTTCCTCGTGAGCCAGGATCGGCGGCTCGTCGCCGACGCGGCGGACGGGATTGGGGATCTCGCCTTCCAGCAAGGTGGTTCTGCGCTCCTGTGTCGGATCGGCGATCGGCACGGCCGAGAGCAGGCGCTGCGTATAGGCGTGCATCGGTGTTTCGAAGACCTGACGACGGCTGCCAATCTCCATTATCTGGCCAAGATAGAGAACAGCGACGCGGTGGCTGATCTTCTCGACGACGGCCATGTCATGGCTGATGAACAGGTAGGCGAGCCCGCGTTCGGCCTGGAGATCCATCAAGAGATTGATGATCTGGGCCTGGATCGACACGTCGAGAGCGGAAAGCGCCTCGTCGGCGATGATGAGCTTGGGATCGGAGGCAAGGGCGCGGGCGATGCAGACGCG
>NZ_JBXSOO010000020.1:0-137044 GCF_057784515.1 Martinezella sp. CNPSo 3732
AGGGGCCTTTTTTGTTTTTGGTTTGGTTTGGAAAAATTCACCGGCCCGAAATTTTTGATTTACGTACATCAAAAATCGCAGTAAGGGTTTCCGCAGGAGGAGCCCATGAGACCGACTGTGCATGACATTGCCGCCGCTGCGGGCGTCAGCCTCGCCACCGTGGACCGCGTGTTGAACCAGCGGCCGGGCGTGCGGCTGGTGACGCGGGAAAAGGTGGAGGCCGCGATCCGCCAGATCGGCTATATCCGCGATGTCGCCGCCGCCAACCTAGCCAAGGGCCGTGTCTATCCTCTCGTTTTCATCGTGCCGACGGGGGACAATTCCTTCATGCACGGGCTGCGATTCGAGGTGCATCAGGCAACCTTGCGGGCCAGCATAGAGCGCACGGACATCCGAATTATCGAGGTGCCACCATTCGATGTGCCGGCGCTGGTCGCGGCGCTGGACGCCTTGCAGGGGCAGGATATCGCTGGTGTCGCTCTCGTGGCAACCGACGCGCCGGAAGTCAGGGCCGCCGTCGACCGTCTCGTGTCAGAGCGTATCCCGGTCGTCACGCTGGTCTCGGATCTCACCGATTCCCGCAGGCATCACTATGCCGGTATCGACAATATTGCCGCCGGACGGACTGCCGCGCGGCTGCTCGGGCGCTTCCTTGGTGGTCGTGAAGGCGATCTTACCGTTCTCGCCGGCTCGATGCTGGTGCGCGACCATCGCGAACGCCTGCAGGGCTTTTCCGCCGTGATGGCAGAAGAGTTTCCCAAGCTCCGGCTGCTGCCCGTGCTGGAAGGACGTGACGATCCCGAGCGGGCCAAATCGCTTGTCTCCAAGGCGCTGTCCGAAAACAAGGACATTATCGGCATCTACAGTCTCGGCGCCGGCAACCGCGGTCTGATAGCGGCGCTGAAGGCCGTACGGCCCGGGCGTGAGTTGACCGTGGTCGTGCACGAGCTGACGCGGCATACGCGGGCGGCATTGCTGGATGGCACGATCGACGCTGTCCTCAATCAGGATGCCGGTCATGAAGTGCGCAGCGCCATCCGCGTGATGAAGGCGACCGCCGACGGCCAGGCCGTCATTGCCGACCAGGAGCGCATACGTCTCGACATTTTCTTGAAGGATAATCTGCCCTGAGCATTCGAACGTGGCAGAGCATAGGGAGTAATATCTGATGTATTTGGGTCTCGATCTCGGAACCTCCGGCGTCAAAGCGATGCTGATCGACGGCAATCAGACGATCATCGGCTCCGCCAATGGCGGGCTTGACGTGTCGCGCCCGCATCCCGGCTGGTCCGAGCAGGATCCGGCGCATTGGATCCGCGCGACCGAAGAGGCCGTTGCCGGATTGAAGGCTGCGCATCCGAAGGAGCTCGCCGCCGTGCGCGGCATCGGCCTTTCCGGCCAGATGCATGGCGCGACGCTGCTCGATGCCGACGACAAGGTGCTGCGCCCCTGCATTCTCTGGAACGACACCCGCAGCTACCAAGAGGCTGCCGCGCTCGATGCTAACACGCGCTTTCGGGCATTGACCGGCAATATCGTCTTCCCCGGCTTCACGGCGCCGAAGCTCGCTTGGGTCGCCAAACATGAGCCGGAAATTTTCGTTAGAGTGCGCTGGGTGCTGCTGCCGAAGGATTATCTGCGGCTTTGGCTCACCGGTGAGCACATGTCGGAAATGTCCGACTCGGCAGGCACGTCCTGGCTCGATACTGGCAAGCGCAAATGGTCTTCCGAGCTGCTGGCGGCCACTAATCTTGACGAGAAGCAGATGCCGACGCTGGTTGAAGGCACCGAAGTTGCCGGTAAGCTGCGCGGCGAGCTCGCCTCGAAATGGGGTATCGGCGGCGATGTCGTCGTTGCCGGCGGGGCAGGGGACAATGCAGCCTCGGCTTGCGGCATGGGCACGGTCAGCCACGGGGCTGCTTTCGTTTCGCTCGGAACGTCTGGCGTGCTCTTCGCGGCCAACGGCTCCTATCTGCCGAAGCCTGAAAGCGCCGTTCACGCCTTCTGCCACGCGCTGCCCAACACCTGGCATCAAATGGGCGTCATTCTCTCGGCAACCGATGCGCTCAACTGGCATTCGCATGTGACGGGCAAGTCCGCCGCCGAACTCACCGCCGAGCTTGGCGAGACGCTGAAGGCGCCGACCAGCGTCACCTTCCTTCCCTATCTTTCCGGCGAGCGCACGCCGCACAATGACGCGACCATCCGCGGTGCCTTCATCGGCCTCGGCCATGAAAGCGGCCGCGCCGTGCTGACGCAGGCCGTGCTCGAAGGCGTGTCCTTCGCCATTCGCGACAATCTCGAAGCGCTGCGCTCCGCCGGCACGGATATTGCGCGCGTCACCGCCATCGGCGGCGGCTCGCGTTCGCGCTACTGGCTGGCTTCGATCGCGACTGCGCTCGGCGTGCCCGTCGACCTGCCGGCGGATGGTGATTTCGGCGCCGCTTTCGGTGCCGCCCGTCTCGGCCTGATCGCTGCGACCGGCGCCGATCCGGTCGCCGTCTGCACCCCACCGCAGACGGCCGGCACGATCGATCCGGTTGCGTCGCTGACGGATGCTTATGCGGATGCCTACAAGCGCTACCGGGCGGTTTATCCGGCAATCAAGCCGCTGTCGGCGCATTGAAGCTATGTGCGTGAGAGCCCCTCATCCGGCCTATCGGCCACCTTCTCCCCGTTTTGACAGGGAGAAGGGGATGGGCGCACCATCGCAGTCCCTTTCACCTCTGAAACAAGCGAGGATACAGAGGTCGTCCCCTCTCCCCGCGAGCGGGGAGAGGGCTAGGGTGAGGGGCAGAGCCGCATGAAACGAACAATAATACCGAAACACCAAACCCAAGGAGATAAGATATGAGCACCGGATTTTTTGGTGACATCAGCAAGGTAAAATACGAAGGCCCCGACAGCACCAATCCGCTGGCCTTCCGCTATTACAACAAGGACGAAGTCGTTGCCGGCAAGCGGATGGAAGACCATCTGCGTTTCGCTGTCGCCTACTGGCACACCTTCACCTGGCCGGGCGGCGATCCCTTCGGTGGGCAGACCTTCCTTCGCCCTTGGTTCAACGAGACGATGGAAGCCGCCAAGCTGAAGGCCGACGTAGCCTTCGAATTCTTCACCCTGCTCGGCGCTCCCTACTACTGCTTTCACGATGCCGACGTGCGGCCGGAAGGCAAGAATTTTGCCGAGAACACCAAGAACCTCAACGAGATCGTCGACTACTTCGCCAAGAAGCAGGCCGATACCGGCGTAAAGCTGCTCTGGGGCACGGCAAACCTCTTCTCCAACCGTCGTTTCATGTCGGGTGCCGCGACCAATCCGGACCCGGATGTCTTCGCCTTCTCGGCTGCGACCGTGAAGACCTGCCTCGATGCCACCCACAAGCTCGGCGGCGAAAACTACGTTCTCTGGGGTGGCCGCGAAGGCTATGAGACGCTGCTCAATACCGACCTGAAGCGGGAGCTGGATCAGTTGGGCCGCTTCCTCAATCTCGTCGTTGAATACAAGCACAAGATCGGCTTCAAGGGCACGATCCTCATCGAGCCGAAGCCGCAGGAGCCGACCAAGCATCAGTATGACTACGACGTCGCCACGGTTTACGGCTTCCTCAAGAAGTACGGCCTCGAAAACGAAGTGAAGGTCAATATCGAGCAGGGCCATGCGATCCTTGCCGGCCATTCCTTCGAGCATGAACTGGCGCTAGCCAATGCGCTCGGCATTTTCGGCTCGATCGACATGAACCGCAACGACTACCAGTCCGGCTGGGATACCGATCAGTTCCCGAACAACGTTCCGGAAATGACGCTGGCCTATTACCAGGTGCTGGCAGGCGGCGGCTTCAAGTCCGGCGGCACGAACTTCGACGCCAAGCTGCGTCGTCAGTCGCTCGATCCGGAAGATCTGCTCATCGGCCATATCGGTGGCATGGATTGCTGTGCCCGCGGCCTGAAGGCTGCTGCGAAGATGATCGAGGACAAGGCACTCTCCAAGCCACTCGCCGACCGTTACGCCGGCTGGGATTCGGCCGAAGGCCAGAAGCTGCTGCGCGGCGAATATTCGCTCGATCAGATCGCTCAGTGGGTCGAAACCAAGGACGTCAACCCGCAGCCGAAGTCCGGCAAGCAGGAACTGCTGGAAAATATCGTCAACCGTTACGTTTGATCGATGCGTCCGGGAGGCGATCTTCATCGCCTTCCGGATTATTGCCGGAAGGCACGGCTGGAAATGGCTATGGGATTTCCTGAGGGATCCTTGGCATTGGCAAAAACATAGCCGTCGGCCTGATGCAAGGGGCCGAACTCCAGCCCCTCTTCGGCACACTTGGCGCGGAAATCTTCGACATGCTCGACGTCGAAGACCAGCTTGACCAGCACCTGGCCCATTTTCTGCGCCTTACCCGCCGGATGGATCATCAAATTGGCGCCGCCATCCTGCGCGAGCAGCTCAACAATCCGATCGCCCTCCAGACGGAGCGGCTTGAACCCAAAATGCGTCTCGTAAAAGCTTATCGTCGCTTCGACATCGCGCACATAGAGGGTGATTCTGCCGAGCGGCATCGTTGCGTCTGCCTATCGCCGGAGGCGCGGCGGTGCGGAGACCGAATTTCGCACCACGAGATCCGGCCGCAACAGGATCTCCGTTTCGGGCGGCTCTCCATCCGAAAGCAGTTCGAGCAAAAGCGCCATCGCATGCTTGCCGATGGCGGTGCGCGGCTGCCGGATCGTCGTCAGCGACGGCGTCATGAAGACGGCTTGCGGCACGTCGTCGAAACCGGTCACCGAGAAATCTTCGGGGATGTCATAGCCGCGTGCCTTCAGGCCGATCATCACGCCGATCGCGGTCTGATCGTTGACACACATGAATGCCGTCGGCAACGTGTCGCGCATGAAGAGCTGCTCGGCGGCGAGCCGCCCGCTCTCGACGGTGCCGTCGCCGTCCAGCACCATGCGCAGGTCCTGTCCGATGCCGGCTGCATCCAGCCCTGCTTCATAACCCATGCGCCGGCGGCTATAGGCGAGGCGGGTGCGGGAATCGCCGATAAAGGCGATCTTGCGATGACCCTCGGCAATCAAGAGGTCCACGGCCTTGCGGGCGCCGGCGATATCGTCGACGCCGACATAGGGAATGCCGCCGTTGAAGACCGGCTCGAAAACGCCGACACTCGGCGGCAGCCGCGCCGTCATCGTCTGATGCCCGAAGGGCAGGATGCCGGTGAAAAGGATCAATCCGGCCGCCTGGTTGGAATTCAGAAACTTCAGATATTCCAGCCCGCGCTGCGCGTCGTTTTGCGTGTGACCGATCAGGATACCGTAGCCGTGCGAGCGTGCCTCATTCTCCAGGCCGATGAGAATATTGGAGAAATTGGGGTCGCCGATATCGGGTGCGACCACGAGAATCATGTTCGATCGGCCGAGCCGGAGGCTGCGCGCCATGGCATTGGTGGTATAGCCGGTGATGGCGATCGCCTGATTGACTTTCAGCCGCGTCGAATTGGCGACTTTCTCCGGCATATGGATGGCCCGCGAAACCGTTGCTATCGAAACATTGGCAATTCGGGCGACGTCTTCGATAGTTGCGGGCGTGGAATTCGACACTGCGCTCTGCCTTGGGTCTCGTCTCGGGCTGGAGACTACACAGACTTACGTGGAGGTCAAAGGTAACCGCGAAATTTCGTACGATATCCAATGATGTAAACCTTTACACCATGTATGTAAAGGTTTACATACCGTGGAAAGCGGGTGGGACCGCAGGGAGGATTCAATGAGTTCGGAAGCCGTCGACGGTGCGGTCGTGCTGTCTGCGAGAGGGATTTCCAAGGCCTTCAGCGGCGTGCAGGTGCTGTTCGGCGTCAACTTCGATCTGCGGGCCGGCGAGATCCATGCGCTCATGGGCGAAAACGGCGCGGGCAAGTCGACGCTCGTCAAGGTCCTGTCCGGCTTCGAGCAGCCGACATCTGGCGAAATCCTCCTCGATGGCAAGCCGGTAAAGCTGCCGCCGAACGGTGCAGCGGAAGCGCTCGGCATCGTCATCATCCATCAGGAATTCAATCTCGCTGAACATTTGACCGTCACCGAAAGCCTGTTTCTCGGTCGCGAAGTTACGCGTCTGGGTGTGCTCGATCGCAAGCATATGCGTGCCGAAACGCGGCGCGTGCTCGATCTTCTCGGCTCGCATGTCGATGAAAATGCCATGATCAGCTCGCTTTCCATCGCCGACAAGCAGATGGTGGAGATTGCCAAGGCGATCAGCCGCGATGCGCGGATCGTCTTCATGGACGAGCCGACCGCCGTTTTGTCGCGTGAAGAGACCAATTTCCTGTTCAAGCAGGTACGCAAGCTGCGCGATCAGGGAACGAGCTTCGTCTTCGTCTCCCACAAGCTCGATGAGGTCATGGAACTGACGGATCGGGTTACGGTGCTGCGCGACGGCCAATGGGTGAAGACCTCGCCAACCTCGCTGCTCGATGGCGAATCGATCGCCCAGCTGATGGTCGGGCGCGAGCTCTCGAGCCTTTATCCGGCCAAGAACGAGCCCGATGTTGACGAGAAGGTGGTGCTCAGCGTCAGCTCGGTTTCGACGGGCTACGTCCATGATGCAAGCTTCGAGCTGCGCAAGGGTGAGATATTGGGCTTCTCCGGCATGATCGGCTCGGGCCGCACCGAATTGATGGAGGCGATCGTCGGCCTACGCGCTCGTGCGTCTGGCGAGGTCGTTGCCAATGGTCAAACGGTGCCACCGCATGACGTGCATGCGGCCATTGATGCCGGGCTTGCCTATATGACGAAGGATCGGAAATCCAAGGGCCTGCTGCTGAATTCAGGCATGGTCGTCAATCTGACCCTGCAGTCGCTCGACCGGCACGGCAAGTTCGGCTATCTGAGCGCCTCCAGCGAGGCGGATGCGCTGGCGCGGGCGCGACGCCGCTTCGACATCCGCGTGAGGGACGGAAATATCGTTGCCGGCCGCATGTCCGGCGGCAACCAGCAGAAGCTGCTGCTGGCAAAGGTCATGGAGACCGAGCCGCAAATCATCATCATCGACGAGCCGACACGCGGCATCGATGTTGGCACGAAGCAGCAGATTTATCATTTCATTTCCGCGCTGGCGCGCGACGGTCATTCGATCATCGTGATCTCTTCGGAAATGCCCGAGGTTATCGGGCTTTGCACGCGGATCGCTGTCATGCGTGAGGGGCGGATCGTCGGCGTGCTCGAAGGCGAGGAAATCTCCGAGCAGGAAATCATGCGTTATGCGGCGGGCCTGAAGAAAAAGACGGCTGCCTGAAAGGGCGGCGGAGAGCAGGGCGAATTCCCAGCAATCATGGGACGGGAGGTTGGTTTTGGTTATGAGCGTGGGTGAAGACAGCAGCGGCAAGACAGGCCGGCGAGGGCGTTCCTGGCGGGATGTCGATCTTAGGGCGGTTGCGCCGTTTGCGGCGCTGGTGCTGCTTCTGATCGTGGGCGCACTGGTCAACCCGAACTTCATCGGCATCACCAATCTTACCAATGTTGCAACGAGATGCGCCTTCATCGCTATCATCGCGGTCGGTGCCACTTTCGTCATTTCGGCGGGCGATCTCGATCTGTCCGTCGGCGCGATGGTCGCCTTCGTCGCCAGCCTGATGATCCTCTTCATGAATTCGGGCGTCATTTCCGATCCCTCCATGATGTTGGCGGCTGCCGTGCTGTTTTCGATCGTTGCTGGCCTGCTATGCGGCCTTGCCAATGGTCTGATTACGACCATGGGCAAGATCGAGCCGTTCATTGCGACGCTCGGCACCATGGGCGTCTATCGCGGCTTGACGACCTGGCTGTCGCAGGGCGGTGCCATCACCTTGCGACCGGCGGATATTCAGGCGCTCTACAAGCCCGCTTATTATGGCACAGTGCTCGGTGTGCCGGTGCCGATCGTGGTCATCCTCGTCGTCACCGGCATTGCGGCCTTCATTCTCTACCGCACCCGCTATGGGCGGCATGTGATTGCGGTCGGCTCCAACCGTGACGTTGCCCGCTATTCCGGCGTGGCGGTCAATCGCGTGCGAACCATCGCCTTCATCATCCAGGGCTTTTGCGTTGCCATTGCCGTGCTTCTCTATGTGCCGCGGCTCGGTTCGACATCGGCGACGACGGGCAGCCTGTGGGAATTGCAGGCGATCACCGCCGTCGTCGTCGGCGGCACGGCGCTGAAGGGCGGCGCGGGCAGGGTGTGGGGCACGATTTGCGGCGCGTTCATCCTCGAACTCGTCGGCAATATCATGCTGCTTTCCAATTTCATCAGCGAGTATCTGCTGAGCGCCATCCAGGGTGCGATCATCATCATCGCCATGCTGGTTCAGCGGTCGCTTGCCCGCAAATAGTGAATAACCGGGTCAGGGGGCGCCCGGTCGTCGTGCTAAGGCCCTGTCTCTATCTGGGAGGAAGAAACATGCGAAAAAGACTCATAGGCTTGGCTGTCGTGATGGCGGCTTTGGCCGGCACGGTACATGCTGCCGACAAGAAGGTGACGATCGGCGTTTCCATTCCGGCCGCCGACCACGGCTGGACCTCGGGCGTGGTCTTCCATGCCGAGCGCGTCGCTAAGCTCTTGATGGCGGAGCATCCGGGGCTCAACGTCATCGTCAAGACCTCGCCTGACGCGGCGAGCCAGGCAAACGCCGTGCAGGATCTTGAGACGCAGGGCATCGACGCACTCGTGATCCTGCCGTCGGATCCGGATCCGCTCGTCAACGCCATCAAGGAAGTCAAGGACAAGGGCAAGTTCGTGGCGCTCGTCGACCGTGCGCCGAGCAACAACGACAATTCCGTCCGTGACCTCTATGTCGCCGGCAACAATCCGGCGCTTGGCCAGGTCGCGGGCGAATACATCAAGAAGAACACGCCGGATGCACAGGTCGTCGTCATCCGCGGTCTGCCGATCCCGATCGATCAGCAGCGCCAGGACGGCTTCGACAAGGGCATCGCCGGCTCTAACGTCAAGGTTCTCGACCGCCAGTACGGCAACTGGAATCGCGACGACGCCTTCAAGGTCATGCAGGATTACCTGACCAAATTCCCGAAGATCGATGTCGTCTGGTGTCAGGATGACGACATGGCCGTCGGCGTTCTGCAGGCCATCGAGCAAGCCAAGCGTACCGATATCAAGTATATCGTCGCCGGCGCCGGCTCGAAGGACATGATCAAGAAGGTCATGGATGGCGACAAGCTGATCCCGGTCGACGTGCTCTATCCGCCGGCAATGGTCGGCACCGCCATGGAGCTGACGGCTGCCAATTTCTATGATCAGGTTCCGGTTCGCGGCAACTACATCCTGGATGCGACGCTCGTCACCAAGGACAACGCCAAGGACTTCTACTTCCCCGATTCACCATTCTGATCGGTTTTTCGGTTGATCTTCCAGGGCGCCCGCCGGTTTCGGCGGGCGTTTTTTAAGCGTTCCATCAGCCCCGTTTTGCGGCGGATGGAAATTTTGCGGCACGTACCTCTTGCCGTCTGCAGCGTGCCGTGATTAGGTCGCAAGGCATTCGACTTTCAGCCCGACGACCCTATAGTTTTTGGAGGCTACGGCACCTCAGCCGCCTCGGATAAGGGTCCGAAAGGCATCGGAAACGTTTACAGAACGCGATTAGGGAGGAATTACAGATGAAGACGATCAAGGGACCAGGCCTTTTTCTTGGCCAGTTCGCTGGCGATGCGGCACCGTTCAACTCGTGGGATTCGATCACGAAATGGGCTGCCGATGCCGGCTATATCGGCGTGCAGGTTCCGACCTGGGCAAGCCAGCTCATCGACCTGAAGAAGGCAGCCTCCTCGAAGGATTATTGCGATGAATTCGCCGGTGTCGCGCGGGCCAACGGCGTTGAAGTCACCGAACTTTCCACCCACCTTCAGGGCCAGCTCGTCGCCGTGCATCCGGCCTATGACGAAGCCTTCGACGGTTTTGCGGCGCCGGAAGTGCGCGGTAATCCGAAGGCGCGCCAGGAATGGGCCGTCGAACAGGTCAAGATGGCGCTAACGGCTTCCAAGCATCTCGGCATCAAGGCGCATGCGACCTTCTCCGGCGCGCTTGCCTGGCCCTTCATCTATCCCTGGCCGCAGCGCCCGGCCGGCCTCGTCGAAACCGCCTTCGAGGAGCTTGCCCGCCGCTGGACGCCGATCCTCAACCATGCCGACGAAAACGGCGTCGACGTCTGCTACGAAATCCATCCCGGCGAAGACCTGCATGACGGCATCACCTTCGAGATGTTCCTGGAGCGCGTGAAGAACCATCCACGGGCCAACATGCTCTACGATCCCTCGCACTACGTCCTGCAGTGCCTCGATTATCTCGAGAACATCGACATCTACAAGGACCGCATCAAGATGTTCCACGTCAAGGATGCGGAGTTCAATCCGACCGGGCGCCAAGGCGTCTATGGCGGTTATCAAGGCTGGGTCGAGCGTGCCGGCCGCTTCCGTTCGCTCGGCGACGGCCAGGTCGATTTCGGTGCCGTCTTCTCGAAGATGACCGCCAACAATTTCGACGGCTGGGCCGTGGTCGAATGGGAATGCGCGCTGAAGCATCCCGAAGACGGCGCTCGCGAAGGTTCTGAATTCGTCAAGGCGCACATCATCCGCGTCACGGAAAAGGCTTTCGACGATTTTGCCGGCAGCGGCACGGACCAGGCGGCGAATAAGAGAATGTTGGGGCTATCATAATTTCCTTTTCCCAAGCGGGGAGAGAATGCTGCCCAGGCCGCCCTCGTCCTTCGAGGCTTCACTCCTTCGCAGAGCTCAGGAGGCTCCGCACCTCAGGATGAGGGCGGAGCGGACTCTCGCGAAACTCCACAAGAGCTATCTTTGGCATCGCTAGGTGGAAGGGTGTGGTGTGGCGCTGGCGTAGTGGATCAGCCTCACCCTGAGGTGGCCTGCAAGGCCCTCGAAGGGCGAGGCGGGTGGCTTGGAACGACAGGCACCCAAAATGCGAATTCCATTCATTCAGGAGGACAAAATGGCAATCGAAGGATCATCGGAACAGACGCGGGAGCCGCGCATCCGGCTCGGCATGGTGGGCGGTGGCGCCGGCGCATTCATCGGCGCTGTGCATCGCATTGCGGCACGTATTGACGACCAGTTCGATCTCGTTGCTGGCGCGCTCTCGTCTTCGCCGGACAAGGCTCAAGCTTCCGGCCGCGATCTCGGTCTCGATCCCTCGCGCACCTATTCCAGCTATCGTGACATGGCAATCCGCGAAGCCAAGCTGAAGAACGGCATCGAAGCGGTTTCGATCGTCACGCCGAACCATGTCCATTATGACGCCGCCAAGGAATTCCTGCGCCGCGGCATCCATGTCATCTGCGACAAGCCGCTGACCTCCAATCTTGCCGATGCCAAGAAGCTGAAGAAGGTGGCCGACGAGAGCGGCGCGCTCTTCATCCTAACGCATAATTACACCGGCTATCCGATGGTCCGTCAGGCGCGCGAGATGATCGAGAATGGCGAGCTCGGCGATATCCGCATCGTGCAGGTGGAATATCCGCAGGATTGGCTGACGGAGAATATTGAGCAGTCCGGGCAGAAACAGGCGGCTTGGCGCACGGATCCCTCGCAGTCCGGCGCCGGCGGCTCCACCGGCGATATCGGAACACATGCCTATAACCTCGCTTCTTTCGTCACCGGCCTCGAGCTGGACAGCCTTGCCGCCGATCTCGACAGCTTCGTTGAAGGCCGCCGTCTCGATGACAACGGCCATGTGCTGTTGCGCTTCAAGGCAAAGGGCAAGGAAAAGCCGGCCAAGGGCATGCTCTGGTGCAGCCAGGTGGCACCCGGCCATGAGAATGGGTTGAAACTCCGCGTTTATGGTACCAAGGGCGGCATCGAGTGGACGCAGGCCGATCCGAACTATCTGTGGTACACGCCGTTCGGCGATCAGAAGCGGCTGATTACCCGCAATGGTGCCGGTTCTGGTGCCGCCGCGGCGCGCGTCTCGCGCATCCCGTCGGGCCATCCGGAAGGTTATCTGGAAGCCTTTGCGACGATCTACACCGAAGCCGCGCGTGCCATCAATGCCCGCAAGAAGGGCGTGGCGATCGATCCGGCCGTGATCTATCCGACTGTCGATGATGGCGTGAAGGGCGTGGCTTTTGTCGAGGCTTGTGTCGCCTCGTCCAAGCGCAACGGCGCCTGGGTCAAGCTCTAAGCTTCACGTGAGGTCCGAGGCGGTGAGCCCGCCTCGGACCTGCTTGTTTAAGTGGCAGATTCCTGCTTGCGCTTCGTCAGCGCATCGGCGCTCAGCGGGCCACCGCCGGCGCCGGCGAGAAACAGGAAGATGAAGCAGAAGAGGATGGCGGAGACGCCGCCGTTCTGCGCGGGATAAAAGCTTTTCGGCGCATGAGCCAGGAAGTAAGCGAAGGCCATTAGGCCTGACAGGATGAACGAAGCAATACGCGTCTGAAAGCCGATCAGGACAAGGAAGCCAAGGGTCAGCTCCAGCAGACCGGCGATCCAGGACAGCGATCCAACGGCGGGCACATTTTCGGCCGCCGGGAAATGCAGGATTTTCTGCGTTCCGTAGCTGAAGAGCACGAGCGAGGCGACGATGCGCAGGAGGCTCAGCAGATGAGGATGGAGGGCGTGGATCGCAGGGAGCATTTGTGTCCTTTCGTTGTCAAGTGATGCTACCCTCAATTGATCCCCAGCCGAAAGACAAGTCACGACTGTTGACATTGCTGTTATCAAGCCGTGCGAAGAGTGTTGCTGCTGCCGGAGAAATTTTCCGGGCGCCATTAGAGGACTTGGTTTATCGGTACCTGCAACGTTGCAGTTTTCCATTGCGCCCCCCTGTACTTCGAGGGGTAGCTTGGTTAAACCGCAGCCAACGAAGCCAAAATAGACGGGATTTTCATCATGATCGATCCGAAGCTTCTTGCCGATCGCTTCCCCGGCGATTTCACATTCGGTGTTGCCACCGCCGCCTTCCAGATCGAGGGTGCCACCAAGGCCGACGGCCGCAAGCCGTCCATATGGGATGCTTTCGCCAATATGCCGGGCCGGGTCTATCAGCGCGATAATGGCGACATCGCCTGCGACCACTATAACCGGCTGGAACAGGATCTCGATCTGATCAAGGACATGGGCGTCGAGGCCTATCGCTTCTCGATCGCCTGGCCGCGCATCATACCCGAAGGCACCGGCCCGGTGAACGAAGCAGGCCTCGATTTCTACGATCGCCTGGTCGATGGCTGCAAGGCGCGGGGGATCAAGACCTTTGCGACGCTCTACCATTGGGATTTGCCGCTGGCGCTTGCCGGCGATGGCGGCTGGACTGCGCGCTCGACGGCTCATGCCTTCCAGCGCTATGCCAAGACCGTCATGGCCCGCCTCGGCGACCGCCTGGATTCTGTCGCCACCTTCAACGAGCCCTGGTGCATCGTCTGGCTGAGCCACCTCTATGGCATCCATGCGCCGGGCGAGCGCAATATGCAGGCCGCTCTTTACGCCATGCACTATATGAACCTTGCGCATGGTCTCGGCGTCGAGGCGATCCGCTCCGTGGCGCCGAAGGTGCCTGTCGGCATCGTCCTCAATGCCGCGTCTATCCTGCCGGGTTCGGACCAACCGGAAGATCTGGCCGCCGTCGAGCGCGCCCATCAATTCCACAACGGCGCCTTCTTCGATCCGATCTTCAAGGGTGAATATCCGAAGGAGTTCGTCGAGGCGCTCGGCGATCGCATGTCCGTCATCGAGGACGGCGATCTCAAGACCATCAACCAGAAACTCGATTGGTGGGGTTTGAACTATTATATGCCGATGCGCGTCTCCGATGACGCCTCCAAGAGCGGCGATTTCCCCTGGACGAAGGAAGCGCCGCCGGTCAGCGACGTAAGGACGGATATCGGTTGGGAGGTTTATTCGCCCGGCTTGAAGCATGTCGTCGAGGACCTCAACAAGCGCTACGAGCTGCCGGAGTGCTACATCACCGAGAACGGCGCCTGCTACAACATGGGCGTCGTCAATGGCGAGATCGATGACCAGCCGCGCCTCGACTACTATATCGAGCATCTGGGCGTCGTCGCGGATCTCATCAAAGACGGCTATCCGATGCGCGGCTATTTCGCTTGGAGCCTCATGGACAATTTCGAATGGGCGGAGGGCTACCGCATGCGTTTCGGCCTCGTGCATGTCGATTACGAGACCCAAGTGCGCACAATCAAGAAGAGCGGCAAGTGGTACAGGGAACTTGCCTCGCAGTTTCCGAGGGGCAATCACAAGGCTGATTGATGAGATCCCGCCTCTTCCTTGAGGGGCGGAGGTTGGGTGAAACGAGTGAATGGAGTGGTCTTCGGTGGCGTAATGGGTCACCCCACCCCGGACCTCCGGTCCGACCCTCCCCCTCAAGGGGAGGGTGTCTGTCGCCCGAATCGACAAGGCCTGATAGACATCATCTATGATCCTGCGGCCGATTTCCCTTTATGCGCTTTGTGGCAGCCAGCGGCAGGCTTCGACCAGCCGGAGGCTGCTGGAGGCTCTGCAACTCGCCTGCCCGGAAGGCATCACCATTGCGATTTGCGATCTGATCGGCGATTTGCCGATCTTCAATCCGGACAATGAGGGGGAGCGAACACCAGCCGTCGTCGAGAGATTTGCGGCCGAGATCCGCAAGGCAGACGGTTTGATCGTGTCGTGCCCGGAATATGCCCATGGCATACCCGGCGGCTTCAAGAACGCGCTGGACTGGCTGGTATCGCGCGACGAGGTGCCATTCAAGCCGCTGATGTTTGCTTACGCGTCACATCGCGGCGATCTCGTATTGGCACAGCTCACCGATGTCTTGCGGACCATGTCACTACATATCGTTGAAGACGCCTTCTTGCGTCTGCCGGTTGCCGGCAAGAGCGATGAGATGCAGGCAGCAATGCTGCTGCAGGCGGGCGAAAGCGGCCTTTTCTCCGCAAGTCTCAGCCGTTTCGCGCAGGCGATTGCCACCATGGCATGAATTCTTCCGGTTTCGGCAGATCTACAACTCTTTCCTGTAGGAATCTCCAATTCGCCTTAACCGTTTATTGAAGACCTGACGGCAGACTTCTTCGCCAAGGAGAAAAGGCGTTGGGAGCAACTTTCAGGTCATTGCGTGGAAATACACAGATCGGTCGTCATTCCATCGTGACGGCCGTTTTAATTTGCTTTGCATTGATCGTTGCCGTCGTGACCTTGATGGTTCTTACCGCGATCGGCCGGGTTGCCGATTATTCCAACAAGCTGGATGACGAGCGCTCCTGGGAAACGACTGTCGGTGCACTGAAGACTTTTCAGGGACAGCTGGAAGCGACGCTGCACGACCATTCCGCCCGCAATGATGCGGCGCGAAGCGTGTATGGAACGGACGATCAAGGCTGGATCGTCGGCAATTACGGCGACATTTCGTCCAACGGTGCGCTGTTCGATACTGCCGTCATTGTCGACGACAACAATAGGCCGATCGTTGCCTATCATGACGGTGAGCCGTTGACTGGCAATATCGAGGAGGTCCTTGGCGCCGCTGTCTGGGCGCTCGTCGATCAGGCGCGAACAACGCGTGTGACGGGGGTGCCCGAAGCCTCGGGCTACATCATGACCAGGGATGGTATCGCGGCGGCCGGTGCTGCGACGATCCGCGAAAGATCCGGCCGCATTCCGGTGCCCGAAGGTCATCGGCGTTATCTGATCCTCGTCCGCTACCTGGACGCTGGCCGGATCAAGATGCTCTCGAATACCTATGTCATCAGCGGATTGACGCTGATGCCGCCGGAAACCGTTGCCCGCTATGCCGTCTCCATCGTCGACCCGCTCGGCAAGTCGCTGGGACGGCTGGTGTGGAGCTCGCGCCAGCCCGGGGACATGAGCTATCAGCAGGTCCGCCCGTTGGTGCTTGGCGCGCTTGGTCTGGTGGGCCTGTTCTTCATAGTGCTTTTGATCCTGGGATCGATGGCGGGACGCCGGCTGCGGGCGGAAGAGGTCCAGGCGCGTCAGGTTTCTCTTCGCGATCGGCTGAGCGGGCTCCTCAACCGCGAGGGATTGCGGCTCGATGTGGATCGCCTGGTCGAGCGGGCGCGCTCCGATGGCACCAATGTCCTGCTTCTCTACCTCGATCTCGATGGCTTCAAGGAAATCAACGACGCTTACGGTCATGGCACCGGCGATCAACTGATCCGCGCGGTAGCCGCCGGGCTCAAGGTTCTCGTGCCGCCGCAGGCAGCCCTGGCGCGCCTCGGCGGGGATGAATTCGCCGTCGCCTTCCCGACGAAGGAACTCAATGACGCTCCAGCTTTGCGGTTGGCCGAGCAGATCCTGGATTTCCTTGCCGAGCCTCTGGAGATCGGCCGCCGGGTGGTCGTGGTCGGCGCGAGCATCGGCATCGCAAGCTCGCCTGAAGGCCGCATCGATCGCGAGGAACTGGTGCGCCGGGCCGATCTTGCCATGTACAAGGCCAAGGAAGCCGGCCGTGCCCGCATGACCTGCTACGAGACAGCCATGGATGCGCATCGCGAGGAACGCAATGCGCTGGAACTCGATCTGCGACGTGCCATCGAGATGGAAGAGCTGGCGCTCGCCTATCAGCCGCTGGTCGATGCATCGAGCTGCGAGATGATCGGCGTCGAGGCGCTGGTGCGGTGGAACCGTCCCGGCCACGGCCCGATTTCGCCAGAGGCCTTCATTCCGATCGCCGAAACCAGTGGCCTGATCGAGGCATTGGGCCTGCTCGTCCTGCGCAAGGCCTGCGAGGCGGCAAGACACTGGCCGGATCTGCGTGTTGCCGTCAATGTTTCACCGGGCCAGTTCCGCAATCCCGCCTTCGCTGATTATGTCCGCAGCGTGCTCAACAGTACCGAAATCGAAGCCGATCGTGTGACGCTGGAAATCACCGAAGGCTATATCATTCAAAATCCGGAGCGTACCCGTCAGTCGATCGAGCGGTTGAAGAGGCTCGGCGTCAAGGTGGCGCTTGATGACTTCGGCTCCGGTTTTTCATCCATCGGCTACCTGCGCCAGTTCGGGTTCGATCGCATCAAGATCGATCGCTCGCTGACGATGAATGTGCTGGAAGACAACCGCGCCCGCGAAATGGTCAAGGCGACCGTGGCGCTGGCGCGTTCGCTCGACATTCCCGTTACGGCCGAAGGCATCGAATCCGAGGCACAAGGAAGGGCACTGGAAGACTTCGGCTGCGACGAGCTGCAGGGCTATTTCTACGGCAAGCCGATGCCGGACGCCGAGATCAGCAAGCGGCTTGCGGTACAGATGGCAACCGCACTGGATGAAGAACACGCCGCCGCCTGATACGCGTGGAGCATTGGCGCATTCCCGAGAGAAGGCCGGAGCGCGGTTCCTCCGAAAATGCTTTAGCCGATATGCTCGTGGCCGCGCTTGCGAGCGAGCGCGATCTGGCGCTGCCTTTCGCGGTAACGCTCGCGATCCTCTTCGCTGCGTTCATGATAGCAATGGCTGCAGGAGACGCCGGCCTCGTAAAAGGGTGAGGTCACTTCCTCTGACGTAATGGGGTTGCGGCAGGCGTGGCAGAGCTTGTGATTGCCCTCCTTCAGGCCGTGTTCGACCGAGACGCGCTCGTCGAAGACGAAGCAGGCGCCTTCCCACAGGCTCTCTTCCGCCGGCACTTCCTCGAGATATTTCAGAATGCCGCCCTGGAGATGGTAGACCTCGTCGAAGCCTTGCTGCTTCATGAAGGCGGTTGCCTTCTCGCAGCGGATGCCGCCGGTGCAGTACATGGCGATCTTCGGCTTGTTGTGCAGGCCGGTATTGTCGCGCACCCAATCGGGAAATTCGCGGAAGGTCTTGGTCTTCGGGTCGACCGCGCCCTTGAAGACGCCGATCGCGGTCTCGTAGTCGTTGCGGGTGTCGATGACGATGGTGTCGGGATCGGAGATCAGCGCGTTCCAGTCCTTCGGCGCGACATAGGTGCCGACGACCTTGGTCGGGTCAATATCCTCGACGCCCATGGTGACGATCTCTTTCTTCAGCTTCACCTTCATGCGCACGAACGGCATTTTCGATGCGCGGCTTTCCTTGTGTTCGAGGCCGGCAAATTCCGGCTGGGCACGCAGGAAGGTTAGCACGGCGCCGATAGCGGCATCCGTGCCGGCGATCGTGCCGTTGATCCCTTCATGCGCGAGCAGCAGCGTGCCCTTCACGCCCTTTTCCTCGCAGAGCGCAAGCAGGGGCTCGCGCAGACTTTCGAAGCGCGGAAAGGAAACGAAATGATAGAGCGCGGCAACGAGGAATGCGCCGGTCGCGTCGCGCCGTGGATCTGAAAGCATGTCGGTCATGCCGGTGAAATACAATTTTGCGGGCTTTCAGGCAATCGGGATTTACGCCGCAGCCCGCGCCTTCGCCATTCTGCCCGATCGGTGTCACCTACGACGTCAAAGGAAGGCATTTCAAGATGAGCTTATCGTGCAGGCGGCGCATCATCCTTGATGTCGTCGGCAAATCTGCGCATGAGCCGCACAAGGTCCTCGATATCCTGGTCATCCCATTTGGCGAAAATGGACCGGGCGATCCTCTCGCGCGCCTCATCGATGCGGTCGGTCATCGCCTTGCCCTGTTCGGTGATGACGGCCTCGCGAAGCCGGCGGTCGATCGCGTTCTCCTGCCGGCTGATCAGCCCAAGCCCCTCCATCTTCGCAACCTGACGGCTGACGGTGGTGTAGTCGCGCCCGACGCGATCAGCCAATTCGACGACGCCGATGGGGCCGAGCCGTTCCACCAAAACCAACAGGGAAAACAGTGCGCGATCGAGGGAGATGCCCGCCTCCTTAATCATCGCTTCATCGCGTTGGGGCCGGTTCATGACGCCGACGATTTCGACCAGCGCGCTATGGAGTTCGCGTAGCCGACCACTGATATGTGTATTTTGCAAGCTTTTTGTTGACACCGGATCGCCCTTCTTTTAAGTATGTGCATATTACACATATGGAGATGGAAATGACAGAGCAATTTGCAGCCGATGTGCTGATTTGCGGTGCAGGCGCGGCCGGCCTGGCGCTGGCCATCGATTTGGCAAGGCGGGGGATTTCCTTCCGTCTGATCGAGAAGATGGACCAGCCTTTCCGTGGTTCGCGCGGCAAGGGTATCCAGCCGCGAACCCAGGAGATTTTCGAGGACCTCGGCATTCTCGACCGGATCGTCGCGGCCGGCGGCATGTATCCGCCCGAGCGGCGATATCGCGAGGACGGCAGATTTATCGAATCCGACATTGCCGAACGTCAGGACCCGACACCGGCAGAACCGTACCATCTGCCGCTGATGATACCGCAATTCCTGACCGAAAAGGTGATGCGTGAGAGGTTGCTCGAGCTTGGCCACAGGCCGCAATTCGGCTGCGAACTCGTTGGTTTCGAGCAGGACCCGAGCGGCGTGACCGCGCGTCTCGCGGGCGAGGCAGGAGAGGAAACTCTCCGCGTGCGCTGGCTTGTCGGCGCCGATGGCGGCCGCAGTTTCGTTCGCCATGCCCTTGGTATCGACTTTCCGGGCAAGACCCTCGGCGTTCGCGCCATCGTGGCCGATGTCATTTTGACCGGTCTCACGCGCGATGCCTGGCACCGCTTCAACGACGGCGACATGTCGCGGCAGATCATGTTTTGCCCGCTCGCCGGGACCGAGATGTTCCAGATCCAGGGGCCGATCCCTCTTAACGGCGACATCGATCTTTCGGCCGAGGGGCTTGAAGCCATGGTGGCGGAGCGCACCAGGCGCGACGATATCCATATCCAATCCGTGTCGTGGTCGTCGGCCTACACCATGAATGCGCGTCTGGCCGATCGATACCGTGTCGGCCGCGCGTTTCTCATCGGTGATGCCGCCCATATTCATCCGCCGACCGGCGGCCAAGGCCTCAATACCAGCGTGCAGGATGCCTATAATCTCGGATGGAAGCTGGCTGCGGCCGCCCATGGAGCCGACGATAAGCTGCTCGACAGCTATGAAGAGGAGCGTCAGCCCATTGCTGCAGCGGTGCTCGGTCTGTCAACAAGGCTTCTCGATGCCCAGAAACAGGGCACTATGCAGCGCGGTCGCGAGGTGCGTCAGCTCGATATAGGTTATCCTTCGTCTTCGCTCACGCTCGAAACGCTTGGGCGCAGCGGCCGCCTGTCTGCTGGCGACCGGCCCCCGGATGCGCCGATCCGCGGCGTTGCCGGTCAGCCGAAACGGCTGTTCGATCTGTTCCAAGGCGGGCATTGGACATTGCTCGGCTACGAAGTACAGCCGGGATCGGTGCCGCCGCGCGCAGGCCTGCATATTCATACTTTCGGCGCGTCAGGCGACATGGTCGACGCCGAGGGCTATCTTCGCGACATCTACGCTCTCTCCTCCGGCGAATGGGTGCTCGTGCGGCCAGACGGATATATCGGCGCGATCGCTGCGGCCGACGACATTGCGATGCTGGAAGGTTATTTCACGCAAGTGGGGCTTGGTTCGGCGGATGCGTCGGGCGTCTGAGGCAATTGCGGGTCATGCCGATTGCGCTGTCTGAGCCGGGCGCGTGGCTCCGTCAGTCCGCCGCCTCCAGCCAAAGGTGCTTGATAGTTCGCGCCTCGCTCTCCGGCTTGTCGGCGAAGACCCAGCGAGCTCGCTCAAGCGCCTCCTTGCGCGCGGTCTGCTGCCGGGCAATGATTGCTTCCAGCAGGCGGGCGTGATCATCGTTTCTTTCGAAGAGATGCGGCTCGCGGTCGGCGACATCGGCCAATATCGACATGTCGAGATAGCGGCCGAGCACGTCGACCAGGGCCTTGGCCTCCAGCTGCTTGGCATGCATGGCGGCCGGCCAGACATCGCGCAGCAGCATGTGATGCATCCAGTAGTCCTGGCTGCGCTTGCGCAGATCGTGAAAGCTCTCTACGTGGGCCGCTTCCGCATGGCATTCGGACAGTGCTCGCAGCGCCTTGCGGACGTTCTTGCGCCAGCTTTTCTGAAAGAGACGGGCCGTGTCGCGGCGGCCGCAGTCGAAGGATATTTCCTTCAATGCCTCACGCGCCTCCGCACAAGTGGCGACCGCTGCCCGTGCTTTGTCTTCGAGATCTGTTTCGGCTTCCGCCATACGGTCGCGTCTCGCGGTCAGCAGATCGCTCACGCGAGCCAGCGCATGCAGTTCCTCCGCAGATGCAGCGGTTGCCTGCAGATAATGGCTGATCTCGATCAACGCGGTTGCGTCGCGCACCCCGGAAAGCGTGAGCGCTACATTCCGAAGCCGGTCATTTTCCCGCTGCTGAAATTGGTGCGCGATGGGAGCTATCAACCGGTAGAGCGCCCGTACGCGCTTGATATTCTTGCGAGCCGCGTGAACCGCTTCGTGCAGGCCCTGCGGCCTCTCGGTCAGTACGGCCATTGCCTTGCCGAGTTGATGCGCCGCGGCCTTATGCACCTCGTCATCAAGAGCCCGATCAGGCCGTATGCGATAGCTCATCGTATTCCTGTTCGAACTGCGTCGCGAGGGCCTGGTTGGAATAGCGGTATTCGCCTGTCACCTCACGTCCGATCCAGTCCGGCAGTTCCGGATTGTCGCTTTCGTCGTCCATTTCCACTTCGGCAATGACGAGGCCGCGATGGGCGCCGCGGAAGACATCCACTTCCCAGGTAAAGCCCTTGAACTGCACCTTGTGGCGAGTCTTCTCGATGACGAGCCCGATCGCCGTTTCCAGCAATTCCTCCGCTTCGTCGACGGGGATCTCATATTCGAATTCGTCCCTCGTCATCGACTTGCCGATCTTGATCGTCAAGGTTGCCTTGGTATCGTTCGTCAGCCGTATGCGCACGGAACGGTCTGCCATGGAGGCAATATATCCCTGTCGCAGGATCAGCCGCTCCGAAACGGAATCACGCCAATGATCGCCGCGCACCAGAAACTTTCGCTCGATCTCTTTTGCCATGCGTTTGACATGCTCCACCGGCACAGATTGGAATAGCCTATAGCAAGTTGCCCCGATTTCCTACCCGTCGTATTTAAAGCGAGCTTTTGTCTCGACAAGCACCTTCGGGAAGGCTATTCGAAAGCCGGATTTCAATCGTTTTAAAGGGAGTGAACCGACCATGGGCGAGAAAACCGAGAAGCTTCTTTCCATCCTGAAACTGCAGCCCGTCGTTCCCGTGCTGATCGTCGACGATGCGAAATCGGCCGTGCCGCTTGCCCGCGCGCTCGTCGCCGGCGGCCTGAAGGCTATCGAGATCACGCTTCGCACCGCCGGCGCGCTCGACGCGATCCGGGCTGTCGCTGACGAGGTGGAAGGGGCTGAAGTCGGGGCCGGTACGATCCTCAATGTCAGCCAGTGGGACGCGGCCGTAGAAGCCGGTTCGAAGTTCATCGTCAGCCCCGGCACAACGCAGGAATTGCTCGACGCTGCGCGCGGCTCGCACGTGCCGCTGCTGCCCGGTGCCGCTACCGCAAGCGAAGTGATGGCGCTGCGCGAGGAAGGCTATACGGTGCTGAAGTTCTTCCCGGCAGAGCAGGCCGGGGGTGCCTCCTATCTCAAGGCCCTTTCGTCGCCGCTCGCCGGTACGGTCTTCTGCCCGACCGGCGGCATCTCGCTGAAGAACGCCCATGATTATCTGTCGCTGCCGAACGTCATCTGCGTCGGCGGCTCCTGGGTTGCACCGAAGGAGCTGGTGGCATCAGGCGATTGGGCTGGGATCACCAAGCTTGCCGCCGAGGCCGCCGCGCTCAAGGGCTGAGACCCAAGCCTATCGAATTCGATTTCAAAGGCGCGTGGAGCTTTCCGCGCGCCTTTTTGCATGATGTGGATTGGTATTTGCGGTTGCGCTTCCTATCTCCCCTTCACCATCAAAAGGACGGAGGACCATCCATATGATCGACGCCCGCAAGCTTCTTGACCAGTTCCTGGGATCGCAGGTTCCAGGGGTGCAGGGGACCGTGAGAGACAGGGCAACGCAGGCCATCAATCTCGCCAGGGACAATCCGATGGCGACGAGCGCGATTGCCGGCGTGCTGCTCGGCACGAAAAGTGGGCGTCAGATCGCGGGCAATGCGCTGACGCTTGGCGGTCTCGCCGCCATCGCAGGCCTCGGCTATCAGGCCTACAAGAATTATCGCGATGGCAATCAGCCGCAGCCGGCGCCGCAATCGGCCCCGCAGGCCGAGCCGCAGTTCCTGCCGCCGCCGACAGATTCCGGTTTCAGCACGTCGCCGGCGGTTGCCAGCAATGATTTTGCGCTTTCGCTGGTGCGTGCCATGATCGCCGCCGCCCGCGCCGACGGCCACATCGACGATTCCGAACGCCAGCGCATTCTTGGCAAGGTGCAGGAGGCCGGTGTCGGATCCGAGGCGGAAGCCTTCTTCCAGCGCGAACTTGCCAATCCCGTCGATCTCGATGCCATCGTCGCCTCGGCAAAGACCGAAGAACAGCGCGTGCAGGTCTATACCGCGTCGCGATTGGCGATCGAACCGGATTCGCGGGCCGAGCGCGGCTATCTCGATCTCTTGGCCGGACGGCTTGGACTCGCGGACGCCCTGGTCGATCATATCGAGGCGACCGTTGCCGGCGCCAAAGTTCAGCTCTGACTGATAGGGCCGGTTGCCTTTCCTCGGCAGCTGGCCTAAGCATGTCGCGCAAAAGTGCGCAGCGGTTTTGCGACAACGACATGCGTGAAATCAAGAGCTTAAGGCGCAAGGAGCGAATCTGAAGGATCGCGACGCGTTTTAAGCCTTCGCCGGAACTCATGTCAGGGCGTCAGGGATGGCTATATTGACGGACAAGAAAAGCGAAACCCGCTCGGCGGCAATTGCGGCTGGCGTTATTCTGTTGGTCGCGACCGCCGTGCTTTACCTGATGCCGAATGTCATCGTCTGGCTCGGCTCGATCTCGCCATGGCTCGGCACCAGTTTCGGCGTGCTCGTCATCCTGGCGTTCTTCTTCGTGTTCTGGATGCGGGCGCGCTATCAGCGTCGCAATAAGCCGTAAGCACTAACGTAAGGCTCTCCCGAACTCTTCCGGAAATCGCTCAGTTCTGCAGCGAGGCGCCGAGCAGGATGACGCCTGTGCAGATGACGAGTAGCGCGCCGAGAATTTCGATGCCGTTGCTCACCCAAACCGAAAGTCTCGAGCCCTTGCCGGTGAAGCGGACGGCGGTGCCTTTCGCGAAGACGGCGATGATGGCAAGCAGCGAGACGGTGAGCGCCGTGCCGATCGACATGGCCAGCACGGACAGCAGACCGCCGAGATAGAGCCCGTTCAGCATCGAAAAGGTCATGACCAGCAGTGCGCCCGAGCAGGGGCGCAGTCCGACGGCGGCGATGGCGGACCATGCCTCGCGGGCACTGAATTTTTCGTTCGACAACATCTTCGGATCGGGAAGATGGGCGTGGCCGCAGGTCTCGCAGTAAGCGCCGTCGCCGGTCGCATGGGCGGGATCATAGCATTGATAGCCGCCGGCAGCGGGCATAGTGGTGCTGCTGCGCGCAAAACCTCTTGCTGAATCCGTGCCTGTAGCTGCTCCCTCGAACAGCGAGAGGCTGATTGGCCCGGCCGATGTCGCAAGCTGCATTTCCTGACGCTGTGCCCGGCTCTGCATCATCGCCCGCAGCTTGCGGAACAAGAGCCAGCTGCCGAAGAGGATGACCATGACGAAGCTGGTGATCTCCATGGCGTTGGTCGCCATCGTCATGGTGATGCCGGAACCGCGCAGGACGAAGTAGGCGGCGCCGACGACAAGGACGGCGACGAGCCCCTGAATGAGCGCCGAGACGAAGGAAATCCCGATCCCGCGTTTCAGCTCGATCTCATTGGCGACCATGTAGGAGGAAATCACCGCCTTGCCGTGGCCGGGGCCGGCGGCATGGAAGATGCCATAGGCGAAGGAGAGGCCGATCAGCGTCCAGAGCTGCCATGGGTCCTGGCGCATGGCTTCGATGGACTTGGTGAGCGCACGATAGAAAGCCTGCTGCTCGTAATTCACATAGAGGAAGATCGGCGCAAGCGGCCCGCCCATCGGCTGGAAGCTCGGCTCGGCCGTACCAATGCCCAGCGGTGAGCCAGCGGCATGGGCGAGACCGGCAGCCGCCACAAGGGCGATGGCTGCGGCCGGCACAAGCGTCCTTAACCTCGAAATCAGCATTGCACATCTATCCGCGTTGCGAAGAGTTTCGACATGGTCGTTCCCGTCGGATCGTTGAAGAAAGCATCCGTCAATGTCGATCTGTTCTCGGCGATGACCTCATCCGGATTGGGCCGGACGACCTTATGCGTGCAGCTTTTGAAGGCGTCGCCCTCCGTCACCAGTTCATTGTCGCTCGGGAAATCGATCGAGGTATAGAGTGTCGGGTCGTAGATGCCGAAGCTCAGCTTGTTGCCCTTGGCGAGCGGCATCGGCTCGGCCGGCTTGACGGCGAAGAACATCAGGAGCTGACCGTCGCGGAAGTCGACATTGATGACATCGGGCTTCTCGACCTTGATCGTTTTGCCATTCAGCGTCAGGTTCGCATAATAGTCGTAATCGGCCAATGACTCGCGCACCGTCTTGCCGACTTCTTTCAGCTCGTCAGGGTCGAGCTTCAGATTGGTGTTTTTGTCGAAATCCATAAGGACTGAGGAAGAGAACACCTCGTCGAAGCGCCAGACATTGCGCAGTTCCTGCACGTTGCCATCCGCGCCGGCGAGCACTTCCAGACGGGCTTCCACGAAAATATGCGGATGCGCCGATGCTACGGCCGGCACGAGCAACAGGCCGCCGGTCAGGGCAACAGCGTAGGCGGTCGTGGATTTTCTCATGCGTCCGATAGGTTTCGCGAGCATTGATTCACTTCGTTTTCTGGTCAGGAAATGAGACGGAATTGGGACCGGCCGGCCAACCTCGGCCGTTCAGCCGTTCTTGCGGAACCAGTTGTGCAGGTAATCCACAAAGATGCGCACCTTGGCCGGGAGATAGCGGCGGTGAGGATAGACGGCATAGATGCCGCGGTCCGTAGGCAGGTAGTCGTTGAACAACGTCAGCAACTGCCCGCTTTCGATCGCCTTACGGCCGATGAAATCCGGGACGATGGCAACGCCGAGATCGGCGAGGGCCGCGCGCAGCGTCGCATGCGGGCTGTTGACCTCGAGCGTGCCGTTGATGGCGACGTTGAAGGTCGTGCTGTCGGCATCGACGAAGCGAATAGTGCCTTGCGAGCGGGTGTTGGTGTCGATGATGAAGGGAATGCGCGTAAGGTCTGTCGGATGTTCCAGCGTCGGATAGCGATCGAGGAACGCTTGCGTCGCGCAGAGATGGACGCGAAAATCGGAAATCTTGCGGGCAATCATGCCGGAGTCTTCGAGCTTAGTGATGCGCACGGCGACATCGAAGCCTTCCTCGATCAGGTCGACGAAACGGTCGTCGGCGGCGATTTCCAGCGAGAGATCGGGATTCTCCTTGGCGAAGTCGATCAGCGATTGTCCGACATCGGCGTCGACGAAGGTGCGCGGTACGGAAACACGCAGCCGACCTTTGAGCTGCTGATTGTTCTCACGCACGAGGTCGGCGAGATTGTCGATCTCCTTCAGGATATCGGAGGCGGTACGATAATAGGTATGGCCGGCCTCCGTCATGGAGAACTGGCGCGTGGTGCGGTTCAGGAGCAGCGCGCCCAGCTCGTCTTCCAGTTCGCGGACATATTTCGACAGCAGCGCCTTGGAGCGGCCGGTCTTGCGGGCAGCTGCCGAAAATCCCTCGGCTTCGACCACGTCGATAAAGGCGCGAATCCGGGTCAAAGTATCCATGGCGAAGCCTCCCGTTAACTGTTTCTGGATGTTGAACAAAACGGGCCGATTTGTTCAATTATTTTTTTCGGGCATGGCTGAAAAAATTTCTTGATTATTACGGCGAATATTCCTATTTCCCGATCAGCCCAAAGTCGCACGTGCCCGTGGGTGTCCGCCGATCCTCGATGTGGTGAGAAAATCGGTAAGGTACCTGGAACTAACCCCTCCAGTCGCTATTTCGGCCAACCGAAAAATGCGAGGACATCTGAAGCAACGACGGTGCGGGCCTTTTTGTTCTCTCCCGGCTTTCCATCAGCCGGGGATACTGAAGAGGCACACCTTCATTGCCGGAAGTGCGGTTGGGATATTCCCTCCAATCCATGGCAGACAAAGCGAATTAGCGCCGCTTGCGGCACTGGTTCATCATCCGCGCTTCGCGCATTTGCACGGTACCGGGGTCTCCACCGGCTGGTTCCTGAGCGAGTGAGCGTCGCCCTTTGTCCTCTGGGTTTTCCCCGGAGCCTTTGGAATTGAAAGGGAATTGACATGACCACGCAACGTATTCGCGATTTCCTCGCTACCCGACGTCCGGACGGTCCTTGCCTGGTGGTCGATCTCGATGTCGTCCGCGACAATTTTCACGCCTTCCGTCATGCCATGCCGGACAGCGCCATCTATTATGCCGTCAAGGCCAACCCGGCTCCGGAAGTGCTGCGTCTGCTCGCAAGCCTCGGCTCCAACTTCGATTGCGCGTCCGTGGCCGAAATCGAAATGGCGCTCGATGCCGGCGCGACCGCACAGCGCATCTCCTACGGCAACACCATCAAGAAGGAGCGCGATATCGCCCGTGCGCATGCACTCGGTATCAACCTCTTCGCCGTCGATAGCCACGAGGAAGTCGAGAAGATTTCGCGTGCAGCCCCGGGCGCCCGCGTGTTTTGCCGCGTCCTGACCGATGGCGAGGGTGCGGAATGGCCGCTGTCGCGCAAGTTCGGCTGCGTCCCGCAGATGGCCGTCGACGTTCTCGTCTACGCGCATCAGCTGGGTCTGGAATCCTACGGCGTGTCTTTCCACGTCGGCTCGCAGATGACTAAGGTCGATGCCTGGGACGATGCTCTTGCCGATGCCAAGCGTGTCTTCGTCTCGCTCGCCAAGCAGGGCATCCACCTGCAGATGGTCAACATGGGCGGCGGTTTCCCGACCAAGTATCTGCGCGACGTTCCCTCGGCCGAAGCCTATGGCAAGGCGATCTTTGCGTCTCTGCGCGCCCATTTCGGCAACCAGATCCCGCACACGATCATCGAGCCGGGCCGCGGCATGGTCGGCAATGCCGGCGTGATCAAGGCTGAAGTCGTCCTGATTTCGAAGAAGTCGGACAACGACGCCGCTCGCTGGGTCTTCCTCGACATCGGCAAGTTCGGCGGTCTGGCCGAAACCATGGACGAGGCGATCCGCTACCCGATCCGCACGACGCGCGACGGCGACGAAATGGAGCCCTGTGTCATTGCCGGCCCGACCTGCGATTCGGCCGACGTGCTCTATGAGAAGAACCTCTATCCGCTGCCGGTGTCGCTCACCATCGGCGACGAGGTCCTGATCGAAGGCACCGGCGCCTACACCACCACCTACTCGGCTGTGGCGTTCAACGGCTTCGATCCGCTGAAGGCCTATATTATCTGAGTCTGATCAAGCCGCTCCCGTAGCCAACCGGGGCGGCACCCTCACAATAGTTCGTCACCACCGCTGATAACGGTATTGGGCACGGGAGGCCAAGATGGCCGCTGTTCTTGATTCTGTCCGCGCATTCTTTGCGCCGTCCACATTCACTCTCGACCTGGAAAATGCAGGCGATGTCGTTGCGCGCGAAAACCTGCTGGATCGCGCCATGGGTCCCGATCGCCGCAAGAAATCGTCGGAAAAGCTGCGCCAGGGCCGCGTTCCGGCCGAAGGCCTGGCATTGGTCGCGCGTGATCGCGCCGGCCATGTCATCGGTACGGTTCGCCTCTGGAACGTCGAAGCCGGCGTCGATCGCGAAACGCGTCCGGTCGATGCGCTGCTGCTCGGTCCGCTGGCGATCGATCCCGCCTATGAAGGCAAGGGTATCGGCTCGGCGCTGATGCGCGCCGCCATCCTGGAAGCAAAAAAGCGCGGTCATGGCGCGATCCTGCTCGTCGGCGATGCGCCTTACTACGAGCGTTTCGGCTTCTTTGCCGCAAAGACGCGCCATCTTGTCATGCCGGGCCCATTTCAGCGCGATCGTTTCCTGGCTCTCGAGCTCAAGGAAGGCTGGCTTGACAGCGCCGCCGGCCTGATTGTCGCCAGCGGCCGCAAACTGGCCCAGCCGCCGATAGCAAAGGCTGCATAAAGCGCCCGAACATCCCAAAGTATCATAAGGCTTCCGCCCGTCCGGACGGAGGCCTTTTATTTGTCTGCCTTCACACTGTCCCTTACCGGATCGTATCCATCCGTCAGCGTTTTCAGGAAAGCGACGATATCCGCGATCTCGGCGTCATTGAGCGCGGGTGCATCGCCGGGCTTGCGGTTCATCGGCGCGTCGATGACGTCGATGTTGGCCTGATACTGCGCCGGCAGGTCATCATATTTCAGCACCTTGCCGCTTGCATCCTTCGGATAGATTTCCGCCGGATTGGTATCGCGCTTGACGTAGAAGCGGGTGACAGCCTCCAGTGTGCGGTAGACGCCATTGTGGAAGAAAACGTGACGGGTAGCGACATTGCGCAACGTCGGCGTTTTGAACAGCCCGCAATTCTGCTGCTGCGCGGAATAGGTGTCGTTGCGCAGCGGTCCGCAAATGCCGGTGTCGTAGTAATGCGCATCGGCATTGGCTGGAATGGCCGGATTGCGCGGTGCGCCGAGCGCCTCGAACTCGAAATCGGTGAAGTTCGGCATTTGCCCATCGCCGGTCATCTTGTCGAGATGGCAGGAGGCGCAATTGCCCTTGTTCGCGTCGTCGAAGAGCTTCAGACCCCGCGCTTCCGCATCCGTCAGCACTGCCTTGCCGCGCAGATAATAATCGTATTTGCTCGTATATGGGTGGAAGGAACGATCCTCGATCTGGTAGCGGGCAAGCGCGAAGCCGATCTCGGAAATCATCATGTCCTGATCGTTGGCGACGTTGTCGCCAAAAAGTGCCGAAATCTCTTTGCCATAGCCCTTCTTCAGCTTGGCATAGACTGCGGTCGCATCGGCATTCGCCATTTCGAAAGGCGAAATCATTGGCTGCAGGGCCTGTTCCTCCAGCGAATCGACCCGCCCATCCCAGAACATGCCGCCCTGTGGCACGAGGTTTACTGCGGCTGCCGCTTCGGCCTTGACGACCGCTTGGGCGGTCAGCGGGCCGGTGACGGCGGCGGGGGCATTGGCGAGAGCCACGCCCGATGCTTCGATCATCGGCGAGGCTTCCGCCGCTTCGTCGGCAGCGCTCTCTTCTCCGATCGAGAAGGAAGGCGTCGACATCTTATAGGCGAGGCTGGGCACGGCGCGGATGCCCGGCCGATCGAGATGCGGGCCACCGAGCTGGACGGCAAGACCGTTGGCCGGCGCATAGTGGTTGGCCGGATCATGGCACGTGGCGCAGGACATCTGGCCGCTGCCGGAGAGCGAGGGATCGAAGAACAGCTTCTTGCCGAGCTGGGCCACCGCGCTCAGCGGCGCCCGGTCATCATAGCCATCAGTTGCCGAAGCACTGGCCGCCGGTTCGTTCGCCATGCCGACAGCCGCACCCGCGAGCGAGAGGCCCGCGAGTGCGAGGAGTGGCAGGAGACGGCGGTAGGTCAGGGGCATTTCCGTCTCCCTTATAGTTTTACGATGCCTGGTTGCCGGTCTTCGGATCGAGGGTCAGTTTCGGCGCGTCACCCTTGGACCAGTCGAACATGGTGTTCAGCGAACCCGAGAGCACATCGAAGGAACCGCCGCCGAGACGGGCGCCGGCCATCCAGTTATCCTCGATGAAGCGCATGACGGAGGTCTGGTCGGTCAGTGTGTGGTCGACGAAGTTGACCTTGGCATAGGGTGAGATGACGAGCAGCGGCTGGCGGGTGCCGTAGCCGCAGCGTCCCTGGGCCGGCTGGCCATTGACGCCGGGCAGGGCAGTACCGGTGGAACAGCTGTCGCCGCTCAGCACGTCATAGCCCTTGACCGGGATTTTCGACGGATTGACGACAGCATGGGCATGGTCATACCAGCCGTCCGAATCGTCGTAGAGGATAATGATGGCGGTGTCCTTCCAATCCGGCGAATTCTGAACGGTGTTGACCACCTCAGTTACGAATTCCTGCTCATCGAGCGGGTCGGAATATCCGGCATGGCCGTCCTGATAGGCGGGCGCCTTCAGGAAGCTGATCGTCGGCATGTTGCCGTTCTTCAGGGCCGCATAGAAGTCGGTCATATCGTACTGGTGGTTTGCCGCATCCGTCGTGCCGATCGCAGCCACGGAAGACGGGCGCGCATGCGTCGGGTTGGCGGTCGAGGCATAATATTGGAACGGCTGGTGATGCGGAATGTAGTCGGTGTAGTTGACCTTGGTGACGGCCGACGTGGTCGCGCGCTTGCAGCCCGTCGTGCCGTCCGGGTTGGTTAGGGAGAGGTCGAAGCCGCCTTCGAAGAAGCCCCAGGTGATCTTGTGCTCGTTCAGCATGTCGCCGATGTTCTTGCCATACATCAGTGCCGTCTGCCCGACCGAGCAGACGTCGCCGGTCGGATCGAAGTCGCTGATCGCAGTCCAGCCGCCATTGCCGTCGGGCACGATGCGGCCCTTGGAATAGGTGCCGTCACTTTCCAGCGTATAGCCGGGCGGCAGGATGGCACCATTGGTCTGACCGGAAATCAGGTTCAGCGCGCCGGGGGTCGAGGGGCCGAAATTGGTGGAGAAGGAATTGTCGTTCAGCGCATAGTGCTGGGCATAATTCCAAAGGGCCGTGACGGTGTTGCCGTCATAATAGCCCATGACCTGGCCCTTGGTTCCGAATGCGCCAGCGGCACCCTTGGTGCCACGGCCGGTATTGGCCGGGAAAAGGTCCATGGCGAAGTTGTTGTAGGCGGCCTGTTCGGCGGTATAGCCATGGTTCTGCGACTGGGTTGCCGCCTGCGTGCGGTCGAGCCGGAAAGGGGCTGCGGCATCGGCACCGTTTGCCGTGTTGGTCTTGTTCGGATTGGTGTCGAGAAGGCCGGCATTGGCGAGCGTGTTGATATCTGTCGGCGTGTTGTCGGCCGCCTTGAATGCCGGCTCGCCGTCGACATTTGCAGCTTTGGGGTAGGTCGCGAAATAATGGTCGAAGGAGACGTTTTCCTGGAAGATCACGACAAGATGCTTGATGGGGGTCGCGGTATTCGGGGCCGGGTTTAGGTCAGCGGCACCGGAGGCGGAACAGAGCAAAACAAGGCCAAGCGCGCCGCCGGCGACAAGGGCGGCGCGACGTGAAAGACGGGTCATCATCATATCCTCTTCGAGTGGGGGGCATTACTCCGGCGCATTTGCGCCGCGCCGGGCTTAGAGAACCCTTTCGAGCTATCAATGGAGTATGACAGTTCCATGAAGGGTGCGGGCAGGCGATTCCACCGCTGATATGGCATCTCCGGCAAGCGCTTGATTTTGCTATGCTGGAAGCAGAACGGTACGAGGCGCCTGTCCGGAGCGTTTACGGTGCTACCTTATGTCACGGACTGCCAGCGGGGCGTTTCCTCACCCTCCTCGTGCTTCGACACGGCCCTTCCGGCCTCCTCAGCATGAGGTAGCCACAGTCCTTCAGGTGAAATCAGATATTCTGATCCATCGTCTCGGCCGGAATCTCGTCGGCGCGATGGATGCGCACAACCACAGCCGGGACGCCTGCAACGGTGCAATGCGGCGGCACGGGTTTGACCACGACGCTGCCGGCGGCAACCTTGCTGAAGGCGCCGACTTCGATATTCCCGAGGATCTTGGCGCCGGCGCCGATCATCACACCGTGGCGGATCTTCGGGTGACGGTCGCCGCTCTCCTTGCCGGTGCCGCCGAGCGTGACGTTCTGCAGGATGGAGACCTCATCCTCGATGACGGCGGTTTCGCCGATGACGATGCCGGAGCCGTGGTCAAGCATGATCGAGGTGCCGATCTTCGCAGCCGGATGGATATCCGGGCCGAAGACGAGCGAGACGAGGTTGGAGAGCCAGCTCGCAATTTCCCTGCGGCCTTCCGTCCAGAGCGCATGGGCGATGCGGTGCGTCTGCAGGGCATGGAAGCCCTTCAGATTGAGAAGGGCATGCAGGTAGGTGGTGCAGGCGGGGTCGCGAGTTCGCACGGCAATGAGATCCGCTTCGGTTGCCTGTAGGAGGGCCGGATATCGTACCAGCACGTTCGACAGCAGCGAAAGCATGTCGCTATGCTCGATCCTGACGACGCAGAGCCGTGCCGCCAGCACATTTGCGAGGCTTTCGGCATCGGAGCTGCCGGCAAGCAATTGCGCTTGCAGCAGTGGGGCGAGCGTCGGCTCGCGCGCAGCAAGCTCGGCGGCTTCGCAGCGGATCACGTCCCAGACGTTTTCGGCTAGGGCAGGAGAATTTTCGGCGATTGCCGTTCCTGACTGAGGCATGATCCTGTCTTTCTGCATCTCATTGTTTTCACGCAATTCCGGACGGAAAACCGCTGCGCACTTTTCCTGGAATTGCTTTAACCGGAGATATCCACAACACCGCAATCGCCGGCTTCGGAGGCGAAGGCGAGTAGCTTGCCGGACTTGCTCCAGCTCATCGATGTGATCGCACCCTTGCCCGGCCGGCGCAAGAGCGCTTCCTTGGCGTCACCGATGCGCACCGCCAGTATCATACCATCGATGAAACCGATGGCGAGAATATCCTCGACGGGGTGGAATTTCACTGAAGTTGCCATGATGTTGGCGCGCGTGCCGAGCTCCAGCGGCGCCTTGCCCATCGGGCCGTCCTTGCCCTGGAAGGGCCAGACGATCGCGGCCGGTGCGCCCGACGAGGCAAGCCATTTGCCCTTGTTGGACCAGGAGAGTGACTTCACCTTGGCGGGATAGCCGGTCATGCGCATATGGCGGGCCTCAGTGCCGGGCTTCGTATCCAGCTTCCAGCCATGCAGCGCATTTTCCTGCATGGTCGTGACGATGAACTGGCCATCCGGCGAGAAGGTGACGCTCGTATGGGCGCCTTTCCATTCGAGATTGATCGGCTGACCGCTCATGCCGACCCAGTGCAGGGATACGCCGTTATAGCGGGCAACCGCGATGCGCAGGCCCTTGGGCGCAAAGGCGATGCCTTCGACGGTACGTTCTTCCGGAAACTCTTTCGTCGTCCCGTCGGAGAGCCGTACGAAGGTACTCTTGCCGTAGGAATAGGCGACGGCGCCCTGCGGGCCGGCTGCAAGCTGGCCGATCCATTTGCGCGACGCTTCGGCCAGTACCATCGTGCTACCATCGGCTGCGATCCTCAGAACCTTGCCGTCCTCGCCGCCGGAAATCAGGCTCTCGCTATAGGGATCGCGGATGCAGGTCAGCATTCCATGATGAGCTTCGGTGATCTTCTCGCCGCCTTCGAGGCGATGGATCGCGCCGGCGGCGCTGGCGAAGATTGGGGTGTCACCTAAAAATTCGACGGCCAGAACGTGGCCGTCGATATCAAGCGGAGCGACAGTCGGCATCAGGCGGACGCCTCGCACGCCTTGAAGCTGGCTTCCAGCTTTTCGCGGTCGAGCTCGCGGCCGATGAAGACGAGGCGGCTTTCATGCTTCTCGCCGTCTTTCCAGGGGCGCTGATGATCGCCTTCGATGATCATGTGCACGCCCTGGACGACGTAGCGCTCCGGATCGTCCTTGAAGGCGATGATGCCCTTGAGGCGCAGGATATTCGGTCCCTGCGTCTGAGTGACCTTCTGGACCCAGGGGAAGAAGCGCTCCGGGTTCATCTCGCCGCCACGCAGCGAAACCGACTGCACGGTGACGTCGTGGATCGGCGAAGGCGCGTGGTGGTGGTGATGGTCGTGATCGTGGTCATGGTGGTGATCGTGGTCATGGTGGTGATGATCGTGGTCATGATCATGATGGTGGTGGTGATCATGATCGCAATCCGGGCCGCAGACGTGATCCTCGTGACCGTGCTCGAGGAAATGCGGATCGTTTTCCAGCGCGCGTTCCAGATTGAAGGCGCCCTGGTTCAGCACGCGCGCAAGCTCGACGCCGGAGCGGGTCGTCTTATAGACGCGGGCAGCCGGGTTGATGGCGCGCACGATATCTTCGATCTGAGCCAGCTCTTCCGGAGAGACGAGATCGGACTTGTTGATGACGACGACGTCGGCAAAGGCGATCTGGTCTTCCGCTTCGCGGCTGTCCTTGAGGCGCAGCGGCAGGTGCTTGGCGTCGACGAGTGCTACGACGGCGTCGAGTTCGGTCTTGGCGCGGACATCGTCGTCCATGAAGAAGGTCTGGGCGACAGGAACCGGATCGGCAAGGCCGGTGGTTTCGACGATGATACCGTCAAAGCGGCCAGGGCGGCGCATCAGGCCTTCGACGACGCGGATCAGGTCGCCGCGAACCGTGCAGCAGACGCAGCCATTGTTCATTTCGTAGATTTCTTCATCCGACTCGACGATCAGGTCGTTGTCGATGCCGATCTCGCCGAACTCGTTGACGATGACGGCGTATTTCTTGCCGTGATTTTCCGAAAGGATGCGGTTGAGCAGCGTCGTCTTGCCGGCGCCGAGATAGCCGGTGAGAACGGTGACGGGAACGGGCTTTTGCGTGGCTGTTTCGGTCATGGGAGCCTCGAAATATGGAAGGTTGCCCCGGGGAGCAGACATTGATCGACTTCCATATAAGGAGTTGGAGACGCCAGTTCAAAGGCTTTTGTATGTTATAAGATCACATTGGATTGCGGAGACGCGGTTTGGCCGCATAGTCACGACAGTGTCGACATATCGAAGCGGTTGACATCCTCAAGCAGTTCGACAAGACCTTTAACGGCATGGGCAATCAGCCTTTCGCCCTTTTCAGCCGTCGCCACGGCCGCGTTGCCGGCCACACCCCGGCTGCTCAGATCGGCCATTTTCCAGCCGAAGGCGTGAGGTCCATAGGCGCGCAGATGCTTGAAGCCCTTGATGAACTCCGATTGCCGTGACGGGAAGTTTGCCGCCTTCGACATGTCCACCTTCTCCGGATACAGCGCCAGCATGGCCGATGTCTCGATATCGCCGCCGTGAATGTCGATGGCTTTGTCATCCGGTGAGATCAGCCCGTCCGGCACGCCGAAGCGCGTCCAGCTGGTGGCGACCGCCAGCATGTTGAAGCGCACGCGCGCTTCCGTCGCGACGATGGTCATCAGCGGCGAGTTGCCGCCATGGGCATTCAGCATGACGAATTTGCGGATGCCGAGATTGTTCATCTGCTCGGCAATGCCGAGCCACCGCCGAACAGCTTCGTCGAAAGCCAGCGTCCGGGTACCGGCGACATCCATATGCTCGATCGAATAGCCCACCGGCTCGACGGCGAGAAACGTGACCGGGAGGTTTGCCGGCAAGGCAACCTTGAGACGCGAGACGATTCCTTCCGCGATGAGCGCGTCGGTTTCGAACGGCAAATGCGGGCCGTGTTGCTCATAGGCGCCAAGTGGCAGTACGGCGATCCATTTTCTTCGCTCTTCGAGCGTCAATGTTTCATCATTGTCATCGAAACATGGCAAAGGATGCGCCATCTGAGGATGTACCTCTTGTTTATGTCAGTAACCTGCGCAATGTCATAGCGTGATGACTTAGCGGCGAAAAGGTCAACGGAATCACGATGGGCAAAAAGAACAAGGTCGGGAAGAAAAGTAAGTCAGGTAAGAAGAAGGATCACCGGGACTACACGCTTGCCGATCTGTCGCCGGCCTTGACGCAGGCGGCGCGGTCCATGCGCACGGTGATGACGCGCAGCCTGACGGCGAGCGGCCTCTATGCTGGACAGGACGGTGTCATTCTTGCGCTCGCGGCAAGCGATGGTCTTCCGGCCGGTACGCTGGCGCAGAAGCTCGGCGTCAAGGCGCCGACGATGACTCGCACGATCGGGCGCATGGAGGCGCAAGGCTTCGTCGAACGGCGGCCGGATGCCGACGATGCCCGCCTGACCAAGGTCTATCTGACCGAAGCAGGGCGAAACAGCGTCGGCGAAATCGAAAGTTCGGCGGCAAGCTGCGATGAGCTTGCGACCCGCGGCTTCTCGGAAAAAGATATCCGCTCGCTTGTGCGTCTGCTCAAGACGATCGAGCACAATCTCCAGGCCGGAGATGACGATGAGGATGAAGACGAATTCTGAGAATCCTCAAGAATTCGTGTTGCGCAGCGGGATTAAAGCTTTTAATTAAAGATTTTAAATTCCGGAATCGTAAAACGAACGGGATATGTTACGGCTGCGTTTCACGGGGAGGGCGCGCGTGGCGCAAAAGATAAAGCTTTCTACGATTGCGGAAACGCTGGGCATTTCAACGGCAACGGTATCTCTGGCCTTACGCGACAGCCCACTGGTTGCGGTTAATACACGAGAAAAGATCAAGGACCAGGCCCGTGCGCTGGGCTATATCTACAATCGCCGCGCGGCGAGCCTGAGGACATCGCGATCGGGCATCATCGGCGTCGTCGTTCATGACATCATGAACCCCTTCTACGGAGAAATCCTGAAGGCGATCGAAAGCGAGCTCGACCGCAGCCGCCATACCTTCATCCTTTCCAATCACTATGATTCGGTCGAAAAGCAGCGAACCTTCATCGAGACGCTGCTGCAGCTCGGCGGCGACGGCGTCATCATGTCGCCGGCGATCGGCACGCCGCCGGAGGATTTCGAGCTGGCGGAAGAAAACGGCATGCCGGCCATCCTCGTCGCGCGACAGATCGAGGCGCTGGATCTGCCGACCTTTCGCGGCGACGACAGCTACGGTATCTCGCTTGCGACCAACCACCTGATCAGCCTCGGTCACCGCTCCATTGCCATGATCGGCGGCACCGATCAGACCTCGACAGGGCGCGACCGCTATCAGGGCTATGTGAACGCGCTGCGCAAGGCGGGCATAGAAGTCGATCCCAATCTGCGTATTCCCGGCGCCCGCTCCAAGCAGGGCGGCTTCGAGGCGGCAGTGCATTTCCTGTCGCTGCCGCAGAAGCCGACGGCGGCTGTCTGCTGGAACGATCTGGTCGCCATCGGTCTCATGAACGGCATTTCACGCGCCGGCCTCGTCCCCGGGGGGGACATTTCCGTCACCGGCTATGACGATCTGGAAGAGGCGGCGATCGCAACGCCGGCGCTGACCACCGTCTGGAACGGTCAAGCCGAGGTCGGAAGGCTTGCAGCGCGCGCGCTTTTGGATAGGCTGGCGGGAAGCCATGAGCCGGATGGTATCCATCTGATCAAGCCGGAAATGCGCATCCGCCAATCGACGGCGCCTTATAAAGCTCGCTAGCAGCGGTTCGGCGCCGAACCGTATCTCAAAAGGAAAGATCCATGTCCGATAGTCGCATCGCCGTCCTCGTTCCGGGGAAGATACACCCGCGCGTCCTCGAAAGGCTCGGTAAGCAGTTCGATATCGTTTCGGTCGAACGCGATGGCGGCCCGAAGGTCGATGCGGAAACCGCAGCCCGCATTCGCGGCGTTGCGGTTGCGGGTGGCTTCAATGCCGGCTGGATCGATGCCTTTCCGAATCTCGAAGTCATCGCCAATTTTGGCGTCGGCTATGACGGCATCGACGTCAAGCACGCTGCCTCCAAGGGCATCGTCGTCACCAATACGCCTGATGTCCTGAATGATGAGGTTGCTGATACCGCGATCGCCCTGCTGCTGAACACGCTGCGGCAGTTTCCCAAGGCTGAAAGCTGGCTGCGCGAGGGACGCTGGGTCAAGGAAGGGGCTTTTCCGCTCTCGCCCTTTTCGATGAAGGGACGCCGCATCGGCATCAATGGTCTCGGCCGCATCGGCCTGGAGATCGCGAGGAGGCTGGAGCCGTTCAAGGTGAAGATCGGCTATCATACCCGCTCGCCCCGCGACTCCCTGCCTTACGATTACTACCCGACGCTGAAGGAGATGGCGCAGTCGGTGGATACGCTGATTTCCATCGTGCCGAAGACGCCTGAGACGCACAAGGTCATCAATGCGGACATCCTCTCGGCGCTTGGGCCGCAAGGTGTGTTTATCAATGTCGGCCGCGGCTGGTCCGTCGATGACGACGCGCTGATAACCGCCCTCGGCAACGGCACGCTGGGCGCAGCCGGTCTCGACGTCTTCTACGACGAACCGAATGTCCCCACAGGATATCTCTCGCTGCCGAACGTTTCGCTGCTACCGCATGTGGCCTCGGCCTCGGTGCCGACGCGCGATGCCATGGCCGATCTCGTTGCCGACAACATCATCGAATGGTTCGCTAGGGGTGAGCCTGTGACGCCGGTGCCGGAAACGCCGGTCAAGCCGCGAGGCTGATTAGACGGCTTTTTGCTGATACGGAGCGACCGCAGGCCGCTCCTTGCTCGCAGCATAGTCGCGCACGGCATCGCCGAAGGCGGTGAAGAGCTTCAGCGATGGCGAATCCGTTTCTGCCCAATATTCCGGATGCCATTGTACGCCAACGGCAAAGGCCTTGGCGCCGATAACGGAGACGGCCTCGATCGTGCCGTCCTCGGCCAGTGCCTCCACCTGCAGTCTCGGCGCCGTATCGGCGATCGCCTGGCGATGCAGCGAATTCACACGCACTTCACCCGGTCCGACGGCGCGGGCGATACAGGAGCCTTCCTTGACGAAGACGCTCTGCCGGATGGAATACATCGTATCGCGATCGACATTCGGCGGCTTGCGGTGATCCCAGATGCCCGGCTGGTCCTGGATTTCGCTGGCGAGCGTGCCGCCAAGGGCAACGTTTAGCTCCTGAATGCCGCGGCAGATGGCGAGCATCGGAATGGCGCGATCGATCGCGCGGCGAATGAGCGGCAGCGATGTCGCGTCACGCGCCGGGTCGAAGGGGCCGTCGCTGTCCCTTGCCTCTTTTCCATAGAGGGATGGATGCACATTGGTCGCCGAACCGGAAACGAGCAACCCGTCCACCCGGTCGAGAATGGCGTCCGCATCGTTGCCGTCCTCCAGCGCGGGAACGATCAGCGCCATCAATCCCGAAGCCTTCACGGCAGCGCGTACATATTGCAGCTGCACCGCATGCCAGCTGGTGCCATCGAACTCGCGGATATCGGCGGGAATGGCGATGATCGGTCTGGGCATGCAAGGCTCCGAAGGCTGCAGACGTTTGTTCATTGGACCTCTGGACGATCTTGATGTCGATCCGAGGGCGACTTGCGCCTTACGAACTTACGCGAATACGGCCTGGCCGGCAACGCGCAGAGGTTTTCCCAAGGCTTTGTTTCGGCTCGTTACGCCGATGTACAGGAATCGCCATAATGCGGTGCAAGAGCAAACTTGAAAGACCGGGTGCGGCATGGTTAGTTCCATCGCTTGCGCCGTGACGGGGAACGCGCCGTTCCCCAGCAATGCCGTCCGTATGGGAGAATTCGATGGATCGCCGTTCCTTCATCAGGCGGGCAGGAGCTGTTGGCGCAGGTGCTGCCGCTTCCGCGCTTGCGAGCCCGGCCCTTGCCCAGGAATATCCGAAGATCACCTGGAAGATGACCTCTTCCTTTCCCAAGAGCCTGGATACGATCTATGGCGGCGCGGAAGATATTGCCGCGCATGTTTCCGACGCGACCAACGGCAATTTCGTCATCCAGACCTATGAGGCCGGTGAGATCGTTCCTGGTGCACAGGCAGCCGATGCGGTCAGCGCCGGCGCCGTCGATGCCGCGCACACCTGCTCCTATTATTTCTGGCAAAAGGATCCGACCTATGCCATCGGCACGGCGCTGCCCTTCGGCCTCAATGCCCGGCTGACCAATGCTTGGTTCTACCAGGGCAACGGCAACAAGTTGATGAACGAATTCTATGCCACGCAGGGCATCTTGGGGCTTCCCGCAGGCAACACCGGTGCGCAGATGGGTGGCTGGTTTCGCAAGGAAATCAATACGCTCGACGATCTCAAGGGTCTGAAAATGCGCATCGCCGGCCTGGCCGGGAAGGTGATCGAGAAGATCGGCGTCGTGCCGCAGCAGGATATTCCGGTCAACGGTGTCTATGACGCGCTGAATAAGGGTACGGTCGATGCGGCCGAATGGGTCGGGCCCTATGACGACTTGAAACTCGGCCTGCAGAAGATCGCCAAATACTATTATTATCCCGGCTGGTGGGAAGGTGGCGCCGTGGTGCATGCCTTCTTCAATCTGGAAAAATGGAACGCCTTGCCGAAGAACTATCAGGCAATTCTCGGCGACGCCTGCGCCTTCGCCAACACCAACATGCTGGCGAAATACGACGTCAAAAATCCCCAGGCACTGAAGGATATCGTGCAGCAGGGTGTGACGCTCAGACCTTTCAGCCAGGAGATCATGGAGGCCTGCTTCCAGGCAGCGAGCGCGCTTTATGCCGATCTCTCCAAGTCAAACGATTATTTCAAGCGCATTTATGAGGATCAGGTCGCCTATAAGAAGGATGCCTATCTTTGGATGCAGCTTTCCGAGTATACTTTCGATACCTTTATGATGATCCAGCAGCGGGCGGGCAAGCTGTAATCGTATTTCATAAGTCTTTGTCGATATATTGTTTTCTTTATTAGTGCTTTAAATATTATATCCACCTCAATGGGAGCCGAGAATCATTGCGCCAGTGCAGTTCTGATCATAATCCCGCTTCAACTTAAGCTGCCGCTTTGATTGGAAAATCTGTCCGAATGTGCTCTGTTCGGGCAAGTAAATTTTAAAGGGTTTCCACTAGGGTGTCCGCCGCATCAGGGGAAGTCTGAATGAAGCCTCCAAGCCCGGACACCGTGCCGACGGATATTTATCTGTCGTTCGTCAGTTCGCTTTTCGGAAATCGCAAAACGCTCATCACGGGCGTGTTCGTTCACATCCTGACATATACCCTCGTCTTCCTGAGCACGCATGCGGGCATCTATCTGGCCTTTTGCGTGGGGTTTGCGGTTGTCTTTGGCTTACGCATCCATTTGTTCCAGCTCTTCGACGCCGCGGACAAGAATGATCTTACGCGCGCCGATATTGCCGGCTGGGAAGTGCGCTATGTAATCGGCGCGGCGGCGACGGCGGCCATCCTCGGCATCGGCAGCAGCTATGCCATCCTCATTCTGCGCGATCCGCTGGCGGAATTCATCTGCGTCGCCGTCACCATGGCGTCGATGGTGTCGATCGTCGGCCGCAACTATGGTTCGCCGCGGGCGGTGGATCTTCAGATTCTCGCCTGCTGCGTGCCGATCATCATTGCCTGCCTGCTGTTGCAGCAGCCTTACAAGGCAATAGCCTCCCTCATGCTCATTCCGTTTGGACTGACGACGCGCGCAATGGCGAATGGCATGCGCGAATTTCTTTACCGGAACATCATCGCTTCGCGCGAGATATCGCTGATGGCCGACAGGTTCGACACTGCGCTGAACAGCATGACGCACGGGCTGTTCATGCTGGATGCCCAGAACCGCATTCTGGTCGTCAATCGCAAGGCATGCGAGCTCCTCAATTTTGCCGATGCGCAGCGGCTCAAGGACTGCGAATTCGATGTCGTTCTACGCTACGGCGCCCGCCACGCTTTCATCGACGGATCGCTGCCCGGGCTCATCCAGCGGCAGCTGGCACAGCTCGTCAGCGGCACGCTGTCGCGAACGCTCATCCAATTCAACGAGGATCAGTTCCTGGAATTTTCGGCCAGCCGCCGTGCGGATGGGATCGTGATTCTGATTTTCGAAGACGTGACGGTGCGTATTCGAGCGGAGCGCAAGATCCTGCATATGGTGCGCTACGATCCTTTGACGGGGCTCCCGAATCGCGAATATTTCATGGATCTGGTCAAGGAGAGGCTGGCTGGGCGCAAACGGGAAAGCCGCATCGGCATTCTGGTTCTCGATATCGATGACTTCAAACACGTCAACGATACCAAGGGACATGTTGCCGGGGACCGCCTGCTGGTCGCCATAGCCGAGCGCCTGAAGCAGCTTGCCGGTACCACAGCAATTGCCGCTCGTCTTGTCGGTGATCAATTCGTGCTGTTCTTTCCGAATGAAGACGATGCCCCGGATATCGATGCCCGTATCCACACTCTGCATGCCGCAACGGCCGGGACCTACAGCGTGGAAGACAGCAGTTTCCGGATTTCCGTCAGCGGCGGATATCTCACCATGTCCAGCCGTGAGTTTCGCCCGGAGGAGTGGCAGATCAAGGTCGATCTCGCGCTCTTCGACGCCAAATCGCGGCTGAAGGGCGGCTGCAGTGCGTTCGAGCAGGAGATGGACGCACGCTATGTCGAGCGGCAGAAGCTGAAGGATGATTTGCGCGAGGCGGTGGAAACCGGCAGGCTTCAGGCCGTCTATCAGCCGATGTTCACGCCGGATGGCTCCCGGATCGAATGCTGCGAGGCGCTTGCACGCTGGATCCATCCGGAAAAGGGCTCGATCCCGCCCGATCTTTTCGTGCAGATTGCCGAGGAGATGGGCATCGTTGCCGGCATCACTCGCTTCATGGTCGACCAGGCCTGCAAGGATTGCGCTTCATGGCCTGCGCCGCTTGCGGTTTCCGTCAATCTCTCCGCACAGGATCTGCGCAATGGCGAGATTGTCAAAATCGTCATGGCGGCGCTTGATGCGTCAGGATTGGAGCCATCCCGCCTGCATCTCGAGGTTACTGAAAGTTGCCTGATGGATGAGGTGGCGACCGTTCGCTCCATCCTCGCCGATCTGCGCGCCAAAGGCATCACCATTGCGATCGACGATTTCGGAACGGGATTTTCCAGCCTCAGCTATCTCGATACGCTGCCTGTGGATGTCGTGAAGATCGATCGGTCTTTCGTTCGTGACATTACGACGGATAGTCGCCGTTTCAAGCTGCTATGCGGTATCGTCGATCTTTCCCGCGCGCTCAGCCTTCATATCGTGATCGAAGGTGTCGAGACGCTGGAGCAGCTGGCATTGGTCGTCGAGCGGAACCTGGCTGATATCATCCAAGGTTATGTATTTTCGCCTCCGGTGCCGCCGGAGCAGGTTGTCGAGAGGGTGGCCAGTCTTAGCCGACGGCAGTTGGGCGCCGGCAGAATCCTGCCGTCTGATGTCGCGACCTAACCGGCGTCGTCGTTTCGATGCGGGCGTATTCGAAATCCATCGGCGATTCCGTCAGCCTACGCCCGCCTGCGACCTTCTCGTGCATTGCATTTTTCCTCGCTTTGTGTAACCCCTCGGTGGAGGAAATTGGTTGCGGTATCCATTGCAGGCTACCACAACTTTTGAGGACGAGCTCCAGCTGGCAATTATATTGTCTGTCGGCGGAGAGGATCGAGGGGAGAATTCTGAATGGCCGAACATCATACTGGACCCGCCGAAGTGGGTGCTCCCATGGACTACAAGGAGCATGAGAAGACCTATAATCTTTTCATCTCGGGAGCCAAGGTCGGGTCTGCGATCGTTGCCGCATTGTTGATCGCCATGGCGGCCGGTTTCTTTGGTCATGCCGGTTTCCTCGGCGGCGTCCTGATATTCATCGTTCTGACCATCGCCAGCGTCGTCCTGTTGCGCTGATATTGCAGCGCTGATCGATGCCGGGCCGATCGCCCGCGCTTTCCCATGATTCTGCAGGCTACAGCGCCGCCGCATTCAGGAGCGGCGCCGTCTGATGCGAGGTGTCGTCGTTGAGCAATCTGGTTTTCGTGGCCAAGGAAAGCGTGGCGGAGGAGACGCGTGTTGCGGCTTCCGTCGAGACGGTAAAGAAGATGAAGAACCTGGGTTTCGATGTGGTGATCGAAGCCGGTGCGGGGACTTTATCGCGCATTCCGGATACCGAATACGAAGCCGTCGGCGCCCGGATCGGTTCCATCAAGGATGCGAAGGCGGCGGATGTCATCCTCAAGGTCAGACGCCCGACGAGCAAGGAGATCTCCGGCTATAAGAGCGGCGCGATCGTCATCGCCATCATGGATCCCTATGGCAACGAGGCTGCTCTTGCCGAGATGGCGCGCGCAGGGCTGACGAGCTTCGCCATGGAACTGATGCCGCGCATCACCCGCGCGCAGTCGATGGACGTGCTGTCGTCGCAGGCCAATCTTGCAGGATATCAAGCCGTGATCGAGGCTGCTGCGGTCTATGACCGGGCACTGCCGATGATGATGACGGCGGCGGGCACGGTTCCGGCGGCAAAGGTCTTCGTCATGGGTGCTGGCGTTGCCGGGTTGCAGGCGATCGCCACCGCACGGCGTTTGGGGGCGCTCGTTTCGGCGACGGACGTGCGGCCGGCCGCAAAGGAGCAGGTCGCTTCGCTCGGCGCGAAATTCGTCGCGGTCGAGGACGAAGAGTTCAAGGCGGCGGAGACCGCCGGTGGTTATGCCAAGGAAATGTCGAAAGAGTATCAGGCAAAGCAGGCGGCACTCGTCGCCGATCACATCGCCAAGCAGGATATCGTCATCACCACGGCGCTCATTCCGGGGCGACCGGCGCCGCGCCTTGTCGGGCGCGACATGCTGAAGGCGATGCGCCCCGGCGCCGTGGCCGTCGATCTCGCGGTCGAACGCGGCGGCAATATCGAGGGGGCCGAATACGGCAAGATCGCCGATGTCGAGGGTGTCAAGGTGGTCGGATATCCCAACATGGCCGGGCGGATCGCGGCCAGCGCCTCGGCCCTCTATGCCAAGAACCTCGTTACCTTCCTGGAGACGATGGTCGACAAGGATACGAAGAGCCTTGCCCTCAACCGCACCGATGAGCTGATCAAGGCGACGATGCTGACCGACGGCGGCGAGGTCGTGAACCCGAATTTCGTCGATCCCGACCAGCCGACGATCAAGAAGGGAGATCTCTGAGATGGCCAGCCAAGCAATGGACCAGGCACTCCAGCAACTGAATGATGCCGTTGCCGCCGTTACGGCCGCTGCAGCACAGGCGCCGGAGGTTGCCAGTGCCGCAACCGGTGGAGCAATCGATCCTTTCGTCTTCCAACTGGCTATCTTCGTGCTGGCTATCTTCGTCGGCTATTATGTCGTCTGGTCGGTGACGCCGGCCCTGCATACGCCGCTGATGGCGGTGACGAACGCCATCTCCTCGGTCATCGTCGTCGGTGCGCTGCTGGCCGTGGGCATTTCGGCGAGCGGCCTTGCCACGGGCTTCGGCTTTGTGGCGCTGGTTCTCGTCTCGGTCAATATCGTCGGCGGCTTTCTTGTCACCCAGCGCATGCTGGCGATGTACAAGAAGAAGGATAAGTGAGGGCGGCATGCTGAGCAATATCGCGGCTTTCCTCTATCTCGTCTCCGGCGTTCTGTTCGTCCTGGCGCTGCGCGGCCTGTCGCATCCGGCCACCAGCCGGCGCGGCAATCTTTACGGCATGGTCGGCATGGGCATTGCCATTGCCACCACGCTGGTGCTGGCGACGCCATCCTTCGGCGGTTTCGTGCTGATCGTTCTGGGCCTTGCCATCGGCGGCGGAGCGGGTGCCTACATCGCGCGCGTCATTCCGATGACCTCGATGCCGCAGCTTGTCGCAGGCTTCCACTCGCTGGTGGGTCTGGCAGCCGTCCTCGTGGCGGCTTCGGCGCTCTATACGCCATCCTCTTTCGGCATCGGCGAAATTGACCATATCCATACGGAAGCCCGCATCGAGATGGCGATCGGTGTCGCGATCGGCGCGCTCACCTTTACCGGCTCGATCATCGCCTTCCTGAAACTCGACGGACGCATGTCCGGCAAGCCGATCCTGCTGCCGAACCGCCATGTCATCAATGCCGCTTTGCTTGTGCTGATCGTGGTCTCCATCATCAGCTTGGCGGCGAACGAGAGTCATCTCGCCTTCTGGGCGATCGTCGCGCTGTCGTTACTTCTCGGTGTGCTGCTGATCGTACCGATCGGCGGCGCCGACATGCCCGTCGTCGTGTCGATGTTGAATTCCTATTCCGGCTGGGCGGCCGCCGGCATCGGCTTCACGCTCGGCAATCTCGCGCTCATCATTACCGGCGCGCTTGTCGGGTCTTCGGGTGCGATCCTGTCCTACATCATGTGCAAGGGCATGAACCGCTCCTTCGTCTCGGTTATTCTCGGCGGTTTCGGAGGCGAGACGGCCTCGGGCGGAGCCGACAATTCCGACAAGACCGTGAAGCTCGGTTCGGCCGAGGACGCTGCCTATCTGATGGCCAATGCCTCCAAGGTCATCATCGTGCCCGGCTATGGCATGGCGGTTGCGCAGGCCCAGCATGCGCTGCGTGAAATGGCCGACAGGCTGAAGGCGCATGGCGTCGAGGTGAAATATGCCATCCACCCCGTTGCCGGCCGCATGCCCGGCCATATGAACGTGCTACTCGCCGAGGCCAATGTACCCTATGACGAGGTGTTCGAGCTCGAGGACATCAATTCGGAATTCGCCCAGGCCGATGTTGCCTATGTCATCGGCGCCAACGATGTTACCAATCCAGCGGCGCGCGACGACAAGACGTCGCCGATCTATGGCATGCCGATCCTCGACGTCGACAAGGCGAAAACCTGCCTCTTCGTCAAGCGTTCGCTCGGCTCCGGCTATGCCGGCATCGATAACACGCTTTTCTACAAGGACGGCACGATGATGCTGCTCGGCGATGCGAAGAAAGTGACCGAAGAAATCGTCAAGGCGATGAACGAGTAGGCTGCCGCTGCGCCCGCAAGAGCGGTGTTTCCGTTCTCAGAGCAATTCCGCTTTTCTTCGAATCGCGAAAACGCTCTATCTTCCTGTTTTTACGCCGTTCCGGACGCAAAACCGCTTCGCACTTTTGCTGGAACTGCTCTCAGTTCCTTTGACGTTCCATCATGCTGCGTGGTGCGGTCAGTATCCAGACGAGACCAGCCGGGCGGAAATCGACCTCGACATGGCCGCTGAAGGATGCCGCGGCATGGGTTTTCGTGACGGTGGTGCCGAAGCCGGTATCGCTCGGCGGCTTGACCGGCGGACCGCCACTTTCGGTCCAGACGAAGCGAATCTTGGTGCCGGTTTCAGCGGCTTCGTTCGTCCATTCGATGGTGATCCTGCCCTCCGGCGCGGACAGCGCGCCATATTTGACCGAATTGGTGGCAAGCTCGTGCAGGACCAGGCCGAGATTCTGCACCGCCTCTGGCTTCAGCAGGAAGTCATTGCCGAGAACGTCGAGCTGCTGAGGTGCCTGTAGGAAAGTCGCGAGATGGATGTCGATCACGCGGCGAAGCGATACGCCGGACCATTGTTCGCTGGTCAGCACCTCGATCGAACGCGCCAGGCCTTCCAGCCGGTCGGCGACCGCTCGCTGGAAGGTATCGACGCTGTCGGTCTGCCGCGCGAGCTGGCGCGTCATTGCCTGCGCGAGCGCCAACAGATTCTTGGTGCGGTGGACGAGCTCGTGCATGACGAAATGCAATCGGTCCTCGGTAACGCTGCGGTCGAAGGATGCGTTGGAAAGCGCGACAGCTACCTGATTTGCCTCGATGACGCTGGTGTCGACCGGCGCCACGATCTCGCCGCGGCCCATGCGCTCTGCCATATCGGCAATATCCTGTATGGTGGTGCGCACTTGACGGGCCAGGGCATAGACGGCAATCAGCGCAACCAACAGCAGCGTCACACCGCCATAGATCAGAAAGCGCCAGGTGCTCATCAGCGAAGCCTGCGCAGAGGCGATCGGACCCCAGACGACGGCCTTCCAGGACCAGCCTGAGATTTGCGCGTAACCGAGCACTGCGTTCGGCAGGACCTTGTCATCCTGATAGACGCCGCTGGATGCGATCAGTTTCGGCAGGATGTTCTTATTGAATGCGTCGCCCGGGGCGAGGGTCGTTGGGCCACCGGCGGCAACGACATGGCCGGATTTGTCCAGAACGGCGGCAGACCAGCCGGGTGGCAGGGCTTCCGTCGTCACGAGCTTGGCGAGCTCGTCGGCATCCTGTGTTACCGCCAAAGCGGCGCCGGCCGGCGAATGTTCGAGGGGCAGGGTGACGTTATAGACCCAGCGGCGGGCGGTCGAGCCTATGAAGACATCGGATGCCTCGATGCGGCCGGAATCCAGTGCCGATTGAAGTGCGGCGATGTTGCCGGTCTTGCCGAGTGGCTTGCCGAGCGGCCAGCGTGTATTCAGCCGGAGCTGGCCATCCTTTTCCATAAGCAGCACGAAAAGCGAATCGGTGCGCAATACCGTTTCCGTGCGGGCGAAGAAGGTGGCGATGTCATTGCGCTCAAGTTCCGGCGAGGAAGACAGGAGGCGCAACGTCGTCGCCATGTCCTGCAATTGGCGATCGATGACACGCGAAAGCGCCTGCGCATCCTGAACCGTGTCGCCCTTCAGAGCATCGCGTTCATTATTCTCGAGTTGGACCAGAAGCAGCGCGACGAAGGCGAGAATAGGCAAGGCAATCGCCAGGGCTATGGCGATCAGATAGGCACCAATCGACGCTTTCGGGAAATGCGGCTTCCTCATGGGGCGATCAACCGATCGTGCCTCCATAAGGGTCCGACGCGCTGGCAAACGCGAAGAGAATGGTATTGGTCATCATGCCAAGCGCCCCCGTGCCCAGATCATCGAGCTACATGCTCGTGAAGCGCCATGTTAGGGCTGGGTAATTTTCCTTGCAACATCTGAAAAGTCATTATTGCGAAATCGTAAGCGATCTCGGGTATTTACGACTGTGGCAATGCATCCTTGAAGTTGCGGTGACAGGCCTTGTGTCCGAGCTAGGCAAAGCGTGAGAGGCGGAAGGGTGCTAGCTCGGGAGCTTCGCCACCATCGACGATTTCCTGCGCGGCGAGCAGGCCGACGAGCGGCGCCAGCGTGACGCCGGAGTGGAGAACTGCGAGGTAGAGGCCAGGTGCCGCGCCGACACCACCCAGAATCGGAAAGCCGTCTTTCGGTGTCGGGCGATAGCCGATGGTGTAGAAGTCAAACTCCAGCGCCGCGGCGGCCTTCAATGTCTTTTTGACCCTGGCGAAAAGATCGTCGGCTGCTGCTTGCGGATTACTGCCGGGATCGGTGCCGCCGAAGTCACCGCCGGCGATGATTCGCCCCTCCGCGGTCTGGCGCAAATGCAGTTCCGGCGCCATCACCAGACCATTCAGCATTTTCTGCACGGGGCGGGAATGGACGATAAGCCCTGGAGGCCTTTCCAGCGGCACGAGAATATCCGCCGAGGCCGCAAGCGCTGGCGTGCCCGCACCGGCGGCCAGAACGACATGATCGGCGCGCATCGGCCCTTCGCTCGTTTCGATACCGATAATCCGCTCGCCTTCTCTGAGCAGGCCCCTGACCTCGACGCCAAATGATAGGCTCGCGCCCTGACGGCGGGCGTCCTCCAGAAGCAGCTTGGTGGCGACAACAGGTTCGACGGCGCCTTCCTCGGCAACATGCAGGGCATAATCCGGCGGATTGGCGAGGTTCGGTTCGATCATCGCGCTCGTCGCTTGGTTGACCGGCTGTATGCCATAGCCCCAGCCATGATGCTGAGCCGCATAGGCGTCGAGCTCTGCTTCGGGCAGATCCCAGGACAGGCCGCCGCACCAGGACAAGGGAAGATCCGGCAGGTCGTCTTGTAGCCGCGACCATTCGGCCATCGATTGGCGACGGACCTGGAAATAGAATTCCGGATTGCCCCAGCTCGCATTGATCCAGGCGAAGGAGTTCGGAGTTGCAACGCCGCCGGTCTGCTGAGCGACCACCGTCACGGATGCGCCCTTGCGACTGAGATGCCAGGCGATGGAGGCACCGATGATTCCAGCGCCGACGACGATGACTTTTTGCGGGGAGGGCATGTCTTTGTCTCGCTTGAATGGGTGAGCCGAGACTACAGCATGTCGCGCAAAAGTGCGCAGCGGTTTTGCGATAACGACATGCACAAAGTCAAAGACCTAAAGCGCCTGACGCGAATTTGAAGGATCGAGATGCGCTTTCGGCCTTTGCCGAGGCAAAGAAAAGCCGCCGGGCAGGGCTTGCCGGCGGCTGGATGTTTTTACTGCGATATGCCCCTGTATTAGGCGCCGGCGCCGACACGTGCCAGACCATCTCTGGCGGGCTGGTAGTTCGGATCGAGATTGACCGCGTGCTGATAGGAGCGACGCGCTTTCGCCTTGTCGCCCTTGCGCTCGTAGACGAAGGCCTGGTTTGCCCAGGATTCGGCGAGCTTGTTGTTCAGCTCGATCGCATGGTTGAAATCGGCAAACGCGTTGTCGTCGTCGTTCTGCGCGAGATAGGAGATGCCGCGGCTGTTGTAAGGCTCCGGCGAATTCGGCGAGAGTGAGATCGCCTTGGAGAAATCGTCGATCGCCTTATCCTGCTGATTGCGCTTCTGGTAGATCACGCCGCGGCCGTTATAGGCACGGCCGTCCGTGGTGCCGAGGCTGATAGCCTTCGAATAATCATTGAAGGCATCGTTGTCGCGACCGGCCTGGCGGTAGAGATTGCCGCGGCCGATATAGGCGACATCGTAATTGCCGTTGATCTGCAGCGCCGCGTTGTAGTCCGCGACCGCTTCCGGCAGCTTGCCCATGTTGCGGTAGATGAGCGCGCGGTTGGCATAGGCCTGATAGAACTTCGGATTGAGCTGGATCGCCTGATTGAAGTCGGCAAGGGCGCGGTTGAAATCACCGCCGCGGCCATAGGCTGTGCCGCGCACATTGTAGCCTTCCGGATCCTGCGGATTGGCATTGATGACTGACGTCAGCGAAGCGATATTTTCGGACGAGCCCTGCGCCTTGTCGATCTGGATCACATTATCGGTCGTAGCCGTCTGGCAGCCGGAAAGGCTGATTGCGGCAAGTATCGCCAAAGCAGGCAGCACCGCGGCGCGCTTCGAAACGAATAAGGAGAGGTTCGAAGTGCGGAACTTTACGGAAGTCGTCATTGCCATTATCGGGTTCGCTTTCCCCATGCGTCATATCAGGCTGTTCTGATTTAATCCGATTTGCGCAGAGAATAAATCAAAAAGGCGGCGGCGAACGACTCGCCCCCGCCACACATGCATCTGAAAACGTCGAAAAAACGGCGATTACTTGGCAACAAGGCCTTCGCGCTGAGCGCGCTTGCGAGCAAGCTTGCGAACGCGACGAACAGCTTCAGCCTTTTCGCGAGCACGCTTCTGCGACGGCTTTTCATAGTAGTCGCGCATCTTCATTTCGCGGAAAATACCTTCGCGCTGCATCTTCTTCTTGAGAGCGCGGAGAGCCTGGTCGACATTGTTATCGCGGACAAGTACCTGCACGAGAATCACGTTCCTTTGGTTTGGTTGATGCCAGCGGCGACGGCAACGCCAGGAGGCAAAAATATAACGTTCGCGCGGCCGCAGCTTTGCGATTGGTTAGGCGAGATAGCAGATCGGTTTGTCAAAGTCTAGCCAGATCGTGAGTTTGCAGAGGAAAAAGCTAGTTGTCGAGTACCGAATTCAGTCGGTGGCGCCTGAGATGCTTCGTCGAAGCTGTTGATTAAGCGATTGGCGGACGCCGATCTTTGCGACATCGACATGCTTGTGTGAGTATTTCAGATCACAATCATTCGTGCGCTGCGGCGATTGCGCCATCTCAGCAATTGTTCGCGAAAGAGGGGGAATCGTTTTATGAAATCGCTCGACCTTGCTGTCGTCGGGAGGCCGCTCGCAGCGCTTATGCTGGCCATCGTTGTTCTTGCTGGGGCGCTTGGCTCCGCCACAGCCGGTGAAGTGCGGCTTGGCAAGAATGTCCGTATCGGCGGCCACGACTTTTCCAATCAGACCTTCGACAGCAAGCATCGTGCGAGGATCTATCTTTACAATGGAAAGCCACGAAAAGAGGGATGTGTCTGGCGTAAGGATGGTCATGGCGGGCGGGTGAAGGTCTGCCATCTGCAGCGCAAATAAAATTGCTAAGAGGCCTTAAGCGCGGCAGCCGGGAACGCGGCAATTTTAACCGTGTCGAAAGACGGTCCTGAATGCGTCGCAAAAGAGCCGTTGTGTCGGTTTTCGATTTGCGATTTGTATGACCCACAAGAAGGGCGTCTTGCCTGAAGGAGTTGAGGGCGAATGCGTAAATACTCGGTTTTTGCCGTGGCACGGGAAGCGATGCGGGCTCATAAGGGCTGGGAGGCTCAATGGACCTCGCCGGAGCCGCGCAAGGAGTATGACGTCATCATCGTCGGCGCCGGCGGTCACGGCCTGGGCGCAGCCTACTATCTCGCCAAAGAGCACGGCATCACCAATGTTGCCGTCATCGAAAAGGGCTGGCTCGGCGGCGGCAATACCGGCCGCAACACGACCATCATCCGCTCGAACTATCTCTATGAAGAGAGCATGCACATCTATGAGCATTCTATGAAGCTCTGGGAGGGGCTGTCTCAGGATCTCAATTATAATGTCATGTATTCGCCGCGCGGCGTGATGATGCTGTCGCACAATGTGCATGATCAGCAGTCCTTCAAGCGCCATATCCACGCCAACCGTCTCTACGGCATCGACAATGAATGGCTGACGCCGGAGCAGGCCAAGGCTTACTGTCCGCCGCTCGATATTTCGAAGACAGCGCGCTATCCGATCAACGGCGCTGCCCTGCAGCGTCGCGGCGGCACGGCGCGTCACGATGCAGTTGCCTGGGGCTTTGCGCGCGCTGCTTCCGATCGTGGCGTGCACATCATCCAGAATTGCGAAGTGACCGGCATTCGCCGCGGGCCGGATGGCCGTGTCACCGGCGTCGACACGAGTAAAGGCTTCATTGGTGCGAAGAAAGTCGGCGTGTCCGCAGCCGGCCATACCACCGTCGTCATGCAGATGGCCGGCGTGCGCGTGCCGCTGCAGTCGAGCCCGCTGCAGGCGTTGGTCTCCGAGCCGCTGAAGCCGATCTTCCCCTGCGTCGTCATGTCGAACACGGTGCACGCCTATATCTCGCAGTCCGACAAGGGTGAGCTCGTCATCGGCGCCGGCACGGACCAGTATAATTCCTACAGCCAGACCGGCGGGTTGCAGATCATCACCCATACGCTGGATGCGATTTGCGAACTGTTCCCGATGTTTCGCCGCGTGAAGATGATGCGCTCCTGGGGCGGCATCGTCGACAATACGCCGGACCGTTCGGCAATCCAGTCGAAGACGCCGGTGCCCGGGCTCTATGTCAATTGCGGCTGGGGCACGGGTGGCTTCAAGGCGACGCCGGGTTCGGCCAATCTCTTTGCCCATCTGATTGCCCGCGACGAGCCGCATAAGTTCAATGCCGGCCTGACGCTGGATCGCTTCCGCACCGGCCGTCTGATCGATGAGGCGGCGGCAGCCGCCGTGGCACACTGATGTCGGCCGCGGTCGGGATCGTTCTTGCCGCAGGGCTTTCCCTGCCGGTCGGAGCGATCGCGACCGAAGTCAGCGATCTTATTCCAGGGGTCAAGGATTTTCGCATGCAGGTGATCCACAAGGCGAAGGATGAGACCGACTGGCCCTTCGTGGCCGAAAGCGGCGTGATTGCCTGCGCCAAGGTGCTGAACAAGCCGACGGTCTATTTCGTGCCGGACCAGACGCCCGAGGCGACCAGAGCGTTTGCGATCGACACCGACCTGTTGGGCATGAGCCTGGTCAATCTGGGGATGACCAACGTGCTGAAGCCATATGGATCGCTGGAGGCGCTGCTGAAGCGCATAACACCTTTCGTCACCATGGGACGGCAGCTTTGTGAGCAGCCTCCCGGCACAAGCCTTACAGGCTCCGAGCTTTAACACAGGTAGAAACGATGCTGCTGATTTACTGCCCCTATTGCGAGGAAGAGCGTTCGGAACTTGAATTCCGCAACGCCGGTGACGCGCATATCGCGCGGCCAGCCAATATTGCCGGGATATCGGATGAAGAATTCGAGGAATATTTCTTCCTGCGCGACAATCCGAAGGGGCTGATCTTCGAGCGCTGGCGGCACATCCACGGCTGCGGCCGCTTCTTCAATGCGGCGCGCGACACGGTAAGCGATCACTTCTACCGCACTTACAAGGCGGGCGAGCCGAAGCCGGATCCGGCGACGCTCAAGCCTGGCGCGGCCGAACCGGTGGCGCAGGAACAGAACGAACAAGAACAGACGGCACAAACACAGGGATTTGCTGAATGAGCGGCGCCAATCGTATCGCGGGCAAGGGACGTCTGACGCCGGCCAGAACCGCTCGCTTCACTTTTGACGGCAAGGCCTATACCGCGCTCGAAGGCGATACCGTCGCCTCGGCGCTGCTTGCCAATGGCGTCCATCTCGTCGGCCGGTCCTTCAAGTACCACCGTCCGCGCGGCATCTTGTCGGCCGGCGCCGAAGAGCCGAACGCGCTGCTCGATATCTCGCGCGATGCAGCGCGGCGTCAGCCGAACGTCCGTGCCAGCGTGCAGGAAGTCTTCGACGGCATGAAGGCTCAGTCGCAGAACCGCTGGCCGTCGCTTGCCTTCGATATCGGTGGCGTCAACAATCTGATGTCGCCCTTCTTTGCCGCCGGCTTCTACTACAAGACCTTCATGTGGCCGAAGTCGGCCTGGAAGCATATTTACGAGCCCTTCATCCGCCGTGCCGCCGGCCTCGGCGTCGCGCCGACGGAGGAGGATCCGGATCACTATGCCAGCCGCTATGCGCATTGCGACGTGCTCGTCGTTGGCGCGGGCGTTGCCGGTCTTTCCGCGGCGCTCGCCGCTGCCGAAACCGGCGCCAAGGTCATCCTCTGTGACGAACAGCCGGATGTCGGCGGCGCGCTGCGCTTCGATACCGGCATCAAGATCGACGGTGTCGAGGGCTATGAGTGGGCGCAGGTGACCTTCGCCAAGCTCAAGGCGATGCCGAATGTGCAGGTGCTGACCCGCACGACCGCCTTCGGCTACTACAACCATAATTTCTTCGGCCTTGCCGAACGGGTGACCGATCATCTGGCGAAACCCGGCCGCGACCTGCCGCGCGAACGCCTGTGGCAGGTCCGCGCCAAGCGCGCCATCCTGGCGACGGGCGCTATCGAGCGCCACATGGTGTTTCCGAACAACGACCGCCCGGGCATCTTGCTCGCCTCGGCCGCGCGTGCCTATCTCAACCACTATGGCGTCGCCGTCGGTGCGAAGATCGGCGTCTACACGGCGCATGATTCGGCCTATGAGGCCGCCTTCGATCTCAAGCGTGCCGGTGTCTCCATCGCTGCCATCGTTGACAGCCGCGCGCGGCCCGGCGAGGCGGTTCTCGCCGAAGCAAAGCGGCTCGGCATTGAGGTGCTGACCGACTATGCCGTCGTCGATACATCAGGCAAGCTGCGCGTCTCCTCCATGACCGTCTCGCGCAACGGCAGCTCCGCCACCCGCAAGATCCCGGTGGATGCTCTGCTGGTTTCGGCAGGCTGGACGCCCTCCGTTCATCTCTTCTCGCAATCGCGCGGCAAGCTGAAATTCGACGCCGAGAAGCAGCGTTTCCTGCCGGGTACCTATGTTCAGGATTGCCTTTCCGTCGGTGCTTGCAATGGCACGGACGGGCTGCAAGCCGTGATCGAGGAATCGCTTGCCGCCGGCGAGCTGATGGCGCGCGCGACTGGCAGCACCAATGGCGGCGAGAAGATCCAGCTCCACGCCGAGCAGGCCTTCGAATGGACCGGCGGCATGATCGGTGCTGCCGAAGGTGCGGGACCGGATACGAATGCCAAGGCTTTCGTCGATTTCCAGCACGACGTCTGCGCCAAGGATATCCGCCTTGCCGTGCGCGAGGGCATGCATTCCATCGAGCACATCAAGCGCTTCACCACCAACGGCATGGCGTCCGACCAGGGCAAGCTTTCCAACATGCATGGCCTGGCGATCGCTGCCGAAATGCTCGGCAAGGATATTCCGCAGGTCGGCCTCACCACCTTCCGTGCGCCCTATACGCCGGTGACTTACGGCACGCTGATCAGCCATTCGCGCGGGGCTCTCTTCGATCCCGCCCGCAAGACGCCGATGCATGCCTGGGAAGAGGCGCATGGTGCCATCTTCGAAGATGTCGGCAACTGGAAGCGCGCCTGGTTCTATCCGCGTGCCGGCGAGACCATGCACCAGGCCGTCAATCGCGAGTGCCGCACGGCGCGTGAAGTGGCCGGCGTGTTCGATGCCTCGACGCTCGGCAAGATCGAAGTGGTCGGGCCGGATGCGGCTGAGTTTTTGAACCTCCTCTACACCAATGCCTGGGATACGCTGAAGCCCGGCCGCTGCCGCTACGGCATCATGACCCGCGAGGATGGCTTCGTTTATGACGATGGCGTCGTCGGGCGCCTGGCCGAGGATCGCTTCCATGTGACGACCACGACCGGCGGTGCGCCGCGCGTGCTGCATCATATGGAAGACTATCTGCAGACCGAGTTCCCGCACCTGAAGGTGTGGCTGACCTCGACCACCGAGCAATGGGCTGTCATCGCCGTGCAGGGTCCGAAGGCACGCGAGATCATCGAGCCGCTCGTCGAGGGCCAGGATCTGTCCAACGAGGCCTTCCCGCATATGAGCGTGGCCGAGTGCAAGGTCTGCGGCGTGCCGGCACGGCTGTTCCGCGTCTCGTTCACCGGTGAAGTCGGCTATGAAATCAACGTGCCGGCCGATTACGGCCAGTCGGTATGGGAGGCCGTATGGGCTCGCGCCGAGCCGCTGGGCGCCTGCGCCTACGGCACCGAGACCATGCACGTCCTGCGCGCCGAGAAGGGGTACATCATCGTCGGCCAGGATACCGACGGCACGGTGACCCCTGACGATGCCGGCCTTGCCTGGGCCGTTTCCAAGAAGAAGACCGATTTCGTCGGTATTCGCGGCCTGAAACGACAGGATCTGGTCAAGGAAGGCCGCAAGCAGCTCGTCGGTCTCGTCACGCGCGATCCGAAGGTGGTGCTGGAGGAGGGCGCACAGATCGTTGCCGATCCGAATGAGCCGAAACCGATGACCATGCTCGGCCATGTCACTTCGGCCTACTGGTCCGAAAATCTCGGCCGCTCCATCGCCTTCGCGCTGGTGGCCGGCGGCCGCGAGCGCATGGGCAAGACGCTCTATGTGCCGATGCCCGACAAGACGATATCAGTCGAGGTGACGGATCTGGTGTTCTTTGACAAGGAAGGAGGCCGGATCAATGGCTGATCTCGCTACCCGCAAACTGCCGCTCGCCGGCCGCCACGGCGGTTCCTCGACCGTCCGGCTCACGCCCGCAGCGCCCGCAAGCCGCATTTCGCTGCGCGCGCCTGCCGATTCCGTCCATGGTCTTTCGCAGGCGCTCGGCCTTCAGCTGCCGACCCGCCCGAAGACCTCAGCCGGCGCCAATGGCCGTCATGCCCTGTGGCTCGGCCCAGACGAATGGCTCGTTATCGATGAAAACGGTGCCGAGCTGGTCGGCGTGGCTGCATCGTCCGGCGTGCTGCATTCGGCAACCGATGTCTCACATCGCAATACCGCTGTTATCGTCTCCGGTCCCGGCGCGGAAGCGACGCTTGCCGCCGGCTGCCCGCAGGATGTATCGCTCAGCGCATTTCCTGTCGGCGCCTGCTCCCGCACGTTGCTCGGCAAGGCGGAAGTGGTGATCCTGCGGCTCGACGAGGAGACATTCCGCGTCGAGGTTTGGCGCTCCTTTTCCGATTATGCTTTCGGCCTGTTGGCCGAGGGTGCGGAGGACGCGGGCCTTTAACCCTCTTCCGGCCGATCCTTCGGGTCGAACTGCGATATGGTCGTCCATGTCGCAGTCAATGCCGGTTTGCGCTCGTTTTCGATCTCGACCGTTACATCATAGGTCAGCATCAGCATATTGGCGCCGCGCAGCCGCGTTTCGGCGAGTGTGAAACGTCCACGGACCTGGGCGCCGCACTTGACCGGCGACATGAAGCGGATCTTCTCGAAGCCGTAGTTGATGCCCATGATCTGTTCGCGGATCTTCGGCAAGGCGCTGTAGTTCATCGCTGAAAGCAGCGAGAGCGTCAGGAAGCCGTGGGCGATGGTGCCGCCATAGGGTGTTTCCGCCTTGGCGCGTTCGGGGTCGACATGGATGAACTGATGATCGAGCGTCGCATCGGCAAAGGTGTCGATCATCGTCTGATCGACTGTGATCCAGTCGGAAACGCCGATTTCCGTTCCCGCAAGCTTCATGATCTCAACAAGCGAAATTTCGCCGGGCATTCCGTCCTCGTCAGTCTGTGTCGTCAAATCCCTTTCTGGCGAATCGGGATTGAAAGTGCAACTGCGATCAAGTTTCCAGAAAGAAGGCGACGGAGCGGGCGGGGATGGTGATTTGCCCACCGGCTGCAGTCTCGCCTGCCTTCGTCAGCAGGGACCAGCCGCCGCTCTCGGAAGCCGGCAATGTGACGGCGTGTTCCTCTGCGGCGCGATTGAAGACCATAGCGAGCCGCGTCGAGCGGTTCGTCGTCCGGTCCTCTGTTTGCAGCGCCATGCCAAGCACGGCCGCTCCGGGTGCTTCCCAATCCGGCACGGTCATCGGCGCGCCTGCGGCTGAGAACCAAAGCACGTCGCCATCGCCGCGAAAAAAGTCCATCTGGCCAAAGGCGGTGAAGCGGCGACGCAGGCCGGCGAGCCATGCGGTATGGCCGATCAGTTCCTCGTCCAGCAGTTTCCAGTCTACCCAGGTGATAGTATTGTCCTGGCAGTAGGCATTGTTGTTGCCCTGCTGGCTACGCCCGCCTTCATCGCCTGCTGTCAGCATGATCGTGCCGCGTGTGGCAAAAAGCGTCGACAGCATGGCTTCGATATCGGCGCGGCGCTTGGACTGGATCGTCTGATCGTCCGTTTTTCCCTCGATGCCGTTGTTCCAGGAGAAATTCTCGTTATGGCCATCGCGATTGTTCTCGCCATTGGCCTCATTGTGCTTGTTCTCGTAGGAAACGAGGTCCATCAGCGTGAAGCCGTCATGGGCGGCGAGGAAGTTGACGCTGCGTGTCTGCGTCCGCCCGTCATGGCCGAAGATAGAGGAGGAGCCGGCAAGGATCGTTGCCAGATCGCCAATGCCTGCATCGCCGCGCCAGAAGCGGCGCAGGTCGTCGCGGGCACGGTCGTTCCATTCGAGGAAAGGTGCCGGAAAGTTCCCGAGCTGATAGCCGCCGGGACCGATGTCCCAGGGTTCGGCGATCATGATGCGATCCTGCAACACTTCGTCCGCCAGCATGGTGCGAAGCGTCATGCTTTCCGGATCGAAGCCTTTGCCGTTGCGTCCCAGCACGGTGGCGAGATCGAAGCGGAAGCCGTCGATACCGGCATTGCGGACAAAATGGCTGAGGCTGTCGATGATGAGCTTTCGCGTTGCCGGCTGATCGCAGGCGACGGTATTTCCCGTGCCGGTATCATTGACCAGTGTGCCGGGCTGGTCCGGCAGGTGGCGGAAATAGGTGGGGTTGTCGAGGCCGCGCAGGGATAGCGTCGGGCCTTGGCGGTCGCTTTCGCCGGTATGATTGAAGACGAGATCGAGGATGACCGCGATGCCTTCGGCATGGAGGGCAGCGACCGTCTCGCGCAGCTCCTTCATGCCGCCGGGTACGAGACGCGGGTCGAGCGCCATGAAGGCGACGGGATTGTAACCCCAGCCATTGGTGAGGCCGAGCGGCGGCAGGTGCCGTTCATCGATCCATGCGGTGATCGGCATTAGTTCGACGGCGTTCACCTGCAGGTGCTTGAGATGCGCGATAATGGAGGGATGGGCGAGGGCGCCGAGCGTGCCTCGCTTCTCAGCCGGCACATCCGGATGCAGCATGGTGAAGGGTTTGACGGCGATCTCATAGACCAGGCCGCCGGGCTGAAACAGAGGCTTGGCCGGTTTGACGGCAACGTCGCGCGAGACGATCGCTTTTGGCATCAAGTCCTGCGTGTCCGCGCCGAAGATCCCCAGGCGCGGATCGTAGCGAAACGGCCGGTCTATTTCCCTTGCATAAGGATCAACCAGCAGTTTGGAAGGATCGAACCACAGGCCTTGGTCGGGATCGTATGAACCATGGGCTCGCAGGCCGTAGCGCGTGCCTTCCCCGGCATCTCTAACAAAGAGTCGATGCTCATCGCCGTCGCGGGTGAGCGGAAGCCGTGCGATTTCTTTGTGGCCCTCAGTATCGAACAGACAGAGGTCTATCTGCTCGGCATGCCTGGCATAGACGGCAAATTCAACCCCCGAGTCGGTGAGGGTCGCGCCAAGGCTGCGGGTTGTCGGTTCTGACATGTCTCGCGGGCTTTCCGGATCGCTGGAGATTGTTCCCTCTCTCCGCCTGCGGGGAGAGGGCTAGGGTGAGGGGGCAGAGCGTTCGGCATATTATGCAGTCGCGGTGAATTTCGAGAAGGCCCCTCATCCGACCAGTCGCTGCTTCACTTCGTTTAGCTGCTCCTGGCCACCTTCTCCCCGCATTGCGGGGAGAAGGAGCTTAAAACCTAAAACTCAGGTAATAACCGTCGGTGCGTCACGGCCGGTGCGGCCCTTGATGTCGGCGATATCCTGAGCGGCGGTGATGAGATCGGCCAGCGCTTCCTGGGTCTCGATATTGTGACGGGTCGAATCGGGCTCATAACGCTCGATGTAAACGCGCAGCGTCGCGCCCGTCGTGCCGGTGCCGGAGAGGCGGAAGACGACGCGCGAGCCGCCCTCGAAGAGGATGCGGATGCCCTGATGCTGGCTGACCGACTTGTCGACCGGATCGTGATAAGCGAAGTCGTCGGCGGCGGAAACGGTGAGATCGCCGATCTTCGTGCCCGGCAGCGTCGGCAGCTTTTCGCGCAGCGCCGTAATCAGACCATTGGCGGCATCGGTATCGACGCCTTCATAGTCGTGACGGGAATAGTAGTTGCGGCCATAGGCGGCCCAATGCTGCGTCACGATATCGATGACGCTCTCGCCGCGCACGGCCAGGATGTTCAGCCAGAGCAGCACGGCCCAAAGACCGTCCTTTTCGCGAACATGGTTTGAGCCCGTGCCGGAGCTTTCCTCGCCGCAGATCGTCGCCATGCCCGCGTCGAGCAGATTGCCGAAGAATTTCCAGCCGGTCGGCGTTTCGTAGATGCCGACGCCGCGCTTTTCTGCAACACGATCGGCGGCGCCGCTTGTTGGCATGGAGCGGGCAATGCCGGCGATGCCATGCGAATAGCCGGGAGCGAGGTTGGCGTTGGCCGCGAGAATCGCCAGGCTGTCGGACGGTGTGACGTAGATGCCCTTACCGATGATGAGGTTGCGGTCACCGTCGCCGTCCGATGCCGCGCCGAAATCGGGCGCATCGTCGCTCATCATGTCGTCGTAGAGCTCCTTGCAGTAAACGAGGTTCGGGTCCGGATGATGGCCGCCGAAATCCGGCAGCGGCAGGAAGTTGCGCACCGATCCATCCGGAGCGCCGAGGCGGATCTCGAAGATTTCCTTGGCATAGGGGCCGGTGACGGCACTCATCGCGTCGAAGCAGATACGGAAGCCGAGGCTGATCAGGTTGCGGATGGCACCGAAATCGAACAGCTCCTCCATGAGGGCCGCATAGTCTTCGACCGGATCGATGACCGAGACGATCATGCCGCCCACGTCCTCGCGGGCAATGCGGTCGAGGTTGATATCCGGGAAATCTGATATCTTGTAGCTGTCGATCACCTTGGAGCGCTCATAGATGGCGTCGGTGATCTTTTCGGGCGCGGGGCCGCCATTGCCAATGTTATACTTGATGCCAAAGTCTTCCGTCGGGCCGCCGGGATTATGGCTGGCCGACAGGATGATGCCGCCAAACGCCTTGTACTTGCGGATGATGTTGGAGGCTGCGGGCGTCGAGAGGATGCCGCCCTTGCCGACCATCACCTTGCCGAAGCCGTTTGCGGCGGCCATCTTGATGGCCTTCTGGATGACTTCGCGATTGTAGTAGCGGCCATCGCCACCGATGACCAGGCACTTGCCCTGATAGCCTTCCAGCGAATCAAAAATCGACTGGATGAAGTTTTCCGCGTAGTTCGGCTGCTGGAATACGGGAACCTTCTTTCGCAGGCCCGAAGTGCCGGGTTTCTGATCCGCGTAGGGGGTAGTCGGTACAGTTTTAATCATCGGGTTAAGCGCCTCTCGAGACTAGACTGGAGTAGAGAGCGGCGTAGCGTTCTGCGCTCCTGCCCCAGGATACGTCGGATTTCATGCCCTGCTTTTGCATCTGCGTCCAGACCTTTCGATCCGGGAAAAGATGCATGGCACGGCGTACGGCCTGCAAAAGCCCCTCCGCGGTGATGGGCGAAAATTGAATGCCGGTCGCGACCTTTGCCTGCAGCGCGGCATGGTTGGCGTCGATAATCGTATCGTTCAGCCCGCCCGTTCGCGCAACAATCGGCAGGCAGCCGTAGCGTAAGCCATAAAGCTGCGTGAGGCCACAGGGTTCGAAGCGCGAGGGAATGATTATCGCGTCGCAGCCGGCCTGCATCAGATGCGACATAGGCTCGTTGTAGCCGGCCGAAACGCCGACACGGCCGCGATGACGGCCGGCTGCGGCAAACAGCGCGCCTTCCAGCGCCGCATCGCCTGCGCCGAGAATGGCAAGCTTGCCGCCCATGTGGACGATCTCGCTGGCAGCTTCAGCCAGAAGGTCCATGCCTTTCTGCCAGGTGAGCCGGCTGACGACGCAGAAGATCGGACCGTCATCCTCGTCCAGGCCGAAATGCTCGACGACCCGATGGCGGTTGATGGCGCGATCCTTCAGAGTCGCCGCGCTGTAGGTCTGGGCGATCATCGGATCGGTCGCCGGATTCCAGATGTCGTCGTCGATGCCGTTGACGATGCCATAGAGATTGTAGGCCTTGCTGGCGATGACGCCTTCGAGGCCCATGCCGAATTCCGGCGTCAGGATTTCCTCGGCATAGGAAGGGCTGACGGTGGTCAGGGCATGTGCCGTCTGCAGCCCGCCTTTCAGGAAGCCGACATCGCCGTAATATTCGATGCCTTCCATGGAAAAAGCGTGGGCTGGCAGGCGCAGGCCCGGGAAAATATCGGCGCCGAACTGACCCTGGAATGCGATGTTGTGGATGGTCAGAACGCTCGGCAGCTCCGGCGTCGGATAGTAGCGCATGTAGACCGGCACCATGGCCGACTGCCAGTCGTGCGCATGCACGAGATCCGGCCGCCAGCCGGGCAGGAGGCCGGTGGCAATTTCCGCGCCGGCCAGCGAGAGCGCGGCGAAACGCCGCCAGTTGTCGGCATAGTCCTTGCCCGTCGCATCGACATAGGGGCCGCCGGTGCGGCTGTAATAGGCCGGTGCGTCGAGCACGAGGAAGGAAATGCCTGCATGCTCGACTTCGAGAATGGTGGCCGCCTCGCCAAGAAGATCCGGAAGCTCCAGACGGGCAACTGGATCGCGGATGGCTTTCATGACCGCAGGATAGCCTGGGATCAGGGTCTTGGTTTCGACGCCATAGGGCTTCAGCGCAACAGGCAGGGCGCCGACCACATCGGCCAGCCCCCCTGTCTTGATCAAGGGGAAGACTTCGGACGAAACCGAGAGAACCTTCATAGGTTACAAATCCAGCTTGTCGATCATCGATTGGGTGATCAGGCAGATACCGCTGTCCGTGCGGCGCCAGCGTTTGGCATCCAGTTCCGGATCCTCGCCAACCACCAGGCCCTCAGGAATGGTCACGCCATGGTCGATGACGACATTCTTCAGCTGTGCGCGGCGGCCGATCTTGACGCTCGGCAGCACGACAGCACCTTCCAGCTTTGAGTAGGAATTGGCGCGTACGCCGGTAAAGAGCAGGCTGTTGTAGAGGCTTGCGCCGGAGATGATGCAGTCGCCTGCCACCACCGAGGAGACGGCCGAACCGCGGCGGTCTTCATCGTCATGGACGAACTTGGCCGGCGGGCTGATTTCCGCATAGGTCCAGATCGGCCAGGACTTGTCGTAGATGTCGAGCTCCGGCACCACGGCGGTCAGGTCGATGTTGGCCTGCCAATAGGCATCGATCGTGCCGACGTCGCGCCAATAGGCCTCGCGCTCGAAATCGGAGCGGACGCAGGACTGCGCGAAACGGTGAGCGACGGCTTTGCCGTTCTTGACGATGTAGGGGATGATGTCCTTGCCGAAATCGCGGCTGGAATTCGGATCGGCCGCATCGCGCTTCAGGCATTCGATCAGGAATTTCGTATGGAAGACATAGATGCCCATCGAGGCGAGCGCGAAATCGGGATTGCCGGGGATGCCCGGCGGATCGGCCGGCTTCTCGACGAAATCTATGATCCGATCCTTGTCGTCGACATGCATGACGCCGAAGCCGACGGCTTCCATTCGCGGCACTTCCAGGCAGCCGATGGTGACGTCAGCGCCGGAATCGACGTGCTGTTGCAGCATCCATTCGTAGTCCATCTTGTAGATATGGTCGCCCGCGAGGATGACCATATATTCCGGACCATAGGGCTCGATGATGTCGATGTTCTGATAGACGGCGTCCGCCGTGCCCTCATACCACTGCGTTTCCGAAACGCGCTGCGAGGCCGGCAGGATGTCGAAGCTTTCGTTTCGCTCCGGGCGGAAGAAGTTCCAGCCACGCTGCATGTGGCGGATCAGCGAATGCGCCTTGTATTGCGTGGCGACGCCGATGCGGCGAATACCGGAATTGAGTGCGTTTGACAGCGCGAAATCGATGATCCGGGTCTTGCCGCCGAAATAGACGGCTGGCTTGGCACGGCGGTCGGTCAGTTCTTTCAGGCGGCTGCCGCGGCCCCCGGCAAGAACGTAGGCCATGGCATCGCGTGCCAGCGGCTGGAAACGTTTTTCTACCATTTTATTCCTCCCTGTCCGTAGTGATCTCAGAATTCCGGTTCGAGCATGATGGTCGCCAGTGGAGGCAGCGTTATCACCGCCTGCACGCCTCCACCTGCATTGACGGCCTGGACACGCCCGCCATTCCCCTTGCCGCTGCCGCCGTAGATGTCGGCATCGGTATTCAATATCTCGCGCCACCGCCCCTCAGCTGGCAAGCGCAAGGTGTAATTCTCGCGATAGACTGGCGTGAAATTCGTGATGACGGCAACTGGCTTTTCGCCCGGCGCCTTGCGGAGCCATGCAAAGACCGAGTTTTCGAAGTCATCGACGACAAGCCATTCGAAACCATCGCCCTCGCAGTCGCGGGCGTGGAGAGCCGGCTTGCTGCGATAGGTGAAATTGAGGTCGCGAACGAGGCGGCGCATGCCTTCGTGCATGCGGTACTGCAGCAGGTTCCAGTCCAGAGCGCGCTCCTCGCTCCATTCGCTCCACTGTGCGAATTCCTGCCCCATGAACAACAGCTTCTTGCCGGGATAGCCCCACATGAAGGCATAGTAGGCACGGAGATTGGCGAATTTCTGCCAGTCGTCGCCGGACATCTTGGCGATCAGCGATCCCTTGCCGTGGACGACCTCATCATGCGAGAGCGGCAGGACGAAGTTTTCCGAGAAGGCGTAGATCAGGCCGAAGGTCAGCTCGTTGTGGTGATATTTGCGGTGCACGGGCTCGCGGGCGAGATAGCTCAGCGTGTCGTGCATGAAGCCCATGTTCCATTTGAAGCCGAAGCCGAGGCCGCCTTCATGGACCGGCTGCGACACCTTCGGCCAGGAGGTCGATTCCTCGGCGATAGTCATGACGCCGGGATGCGCGCCGTAGATCCGCGTATTCATCGACTGCAGGAAACGGACGGCTTCGAGATTTTCGTTGCCGCCATATTCGTTCGGGATCCATTCGCCATGCTTGCGGGAATAGTCGAGGTAGAGCATGGAGGCGACGGCATCGACGCGCAAACCGTCCAGATGGTATTTTTCTGCCCAGTAAAGCGCGTTGTTCAGTAGATAGGCGAGGACTTCGGTGCGGCCGAAATTGTAGATCGCCGTATTCCAGTCGGGATGGAAACCTTTGCGCGGGTCTTCATGTTCGTAAAGGGCGGTTCCATCGAACCAACGCAGGCCATGTTCGTCCGTCGGGAAATGCGCCGGCACCCAGTCGAGAATAACGCCGATGCCGACCTTGTGGCAGCCGTTGACGAAGCGGGCAAAGCCTTCCGGTTCGCCGAAGCGGGCGGTCGGGGCGTAAAGACCCGTGGTCTGATAGCCCCAGGACGGATCGTATGGGTGTTCGGTGATCGGCAGGAATTCGATATGGGTGAAGCCCATGTCGACGCAGTAGGGAATGAGGCGCGAGGCGAGTTCGTCCCACGACAGCATCGAACCGTCGTCGCGGCGCTGCCAGGAACCGGCATGCACCTCGTAGATGGAGATCGGCTGACGGCGCTGGTCGACGCTTGCCCAATGTTCACGGTGGGCGGAATCATCCCAGACTTGAAGCAGTTCATTGGCGGTGACTGAAGCCGTCTTCGGGCGCAGCTCGCTGCGCCTTGCAAAGGGATCGGCCTTCAGCGGCAGCAGCACGCCATCCTGGCCACGGATCTCGAACTTATATGCAACTCCTGCAGGCACATCCGGGGCGAAGATCTCCCAGATGCCGCTGTCGGAGCGGAAGCGCATGACGTGCCGGCGGCCATCCCAATTGTTGAAATCGCCGACGACCGAAACGCGCTGCGCATTCGGTGCCCAGACGGCGAAATGAAAGCCCTGGACGCCCTCGTGCTTCAGCGGATGAGCGCCCATCTTGTCGAAGAGGCGCAAATGCGTGCCTTGCCGCGCAAAGTAATCGTCCATCGGTCCGAGGACGGGGCCGAAGCTGTAGGGGTCGGTCACAGCCCATTCGACATCGCCGCGCCTGGCGCGATAGCGGACCGGCTGCTGCTTGGCGAGTTTGACGTCGCCGGAAAAGAAGCCTGCCGGATCGAGGCATTCGAGCTCGCCGATAACGGAACCGTCGAGCGCCGTGGCGGTGACGGCTTCCGCGCCAAAGATGAAACAGCGGGCCACATAGCCTTCGTCTGTCTTATGAACGCCGAGAACGGCGAACGGATCGGAATGGGTGCCTGCGAGAATTGCAGCAATATCCCCTGCCGAAATATCCCTCAAGCTTGTGCCGTCAGCGGGTTTTTTCGGCTTTTTCATCCGGCCCTCCAGATTTCCTTGGCATACTGACGGATCGTCCGGTCGGAGGAGAACCAGCCCATGCGAGCGGTATTGTTGATCGTCTTCGCATACCACTCGGATGGATTGGCCCAGAGAATATCGACTTCGCGCTGTGCCGAGGCATAGGCGTCGAAATCGGCGGCGACCATGAACCAGTCGTGGCTATAGATGCCGTCGATCAGGCTGGCATAGCGGTTGCGATCGTCGGGGGAGAAGACACCGGAGGCGATGGCCGAAAGTGCTTGAGCCAATTCGCGCGAACGCTCGATAATGGCGCGCGGATTGTGACCGTCACTGCGCAGGTTGGCGACCTCATCGGCCCGCAATCCGAAGATGACGATATTGTCCTCGCCGACATTGTCGCGCATTTCGACATTGGCGCCGTCGAGCGTGCCGATGGTCAGCGCGCCATTGAGGCCGAACTTCATGTTGCCGGTACCCGAGGCTTCCATGCCGGCGGTCGAAATCTGCTCGGAAAGGTCGGCGGCCGGAACCATGACTTCCGCCAGCGAGACGTTGTAGTTCGGTACGAAGACGACCTTCAAGAGACCGCGCACCGACGGATCATTGTTGATGACACGGGCGACGTCGTTGATCAACTTGATGATGAGCTTCGCGTTGTGATAGCTCGGCGCCGCCTTGCCGGCGAAGAGCTTGACGCGCGGTTGCCAATCGAGTTCCGGATGCGAGCGGATCTGGTCGTAGAGCGCCACCGCCTCGATGACGTTCAGAAGCTGGCGTTTGTATTCGTGAATACGCTTGATCTGGATATCGAACATCGCATTCGGATCGAGCTTGATGCCCATGCGACTGGCGACAAGATTGGAGAGCTGCACCTTGTTGGCACGCTTGATGGCGGCGAATTTCTCCTGGAAGGCGCTGTCGTGGGCAAACTGATCCAGCGGCTTCAGCTGCTCAGCATCGTCCAGGAAGGCGTCGCCGATGGTTTCGCGCACGAGGTTGGTCAGGCCGGGATTGCACTGCATCAGCCAGCGGCGCGGCGTGATGCCGTTCGTCTTGTTGTTGATGCGGTCCGGATAGAGCTTGTGCAGGTCGGCGAAGACCGTGACTTTCATCAGGTCGGTATGAAGCGCGGAAACGCCGTTGATCGAATGCGAACCGACAAAGGCGAGATTGCCCATGCGTACGCGCCGATCGCCGTTTTCGTCGATCAGCGAGATCGAGCGGATTTCGGTGTCGCTGAAATTGCGCAGCTTGCGCGCTTCCACCAGAACCTTGGCGTTGATGGCATAGACGATCTGCATGTGGCGCGGCAAAAGCCGCTCGAACAACGGCACGGGCCAGCTTTCCAGTGCTTCCGGCAGCAGGGTGTGGTTGGTATAGCCGAAGGTGCCGCGGGTGATATCCCAGGCCTTGTCGAAATCGAAGCCATGAACATCGACCAGCAGGCGCATCATTTCCGTAACGGAGACGGCCGGATGCGTGTCGTTCAGCTGGATTGCGACCTTGTCGGCGAGATTGGTCAGATCGTCATATTGCTGCAGATGGCGGCGCAGAATGTCCTGCAGCGAGGCCGACGAGAAGAAGAATTCCTGGCGGAGGCGCAGCTCCTGGCCGGCGGGCGTCGCATCGGCGGGATAGAGAACACGGGTCAGGCTTTCGGCCTTGTTGCTTTCGCGCAGCGCGCCGATATGGTCGCCGGCGTTGAAGGCATCGAGCAGGATCGGGTCGATCGGCTGCGCCGACCAGAGGCGCAGCGTGTTGACGCGTGCGCCACGCCAGCCGACGACGGGTGTGTCGAATGCGGTGGCGATGACGCGCTCGGCCGGCTTCCAGACGTAACGCGGCTGATCGTCGTGGCTGCCGATGGTCTCGACGGCGCCGCCGAAGCCGATTTCATAGGAGCTCTCCTGGCGTTCGAATTCCCACGGGTTTCCGTGCGCCAGCCAGGTTTCGGGTAGCTCCACCTGCCAGCCATCGGCCATCTGCTGGCGGAAGAGCCCGTGGACGTAGCGAATGCCATAGCCATAGGCCGGCACGTCGACGGTAGCCATGGATTCCATGAAACAGGCGGCAAGACGGCCAAGACCGCCGTTGCCGAGCGCTGCATCGGGCTCGAGGCCGGCGATGACACGTATGTCGACGCCGAGTGAGGCGAGAGCGTTGGTGATCTCTTCCATCAGGCCGAGATTGGAGATGGCGTCGCGCATCAGGCGACCAATGAGGAATTCGAGCGATAGATAGTAGACGCGCTTGGCGTTCGTCTCGTAGGTCTTGCGGGTCGATTCGATCCATTTGTCGATGACGCGGTCGCGAATGACGAGGATCGTTGCCGTCAGCCAATCATGCGGCTTGGCAACCTTCGCGTCCTTGCCGATACGATATGTCAGGCGCTCAATGATTTCTTCGGCAAGGATTTCGGGGCGGGAACTGCGCGGGGCTGGAACGGGGAGATCGGCCTTCGTCAAGTTATTCATACTATCAACTCTCGCCATTTGTGATTTATATTCAGCGTGTTACGCTCAATTAAATCGATTTGCCTTTCCGTTTCACTATCAGTTTACGCACCGATGTAAAGCAGTTGCAACAAGCGAGTTGGGCGGATGCGAAAAATGCCGCCAAAGGTTTGCCGTGGGTCGGAAAAGACTTGATTCCGATGATGTTTCGAGCTTTTATTCGCGCATCGATCAAACGAAAAGCCGCGTGATACTCGCATCGCGCGGCTTTTTCTTTGTCGTCTATCTGTGGTTGCTTTGCGCTGCTGCCAGCAAGATCACTTGGTCAGCAGGGTCATCTGCTTCGATGTTTCCGTGGCGATTGTTTTGAAGGCGGCGACCAGATCCGACATCTGCTGCGCAGCAAAGTAGTTTGATGGGCTCGTTGCGCAAGCCTGGAGCAGACTTTGGCCGCGTGCCGGAGCCATGAAAGCAACAGTGTAGATTTTGATACCAGCGGCCTTTGCAGAATTGCAGGTTGCCAGCGTCTTCTGATCCGAACTGGTGTCGTTGTTTTCTCCATCTGTCATCAGCACGATGTACTTCTGGAAAGTCTTGTTATTCTTCTTTGCCTGTGCAGCTGCTTCGGAAGCCGACATAAGGTTGTTGAAAGCCATTGTCATCGGCGCACTGGACTCGGTACCGCCTTGAGCATTCAACCCGCTGACGACGTTGGTGCGAGTCGATTTTGTTCCCCAATCGAGATTGCTGTAGCTGTCGACTTCGCTGCTCCAAGCAATGGCTGCGGTGCGGACGTATTGCGACGCAGGATCGGCCGCATCCAACTGGTCCAGAAGACTGCCGACGGCTGTTTTCAGTGCTGCAATCTTTTTGATGTAGCAAGGACTCTTAGCCTTTGGATACTGATATAGATAATTCCCGTCAGTATAGTATTGGATACAACTTTTCTGACTAGTGTCGACAACTTCCGTATTCAGTAACATCGAACCGGACTTATCGAGCGCGATCTCCATCGACAGCGCATTCTTCTGGGTTTCGGTAGTCTTTCCGCTGATTGACGTGCTGGATGCAGAAATGTTCAGGGAACTTTGCCCTGTCAGGCGTGTCATGCTGTTCACGGACATCGAATAGGATGCATTTACGACGACCGTGTAACCAGAATTCCCGGAGGAATCGGTGGTTTTTGTTATCGTGGTGTCGGTGCCCGCTTTCAGTGAATTCGCAGCATCGGTATCGCCAGCGAGATAGTTCGACATTTGGCCGAGGACGAAATTGTTGCCGAGATCCTTGGCGGTCGTGGTGGTCGCACTGCCGTCCGCAAGTGCGGTTGCAGTCGCGAGCGCGGCGGCGTCCGTTGATTCCTGAAGCTGGCTGCGTGTCAGCGACATATTGGTGACATCGACCGCTACACCTCCCGCTACAGCCAGCACGGGCACGGCAATCGCCGTCAGGATGCCGAAATTTCCAGCTCTATCGCGTAAAAGTTGTTTAAATGCCCAAAGTATATCGGAGCCGGCAATCATCATGTCCGCCTGTTAGAAAGAGTTAGATTCTCAAGAACGGCGGGACTATCAATTACAAATATGAGTTGAAGGTTTAAACGATTGGTTGATTTTTAACAAACTACATAATCTGGCGCGATTCGCTTCAGATTTTTACTACTTTAAGTATATTCTATTTTAGTGGAACGACATCTACTGCCTGAACGGCTTTCTGATTGCCGTAGCCCTTCAGTACGCCGATAACGGGGGCAACGTCCGAATAATCGCGACCATAGGCTACGACGATGTGATCGGTGCCGGCAGGAATATTATTGGTCGGATCGAGCTCGATCCAGCCGGCCGTCTCGCCGCACCAGACGCGCACCCATGCATGCATGGCGTCGGCGCCTTCCAGTCTTTCCTTGCCGGGCGGTGGAATGGTGCGCAGGAAGCCGCTGACATAGCCGGCAGGAATGCCGAGGCTGCGGAGCGCGATGATCATCACATGCGAAAAATCCTGGCAGACCCCGCGTTTGAGGCGAAATGCCTCCTTGGGGGTGGTATCGACCGTCGTCGCCTTGGGATCGTAGGTGAAATCCTTGTGGATCTGCGCGCAGACCGCATGCGCAATCTGCAGGGTCGTCAGTTTGGTCGATTTCCATTGCCTGGCGTAATCGGTGATTTCGCCCGTCAACGGCAGACGCGGGCTGCTCCCGAGGAAATGGTGGGGCGAAGACGGGTCGATCGACCAGCAGTCTTCGATCTCTTCCGGCAACTTGGCGAGCATGGGGGAGAAGTCGGCCGCGACAGGCTGGCTCTCCACCTGAACACGCGCCTGCATGCGGATATCGAGCCTTTCATGCGGATCGCGCACCAGGATCGAAGTTGCCGGGTGCTGGAAGAAATCCGTGAAGTTCGATTGCTCGTCCGGCCCTGGGGTTATCTTCACCGAGCCGGCGATCAGCCTCTGCCGGTTGGGCAGGGAGAGCGGCATGACACGCAATATATGCCGCGCGCCGCTGGCCGGCACGTCGTAGATGTAGCCCATGTGAAGTGAGAGATCGTAGAGCATTCACGTCATCCGAGGTAGGTGCGTGCCAGCAGGTCGGAGAGCCGCTCCAGTTCGCGCGCCAGCTGCTGGTAGACTTCGACCGTCATCGCTTCGGGCGTCATGACAGCCAACCCGGAATGCAGGCGCATAGCTTCGCGAAAAAAGGGCGACATTTGGCCGTTGACGTAGGCATTCGGCAATTGCTCGACCTCGCGGTGGATCTCGTTCATCTGGAAGAGGATCGAGCGCGGATTAAGCGGATCGAGTGCGAGCAAATCCGTCACTGTCAGACGAGCGGTATTGACGTTGTAGCGGCGGCGATGGGTCATGACGCTGTCGCCGATCTCCAGCAACATGTCGAGCGCTCCGTCGGGCGCATCGGGGCCGGACATATGGCCGAGCAGCCGGGTCATGTGCAGGCCGCGCTCGATATAACGGCCGAGCGACAGGAAGCGCCAGCCGGTGAAGCGGTACATGTTTTCGTGCACGAGGCCGGCAAAGCCCGCGAGCTTGCGCAGCAGGATGGTCATGGCATGACTGGCATCGTCGCCAGATTTCACGCCCTCCTTGAAGCGGCGTGCCGTCTTGGCGAGATCGTTCAGCGCCAGCCAGCCATCCGGAGAGAAACGATCGCGGATGTTGCTCGCCGAATAGACGGCGCTGTCAATGTTGCGCAGCAGATTTTCCGGCACCGCCTGCTTGGTATCGATGTCGATGGCGGCAAGATAGGCGCTGACATCGGCAAGCAGCGGCTGGTTCGGATCGGCGGCTTCGGCAAAACGGCCATGCCAGGCGCGCAGGATGCGCAGCGCACCTTCGGCGCGCTCGATATAGCGGCCGAGCCAGAAAAGATTATCGGCCGCCCGGCTCGGCAGGCTACCCGGCATGTTGCGGGTGAAGGTTTCTTCGGCCGGCAGCAACGTATGCGCCTCGACGGGTTTGTCGGAGACGATCCAGACATCCGCGGCCGAACCGCCGGCCTGCATGGCAATCGCCGCGACATCGTCGCCGCTGCCGATGCGGGCAAAGCCACCCGGCATGATCTGCCAGCCGTTTTCCGTGCGGGCAGCAAAGACACGCAAGCTCATCGGCCGCGGTGTCAGCTTGCCGTTGACCCAGGCCGGCGTCGTCGACAGTGTCACGACCTCCTGGCCGACCAATTTTTGACCTTCGGTTGCCAACCAGTCCGCGATCGAATCGCGGGCGGTGCTGCGCAGCGTCGAGCCCAGCACGGATTGGCCGTTGTCATCGAAGAAGGGCATTCGGGAATAGGCCGGGCCGATGACCATCTTCTCGATGTTTTCAGCGACATGTTCGCGCTCGCTTTTCTGGCCGCACCACCAGGTCGCGATCGAGGGTAACTTCAATTCCTCGCCACGCAGATGCCGACAGATGGTCGGCATGAAGGCGAGCAGGGCGCGCGTCTCGAGAATGCCGGAGCCGAGCGCATTGACGATGGTCACCGTCTGAGCCCGCAGGGCTTCGACGAGGCCGGGCGTGCCGATATGGGAATGCTGGTTGAGCTCCAATGGATCGGCGTAGGACGCATCGAGGCGGCGCCACAGGACACTGATCGGCCGCAGCCCTGCAACGGTGCGCACCATCAGCTGATCGTTGACGACGGTGATGTCCTCGCCTTCGAGCAGCATGAAGCCGAGATAGCGGGCGATATAGGCGTGCTCGTAATAGGTTTCGTTGGCGGGCCCTGGCGTCAGTACCGCAACGCGGCCCTCACCGCTTCGCTTACCGCCGAGCAGGGCATCGCGGAAGGCACCGAAGAAGGAGGCAAGGCGATGAACCTTGGTTTCGGCGTAGATATCGGAGAAGGCGCGGGTGGTGGCAACACGGGTTTCCAGCGCGAAGCCAGCGCCGGATGGCGCCTGCGCGCGGTCGGCCAGCACCCACCAATTGCCATCAGGACCCCGGCCGACCTCGAAAGCCAGGAAATGCAGGTAATGGCCGTTTGCAGGCTTGACGCCGACGAGCGGGCGCAGGAACTCCGGATTGGCGGCAATCAAGGCCGGCGGCAACAATCCTTCGCTGACCAGCCTACTGTCGCCGTAGACATCGGCAATGACTTCTTCGAGCAGATCGGCGCGCTGCTGCAGGCCCTCGGAGAGGGCCTGCCATTCGCGCTCGTCGATGAGCACGGGGATATGGGAGATCGGCCAGTTGCGTTCGCTGACACCGGCTGTCCCGTAAGCGCGATAGAAGACGCCTGCATCGCGCAAATAGCGGTCGGCGCGGGCGAAGCGTTCGGTCAATCCCTCTTCCGTCATGCGCGTCAGCGCCGAGAGGAAGTTTTGCCAGACTGGGCGGACCGCGCCGGTATTGTCGACCATTTCGTCAGCGACACCGGGCAGGGGACGATAGGCAAAGGCCGGCGCCTTGGCGGTGCCGGTCTTCACCTCATCCCGTCGTTTCGTCGCCGGTTTTCTACCCATGCTCAGTTCCGTCTCAAATTCCCGCCGGACGCCTGAGGTCGAGCGTCAGCGGGAATTCCACCGACGCGGTCTCCGGTCTTACGGCATAGTCACCTGCTGTATGCCCCCAAGGCTCGAAACGCGCAAGGCGTCGCGCTTCGGCCTCGTTGCCATTGACGGGGAAGGTGTCGTAGTTGCGGCCGCCCGGATGGGCAACATGATAGATGCAGCCGCCGATCGAGCGCTGTGACCACGTATCGTAGATATCGAAGGTCAGCGGCGTATCGATGGGCAGAACCGGATGCAAGCCCGAGGCCGGATGCCATGCCTTGTAGCGCACGCCGGCGACCGAAACGCCCGCCATTCCCGTCGGCGTCAGCGGTAAGGGACGGCCATTGCAGGTCACCGTATAGCGGGAGGGATTAGCGGTTTCGAACCGCACTTGCAGGCGCTCGACCGACGAATCGACATAGCGCACGGTGCCGCCGATCGCGCCTTCTTCGCCCATGACGTGCCATGGCTCCAGCGCCTGGCGCAGCTCCAGCTTGCTGCCCTCATATTCGACTTCGCCGCAGAAGGGGAAACGGAATTCGAGCTGCGCCTGGAACCATTCCGGTCTGAGGTTGAAACCGTTTTCGCGGAGGTCGCTGAGAACGTCGAGGAAATCCTGCCAGATATAATACGGTAGCATGAAGCGATCATGCAGCGTCGTGCCCCAGCGCACGAACCGGCCATCGATAGGGTTGCGCCAGAAGCGGGCGATCAGTGCGCGCACCAGCAATTGTTGGGCAAGGCTCATGCGGGCATTCGGCGGCATTTCGAAACCGCGGAATTCGACGAGGCCAAGGCGTCCCGTCGGTCCATCCGGCGAAAACAGCTTGTCGATGCAGATTTCCGAGCGGTGGGTGTTGCCGGTGACATCGGTCAGAAGATTGCGGAAGAGGCGATCCACCAACCATGGAAGCGGCTGGATGCCGCGGCCGGGTGCCGGCACCTGGGCCAGCGCGATTTCCAACTCGTAGAGGCTGTCGTGACGGGCTTCATCGATGCGCGGCGCCTGGCTTGTCGGCCCGACGAACAGGCCGGAAAAGAGGTAGGAGAGCGAGGGATGGCGCTGCCAGTGCAGCACCAGGCTCTTCAACAGGTCGGGACGACGAAGAAACGGGCTGTCGTTCGGATTGGCGCCGCCAACGACGACATGGTTGCCGCCGCCGGTGCCGGCATGACGCCCGTCGATCAGGAATTTGTCCGTGCCGAGACGCGTCTGCCGCGCCTCTTCGTAAACCGCCGTCGTGATATCGACGCAGTCCTGCCAGTTCGACGCGGGATGGATATTGACCTCGATCACGCCCGGGTCAGGCGCGACGCGGATGACGTTGATACGTTCGTCCTGTGGCGGCGAATAGCCTTCGATGTGAATCGGCAGCGCAAGTTCAGCCGCGGCATTCTCGGCCGCTGCCAGCAGTTCGAGATAATGTTCGATCTTTTCAACCGGGGGCATGAAGACACACAGCCGACCGTCACGCGGTTCGACGGAGATCGCCGTGCGGACGGCGCCGCCGATTTCGCCGAGCGTCTGTTCGACCCGCGATTGCGAGCTTTCATCCACCTGGAACGAGGCTTCTGGCATGGTGCGGCCAGCTGGCACGATGACGTCAGGCAGAGGCAAGCGCGGAATGGAGGGATCGGCCGTGTGGATATAGGGATAGCGTGACGGCGGCACATAAGGGAGCGTGCCGAGCGGCAGGCGATAGCCGACCGGAGAATCGCCGGGCACAAGGAAAATCTTGCCGCGGCGTGTGCGCCATTTTTCGCTGACCCAGCGCGTACCGCCGGCGCGCGCGTTCCATGCCTGTATGGGCAATATATAGCCGGTTGGAGTCGTCAGACCACGCTCGAAAACACGAGCGATACGGCTGCGCTCCTCGGGATCCTTGAGCTTCGAATTGGAAGGATCAACGTTCTCCGGCAGGCTCCCTTCCTTGACGATCCATTCAGCTGGGTCTTCGTAGGCCGGTTGCACCATGTCAGGCTCGATTGCCAGTTCTTTGGCAATCGCATTCAGAAGCTTGCTGGCGCGCTCCGAGTCCGCACCGGTCTGTGCCGTTTCTTCGGCGATCAGAGCGGGGTTCTGCCAGATCGGCCGTCCGTCCTTGCGCCAGTAAAGCGAGAAGGTCCAGCGGGGCAGGCTTTCGCCGGGATACCATTTGCCCTGGCCATAATGCAGGAAGCCGCCGGGCGCGAAGCGCTCGCGCAGGCGCCTGATCAACTGATCGGCAAGGTCGCGTTTGGTCGGGCCGACGGCGGCGGTGTTCCATTCTTCAGACTGGAAATCGTCGATCGACACGAAAGTCGGCTCGCCGCCCATGGTCAGGCGCACGTCGTCGGCTTGCAGGACACGATCGATCTCCTCGCCGAGTGCATTCAGCGCATCCCAGCTTTCGTCGGAGAAAGGCTTGGTAATGCGCGGATGCTCGGCGACGCGGGCGACCGTCATGTCGAAATCGAATTCGGTATTGGCTTCGCCGAAATAACCGCCCGAGATCGGCGCGGCGTTGCGGTAATGCGGTGTAGCAGCAAGCGGAATATGGCTCTCACCGGTCAGAAGGCCTGAGGTCGGATCGAGACCGACCCAGCCCGCGCCGGGAAGATAGACCTCAGCCCAGGCATGAAGATCGGTGAAATCGACTTCGGTGCCGGAAGGGCCATCGAGCGCCTTGAGGTCAGGCGTGAGCTGGATGAGATAGCCGGAGACGAAACGAGCGGCGAGGCCGAGATGGCGCAGCACCTGAATGAGCAGCCAGCTCGTATCGCGGCAGGAACCTTTCGCCTTTTCCAAGGTCTCCTCAGGTGCCTGGACGCCGGCTTCCATGCGGATGACATAGCCAATCTCCTGCTGCAGCCGTGCATTGATGCCGACGATCATATCGACGGTTTTTTGTTCCGAGCGGTCGAGCGTGGCGAGGAAGGCTTTCAGTCTGGGGCCGGGTTCTTCCGGCTTCGTATAGATAGACAGATCCTCGCGGATGGTCTCTGGATAATCGAAGGGCCATTTCGTCGCTTCCTCTTCGACAAAGAAGTCGAAGGGATTGTAGACCGTCATATCGGCGATGAGATCGACCTCGATCTTCAGCTCGGTTACCGGGTCGGGAAAGACGAAGCGGGCGAGATAGTTGCCGTAGGGATCTTGCTGCAGATTGACGAAATGATTCGACGGCGTGACCTTCAGCGCGTGGCTGAGTACGCGGGTCTTGGAATGGGAGGCGGGTTTCAGGCGGATGATCTGGGGGCCAAGGCGGACCGGATTGTCGTATTTGTAATGGGTGAGATGATAGATGCTTGCCTTGATCGCCATATGTCTCTTCGCCTAGCCCGCATCGTTGTGCGGTGATTGCTGTTCCCACAGGCAGTGTGTGCAATGCAGCGAAAGAAAGCAAGATGTCTCCCGGCGCTTCGGAAAGTCCTGCCGTGTAACGCCAAAACAAAAACGGCGAGCTTTCGCCCGCCGCTTTGAAATCTTGGCCTGGTTGCTTGCGATCAGCTTCTGCCGAACTCGTCGACAAGGCGAATGATGTCGTCTTCGCCGAGATAGGATCCGGTCTGCACTTCGATGAGTTCGAGAAGGATCTTGCCCGGGTTGGACAGGCGATGCACTTCGCCAAGCGGAATATAGATCGATTCGTTTTCGCGCAGCATCTGCACGTTCTCGCCGACCGTCACTTCAGCTGTGCCCTTGACGACGATCCAGTGCTCGGAGCGGTGGTGATGCTTCTGCAGCGACAGCTTCTTGCCGGGAAGGACGAAGATGCGCTTCACCTGGAAGCGCTCGCCGTTCAGCACAGAGGTATAGCCGCCCCAGGGGCGGTAGGAGGTAGGATGCGTCTCGGTGAGCTTGGCCGTCTTCTTCTCGCTTGCGAGCAGCTTGACGAGCTTGCCGACTTCCTGGCTGTCCTTGAGATGACCGACATAGACGGCGTCTTCGCTGGCGATGACGGCGACGTCCTCAAGGCCCTGCACGGCGACGTGCAGGCTGTGCGACATGACGAGCGAATTCTTCGTGTTGACGAGCGTCGTGGCACCGGCCGACACGTTGCCGCTTTCGTCGCGGCTGCCGACTTTCCACACCGCATCCCAGCTGCCGAGATCGGACCAGGTGAAGGGCGAGGGAACGACGGCGGCATTGGCCGTTTTCTCCATCAGCGCATAGTCGATGGAAATATCCGGGCTCTTGGAGAAATTGTCAGCGTCGAGGCGGGTAAAATCGAGATCGCGCGTCGATTTGGACACGGCCTTGCTGGCAGCCTTTTCGACGTCGGGTGCAAATTCCTTCATCTCGGCGAGAAGCTGGGCGGCGGAGAACATGAACATGCCGGAGTTCCAGTAGAAATGGCCGCTGGCAACCATCTCCTGGGCCTTGTCCAAGGCGGGCTTCTCGACAAAACGCTTGACGGCGTGTGCGCCGGTCGAGAGCGCCTTGCCGCTTTCGATATAGCCATAGCCGGTCGCCGGTTCCGTCGGCTTGATGCCGAAGGTGACGAGCTTGCCCTGCAGCGCCGTGTCGCGGGCCAGGCGCACGCAATCGTAATAGGTGGTGTTGGCATCGATCTCATAATCGGAGCCGAGGACATGCATGATCGCGTCCATGCCGAAGAGCTCGGTGACGAGCGCAGCGGCGGCGGCAACGGCAGCGGCAGTATTGCGGGCGATCGGCTCCAGCAGCACGGCGGCGAGCTTCAGGTCGAGCTCGCGGGCCTGTTCTGCGACCAGGAAGCGGAATTCTTCATTGGTGAGAACGATCGGCGCTTCGTAGAGCTCGGGATCGGCCACCCGCTCCAAAGTGTTCTGGAACAGCGTCTTGTCGCCGATGAACTGGATGAATTGCTTCGGGGCGGAAGCGCGCGACAGCGGCCATAGCCGCGTACCCTTGCCCCCTGCCATGATCACCGGAACGATCTTTGCTGCCATACTCTGCCTCTCCTGGACACTTCAACCGAGAGCCGGCCGTCAAGAGCGCAACCGTTGCGCTTTCCGCCATGCTCCTTCGACAACGCTAATCGCCATTGCGATATTTTTCGGCAAAACGCTAGCGCTAATATGCCAGCAGCGTAAACATTCGGCGATCTTAGCGTGGAAATCCCGATGAAAGTCCGCTGCATGCGCCTTTCCAAAGGCGAGGGGAGAGAGGCAGAATCGATAGGTCCGACTCCGCCCCCTCAAGATCCACCATAGGCCAGCGAGGCCATGGGGTGATCATCACACGTCGGAGATCAAGCTTCCGCCCTGTCGTGCTCTTCATCATGCACCGGCGCATGGTTGAGACCATTGCGCCTGTTGTACCGGATCGAGGACCAGAGCGAGATGCCGATCAGGGCCGCGCCGCCGAGGCCGGTTATGACCTCCGGGATATGCGTCAGCGTCTGCACGTACATGATCACCGAAAGGATCAGGATGGCGTAGAAGGCGCCATGTTCGAGGTAGCGATAGTGGGCGAGCGTGCCCTTTTCCACCAGCATGATCGTCATGGAGCGGACGTACATGGCGCCGATGCCGAGGCCGATCGCGATGATGAAGAGGTTCTGGGTAAGAGCGAAGGCGCCGATGACGCCGTCGAAGGAGAAGCTGGCATCGAGGATTTCGAGATAGAGAAAAGCGCCGAAGCCACCCTTTGCCGCCGCGCTCATCGTTCTTTGCGAGGCGTCGAGGAAGCCGGCCAGAACCTCCACGAGCAGGAAGGTCAGGAGGCCGTAGATCGAGGCATGCAGGAAGGTCGTGGCGTCGTCACCGTCGAGCACGGAAGTGAAGATGAGAACCATGATCAGCACGAAGGCGATCTCAACGCCCTTGACGGTGGCGAAATGCGCCATCCTTTTTTCAATGAAGCTGATCCAGTGCACGTCCTTTTCGTGATTGAAGAAATAGGTCAGGCCCACCATCATCAGGAAGGTGCCGCCGAAGGCAGCGATCGGCAGATGCGCCGCTTGCATGATCTCTGCATATTGCTCGGGCCTGGTCGCGGCGAGTTTCAACGCTTCCCACGGATCGATCCAGGCGGCGATGGCGACGATCGCCAGCGGAAAGACGATCCGCATGCCGAAGACGGCGATGATGATGCCCCAGGTCAGGAAGCGATGCTGCCAGACCGGCGTCATCTCCTTCAGCTTGTTGGCATTGACGATGGCATTGTCGAAGGAGAGCGAGATTTCGAGCACGGCCAGGACGGCACAGATGAAGAAGGCTGTTGCAAGACCGCTAAAGGTGCCGGTGGTGTTCCAGCCCAACAGCGCACCAAGCGCCAGGCCGCCGACGGTTACGGCGAAGGCCCAACCGAAATAGCCGAGCACGGATTTTGAAGCGGTGGGCGAGCTCATGGGCGCGCCTCGTCGCAAAGGGAGTGAATCCATCCGGATTGCGCGCATAGCCGCATACCGAAGACGGCATGCGGGTCAGGCATGGTCAAGCTGATCATGAAAACGAAGTCCGCCGGCTCATCTGCAGGCGGTACCGACATCGCGAGAGCGCCGTGAAAACTCTCGCCAGAGGGGCCCGGCACCAAAGTTCAATCCGTCGCCGATGTCAGGGAGGCGCGGAGATGTTTCATAGTTAGTGAAGTTGCGATGCAGGTCAAGAGTTGAAATCGTGGCGACAGCAACTGCCCTTGATAATTGCGAATTTGAGGAACCAAACAGAGAGGGCCTGCGTTTGCCCATCAAGCGGCCTTGTGCCGCCCGCCGCTTCAAAATCCCAGGCGGATCATCATCCCGACAACAGCGACAGACAGGAGAAGCTCCGATGAGCCCGACACCCATTCACCACAAGTCGCAAACGAAAAAACCGGAACTGACGGAACGGCAGAAAAAGGCACGGCCGAATACGCTACGCCAAGCTCAGGTCCTGCCGCCGCATCAGGTAGATCTTACTCTGCATCCCGTGACCCACGAGGATGTGCACGTTCCCGCACACGTCAACGGCGCAGATCTGTCGCGCGAGGCACCGGGCGATGCCAATCATGGCCGGAAGCAAAAGACTACGCCGCGGCATTAATTCGGGTGCTGGAACTCGGGTGCTGGCCGTGCGGCGAATGACCGCTACTTGTGCCGAGGTGCCTTGCCGTCGGATGTGAAGCTGCCGTTGAAGCTCATTTCGGTCGATTTCGCCGAGCATTCGATGGCGACCGGCTTGCCGGCATAGGGGTTGGCGAAGGTGCAGGCGCCCTTCGCTTCGACCTGGCCCGATATCTTGCCGCCGGCACCGGTCGAGATGACGTCGATCGGTAACTGCGCCGTCCCCTTCTGGCCGCCTGCCTTGATGCCCTTCCCGTTGCCTTGGAAGCCGAGCATCTTGCCGCCGGACGTGAAGATGAAGGTCACGGATCCATCGGGGCCGGTAACGCTGGCGATTTCGGCCTTGCATCCCTTGGAGGCATCGAGCTTGCCGACCACGAGCTTGGAGCATTTTCCGCTAACGACGGTGACGCCTTTCGATGGGAAATCATCCACTGCGCCGGCCGAGGTTGCGGCCAAGACGGTCAATCCAAAAGCAATGCCTGCGAATCGCATAAGAGGGGCTCCTTTCAAGCCCTGGCAGATTCGCCGATCCAAATGTGGCAGTCAACCCGAAGCGGACGCAAACCCGAAGCCCGCTGAAATCGCTCGGATTCACGCTGGGCGTTTCAGCGTCTGACGTCACACATCTCGCTATCGCAAGGCTAGCTGCGATCCCTGCGCGAAGTGCGCTAATGTTGCTGCGCCGATTCCGGCACGAGCGAGCCGATCAACTGCAGCAGGGCATTCTGGCGATTGCCGCCCCCTGCCAGGAATTCATAAAGGGTCATGCTCGTCTCGCTGCCGCCGTCGACGACATAATCCGCCTGGCGAATGACATAGACCTCCCCGCTTTCGGTGTCGCGGGCGAGGTGAAACATATATTCATCGCCGTTGGGCTTGTGGTTCTTGTAGAACTGCCGCTTCACCACCGTCATCTCGTCCTCCCGTATGATCGATGCGCCGATATGACAGTAGGATGACGGCGCGGCCGGAAGTCAAGCGGCTTGTGGCGGGAACTTGTGTCGCAGGCTCCGTTCAACTCGCAATCGCAACGAACAGCAGCATGTGATTGGCTATCTTTCAAAAGACTACTATTCTCGACCTGCGCTCGAATTTTTCGAGACGCGGCTAGTTGGAGATCGAAACACATGAGAATGATGTTAGCGCTGGGAGCGATTTTGAGCCTGGCATGCGTCTCTGCCGGTGAGGCGCATTCGAATTACCAGACCTATCATGGCGGCATTCGCGCCGACAGCGATCCGGTGGTGCTGGCAAGATACGACAGGGCTCTCAATCATTGCGAGCCCGAAGCCTATTCCTGGCGGCGTGGATCGCCGGATGCGAACAGCACGCTATATTGGCTGGCTCTCAGGAATTGCCTGTATCGCCAAGGCTTCGTTGATCGTGGCGTCTATGCCTATCCGACGACGGCGGTGCTGCGGCATATTCTGGATCGCTGACCGTCGACAAACGGTCGCGGCCTGGCGAACATTTTGCCAATGTAAAAACTCCCGTGACATGCGCAGGCATAGCCAAACGACAGGAAATGAAAAAGGCCTTTCGATTTCTCGAAAGGCCTTGCTTTTCAGCGAATTAGGATGGTGGGCGTGACAGGGATTGAACCTGTGACCCCTACGATGTCAACGTAGTGCTCTCCCGCTGAGCTACACGCCCATCCGATGGCGGCGCATAGATCACAAAACCTCGGTGGCCGTCAATAGGCTTTTTTCGGTTTTGTGACGTGGCCGCCGAAAGCCTTACGCGGCAAGGAGTTTGTTCACTTCGTCGACGAGCTCGCGAAGGTGGAAAGGCTTGGAAAGGACCTTTGCATCCTTCGGCGCCTTCGAATCGGGGTTCAAGGCGACGGCGGCAAAACCGGTGATGAACATGACTTTCAGATCGGGGTCGAGCTCGGTGGCGCGCCGCGCCAGCTCGATGCCGTCCATCTCGGGCATAACGATGTCGGTCAAAAGCAGCGAGAACGGCTCTTCGCGCAGCCGGTCGTAAGCGCTGGCTCCATTGTCAAAGGACAAGACCTTGTAGCCGGCTTTTTCGAGTGCCTTCACGAGAAAGCGACGCATGTCGTTGTCGTCTTCGGCAAGAAGTATCTTCTGGGTCATCATCTCTATCGCTAATCAACTTTGTCTTTTTGGACTCGTCCAGCGTTTAGGGTACCGCGGCGCCGTAAACAAGCCGTGAATGGTCAGCCAAAACGCGCCATTCCAGCATTTGTTCGAAGCACGAGTGCATTCCACGAAAACGTCCTGCGTTTTCGCTGACCGGGCATCCGAGATTCCGAATACGGTGTTTTGGATTAAGGCCATTTCGCTCAAGTTACTATGGACTTGCGGTCATGCAACTGGCAACATGATTACTGCGACAAGTTGTTGACATGGTAAAGACGTTGATGTCCGCGGAAATGCGCAGTTTCGAGATTTTCGAGGTATTGGAGCCAGCCTCCCAGACGATACCGTTTGTCTACAGCTCGCCTCATAGTGGTCGCGTCTATCCCCCCGATTTCGTCGCCCAATCCCGTCTGCAGGGCATCGCTATCCGCCGCTCCGAGGATCATTATGTCGACGAGCTTTTTTCGGCGGCAAGCTCTCTCGGTGCGCCGCTGCTGTTTGCCAATTTTCCGCGCGCCTATATTGACGTCAATCGCGAGCCCTATGAGCTCGATCCGCGCATGTTCGATGGTGCCTTGCCGTCCTATGCGAACATCAACTCGCTGCGGGTCGCCGGTGGTCTCGGCACGATCCCGCGAATCGTTGCCGAGAATATGGAGATCTATGCGCGTCGCGTTCCGGTCGAGGATGCGCTGAAGCGAATCGATACCATCTACAAGCCTTACCACGCCACGCTGCGGCGGCTGATCGCGCGCACCCATGTGAAATTCGGCTTCGGCGTGCTGGTCGATTGTCATTCCATGCCGGGCAATATCCGTATCGCCGGTAGCAACATGCGGCCGGATTTCATTCTCGGCGATCGCTACGGCACCAGCGCCTCGGCGGAGCTTTCGCGCGCGGCCATGCAGATCCTAGAGGAGCTTGGCTTCAACGCTGTACGTAACAAGCCCTATGCAGGCGGTTTCATCACCGAGCACTACGGCCGCCCCTCCCGCGGGCTGCATGCCCTGCAGATCGAGGTCAACCGGTCGCTTTACGTCGACGAAACGACACTCGAGAAGCGCCCGGATTTCAACAAGGTGGCCGCCGCCATCACGCTGTTCATGAAGCGCATGGCCGAGCATGTGGAGTCCTATACGGGCGATCCGGCGCTGGCGGCGGAGTAGCGATATCTCGCCCCCTGGCGGGCGAGAAAGCAAAATCAGCATTTAGCTTTAGCTAAGTGCTAGATTTTGCAAGAGAGGGGATAGGTAGGGACGTGCCGAATCTCACAATGAGAAAAGCAAGAAACTTGCCCCCGCTCTTGCAATTCCTAAACCGGTGAAATTGCTTTCTTGCCCGCCAGGGGCGAGATATTGCCCCGAGTTCGTCGCGCCTTTCGAATGAGGCTTGCTCCCAAAAAAGAACCGCGCTCGTGGCGCGGCTAAGTCTAGGGAGGAAACACCCAAGGAGGGTATTTACAGTCGAAAGACTGCATGAGGATATTGCTGCTGCATTGCACAAATGTCAAGCACTTTATTGCAGTGCAAAATATTTAGGCAAATTCAAAAATGCTGCCTGATCCGCAGGCATTGCGCCCAGCGCGTCATCATCCGGTTTGCTTCACGGCCTACATGCGGTATGACATCGCCATCCTGCCACCTATCCGGATTCACCATGCTTCCCGATCGCTCGTTCTTCTATCGTCTGGCCGAAGCGGCCAAGGCCGAAACCCTGCCGCGCTTTCGTGCCGGCATCGATGTGGTCAATAAGGAAGCCCAGGGCTTTGACCCCGTGACGGAAGGGGACCGTGCGGCCGAACAGGCGATTCGCGCGTTGATCGAGGCCGAATTCCCCGAACATGGCATTCTGGGAGAGGAGCATGGCAATGTGGGGCTCGACCGCGAGCATGTCTGGGTCATCGATCCGATCGACGGCACGCGCGCCTTCATCTCGGGCGTCCCGGTCTGGGGAACGCTGATCGGCCTGCAGAAGAACGGCCGCGCCGTCATGGGCCTGATCGACCAGCCCTTCACCGGCGAGCGCTATTTTGCCGATGGCAACGGCGCTACCTATTCCGGCCCGGACGGCGAAAGGCGGCTGCAGGTCCGCGATTGCGGCAGCCTTTCGAATGCCATCCTCTTTACCACCTCGCCGCATCTCTTCGTCGATGATGAGCTTGCCAAATATCGCGAGATCGAAAGTCAGGTGCGCCTCTTTCGCTACGGCTGCGATTGTTATGCCTATGCGCTGCTTGCCGCGGGCCATATCGATCTCGTCATCGAGAATTCGCTGAAGCCCTATGATGTAGGCGGCATCATTCCGGTCATCGAGCAGGCCGGCGGCATCATGACCACCTGGGATGGCGGCCGGCCGGAGATGGGCGGAACGATCATCGCCGCAGGCAGCCGCGCCGTTTATGAGCAGGCTTTGGCTGTCCTGTCTCGCTAAGCCGCCTAGGCTTCCGCTTCTGTTTCGTAGGCATTGGTTTCGGTGTCGCTGCCGGGGATGAAGGCGTGGATCGCGGCAAGTGCCTGGTTGCGATAGACATCCCGTTCCTGCAGGATTTCATGCTTGGCACCGTGAACCGGCACCAGCTGTGCGGCGCGGAAATAGCGCGACAGCCGCTCCTGATCGGCATAAGGCACCACGCCGTCGCGCGTCGGCGCAATCAAGACGGTGGGGACTTGAATTGAAAACAGGTGTTCGGGCCTGTTGACCCGTTCGATCGCCCGCAGGGCCTGCGATAGCCAGCGTGCTGTCGGCGGTCCCAGGCAAAGCTGCGGATAGGTGGTGCCGATGCCGATGTTGCGGCGGTAGCGCTGCTCGTCCGTCGTCAGCGGGTTTTCAGCAAATGGCCTTTCCTTGAACTTCTTGCTGAACTGGATGCGGCCAAGGCCGATACCGCAGACCGCGCCGGACAGAAAGCGGATAAAGCCGGGGGAGGCGCCGTGGCCGGTCAAGCCGATGAACGGAGCAGACAGCACCATGCGCTCAATTCGTGTCGCAAGCCTCGGCGCCGCGGACAGGGCAATCAGACCGCCCGTCGAATGGGCGAGGAGAAAGAAGGGCAGACGCGTATCCGGCAGGACGATCTTGTCGAGGAAGGCGGTCAGATCGCGCTCATAATCGGAAAAGTGCCGGATATGGCCGCGCAAGGGGTCCTTCAGCAGTCTCTCCGATCCACCCTGGCCGCGCAGATCGAAGGTCGCGACCCAAAGGCCCTTGGCTGTGAGGTCGCGGATCGTCTCGAAATATTTCTCGATGAATTCATTACGGCCCTGCAGCAGAACAACGGTTCCCTTGGCGACCGGCTGCTCGCAGCGGAAGACGGCATAACGCAGCTTGCGGCCGTCGAAACTTTCGAAGAACCCTTCGGTGCGGTTTTCCGGCACCGGATTGTCTGCGGTGGAATAGAGGATCGAATCCATGACGGTGTCGCGCCTCGCTGACCAATGTCCCGTCTCAAGGGGATAGCGCAGGCTGGGGGAATTGCAACAGGTTTATGGCTTTCTCCGAACGATGCGCTCAAAGACCGACACCATGAAGATCGTCCGTATCAGCTCTTCGATACCGCGCCGCGCCGTTCCAGCGCCGTCTGACGAATGATCTCGGCGATCTCCGGGCTGCTACTCGACAGCATCTGGAAATCTGACGCATAGAGCGACAGCAGCGAGACTTCGGTCGCGGCGCTGACGGTTGCCGAGCGGGGCTCGCCGGTGATCAGCGCCATTTCCCCGAAGAAGCTGCCGGAGCCGAGTTCCACCGGGTTCGGCGTGGCGACGCTGACGCGGCCCTCGACGATGAAGTACATCTGATCGCCGGCCTCGCCCTTGCGGCAGATGATGCCGCCGGCCGGCACGACGCGAGGTCGCAGCGCCCGTACAATTTCGATGAGGGCGCCTGAGCCGAGCTTCTGAAACAATGGCACTCCCGCCACCAGCTGCCAGTTGCGCACGAAGTCCTGGCGGCGAACCTCTTCGTAGAAACCGGTGGCGAGAATGCCGGCCCATAAGGCGAAGATGCCGATGCCGCACATCATGACCAGCCCGGCAAGGGTGCGGCCGGCGAGACTTTGCGGGATCTCGTCGCCATAGCCTGTGGTCGACAGCGTCGTCACGGCCCACCACATTGCCAGGGGAATGCTGCCGAACTTGTCGGGCTGGACGTCGCGTTCGATGATGTAAGCGGCAAGCGCTGCGGCGAACAGAACGATGCCGAAAATCGAGGTGACGCCGATCAGGTTGCGCGCCTCCTTGGTCAGGACCCTGCCCAGTAACCGGAAAAAGGTTGAACCGCGCAGCGGCTTCAAAAGCCAGATGGCGCAATAGAGGCTTTGGTCGCGCCCGCGGATGAGAAGGAAGGCGGCCAGCGGGACCAGAACGGCCAGTATGTCGACCGCGATTTCCGGTATCCTGCCGCGAACGCCCCTTGCGCGGTGCATGACCAGCGTCTCGATCAATTGCAGGACATAGACAGCCCAGACGCCGGCAAGAAGGGCTTCCAGTATGAGCCTGGTCTGTCCGACGATATCAGGCGTGGTAAGCGCCGCCACCGTCAGCAGACCGATGGCAGCCAGCAGCGTATTCAGCGATGAGGAAATCTTCGAGAAAGAGAGCGCCGACATTCAATACCCCCGGGCAACACCCTAGGGCGGGCAGCCACTCGCCTGAGAATAGGATGGCTTCGATCGAAACGTAAAGAGCATAGGGACGTGCTGTCTCCCCCATGCCTCACCCGGCACTCTATGCTTTCACTGTTATCGGTGGCCGATCTCCAGCGGAAAGCCCTTGAAAGGCTTGATTTCCTTCAGCACGAAGGTCGTCTGCATCTCCTTGATGCGTGGCAGCCGGCGCACCACCGCCATGGCGAAATCGGCATAGCTGTCGAGATCGGTCGCGACCACTTGCAGCAGGAAATCCGCATCGCCGGCGATGCTGTAGCAGGCGACGACCTCGCTGAGTTTCAGGACGTCGCGGGAGAATTCCTCGGCTTCCGCCTCGCTGTGGCTGTCGATTTTCACCCTGATGAAGGCGAGAACGCCGAGGCCGATCTGGCGCCTGTCGAGCGTGGCCGTATAACCCTGGATCACGCCGGTTTCTTCCAGCTGGCGCACGCGCCGCCAGCACGGAGATGTCGAGAGCCCGACTTCGGATGAAAGCGCTTGGTTCGTCAGGCGCCCATCCTTCTGAAGCGCGCCGAGAATCTTCAGATCGATGGGCTCAAGGGTATGGGGCATATTTAACCTTGGAATTGCTGATGTGAGGTAGGTCCTACCACATTGTTCAAATACACGGCAATGAAAGGTAAGATTATCCCCAGCAAGAGAGATATCCTGCGATTCCCTATGTCAATCGCAGCAGGTCTCCATGCTTCCCAATATTCGCCTAGCAATCGTCATCAATCCGGTATTACCGCTCGGTCTGATCGCCAACACTGCCGGCGCCATCTCGATTGGGTTGGGCGCAAAGTTTCCTGCGCTCGCGGCCAGGCAGTTGACCGACAGGGAGGAGCGCACCATCGACATCAGTTCGAACATGCCCGTTCCGATACTGCAGGCGGATGCGGAAACCATACGATCTCTGTTGCTGAAGACCTTGCCGGTAGAAAACGACCGTGCGATCGTTCCGTTTCCTGCCTTTGCCCGCTCGCTGCACGATTACAGGGAATATGAGGCGACGTTTCCGGATCGCGATCTCGCCGGGGAGGCCATCGACGGCCTCGGGTTGGCGGGGCCTTCGAAATGGGTGAAATCGCTCACCGGTTCGCTGAAGCTTTTGCGGTAGTGTCCGTAAAAGAAAAAAGGCCGGCTTGCGGAGATAGAGAGATCCGCTTCGCCGGCCGAGCAAGGACTGAAGAAGAAGGGACGATACACTTCAGTCATCGGACGATGGTGTTCCGATGGTTTTGAGGATAGGCCAGCCAGCCTGAACGGGTTCCGAACCATCCGTTCATCTGCGGTTCACGCAGCGATTTTCCGCAAAATGAGGGTGGAGGCACAGGGGGCTTGAACTCGGGAAAAGCGATCCCCATCTCTTTTTCGCGGGTGCCAAACGGGCTCGCAGAACCGTCCCGAGGCCGCCCCGAGTGGGGTCATGGGACAGGAATTGAAATCGCAATTGTCGCTCACAGGAGGACTTCCATGCGTCACGTAGACTTCTCTCCCCTTTATCGTTCCACCGTCGGTTTCGACCGTCTGTTCACCATGCTCGACAGCCTTGGCCAGCCGGATCAGGCCCAGACCTATCCGCCCTACAATATCGAGCGCACGGGTGAAAACACCTATCGCATCACCATGGCCGTTGCCGGTTTCGATGAAAAGGAACTGAGCATCGAGGCCCACGCCCATGTCCTTCAGGTCAAGGGCGAAAAGAGCGAGGAGCCGGCTGAAACCAGCGAATATCTCTATCGCGGTATCGCCAAGCGCGCCTTCGAGCGTCGTTTCCAGCTTGCCGACCATGTCGAGGTTCAGGCTGCTTCACTGAAGAACGGTTTGCTGCACATCGACCTGCTGCGCAACATTCCCGAAGCCATGAAGCCCCGCCGTATCTCCATTGCGGCCGAGCCCGTGGAAACCCCGAAGGCCATCGAGGCTCACATCAACTAAGTACAGCATGACGGTCTTGGACCGTCATGCCGAGCTGACGGTTTCTCCCGTCATGCTCCTGATCCTCCCAAGATCAAAGAAGCGGCGCTCCATCGGGGCGCCGCTTTCGTTTTGTGTGTTATCGGAGGACTCAGGCTGCGTTTGTCGCTTCGCCCGTTTTCGTTCCCGCCTGAGCCTTCGCAGCCTCACGCCGCTTGGCGGCATCGGCATATTTCTGGGCGAGCACTGCGCAGGTCATCAGCTGGATCTGATGGAACAGCATGAGCGGCAGCACGATGGCGCCGATACTCTGGCCGGCGAAGATGACGTTGGCCATCGGCACACCGCTTGCCAGCGACTTCTTCGAACCGCAGAAGGTAATGGTGATTTCGTCGGCCTTTTCAAAACCGAGGGCGCGGCTGCCGAACATGGTGATGCAGATTACCATCGCCAGAAGCACCATATTCGCGATGATGACTGTGACGATGTCGAGGACGGAAAAGGTATGCCACAATCCTTCCACCACGGCCTCGCTGAAGGCTGAATAGACGACCATGAGGATCGAGCCGCGATCGACCGGCATCAGGATCTTTTTCTTCGAACGGATCCAGCTGCCGATCCATGGCTGCAGCAGCTGGCCGGCGATGAAAGGGGCGAGCAGCTGCAGCATGATCTGCCACAGAACATCCCAGGAAAAGCCACCGCCTTGGCCGCCGACCGAAAATAGGATGCCGACGAGCAGCGGCGTCAGGAACATGCCGAAAATATTGGAGGCCGACGCCGAGCAGATCGCAGCCGGCACATTGCCGCCGGCGATGGAGGTGAAGGCGATCGAGGACTGCACGGTTGACGGCAGAACGCTCAAAAACAGCATGCCGGTATAAAGCGAGACGGGCAGGATGCTGTTCGGGACGATTTGGCCCATGGCCAGCACCAGCAGCGGAAAGATGCCGAAGGTCGTCAGCAGGATGACGAGATGCAGCCGCCAGTGCAGCATGCCGGCGATGACGACATCGCGCGACAGGCGTGCACCATGCAGGAAAAACAACAGGCCGATGGCGACGTTGGTGGCAATGCTGAAATAGTGAGCGCTAGCCCCCTGCACGGGAAAGAAGGATGCCGTCAGGACGGTGAGTACCAGCAACATGGTGAAGGTGTCTGGAAGAAAGCGGCGCATCGTGCCTACTCCAATCGCATCTGCAAGTCTTGATGATACTCCTTGCAGATAGACCTATTGTGATCCACGATGCAAGGAATAACAGTTATCGCAATACAGGATAATCCATGCTTGATCTCACCCAGTTGCGGAGCTTCGTCGCCGTCGAGCAGATGGGCAGCTTCACGCTGGCCGCCGAGCGGCTCGGTCTTGGGCAATCGACCGTCAGCCAGCATATACAGCGGCTGGAAACGGAACTCGGTCGCAAGCTTTTGGCGCGCGACACGCATCGCGTCGTCCTGACTGGCGACGGCGAGGCCTTGCTCGGCCACGCACGCCAGATGCTGTCGATCGAAGGCCAGGTGCGGCAGCTTTTCGCCGGCAACAGCCTGCGCGGCAATCTGCGGCTCGGGGTTTCCGAGGATTTCGTCACCAGCCAGCTTCCGGACGTGCTTGAGGATTTCGTGCGCTCGCATCCGTCCGTCGATCTCGAGTTGACAGTTGCGCTCAGCGGTGTGCTTTATGAAATGCAGGATAATGGCGATCTCGATCTGGTGCTTGCCAAGCGCCGGCTCGGTGACAGCAGGGGCAAGCTCGTCTACCGGGAGCCGCTGGTCTGGCTGGCGCGAGACCCGGATCGCATCCGCAAACTTGCGGGACCATTGCCGTTGATCGCCTTTCCGACGCCGAGCGTTACGCGCGCGGTCGCGCTGGAGGCGTTGCGCCGGCAGCAGATGCCCTGGCGCATCGTCTGCACCTGCGGCAGCCTGAGCGGCCTGACGGCGGCGGCGCGCGCCGGCATGGGCGTCCTCGTACAGCCGAAGAGCATGGCGCCTGCCGGATTGCTGGAGACCGCGCCGGGCTGGCTGCCCGTCCTCGAAGACGTGGAATTCGTCCTGGTGCCGCGCAAAGGCGCGGACCAGCTTTTGGTCAAGGCGCTCTCGGACGATATACTCGCGAAGGTCAGGGGGCCGCGATCGAGCTGACGACAAAATCGTTTATCAGATATCGTTAAAAGTCGTTTCCCATCATGCAGATGAGATCCGGATTTATTTTGCCGGCTGATTTATTGCAGCGCCCGTTTTCAGGCGAAAGTCAGCTTCTTTTGCTATCTCAGGTGGCGATGGGAGAATTGCGGAGGAATAGTCGCCCGATGATATATGGTGCCATCTTCATTTCCGGGCTTGTCGCCTGCGTCGTGGCAATGACGATGATTATACACAACGCACCAGCATCCGATCGCGACGATCTATCGAACTTCGCAATGATCGCCCATCGAAATCAAAATTGACCTCTTGCCCCATTACGAGCGCCGTCTGGCCCTGAAGGCCAGCCCCGGCGCTCTTTTTCATGCGGATCACGCCAGGCAGGCAAGGAAATTCGCCACATCGGCCTCGGTCGTGGCGAAGCTGGTCACGAGCCGGATCAGCGTTTCATCGCTGCCGACCAGGTCCGGCTGCGACTCCGGAATCGGCCATTCGTAGAACTTCGCGCCCTTGTTTTCGGCCGCCTTGGCGGAGGATTTGGGGATGATCGCAAAAATCTCGTTCGAGGCTGTTGACCACGCCGGACGGGCGCCAGGGGTCTTTTCCAGCCCGGCGCGCAGCCGATCGGCCATGCCGTTGGAATGGCGGGCGAGATCGAGCCAGAGGCCATCCTGGAAATAACCGTCGAACTGGGCGGCGATGAAGCGCGACTTGGAGAAAAGTTGGGCGGCGCGTTTGCGGATGAAATGCATCTCCTTTGCCTTCTCTGGATCGAAGATAACGATCGCCTCGGCGCACCAGCAGCCGTTTTTGGTGCCGCCGAAGGAGAGGATATCGACGCCGCGCCTCCAAGTCATCTCGGCCGGCGTCGTGCCGAGCGCGACGAGGGCGTTGGCGAAACGCGCGCCATCCATATGCAGCGGTAGGCCGTTCGCCTTGGCGATGGACGCGATGGCATCGATCTCATCCAGCGAATAGACTGTGCCGATTTCCGTCGCCTGAGTGATCGTTACGGCGGCGGCGCGGCCGTGATGGACGGCATCCTGCGGGAAGCGGGCGATCTTGGTGGCAAGCGCCTTGGGATCGATCTTGCCGAGGGCGCCTTCGACGGTCGCAAGACGCGCACCGCTGAAGAAGTCAGGAGCGCCGCATTCGTCTTCGGCGACATGTGCCTCGGTATGGCAGAAGCTGATGCCGCCCGGTTTCTGGACGCTGGCAAGCGACAGCGAATTGGCGGCCGTGCCGGTTGCTACGAAGAAGACCGCGACCTCGCGCTCGAAGATCTCGGAGAATTTGGCTTCGACATGCTGGTCGAGCTCGCTTGTACCGTAGGCGGAGGCAAAGCCACTCGATGCGGCGAGCAGACGTTCGGCGACTTTGGAATGGGCGCCGGCCCAGTTATCGGAAGCAAAGAACATGGAAATGCACCAGATGGAGGATTGAATTGCGGCTAGATTAGATAGGATCGGGCGGACATTACGCCAATGCAAAAACCTATCAAGAGCATGAGTTTGAAGAATGCATCACAGAAATTGATTGACGCAATCAACAAATAAAATGATGCGCCGCAGCGAAACTTTATTGCTCTATTCCTGCAACAAAGGCAATCTTCCGTCTTTCGTTGACGAATTTTTGCCGTTTTGCTCTTGCGAAGGCTTAAGCTTTCTGGCATAGAGCTGATGAATTAGGACAGGGTTGCTGTCCTATTTTGGCCACCGAGGCCGAAGATGTGCCCCCAGGGTCCTGACGATGTCGGGATTTCGAGCTATAGTTACCAGGAGCATGCCCTTTCGAGCCTTTTGAGGCACGGGCAATGCGGCGGTGGAATGGCAAGGCGCGGAACGCTGACGACGGGCTCCACTTCAAGGAGCTGCGGTTCGCGGCCGATCTTCACAATGCAACAGCGCTGTCGCGCGTCGGCCCCGGAAACGGACCGCGCGGGACGAAGGAGCGCCCGCGACGCGGGCCTTACCGGAGGGAAGACCATGACGAACAGGACGACGTTGACGAGTTTTGACCAGACCGCTGCAGTGAATGCTGCCGCGACGGCCAAGACGTCGAAACGCGCTGTTGGCATCCCGCCGAAACAGGGCCTTTACGATCCTCGCAACGAGCATGACGCCTGCGGCGTCGGCTTCGTTGCGCATATGAAGGGCCAGAAGTCGCACCAGATCGTGCGCGACGGCCTGTTCATTCTCGAAAACCTGACGCATCGCGGTGCCGTCGGTGCCGATCCGCTGATGGGCGATGGCGCGGGCATTCTCGTACAGATCCCCGACCGCTTCTTCCGCGAGGAGATGGCCAAGCAGGGTGTGATCCTGCCGAAGGCCGGCGAATATGGCGTCGGCCATTTCTTCCTGCCGCGCGACGAAGCGCTGATCGAGCACTTCAAGACCGCGATCAAGCAGGTCGTGGCCGAAGAGGGGCAGGTGTTGCTCGGCTTCCGCGATGTGCCGGTCGATAATTCCTCGCTGTCTAAGGCGCCTGACATCGCTGCCACCGAGCCGCACCATGTGCAGGTCTTCATCGGCGCTGGCCGCGATGCAGGCACGAACGAGGAATTCGAGCGTCGTCTCTTTACCCTGCGCAAGGTAATCTCCAACCGCATCTATGCGGAATACGAGGGCGAGGAGAGCAGCTTCTACCCTGTCTCGCTGTCGAGCTCGACCATCGTCTACAAGGGCATGTTCCTCGCCTATCAGGTGGGCGCCTATTATAAGGACTTGTCCGACCCGCGTTTCGAGACGGCGGTTGCCCTCGTGCACCAGCGCTTCTCGACCAACACCTTCCCGTCGTGGAAGCTGGCGCATCCCTACCGCATGGTCGCGCATAACGGCGAAATCAACACGCTGCGCGGCAACGTCAACTGGATGGCCGCTCGCCAGGCTTCGGTATCCTCGCCGCTGTTCGGCGACGATATCTCCAAGCTCTGGCCGATCTCCTATGAAGGTCAGTCGGACACGGCTTGTTTTGACAACGCGCTCGAATTCCTCGTGCGTGGTGGATACTCGCTGGCGCATGCCATGATGATGCTCATCCCGGAAGCATGGGCCGGCAACCAGCTGATGGCGCCGGAACGCAAGGCATTTTACGAGTATCATGCCGCCCTGATGGAACCGTGGGATGGCCCTGCCGCCGTCGCCTTTACCGATGGCAAGCAGATCGGCGCGACGCTCGACCGTAATGGTCTGCGTCCGGCCCGCTATCTCGTCACCAGCGACGACCGCATCATCATGGCGTCAGAAGCCGGCGTTCTGCCTGTCGAGGAAGAGAAGATCATCCAGAAGTGGCGCCTGCAGCCGGGCAAGATGCTTCTCATCGATATGGAAAAGGGCCGTATCATCTCCGACGACGAGGTGAAGTCGGAACTGTCAACCAAGCATCCCTATCGCAGCTGGCTGAACCGCACGCAGCTGATCCTGGAAGACCTGAAGCCGGTGGAACCGCGGGCGCTGCGCCGCGACGTGTCGTTGCTCGATCGCCAGCAGGCCTTCGGCTATACGACCGAGGACACCAAGCTCCTGATGTCGCCGATGGCGACGACCGGTCAGGAAGCTGTCGGTTCCATGGGCACGGATACGCCGATCTCGGCCATGTCCGACAAGCCGAAGCTGCTCTACACCTACTTCAAGCAGAACTTCGCGCAGGTAACGAACCCGCCGATCGATCCGATCCGCGAAGAGCTCGTCATGAGCCTAGTCTCGTTCATCGGCCCACGCCCGAACCTGCTCGACCATACCGGCATGGCCAACGCCAAGCGCCTGGAAGTCCGCCAGCCGATCCTGACCAACGGCGATCTCGAAAAGATTCGCTCGATCGGTCACACCGAGGATCGCTTCGACACCAAGACGCTCGACTTCACCTATGATGTCGAACGTGGCGCCGAGGGCATGCCCGAGATGCTCGACCGTCTCTGCGAGCGGGCGGAAGCTGCCGTTCGCGGCGGCTACAACATCATCGTGCTTTCCGACCGCCAGATCGGACCGGACCGCATCGCGATCCCGGCGCTGCTGGCGACGGCGGCCGTGCACCATCACCTGATCCGCAAGGGCCTGCGCACCTCGGTCGGTATCGTCGTCGAAACCGGCGAGCCGCGTGAGGTGCATCACTTCTGCCTGCTGGCCGGTTACGGCGCCGAGGCGATCAACCCCTATATGGCGTTCGACACGCTGCTTGACATGCATCAGCGTGGCGAATTCCCGAAGGAAGTGGACGCGACCGAAGTCGTCTACCGCTACATCAAGGCGGTCGGTAAGGGCATCCTCAAGGTCATGTCGAAGATGGGCATCTCGACCTATCAATCCTATTGCGGCGCGCAGATCTTCGATGCTGTGGGCTTGCAGCAGGAACTGGTCGACAAGTATTTCTTCGGCACCGCAACGATGATCGAAGGCATCGGCCTCGAGACGATCGCCGAGGAAACCGTCTCGCGTCACAAGGCTGCTTTCGGCCGCGATCCGCTGCTGGCAAGCACGCTCGACATCGGTGGCGAATACGCCTACCGCATGCGCGGCGAAAGCCACGCCTGGACGCCCGATGCCGTGGCTGCCCTGCAGCATGCCGTGCGTGGGAATGCCGAGGACCGCTACCGCGAATTCTCCGAAATGGTCAACGAGTCGGCGCTCCGGATGAACACCATCCGCGGTCTCTTCAAGATCAAGGGTGCGGAAGCGCTCGGCCGCAAGCCGATCTCGATCGACGAGGTCGAGCCGGCTGCCGATATCGTCAAGCGCTTCTCGACAGGTGCCATGTCCTTCGGTTCCATCAGCCGCGAGGCGCATACGACGCTGGCCATCGCCATGAACCGTATCGGCGGCAAGTCGAACACCGGCGAAGGCGGCGAGGAAGCCGATCGCTACATGCCGCTCTTCGACGGTTCGCCGAACCCGGAACGTTCCGCCATCAAGCAGATCGCCTCCGGCCGTTTTGGCGTGACGACCGAATATCTGGTCAATGCCGACGTGCTGCAGATCAAGGTGGCGCAGGGCGCCAAGCCCGGTGAAGGCGGCCAGCTGCCCGGCCACAAGGTCGATGCTACAGTTGCCAAGACCCGGCACTCGACGCCGGGCGTCGGCCTGATCTCGCCGCCGCCGCATCATGACATCTATTCGATCGAAGATCTCGCGCAGCTGATCTACGACCTGAAGAACGTCAACCCGACCTCGGATGTGTCGGTCAAGCTCGTCTCGGAAGTCGGCGTCGGCACGGTTGCCGCCGGCGTTGCCAAGGCGCGCGCCGATCACATCACCGTCTCGGGCTATGATGGCGGCACCGGCGCTTCGCCGCTGACCTCGCTGAAGCATGCCGGCAGCCCTTGGGAAATCGGCCTTGCCGAGACCCAGCAGACGCTGGTGCTGAACGGGCTGCGCTCGCGCATTGCCCTGCAGGTCGATGGCGGTCTGAAGACCGGCCGCGACGTCATCATCGGCGCGCTGCTCGGTGCCGACGAATTCGGCTTCGCCACCGCGCCGTTGATTGCGGCCGGCTGCATCATGATGCGCAAGTGCCACCTCAACACCTGTCCGGTTGGTGTCGCCACCCAGGACCCGGTTCTGCGCAAGCGCTTCAAAGGTACGCCGGAGCATGTCATCAACTACTTCTTCTTCGTAGCCGAAGAAGTGCGCGAGATCCTCGCCTCGCTTGGCGTTGCCAAGCTGGACGAGATCATCGGCGCTTCCGAGCTTCTGGAAAAAGACGACATGCTCGCCCACTGGAAGGCGAGGGGCCTCGACTTCAGCCGCATCTTCCACAAGGTCGATGCGCCGAAGGAAGAGACCTACTGGACGACGGTGCAGAAGCACCCGATCGACGACATTCTCGATCGCAAGCTGATCGAGAAGGCGGAGCCTGCGCTTTCTTCGAAGACGCCCGTTGCCTTCGAAGTCGACATCAAGAACGTCGACCGTTCGGCCGGCGCCATGCTGTCGGGCGCAGTCGCCAAGCGCTATGGTCATCGCGGCCTGAAGGACGACACGATCAATGTCACCCTGAGGGGTACCGCCGGTCAGTCCTTCGGTGCGTTTCTTGCACGCGGCGTCACCTTTAACCTCGTCGGTGACGGCAACGACTATGTCGGCAAGGGCCTTTCGGGCGGCCGTATCATCATCCGTCCGCCGGAGAACTCGAAGATCGTCGCTGAGAACTCGATCATCGTCGGCAACACCGTGCTTTATGGTGCGACCGAGGGCGAATGCTACTTCCGCGGGGTCGCGGGCGAGCGCTTCGCGGTCAGAAACTCCGGCGCGATCGCCGTCGTCGAAGGCGTGGGCGACCATGGCTGCGAATATATGACCGGCGGCGTCGTCGTGGTGCTCGGTGAAACCGGGCGCAACTTCGCGGCCGGCATGTCGGGCGGCGTGGCCTATGTTCTCGACGAGAAAGGCGATTTCGCCCGCCGCTGCAACATGGCGATGGTCGAACTGGAGCCGGTTCCCGAGGAAGACGAACTGTTGGAGAAGCTGCATCATCATGGTGGCGACATCATGCACAAGGGACGTGTCGACGTCTCCGATGACATGACGCGCCACGACGAAGAGCGTCTCTTCCAGCTGATTTCGAACCACGTCCACTATACGGGCTCGACGCGAGCCAAGGAGATCCTCGATCACTGGGCCGATTACCGCCCGAAATTCCGCAAGGTCATGCCGGTCGAATATCGCCGCGCCCTTGAGGAAATGGAGCGCAGCCGGATGAGCGTGGCGGCGGAGTAATCTGCCCCAGTTCTGAAACCAGCCGAGGGTTTCGCCTCGCATTGCGATCGCCGTCATGGCGATCGCGACTGTCGAACAGCGGAATCAGATTTGAATTAAAGTGCCGGACAGGGAAACCGAGATGACCCTCAGGCACGGGAGCCGTGAGCTCCTCTTTTTGAGTGAGGAAACGAAAGCATGGGCAAGGTAACAGGCTTCTTGGAAATCGACCGGCAGGTGGCGAAGTATCAGCCTGCGTCGGATCGCATCCGGCATTTCCGTGAATTCACGATCCCCATGTCGGACCAGGAAGTGCAGAAACAGGCAGCCCGCTGCATGGACTGTGGCATTCCCTATTGCCACGGCCCGACCGGCTGCCCGGTGCACAACCAGATCCCCGATTGGAACGACCTCGTTTACAACAACAACTGGGAGCAGGCGATCCATAACCTGCATTCGACCAACAACTTCCCGGAATTCACCGGCCGCGTCTGCCCCGCACCCTGCGAGGAAGCCTGCACGCTGAACCTGGAAGATGCGCCGGTCGCCATCAAGACCGTCGAGCAGGCGATTGCCGACAAAGCCTATGAGCTTGGCTTCATCCGGCCGCAACCGGCAACCGTGCATACGGGCAAGAAGGTCGCGATCATCGGCTCCGGCCCTGCCGGCATGGCCGCCGCGCAGCAGCTCGGCCGCGCCGGTCACGACGTTCATCTCTATGAGCGCGAAAGCAAGCCGGGCGGCCTGCTGCGTTACGGTATCCCCGACTTCAAGATGGAGAAGAACTTCATCGACCGCCGCGTCGAGCAGATGAAGGGCGAAGGCGTCACCTTCCATTGCGGCGTCAATGTCGGCGTCGATGTCAAGGTCGAGCAGCTTCTGGCCGACCATGACGCCGTGCTCTATTGCGGCGGCTCGGAAACCCCGCGCGAAGCTGGCATTCCCGGCACGACGCTCGCAGGCGTCCATGACGCCATGCCCTATCTCGTGCAGCAGAACCGCCGCGTCGGCCGCGAAAACATCGACAGCGTCGGCTGGCCTGCCGATCCGATCCTGGCGGGCGGCAAGCACATCGTCGTCGTCGGCGGCGGCGATACGGCATCCGACTGCATCGGCACGGCATTCCGCCAGGGTGCGGTGAAGGTGACCCAGCTCGATATTCGCCCGCAGCCGCCGGAGAAGGAAGACAAGCTCGCCGTATGGCCCTTCTGGGCAACGAAGATGCGCACCTCTTCCTCGCAGGCCGAAGGTGCGGTTCGCGAATTCCAGGTGGCAACGCTCGAGTTCATCGGCGAAGACGGCGTGCTGACGGGCGTGAAGTGCTGCGAAGTCGACGATCGCCGCAAGCCGATCGCCGGCACGGAATTCGTCATCCGCGCCGACCTCGCCTTCATCGCCATCGGCTTCCGCGGCCCCTTCACCGACAGCGTGCTCAAGGAACTCGACGGCAAGCTGACCGTGAATACCGACCGCCGCGGTTCGACCAACGTCGTTGCCAACGACAAGGACTACAAGACCTCGGTCGACAAGCTCTGGACGGCCGGCGACATTCGCCGCGGCCAGTCGCTAGTCGTCTGGGCGATCCGCGAGGGCCGTCAGGCCGCCCGCGCGATCGACGAGGCTTTGATGGGTTCGACGGTTCTGCCGGCCTAAGTTTCGCTGTCCTCTCGCGCAAAGTTATTGAAGGCCGGGTTCGTTACAAACCCGGCCTTCATCGTTACCGGCTTGCGGCGATGTTCCAGTTGTAGAGGCAGCGGTCGAGGCCGATGGCAATTTCGAGTACCGCGACGTCATGGTCTATCGCCGGCCCTTTCTTCGGCTGGCTGCGGTAGCGCTGCGGAAAGTCCGTTCGCCTCGAAATCGAACAGACCTCCATCCATTTATCGCCGTTGTCGACCTCGATATCCATGGTGATCTCGGAATAGGCCGGAAGGCGATCGGACGGCACGATCCGCGTTGGCAGATGGATGACCGAGGCGATCATCCGGCGAACCGGTTCCAGCGAGGCGGTATGGTAGTCGTTACCGCTGTCGGCGGTGAAAGCGCATTGGAATTCGAGCTGCCAGAATTCCTTGAGCCTCACATGCTTGCTCGGCTGCTCCTGTTCCCGGCGATAGGATTTTCCGGCCTGCCAGACGCATAGTGGCAGCCGCGCTCTGGAATGACTTCCGAGAAGATGCTGCATATAGGCATAGGTTGAAGGTGTCGTTTCCGGCCGGAGCACAAGTTCGGTCTCGGTGTTCGACATTCGCTCCTGCACCCATATGTCCGAGTTGGAATAGGCGTCCGAAACGAGGTTTCGAGGCATCAGAGTCGGTGCTTCGATCCTTCGCATATCCCAGGCGGGGTTTGCCGATCGCAGGAAGTTCGCGACCTCATCGGAAAAGAAGCGGATGAAATCGTCGCGCAGTTTAATGTCCCGCTCTTCCCAGTGAACGAGCGAATTGACGTTATAGATATTGAGCACGTGCCATTCTCCATGGGCAACGTTGATGTCTTGAGGTTGAGGGCTTTACGTCCAGCAGCCGCCGGACGCATCAACGCCTCCGGCCGTCACGACTGGACGCGGAGACCTCGGCCGGAGAAAGCGCGCAAAACCGCAACCTGCAGGCAGGTGCGGTAACGATCGATCTGATCTGCGCTTTTGGTGCTCATGCAGTTCTTCTATTGGCCGGGTGCTGCATTGTCAAACCGCCTTCGCGCCGCCTATCGTGCAACCGATCCCGGCAATCTGTAGTCGTCCACGCGACCGACCGGCGCCGGCTCCATCAGGCCTTTCTCGACCAGAAGATCGCGGGGTGATGAAGTCGTTACGGCAGGGGCAGCGGTGCTGCCCAGGAGCTGCGAGCCGCCGTCGAGATCTGGATCGGAGAGGCTCATCGGCTGGGTGCGGGTGATCTTTTCCGGCTCCGCGCCTGGAAGATTGGCCTGTTGCGCCGGCAGCGGATTGCTGGTGTCCAGGCGCGTGATGTCGGGGCTTGCCTGATCGCCCAGGATCCGGCGGGCAGACTTCTCCAGATAAAAGGCGACCTTGCGCTTGCCGGCAGCCGTCAGATTGACGCCGTCGGCCGTTCTCAGTCGAACCTGCTGGCCGTTGATATCGGAGCCGGTGACGATGAATTCGCCGTTCTGGTCGGTAAACCCGTCCCATATGTCGATGAACTCGCCGCCAACGCTAGTGGTCTGGCTTTGGTAGATCTGGTTGAGCTTGACGGCGCTGGCGGTCAGCTGATCCGAACCGAAGGAGGGCAGCCCGACCCAGAGCAGCGGAATATGGCGGCTCGTTACCAGCTTGGCGAATTGCTGTACGCGTTCTTCATAGGCGAGGAACCATGGATCGGTGCCGTATTTCTCGTTGAGCCCATCGCCGATCATCTGCTGGCGGTCATTGGCGCCGATCATGACGACAACCATAGCCGGTTTCAGCTGGTCGATCATCTCAGGCAATTGCTGCGGCCAGTTGTAATAGTCCTGCCGCACGAGACCGGAGGCGACGTTGCCGCGGGACTGGACGACGACGCCGGGGGAGGTAGAGAAGGCATCTTCCAGCCCGGTAGCCAGGCCGCTCGCCAGAAAATCGCCGACGACGAGGATGGTTTTGGCGTCAGAAAGCTTTTCCGCGGGGGGCGGTGTTTCCGGCTGCGCGACCGGCTGGCGCGGCGGCGGGGTCGGACGCTTTTTCGGCTGCACCTTGCGACGAGGCGGCGGCTGCTCCATGGGCTGGTCCGGATAATCGGGCTCGCGGGTGCCGAACAGCATGTCGAACAGGTTTCGCCGCGGCCGCTCCTGCGCCTGCGCCATATTCGGCAGGCAGCCAAGCGCGATGACGGCGGCGAAGAATGCCGTCAGAACAATCCCCAGAGTTGTCTTGGTCGCGCGGGCAGGGTGTTTCATCATCGCTTCTTTTCCGCTGACGAGTCCGGGCCGCATAAGGACGATTTCATCGTCCGGCGGTCCCGGATTCGCTCGAGGCGGCCTACTTACGCAATGCTTTCAGCAGGTTCATTGACGGCTCGCCGTCCGCATCCATGCCCATGCGCTGCTGGACGGCTGATATCGCGGCCTTCGAGCCCGAGCCGAAGTTGCCGTCGACCACGCCGTCATAATAGCCGAGTTCTTTCAGACGCGTCTGCAGCTCGAATTTCTGCTTGACGTCGAGCGTGCCGCTCGGACGGGGCCAGGATTGCTGCATGCCGCCATAGCCGGCAATCTGGTCCGCGAGCAGGCCGACTGCCAAGGCGTAGCTGTCGGAGGCATTGTAGCGCTTGATGGTGAAGAAGTTTCCTGTCATCAGGAAGCCGGGACCGTTCGGTCCGCCGGGCATCTTCAGCTGCGCGCGGTCGGAGGTGCTGCGGAAACCCTTGCCGTTGGGACGCACGAAGCCGAGGGCGGCCCATTGCGCAATCGTATGCGTCTTGCCCGCCTGGGCGCTGCCGCCGGGCGGCACGACGACTTCATAACCCCAGGTCCGGCCGGTATCCCAGCCATTCTTGGCGAGGAGATTGGCTGTCGTCGCCAGGGCGTCCGGAACGGAATTCCAGATATCGGCATGGCCGCTGCCGTCGGCATCGACAGCATAGAGGAGATAGCTCGTCGGGATGAACTGCGTATGGCCCATGGCGCCGGCCCAGGAGCCGTTCAGGTCCTTGCGCGAGATGTCGCCCTTCTGCAGGATCTTCAGGGCGGCGATGAGCTGCTTCTTGGCATAATTCGCGCGCTTCGGATCGGCATAGGCAAGGGTCGCCAGCGCGCGGGGCACATAATGCAGCCGATCGTTCTTGGCGAGAACCTCGCCGTAATTCGACTCCATCGACCAGATGGCCAGTATGATATTGCGATCGACGCCGAAATGCTGTTCGAGCGTGCGCAGTGTGGATCCGTACTTAACCGCCATCTTGCGGCCAATATCGACCGTATAGGGATTGACACGGGAGTCGAGGTAATCCCAGATTTGGGACTTGAATTCTGGCTGGTACTGCGCCTTTTCAAGCACCATGGGGTCTGGGTCCGTCACGCCGGCAAATGCATTGCGATAGGTCGATTGCGTGATGCCGCTCTTTGCGGCGGTAGCGTAGAAGCCCGCGATCCATTTCTGGAACCCAGGGTCAGCATTGGCGTTAACGGGAAGGAATCCCGCCAGGGCGCCGAGCGCGAGCGCCAGAGCGAGACCACGAAGGGAGTGTTTGCGGTTTACGGTCATCTACAGCCTTGTCCATCAATCGTTGGATTTCGGTGCGGCGATGCACGTAGCATCGGCCCATGCGTGACGCTAAACGAACGAAGTCAACAAATTCTTTACCATGGAAGTTCGCGCCAGTCATTATTTGCAAAACAGTAGCAAATCTAATCTACTGACCTTTAGAATGGCTTTGTGCCAACTGATTTAATGCCCAGGAGGTATGCGTGGGACAGCATAAGAAGGTTCGTAAGGCAGTATTTCCGGTCGCCGGACTAGGGACGCGGTTCTTGCCGGCGACCAAGGCGGTGCCAAAGGAAATGCTGACCGTCGTGGATAAGCCGGTGATCCAGTATGTCGTCGACGAGGCGATGGAAGCGGGTATCGAGCATTTCGTGTTCGTCACGGGCCGCAGCAAGCACGTCATCGAAGATTATTTCGACATCCAGTTCGAGCTTGAGCAGACGCTGCGCCAACGCAACAAGAATGCCGAACTGTCGCTGCTGAACGGCCTGCTGCCGAAGGCCGGTACGGCCAGCTTCACGCGTCAGCAGGAGCCGCTCGGCCTCGGTCACGCCGTCTGGTGCGCCCGCGAGATCGTCGGCGACGAACCCTTTGCTCTGCTGCTGCCCGACATGGTCATGCGCGCCGAAAAAGGCTGCATGAAGGGCATGATCGAGCTTTACGAGCACAGCGGCGGCAATGTCATCGCCGTCGAGGAATGCGCCCCCGACCAGACCCATAAATACGGTATCGTCGGCGTCGGCGAGACGATCGGCAGCGGCTTCCGTATCACGGAAATGGTTGAAAAGCCGGCCAAGGGCACAGCGCCTTCCAACTTCTTCATCAACGGCCGCTACATTCTTCAGCCGGAAATCTTCCGTATCCTGGAAAGCCAGGAGCGCGGTGCCGGCAACGAGATCCAGCTGACGGACGGCATGCTGAAGCTTGCCAAGACGCAGGATTTCGCCGGCTATCACTTCCGGGGCCAGACGTTCGACTGCGGTGCCAAGGACGGTTTCATCCTCGCGAATGTCGCCTTCGCTTTGGCGCGTGACGACATCCGCCCGACCATCGAGGACGAGTTCAAGGCGCTGATCGCTGCCCTGAAATAGGGATTCGACCTTTTGGAGAAAATCTTGAGGCCTGGCATATGCTGGGCCTCAATTCATTTGAGTGGCTTGGATTTAAGCGAAGGCAGGGGCTTAGCGCTTTACCGTCAGGCCCAGACCGGCCTGGAACTGCCGGGTGCTGTCGCCCACATCCCTCGTCGTCAGCTGATAGCCGACATTGCTGGTGAGATCGAGGTAACGGTTGATCCCCCAGGTTAGCCCGAAAGCGGCGTCGTATTCGATTTCGTCGGCGGCACTGCCATTGGAGGGGTAATTGCGCCAGGTCGGGCCTCCCGTCAGCTTGGCGGTGAGGTCGTCGCGCAGCTGATGGCTTATGGTGCTCGTGAGCTGATAAGCGGTGTAGCCGCTGAGGCCGGCCGTGGTCGAAGGTTGTACGGTCGTCGAAAGGCCGACGCTGATATCGGTGCCGCGCTGCGGCGACCAGGCGAGGCTGCCATCGATCGTGGGCGAATCGACCGAGCCCAGGCGCGAATCGTCGAATTCCGTGTGCTGGTAGCCGAAGCCAAGCTCGCCCTTGAATTTTTCACCGAGATCGACTTCGACGCCGCCCTTGCCGCCATAACTCTGATTCGAGCGGGCATAGCCGTTGCTGTCGCGCGTCTCATCGTAGACGGCGCGACCGAGAGTGACTTCGACGAAGGGAATGATGGCGGGCGACAGCTCGTAGCCGATACGGCCGCGCCAGGTTCCGGCCGTCTGGTTGCGATCGCTGAGGGTGACCGTCGTCCCATCCGAAAGCACGGCGTTGGAATAGACGCTGCGTGTCAACGCTACGGCCGTGGTGCCGCGCAGCAGGCCGAAATCGCGCTCCAGCGAGAGGCCGGCCGTGTACTGGTTGACGGCGGACTGTTTCGAGGCGCCGGCGATCGCATTCGGGTCGCTTGTATCCTCGCGATAGAATTGATAGCCGGCGGTGACATGCGCCGTCGTATCGGCGGGAAGATCGAGACGCAGGTCGGCATTCAGATTGACCGTCGGCTTCTCTTCGCCCGCGCCGCTGACGTTCTTCTGCCAGACGCCTTCACCGGTGATGGTCAGTGCGTGACGATCCCAGTCAGATGTCAGGGTGCTGCGAAGATCGGTCTGCAAAAAGCCGCGGTTATCCTTGGTGTCGCCGGTGCGATCCCGCTCGATGTTGATCGACTGGTTGATCGAAGGCTTCAGGGTGAAGGTGCCGAGCGGGATGCCCTGTGCATCTGCTCGATCCGGATACCGGCGGGCTCTCAGATCATCAATGCTTGGTTCGCGCTGGTTCACACGGCGCAGGTCGTTATCCAGCATCGAGCCGGTGGTTGTGGGGTCGATACCGGTGAGGCGCAGCGGCGCGTTCAACGGCGCGTCGCTGGAGGTCGATGTCTGGTTTGCCGGCGCGGTCGCCTGGCTGTCGGTCGTGGGTGCGGCATTCGGATCGGTCGGGGATGCCGACGTCGAGGCAGGCAAGGTATCGTCGAGGTTCTGGTCTGGCGGCAAGGATTGCGCATGGGCCGACAGCGGCGCGGAGAATACGATACCCCAGCTGAGCAGGGCGGAACTTGCCCATGCCGTCAGCCGGAGGGCATCATAACCCGCCTTGTCCTTGCCGATGCCCATGTTGTTTATATCTGACCCTGCTGGAAATGACCTAAATTCTTACCCAAGTGTAAAGCCGCGTGGTTAACGCTTGGTTGCCAAGCGATGGCGACAAGAAAGGGTCCGATAATATTTGTCGGGAAGGCGCTGCAAGCTGTGTATCGCCATAAGTCGATCTTTTGTGGACAGATTTGCAGAAAAGCGTTAGGCCTCGCTCATGAATAAGAGAGCTGTAAGACTCATCGAGAACGGTGCGATCGAATCCGCGATGCGAACGATCGAGACCGAGAGACGGGGCATGGAAGCGCTCGAACGCGCACTGACCAATGGTCTGGCCGAGCCCTTCAGTCGCGCTGTCGCGCTCATCGGCGATATCAGTGGCCGTGTTGTCATCACCGGCGTCGGCAAGAGCGGCCATATCGGCAACAAGCTCGCCGCAAGCCTGGCTTCCACGGGCACGCCGGCTTTCTTCGTCCATCCGGTCGAAGCCAACCACGGCGATCTCGGCATGATAACGCAGGCTGACGTCATCATCGCCATCTCCTGGGGCGGTGAGAGCGCCGAGTTGCGCGGCATCATCAGCTATTCCCGCCGCTTCTCGATCCCGATGATCGCGATCACCGCTGGCGAGACTTCTACGCTTGCGCGTGAATCGGATGTGGTGCTGCTGCTGCCCAAGGAGCAGGAGGCCTGCCCGCATGGGCTCGCGCCGACGACATCGACGCTGCTGCAGCTTGCGATCGGCGATGCGCTGACCGTCGCCTTACTGGAGGCGCGCGGCTTCACCGCCGAGGATTTCCGCACTTTCCATCCGGGCGGCAAGCTCGGTGCCAGCCTCTCGCATGTCGCCGACATCATGCACAAGGGCGACCGCGTGCCGCTCGTCAAGCTTGGAACCGGTATGCCGGAAGCGGCGATGACGCTATCGAAGATGCGGTTCGGCTGCGTCGGCGTGATCGATGATGATGGTTGCCTCTGCGGCATCGTCACCGATGGCGACATTGCCCGCAATCTCGGCACCGGCCTCGCGGAGATGCTGGTGGATGAGGTGATGACCCCCAATCCAAAAACGGTGAAGGAAACGACGTTGGCGACGAGCGCCATGGCCGTGCTCAACCGTCACAATATCTCGGCGCTCATGGTCATCGATGAAGCGCGCCGGCCGATCGGTGTCGTACACTTCCACGATCTGCTGCGGATCGGTGTCGCCTGATCACACAGGTTCGACCGTGAGGTCGCGGCCGTTGCTGGCGACCACCTTGACGCGGGTGCCCACAGGCAAGTCCGGTCCGTTGACGGTCCAATAAGTGTCATTGAGGCGAATGCGCCCACGGCCTTCGGCGATCGGCTGGTCAAGCGTTGCCGTGCGCCCGACCAGGCTGGCGCCGCGCTGGTTCAGGAAAGGCTCGTCGGTCACCTGGTTGTTGTTGTAGAGATAGCGGCGGCCGATGAGGGTGACGATGACAGCCATGGCGGCGAAGACCAGCCCTTGAACCTGCCAGACCCAGAAGCTGCTTTCCCAAAACAGAAGCGACAAGGCGCCGACGATGATCGCGGCGAGCCCGATCCATACCAAGAAGAAGCCAGGCAGGACGAGTTCGGCGGCAAGCAGCGCCAGACCGGCGAGCCACCAGCTCCAGGGGCCGAGTTCGACGATAAGATTGTCGAACATCTCAGCTCTCCTTTGGCGGCAGCGGATTGATCGACGGCGTTGTGCGGGCGGGGCCGGAGCGCGGGCGGGCCGGCTGCGGCGTGCCGTTGCCATCGCCATTGTCGCCGAAGACTTCGCGGGCGATGGCGCCGATACCGCCGAGCGAGCCAATAATGGAGCTCGCCTCCACTGGCATCAGCACGATCTTCGAATTGCTGGCGGAGCCGATCGCGGTCAGGGCTTCGGTATATTTCTGAGCAACGAAGTAGTTGATCGCCTGCACGTTACCCTCGGCAATCGCTTCGGATACCACGCGGGTCGCCTTGGCTTCGGCCTCGGCCAGGCGCTCGCGGGCCTCGGCATTGCGAAAGGCCGCTTCGCGCTGGCCTTCGGCTTGCAAAACGGCCGCCTGCTTCGCGCCCTCGGCGCGGAGGATCTGCGCATTGCGCAGGCCTTCCGCTTCCAGCACCTGGGCGCGCTTTTCGCGTTCGGCCTTCATCTGCCGGCCCATGGCGTCAACCAGGTCTTTCGGTGGTTGGATGTCCTTGATTTCGACGCGTGTTACCTTGATGCCCCAGGGCTCTACCGCCTCATCGACCACGCGCAGCAGTCGTTCGTTGATGGCATCGCGGTTGGACAAAAGCTCGTCCAGATCCATAGAGCCCATGACGGAGCGGATATTGGTCTTCGTGAGATTGAGGATCGCGGTTTCGAGATTGGTGATCTGATAGGCGGCCTGCGCCGCATTCAGCACCTGGAAGAAAGCAACTGCATCGGCGGATACGCTCGCATTGTCCTTGGTGATGACCTCCTGCGTCGGCACGGCCAGCACCTGCTCCATCACGTTCATCCGCACCCCGATTGTTTCGATGAAAGGCACGATTAGGTTGAGCCCCGGTTCCAGCGTCCGGATATAGCGGCCGAAGCGCTGAACTGTGTACCGATAGCCCTGAGGTACGGTCTTGATGCCCGCAAACAGCACCAGAATGACGAAGACCACCAAGGCAATCACAACGATGCTGAAACCACCCACTACCATCGAACTCCTCCATGGACGCGGCTGCCTGAGCAGGCTCGCGTCGCGTAAACCGCTACCATTCGGCCTCCCTACGCTCGGTCGAGCTCACGAGGCGGTAGCTCAATCTGATGTGGTGGGTTAGCATGTTCTCAGCAAGTGAGGAATGGGGATGCGGCAGGCGTTTTGCTATGAGGCAGGTCTACCAATCGCCGTCTGGGTCTTGCGCCCGGCGATTGATATTCATACTTTATATGGATATTTCCGGCTTGGCTGCCATGCAGCTTCTCGGGCCAAGCGTTAGCGCATTATCAGGGTGAAGCTATGAACTTAGATAGGACCTTGCGGTCGGTTGTGGCCGTGCACGCCTCAATTCCGGAAGACGCTTTTACGGCGGCAACGCTCGGCACCCGCAGAGAGGGCAGTGGCGTTGTCATTCGCGGAAACGGCCTGGTATTGACGATCGGTTATCTCATCACCGAAGCCGACGAGGTCTGGCTCACGACCAATAGCGGTCGCGTCGTGCCCGGTCATGCGCTTGCCTACGATCAGGAAACGGGTTTCGGCCTCGTGCAGGCGCTCGGGCCTCTCGATGTGCCCGCCCTCGAATTCGGCGATACCGATAAGGCTGAGATCGGTGATGAAGTCGTCATCGCCGACGGGATCGGCCAGTTTGTCGAGGCGAAGATCGTCGCCAAGCAGGAATTCGCCGGCTATTGGGAATATCTGCTCGACGAGGCGATCTTCACGGCGCCAGCCCATCCCTCCTGGGGCGGGGCGGCCGTTGTCGACGAGGATGGCAAGCTTCTCGGCATCGGCTCGCTGCACTTGCAGATGGCGACGCAGAACGGCGATAGCGCCGATATCAACATGATCGTGCCGATCAATCTCCTGATGCCGATCCTGGACGATCTGATCAAGCGCGGTCGGGTCAACAAACCGCCGCGGCCCTGGCTCGGTGCCTTCTCGGCCGAAAGCAATGGCGAAGTCGTCGTCATGAGCGTCACCGAGGGTGGGCCGGCCGCCAAGGCTGGCTTGCGCCGTGGCGACGTCATTTCCGAAATCCGCGATGGTGAGGTCGATGGGCTTGCCGATTTCTATCGCAAGGTCTGGGAGAGCGGCCCGGCTGGGTCCGAGATCCCCATGCGCGTATTGCGCGACGGCCGTGAGGCCTGGTTGCGTGTCAAATCCGCCGACCGCGGCAGCTTCCTCAGAAAACCGCAGCTTCAGTAGGATCGCGTCGCCGGGATCAACCCGGCGATCCGCTCAGGCCCAGCCGAGCAGCTCCCGCCGCGCGACTTTTTCCAGCACGTTCATGCCGTCTTCGCTGTCGTTGAGACAGGGAATGTGGGTGAATTTCTCGCCGCCATTGTGGTGGAAGGATTCGGCCGCCTGCTCGGCGATCTCTTCCAGCGTCTCCAGGCAGTCGGAGACGAAACCCGGATTGAGGACGGCGATCCGCTTCGTGCCCGTCCTGGCAAGCTCTTCCACCGTTTTGTCCGTATAGGGCTGCAGCCATTCCTCCGGGCCGAAGCGGGACTGGAACGTAACCATGAACTGATCTTCGGATAGGCCGAGCTTCTCGCGCAGCAGCCTGCCAGTCTTCTGACAGAAACAGTAATAGGGATCGCCGAGCTTGAAGTAGGACATTGGTATGCCGTGGAAGGACGCGATGATCTTTTCGGGCTGCCAGTCTAGCGTCGAGAGGTGCCGGGTGACCGAATTGGCGAGCGCCTCGATATAGGTCTCGTCGTCGTGATATTGCGGCACGGTGCGGATCGCCGGCTGCCAGCGCATCTTTTGAAGCTTCTCGAAGGCCTTGTCGTTGACCGTCGCCGTCGTTGCAGCTGCATATTGCGGATAGAGCGGGAAGAGCACGATGCGCTCGCAGCCATCATCCTTCAGTGCCTGGATGCGATCGGCGATCGAAGGCTGGCCGTAGCGCATGGCCCAGTCGACCTTGATGTTGGGCAGGTCGCGCAGCCGCTCGGCCATCAGATCGGACTGGTTGCGGGTATAAGTGCGCAGATAGCTCTCGTTCTTCTCCTTGTTCCAGATTGTCTCGTAGGCCTTGCCGACCTTTTGCGGCCGGGTGTTGAGCACGATGCCGAACAGGATCGGGTACCATTTCCAGCGCGACCATTCGATGACGCGGCGGTCGGTCAGGAATTCGCGCAGGTAGCGGCGCATCGAGGAATAGTCTGTGCCGTCGGGGGTGCCAAGATTGATGAGCAGCACGCCGACCTTGCCGTATTTCACGCTGGGGTGATCGGGCGGAAGCGTGGTCAGATCAGCTGTCATCGATTGAATTCCTCTCAAGATACGAAGCACTTCACATAAGAACAAAAGCCGGTCCGGGAAAAGCCCGGACCGGCTGTGACATGCGAGACAAATCGTCTTACTTGGCTGGAATTTTCAACTTTTCACCGACCGACAGATGGTGCGGCTTGATGTTGCGGTTGGCGGCCACAAGTTTGTGCCACTGCTTTGCATTGCCATAGTAGGTCTTGGCGAGACCCCAGAGCGTGTCGCCGGCGATGACGACGTGGGTTGTCGGTGTCTTTGGCGGTTCGTTGCTCTTGGCCTCCGGGGTCGCCGTTGCCGGAACTGTGGCCGCGGGTGCGGAGGCCGCCGGGGTTTCCGCCGCTGGAGCTGCTGAGGCGGCGGGTGTCGAGGCTGCCGGATCCGATTTTGCCGGAGCGGATGGCGTTGCGGTCGGGTTTGCCGGCATCGTCGTGCTTGGTGTCGTCACGGCAGGAGGGGAGGAGGCTGGCGGTGTTGTCGTGGATGAGGCGCCGCCATCTGTAGCGGCCGCTGCCGGCTTCTGCTCCGGTGCTGTCTGCGTGGTATCGGTGGGCTTTGCGGGTTCCGGCTGCGCAGCCGGCGCTGCCGCGGCTATCTGGGTTATGCGGCCGTCCGTGTACGGCTTGTAGGGATTGTGCGCGCCAAGATAATCGGCGACCACCGATTCCAGGTTGGGGCCGAAGTCATAGGCGTTCTTGCCATTCTTGGCGAAGACCGTATAGCCGTCGCCGCCAGCGCGCATGTAGTTGTTGCTGACGACGCCATAGGTCTTTTCGGGGTCGATCGGTTTGAATTCCGTGCCTTCCTGAACGTCGACGGACACCAGGCGGCTGCCTGCCGGCTTCGATTTGTCGAAGCTGTATTTAAGGCCGGCGACCTGCGGGAAGCGACCGGCCCCGTCATCGATCTGGCTGAGGCCGTTTTCGAGTGCCGCTTTCACCTCCGCGCCGGTCAGCTGGAAGGTCGCCACGGTGTTCTGGAAGGGCAGGACGGTCAACACGTCACCCATGCTGACATCGCCGGCGCCGATGGAGGCGCGCAAGCCGCCGCCGTTCTGGATGGCAATGGAGATCTCTTGCGCCTTGGTGCGGTCGAGCATCGCGTCGGCAACGAGATTGCCCATCGAGCATTCCCGAACGCGGCAGACTTCGCGCGCGCCTTCGATCGGCCCTTGCGAATTGCCGATGACCTTCTTGCGCAGCTCCTCGATCGGCTTTGCCATCTCCTGCACGCGTGCAAGGATCGTTGGATCGGGCTTGATAGAGGAATCGAGCAGGATCGGATCGCCTTTGGCGTCCTTGACGGCGCCATTGTCGTCGAAGGTGACGACGATGTCGCCGAGATATTTGCTGTAGGATGCGGCCTGTACGACAGGCACCTTATAGCCGGCCGGATTGTCGACCATGGTCGGATAGGGGCCGGCCGCCTTCGGGTCGGTATTCGACAGGAGCGTATGCGAGTGGCCGCCGACAACGACGCTGACGCCGGCGATTTTGGCGATCTTCTCGACATCGCGCGGATAGCCGACATGGGTGAGCGCGATGATTTTGTTGATGCCCTGCGACTTCAGCGCATCGACTTCGGCGCTGATGGCGGCGGCATCGTCGGTGATCTTCACATGCGGGCCGGGAGAGGCAAGTTCCGGTGTTTCGGTCGTGACCGCACCGACAATACCGATCTTCTGGCCTCCGATATCGAGCACGATCGACTTCTTGATGCGCTCACCGAGCTTCGACTGATCGTCGACCACCAGATTGGCCGTCACAACGGGGAACTGCGCCTTGTCGAGGAAAGCGGCAAGCGGGCCTTCGCCATCGTCGAACTCATGATTGCCGACCGTCATGGCATCGATCTTCATGTCATTGAGGAATTCGACTTCGGCAGCGCCCTTGTAGGTCGTGTAGAACAGGGAGCCCTGGAAGTTGTCGCCGGCATCGAGGACGACGACGTTCTGGCCGGCAAGGGCGGCGCGGCGCTGGTCGATGATGGTCTTCAGCCGGGCAGCGCCGCCGAAGCACTCATTCTTGGCTTCTTCTTCTGCGGAGCACGTTGCGTCGAACTTGTTGATCGACTCCACGCGCGAATGGAAATCGTTGAAGTGCAGGATGTTGAGCTGATAGTCCGCGAAGGCGGCGCTGGTGCTCAGCGCCAGCAGCGTCGCGGCCAAAAGACCCACTCCGAAGGGCTGCTTCATCTGTCTCTCCTGTTGGTCATTGCAATCCGGCCCGCCAATGCCCGAGGCGGTCCCCCGCTGCCGATGTTTCCATCCCGGCGGAGCGAGCGCAAGTAAAAGCTGTTGCCTTCATTCGGATTTTACAAAGAAGCGAAATGGCCCGCCGGATCAGGCGCAGGCTTCGGCGGAGGCTGCACCATAGGAGTCGCGCAATGCCGCAGCGGCATTCCAGCCGGCAGCGCAGAAGACGAGCGCACAACAGAGCGAGGCGACAAGATGAAGGCGCCGATTCCGCCTTCGGTAGAGCAGGATAGCGCCGGCGGCGTAGACGAGCAAAGTGGGCACAGCGAAAAGGAGGACGCTCGCCGGGCCGTCACAATCAAGGGCGTCGATGCCCTGGGCCTGATAGCTGTTTACAGGGAGGACCGTCGCCATAATGGCGACGGGCAATGCTGCGATAAGGGCCAGATAGAGGATCAGCATGCCGCGCATGATGCTTTATCCGTCCATCGGGCTTCTATCAACCCTGGCGATTGAGCGAGAAGTGTCCGCCGGTTTCGGAGGTGCAATTGAGCTGGCTGGGATTGGCCAGGAAGCAATTCACCTTCGATGATGTGCGCTTGATGTTCGAATAGAGGTTGATCTGGATCACGCCGGATGGATCGGTCGTATAGGTTCCCGAGGCCATCTGCTGGTTCGTGCCATCGGTCGTATGCGTTTCGAATCGGCCGCCGTTGAAGGTGGAATTCAGGCCGTTCGAATCGGCCCAGCTTCCTTCCACCGAATTCATGCGTGGCTGGGAGCCACCCGGGTTCATCCCCATCGGCGGCGGTCTGGAACCGCCGAAATCGACGCAGGCAGAGAGGGCTGCCGCGGCAGCAACGAGGGCAAGAACGGTTCTCATCTTCATAAATATCTCCCGCGAATAGAGGCGGTCTAAAGGCGTATCGGTTGCAAGGAAGATGGCGCGACCATCGGGTTAAAGCAAGACGTCCCAGGCGATCTGCTTGATTTATCTGGCTTGCGTAACAAAAATGCCCGCACGACCTGTGCGGGCATTCGTGACTTGCATCAAGCCAACACTATACTCTTAGCGAACCAGAATGTTCCGGAACTGCCATGGGTCCTTCGTGTCGATGTCTTCCGGGAACAGGCCTGGACGGCCATCGAGCGGGGTCCAGTCGGTGTAATGACCTTCGACCGGGCCGAGGTAGGGCAGCTGCACTTCAAGGCAGCGCTTGTAATCGACTTCGTCTGCTTCGACGATGCCGGCCTTCGGATTTTCCAGTGCCCAGACCATGCCGGCGAGCACGGCAGACGTCACCTGCAGGCCGGTAGCATTCTGGTAGGGGGCAATGCGGCGGGTCTCTTCGAGAGACAGGCGCGAGCCGTACCAGTAGGCATTCTTGGCATGGCCGTAGAGCAGCACGCCGAGTTCGTCGATGCCGTCTTCCAGCTCGTCCTCATCAAGAACGTGGTGAACCGGCTGCGGCGTGCCGCCGTTGCCGAACATCTCGTGCAGCGAGAGCACGGCATCGTTGGCCGGATGATAGGCATAGTGGCAGGTCGGGCGGAAGGTGACGTCGCCATCCTTGTCGCGGACCGTGAAATAATCGGCGATCGAGATCGACTCGTTGTGGGTGACCAGGAAGCCGTATTGCGGGCCGGGGGTCGGGCACCAGGTGCGCACACGGGTATTGGCGCCCGGCTGTTCCAGATAGATGGCAGCCTTGCAGCCCTTCTTGTGCTTCTTGGCGTTCTTCGGCATCCATTCTTCATGGGTGCCCCAGCCGAGTTCGGCCGGCTGCAGACCTTCGGAGATGAAGCCTTCGACGGACCAGGTGTTCCAGAAGACGTTGAGCGGCTTCGGATGCTTGGTGCGCTGTGTGTCGCGCTCGGCGATGTGAACGCCCTTGACGCCGACCTTCTTCATCAGCTTGGCCCAGCCTTCGCGGTCGTGCTGATCCGGCTCTTCGAACTTCAGGCCGAGATCGTTGGCGAGGTTGACGAGTGCCTGCTTGACGAACCAGGAGACCATGCCCGGATTGGCGCCGCAGGTGGAAACGGCCGTCGTGCCGCCCGGGTTCTTTTCCTTCTCCTTGCGCATGGTTTCGCGCAGGGCATAGTTGGTGCGGTCGGCGTTCTTCAGGTTCTTGTCGAAGTAAAAGCCGAGCCAAGGCTCGACGACGGTATCGATATAGAGCACGTCGAGCTTGCGGCACAGCTTGACCAGATCGAGCGAGCCGGTGTCGACCGATAGGTTGACGCAGAAGCCCTGACCGCCGCCTTCCGTGAGAAGCGGCTTCAGGAGATCCTTGTAATTGTCCTTGGTGACATGTGCCTGGATATGGCGGACGCCATGCTTTTCCAAGATCGCCAGGTGCTCGGCATCCATCTGCGGGTCGATGACGACCATCCGGCTCTTGTCGAATTTGAAATGGCGCTCGATCAGGGGCAGGGTGCCACGGCCAATGGAGCCAAAGCCGATCATCACGATCGGACCGGTAATTTCGGCATATACCGGATAGTTGTGTTTCGTCATTCTTTTCTCCTTCGAAAGGCGGGACGCCGTTCGGTTCACGAAATTCAATTAGAGTCTGCGCGAAAGCGCTGGCAGAGTTTGCGCGAAAACGCGGGGTGAGCGGCTCTAATCATAATTTGATGTCACAATAAAGAGCTGTTGAGGGTTAGCCGGACAAAGTCAAGTGGAGGCCAACATACACGCCTTATGCGACGGGTTTGTTGCCTTCAAGGTTGGTTTTCGCTGACATAAGCGGAATGTCGTTATAGGCCGTGCTCAGCCTTTCAAGGCTTCCAGGCCATCGGTAACGGTGGTCAGCGCGATTTCCTGGACCTCGTAAACGGCGACGCCGTGGATGGTGAAGGGATCGGCGGCGACATAAGCCTCCAGTTCGGCACGCCCGCCGCGGGCGAAGATGACGCCGCCGGTGCGTGGGACCTTGCGGCCGGAGGCAAGGAACCAGCCCTTGGCATAGCCTTCCATCACCCAGGCCATATGCGGCTCCATGTGCTTGTCAGCTTCGTCATTGCCCTTGAGATAGGTGAGCGAGAGGATGAACATTCAATCAATTCCATAGGAGTTGCGCGCGGATCAGGCCGCGCAAGGAGTTTCCGACATAAAGGGGGCGATCTTTCAGGTCGTTGAGCCGGATGCGGCCGACGCGGGCTTTGCGCTGGCAGATGAGTTCGGTGCGCAGGACACCGGCAAGCAGGCCGGCTGATATGGGCGGCGCGCGGAGCAGGTCCGCGCCGTCCCCGAGGAAGACGGAGGTGATCGTTCCCTCGCAAAGCTCGTCCTTCTCATTCAGCAACAGGACTTCGTCTGCCTCGTCTGGCCGATATTCCGCGCGGGCTGCTTCGTAGACGCCTCGTCGCGTAGTTTTAACACGCAGCAGCTTGTCGGAGGAATCGAGCCGGGTTGCGGCGATGCGGACACGCCAGACGGTGTCGGGCAAAAGCGGAACAAACGGCGCCGTTGTCACTTTCGTTTGCCCTTCTCTGTCCGACGTTAGCCGCACTCGCAAGGGCGCGCCAGCACCGGCAATCGCCTGTTCCAGGTTTCCGAGCACGTTCTTGGGGGCGGAAAAGCCAAGGCGGCGGGCGGATCGTTGCAGCCGCGCGAGATGCAGGCGCAGGCGAACGAAGCCGGTTTCCGGCTCGTAGCGCAGCGTCTCGATCAGGGAAAAATCCTCTACTGGTCGATCCATCGGTCCCCCACGGCGAAGCGCGCCTTGAGGAGGCATTCTTCATATTCCGCTTCCGCCGTCGAATCGAAGACGATGCCTCCACCGACATTGAACACCGCGCGGCCGTCTTCGAAAAGCGTGATCGTGCGGATCGCCACGGAAAAACGCATGGCGCCACCAGGCGAGATCATGCCGATCGCGCCGCAATAGGCGTCGCGCGGGCCGTCTTCGAGATCGTGCAGGATTTCCATCGCCCGCATTTTCGGCGCGCCAGTGATCGAGCCGCAGGGAAAGAGGGCGGCAAGGATATCGCGGATCGATATGCCTGGCAGCAGCTTCGCCTGCACATGGCTGACCATCTGGTGCAGGGTAGGGTAGGTCTCGATTTCGAAGAGTTTGGGCACGTCCAGCGTGCCGACCTCGGTGATGCGCGAGATGTCGTTGCGAAGCAAGTCGACGATCATGCGGTTTTCGGCCTGCGTCTTTTCGTCGGCAAGCATGGCGGCGATGATGTGCTCGTCCTCGGCGGCATTCGCGCCGCGCTTGGCCGTGCCCTTCATCGGATGCGTCTCGATCCAGCCTTCTTCGTCGGTCCGGAAGAAGAGCTCGGGCGAACGCGAGAGGATGATCGGGCCTCCGAGATCGACGAGTGCGCCGTATTTCACCGGCTGCCGTTCGATCAGCGACCAGAAGGCGGCGCGCGGATCACCGGTCCATCGGGCGTGGATCGGCATGGTGAGGTTTGCCTGATAGCAGTCGCCAAGGCGCAAATGCTGGTGCAGCCTGTCGAAGCGCTCCTGATAGGTCTCGAAATTCCAAGCCGCCTTCGGCTCTGTCAGGAATTCCCGGTTTTCCACGCGCCGGGCCGGTTGGCCGAGCGGATGGCCATCAGCGGCAGGAGCATCGAAAACGCCGAAGCAGAGCAGGGGCGTTTCCCTGTTCTCCTCGGCGAAGGATGCGAGTTTTTCCTCGAAGAGATGGCCAGCCTCATAGGCCATGTAGCCGGCAAGCCACTTTCCCTGCCGCCTGGCCTCCTCCATCCGATCGAGGGCATTGAAGAACTGCGCGCGCGTATGAGCGATGATGATCTCGGCCGGTTCGGCGAAGATCATCATCTGTCCTGTGCTGTCGTCCCTGAAAAGGACGTAGGGTATGGCGTCGGCCATTGGGCACTTCTTCGGCGGTAGGGTGTCAGGCACCCTTATCTAGCGCTTCCAACTCATCGATCAGCCCTTCGATCATCGACAGGCCCTTGCTCCAGAACGACGGATCGGTCGCGTCGAGGCCGAAAGGTTTCAAAAGTTCGGAATGATGCTTGGTGCCGCCGGCCTTCAGCAGCTCGAAATACTTGTCCTGGAAGCCCTTTTCGGCGTTGCGGTAGACGGCATAGAGCGAATTCACCAGGCAATCGCCGAAGGCATAGGCATAGACGTAGAAGGGCGAGTGGATGAAGTGGGGAATATAGGCCCAGTAGGTCTCATAGCCTTCGGAAATCTTGATCGCTGGGCCTAGGCTCTCTTCCTGCACGGAGAGCCACAGTTCGCCGATATTGTCCGATGTCAGTTCGCCATTCTTGCGGGCGGTGTGCACCTTGCGCTCGAATTCGTAGAAGGCGATCTGGCGCACGACCGTATTGATCATGTCCTCGACCTTCTGGGCGAGCATGGCCTTGCGTTCGCGCTTATCGGTGGTCTTGTCGAGGAGCGCGCGGAAGGTCAGCATCTCGCCGAAGACCGAGGCGGTCTCTGCCAAAGTCAGCGGCGTTTGGCACATCAGCGCGCCCTGGCCGCCGGCCAGCACCTGATGCACGCCGTGGCCGAGCTCATGCGCCAGCGTCATGACATCGCGCGGCTTGCCCATGTAATTGACGAGGACATAAGGATGGGCCGAGGGGACAGTCGGATGCGCGAAGGCGCCAGGCGCCTTGCCCGGACGCACCGGTGCATCGATCCATTCCTCATCGAAGAAGCGTTTGGCGATCGCAGCCATCTCCGGCGCGAAATTGCCATAGGCCGACAGTACCGTATCCTTCGCATCGGTCCAGGGGATCAGCGCATTGGGCGTCTCCGGCAGCGGCGCGTTGCGGTCCCAGAAGTTCATCTGGTCCATGCCGAGCCACTTGGCCTTCATCTTATAATAGCGATGCGAAAGCCGCGGATAGGCCTCGCGCACGGCGGCAGCCAGCGCATCCACCACCTCGCGCTCGACGCGGTTGGCGAGATGCCTGCTGTCGGCGATGTCTTCGAAGCCGCGCCAGCGATCGGCGATTTCCTTGTCCTTGGCGAGCGTATTGGTAATCAGCGTGAAGGTGCGCAGGTTCGCCTTGAAAGTTTCGGCAAGCGCCATGGCCGCCTTGCGGCGCACTTCGGGGTCCTGCTCCTGCAGCATGTTCAGGGCGACTTCCAGCGGCTGCTTTTCGCCATCGATCTCGAAGCGCAGCTCAGCCATCGTCTCGTCGAACAGGCGGTTGAAGGCGGCAGCACTCGTCATGGATTTTTCCAGGAACAGCTGCTCGAGCTTGTCTTCGAGCTGATGCGGCTTATCCTTGCGCAGGTCGACGATCCAGGGACGATAATGGCCGGCGGTGGCGTCGTTCGCCATGCAGGCGTCTATGACGGCGTCGTCGATGCGGTTCAGTTCCAGCGGGAAGAACAGCAGATGCGCGGCATAGTCCGTCAGCTTTGCCTGCACGTCTCCGTAGAGCTTGCCGTTGGCCGGATCGACGGTGTTGGAGAAGTAGGTGAGCCCGGCAAACGAGCCGAGGCGGCCCATGATATCGTCAAGCGCTTCATACTCCTTGATGGCTGCGCCGATGCCGGCGTCGCCTGTCTTGGCGGCAGCATCGGTAAGCTTGCCCTTCCACTTTTCTTCGAAGGCAACGGCCATCTTGCCGGCCTTTTCCAGATCTCCGGCGAACTCAGGGGAGGTGGAGGACGGATAGAGATCGCTTAGCTTCCAGGCCGGCAAGTCTCCAAGCGCCTGGCCGGCGGCCGAGCTTGCTGAGAAGTTAAGAGAGTGGCGGAGCGAGGTCGGGCTCATGGGCGAAATTTCCTCTGCTTTTATTTTTCGGATCGTCCGATCCATTCGTGTCTAGTCGGCTGGAAAGGCCACCGCAAGGCCTGATTTTCCAGCGCTGGCCGTTGATTCATAAGCGATTTTATATTCGTCATAATGATTAAAATGCGATGGTTTGGCAAAACTTCATGTTCAAGCCTTTCTGCGAATGTCCGTGTCAGGTTTCGCATGAAGTGAGGCACCAAAGCGCCAAGGGGGGCGCGCAGATTCTCGTTGTTGAGGATGATCCGATTCAACGCCGTCTGCTGAAGAATGCCATCGAGCGGCACGGACACGTTGCCCATTTGGCAGAAAATGGCCGTCTCGGCCTTGAGTTTCTGAAGCGTGGCAATGATCAGATCAACGTGATCGTGCTCGATCTTATGATGCCGGAAATGAACGGCATCGAGTTCCTGGGCGCGCTGAACGATATGGGCATCGACCTGCCCGTCATCGTGCAGACGGGGCAGGGCGGCATCGATACCGTGGTGCAGGCCATGCGTGCCGGCGCCTTCGATTTCGTCGTCAAGCCCGTGTCGCCGGAGCGTATCGCGGCATCGATCGCCAATGCTCTGAAGCTCGACCAGCGCGAGGCGAAGGCCCGCGCCGGGCGCAAGTCTCGCTCGAGCAGCATCACCTTCGACGATATCGTCTCGGCGAGTCCGGCGATGATGCGTGTCATCGATCTCGCCCATCGCGCCGCGCAATCGAACATTCCGGTCGTGCTGGAAGGCGAATCCGGCGTCGGCAAGGAACTGGTGGCACGTGCCATTCAGGCTGCCAGCGACCGCGCCGGCAAGCCGTTCGTGACTGTCAACTGTGGCGCGATCCCGCACAATCTCGTCGAAAGCATCCTGTTCGGCCATGAGAAGGGCGCGTTCACGGGGGCGGCCGAACGTCATGTCGGCAAATTCATGGAAGCCGATGGCGGCACGCTGTTTCTCGATGAGATCGGCGATCTGCCGCTTGAAGTTCAGGTCAAGCTTTTGCGCGCCGTGCAGCAGGGCGAAATCGAGACCGTCGGCGCGCGCGTCGCGCAGAAGGTCAACGTCCGGCTGATTTCGGCAACCAACAAGGATCTGATCGAAGAGGTCAAGGCCGGGCGCTTCCGCGAGGATCTCTATTATCGCCTCAATGTCTTCCCGATCACCATGCCGGCCCTGCGCCGCCGCAAGGAAGACATCCCGCATCTGGCGCGCGCTTTTGCCGACCGGTTCGCACTGGAGCAGAAGCTCGATCATCCGCTCGGCATCAGCAACGACGCGCTTGCACTGCTGACCGCCTATGACTGGCCGGGCAATATCCGCCAGCTCGAAAACGCTGTTTTCCGCGCGGTCGTCCTGTCCGAGGGACCAGAACTGCTCGACACGGATTTCCCGCAGATCGCCGCACAGCTGCCCGGCTATTTCGCCGCCGAGCATCCGACCTTGGTTGTGGATAATTCGCATGCCTCCTCGGCCGATCTTCTGGCGGCTGAAAGAAGCGAGCGAGTCTCTTACGGGGTCTCGCACGGATCGGCTGCAACCACTCCGCTTGCTTCAGCCGATGCTTCCGACAATGTCATCGTCAGCACGAATACATCGGGCGATGTCAGAAAACTGGCGGATGTCGAGGAAGAATTGATCCGATTTGCCCTCAAATTCTATCGGGGACAGATGAGTCAAGTCGCGAGAAAGCTGGGTATCGGCCGCTCAACTCTCTACCGAAAGTTGAAAGACTACGGCATAGACCCGGATGACCCGCAAAAAAACGCGGCTTGAAGGAAAGCTTAACGTTTAGGCAAGCATATTTTGTTACCCGTCGTAAAGCACTTGTTAGTGCATCGTTCACCATGTATGAAGGGGTCGACCATGTGTGGCATTTTTGCCATCGTGTCACCGCAATTGACAGCCATTTGGAACACGATGCGACATTGTCTGTCGGACGGGGATCGAATTGCCGAATTTGAGTGCAAATACCAAGCCTAATAGCTTGAGCTGGCATTCTGCGTGCTCTAACCTATTTAGCAAGGTGGCCAAGGTCGTAGCCGTTGGCCTCCTTGCTTTGGCTGTTTCTACCCCTGTTTTCGTCGGCACTCCCTCTCAGGCTGGCGGTGAAACCCGCAGCCTCAAGATCTATTACGTCCATACCGGCGAGAAGGCCGTCATCACCTACAAGCGCAACGGCAAGTTCGATCCGGACGGCTTGGAGAAGCTGAATCGCATCCTGCGCGACTGGCGCAAGAATCAGCCGACCAAGATGAACCCGCGCCTGTTCGATCTGATCTGGGAAGTCTACCGCGAAAGCGGTTCGCACGAATTCATCTACGTGATCTGCGGTTTCCGTTCGCCTGGCACCAACGAGATGCTGCGCACGCGCTCGGCTCATACCGGCGTTGCCAAGAAGAGCCAGCACATGCTCGGCAACGCGATGGACTTCTATATTCCTGACGTCAAGCTCACCAAGCTGCGCGAAATCGGCATGAAGCTGCAGGTGGGCGGCGTCGGCTACTATCCGACCTCCGGCTCGCCCTTCGTGCATATGGATGTCGGCGGCGTGCGCGCATGGCCGCGCATGGATCGCCAGGAGCTCGTCCGTCTCTTCCCGGATGGCAAGACGATGCATATTCCGGCCGACGGACGGCCGCTGCCGGGCTACCAGCAGGCAGTCGCCGATTACAAGCGCCGCATCTCGTCCGACGATATCCAGGTCGCCAGCTCCTCTTCGCCGCGCCGCGGTTTCTTTGCCCGGCTGTTCGGCGGTGGCGGTGCGGATGAGGAAGAGGATAATGCAGATAGCGGAACGACGGCGGCACCGGTAGCTATCGCCTCAGCTGCTCGGAAGGGCCAGCCGGCTCCGGCTGCCAGTGATGATGGTGACGATAGCGCTGCTCCGGCCCCGGCCCAGGTTCAGGTTGCCAGCGTAAACGCGCCTGTTCCGCAGGTTCGCCCGGCCTTCGGCAATCAGCCTGCCGGCAGCGATGTGGCTTCCGCTCTCGTCTCGCCGTCGCGTAACGCGGCACAGGATGCGCTTGCCGCCGCCATGCCGGATACCGGCGATCAGCCGCAATATGCCGATCTTCGTTCCTATCATGTGCCCGTGCCGTCGCTGCTTGATCGCCGCTCACCTGGCGATGCCGAAGTGGCATCGGCCGAGGCTGACATGAAAGGCCAGCTGGCTGCCGTTCCAGTGCCGGCGCAGCGTCCGGAATTGGCCGAAAGCCTGCTGGCATCTGCCGATGCCGATCAGGAGGCCGCCGACGACCAGGCTGACGCAGGAGCACTTTCGCCTTCGGTCATTGCGGCTCTCGAGCAAAGCCGTCCTGATCGATCGGATGCCAATAGTGCGGTTCCGGTGGCGCAGCCGTCAAACAACGTCGCGTCGAAGGATCAGCTAGCGCCCGCAAGCAGTGGCATGGCTGACGGCAACGATGCGGCGCAGGCAATTGCCGCCGTGCTGCCGCAGCAGAGACCGGCACAGCAAATGCCGATGCAGGTGGCCGCACTTGCACCGGTCCGCAACGAGGTGAAGGCCAGCAGCCGTCGCTTCAACGACGGATTCGAGCCGACAACGCCGCAGGAACGTCCGATTGCCGCTGGTATCGCGACCAAGGGCGGCCGGCCGAACAAGCAGGATGCCGTCGTGGCCGATTCGAGCCGCGCGACGGTGACGACTGCGCCGACGCTGACGGAGAAGATGATCTCGCAATGGGCGATCGCAAAGGCCCGGGTCGAGATTGTGAACCGCCCGGTCAAGGCGCCGCGCTTCGTGAGCCCGACGCTTCGTGCTCAGCCGACCGCCGTTTACACGGATGGTTTCAAGGTGCAGACGGCATCGATCGATCCCGAACGCTTCAGCGGAAGTGCAGTGAATTTCCTTCAGGTGAAGAAGTTCAATTCGGTCGAATAGGCCAGGCTTCAACTTCCACGTGATTTCAGGGAGCCCGTTTTGGCTCCTTTCTGATTCGGCAGGATACCATCCGTTTGCGATCGCAATCGGGTTTGCGTGGCCCTGGGCTGCATGCAAATCTGAGCTGAAGCGCGGTTTTCAGGCACTGCTGTTGCTTGCAAGTGACATTGCGGCAGCTTTCAGGTTCGTGTCAGGATTTATGCGTCCCTCCCTGATCCGGCATTCAGTTTGGCTTCATTTGGCTCCATTAGGTCGGCGATTTCAGACCTGATGGATGTTCATATTTGACCCGCAAGACGGCAATCATCATTGGCAATGGCAAGCTGCAGCGCGACCTCTCGGAGATCGTGGACAATGCCGAATTTGCCATGCGTTTCAACGAGCCGAAGGCCTCGATCGGCCTGAGCGGTTCACGCACCGATATTCTCATGCTTGCAGCTTCCAGCAAGCCCATGCAGCGCCGACTGACGGACCCGACCTTCCTGACCAGCGCGACGTTCACGGCAGCCAAGGAGGTCGTGCTGGCCTATCATCCCGATATCATCCGCAAGTATCACCCCAAGCCCAATCTTCTTTCGCGCCTCAAAGGCAGGAGAAGCGATTGGACGATGCGGACGATCGAATTGGTGGGCGGTGCCGGCAAGGAAATCCGCATCATGCCGCCACAGTTCTACATCGAGGGCTGCGAGGAACTCGGTGTGAGCCAATGCCGGATGCACCAGCTCTTTCCGAGTACCGGCTTCTTCGGCATCCGATATGCGCTGTCGCGATTGCCCGCCGACGAGTGGGACGTGAAGCTGTGCGGTTTCAGCTGGGAAGGGTGGAAACGCCATGCCTGGCTGGATGAACGCCGCTGGGTTGAAGACAAAATGGCGAGTGGCCGCATCAGCATGCTCGTTTAGCTTCCTTCAGTTGTTCAGATCCGTTGAAAACAACCGTTTTCAGTTTCGCCTCAGGTTTGCCTAAGCTCGCTTTCATTCAGGGTTGCTAGAGCCTCGCGAAATATGATCTCGAGGTATCCATTCATGCAAGCCCACGAATTCAACCCGTCTTCGGCGATGCCGCTCGAAAGATCTCATACGGGATTCGAGTTCGCTCCTGCGTCCAATCCGGTCGGTGCTGTTCTGGACGCGCCCGGCCAACCCGTCATTCGTGGTTTCATCATCCATCTGGATCGCGCCCGTGACCGCATGCCGCAGGTCGAAAGGCTTGCTGCAAAGCTTCCGGTGCAAAGCGAGGTCATCGAGGCAGTCGATGGGCGCACTCTGAGTGCCATCGAGATCGACAGCGTCTATCGTCCTCGGCTGCAGAAGCCATATTATCCGTTCGCCATGAGCACGGGCGAGATCGCTTGCTTTCTGTCGCATCGCAAGGCCTGGGCTGCGATCGTCGAGCAGAATATCGACGCAGGTCTCATCTTCGAGGATGATGTCGAGATCGACGATGCGTTCCATGCTGCTTTTGCTGCCGCCAAAGCCTGCCTGAAGCCAGGTTCGTTCATTCGCTTTCCGTTTCGCATGGGCAAGGAGCACGGCAGATGTGTTCTTTCCCAGGGAGAGACCGATGTCATTCAGCCCACGAGGATCGGTCTCGGCATGGTGGCCCAGCTCGTCAGCCGCGATGCTGCCATCCGCCTGCTGGAGGCTACCCTCGTCTTCGATCGGCCCGTCGATACCACCGTGCAGATGAGCTGGTTTACGCGCGTGTCGCCGCTCACCGTCCTGCCTGGCGGCGTGCGTGAAATTTCCCCTCAGCTCGGCGGCAGTACGATTAAGAGTCACAAGACGTTGGCAGAGCGGCTCTCCAGAGAGGTATTGCGGCCGCTCTATCGTGCCAAGATCGCGCTGCGCTCGCGCCGCATCATCTGAGACGATCCATCGTGGCTGTTCCAATCCTCGCATATCACCAGATTGCGGTGCCGCCGTCGCGCAAGGCGCCGTTCAGAAGCATGGTCGTCCATCCCGAAGCCTTCCGTCGTCAGATGGAATGGCTGAAAAAGCTTGGAGTTCAGGGTGTGTCGCTGCGTGAGGCAATGCCTTACATCCGTGGCGAGAAGGCCGGCAAAGTCGCTGCCATCACCTTCGATGACAGTTACGCAAATGTCTATGAGAATGCCTTGCCCGTGTTGCAGGAGTTTGGTTTCACCGCCACGAATTTCGTTGTGGCGAACCAGATCGGCGGCAGCAATGTCTGGGATGTCCCCCTTGGCGTGGCTCAGGCGCCCTGCATGTCGGTCGAACAGCTGAAGCATTGGCACAGTCTGGGGCATGAGGTGGGGTCGCATACGCTGGATCACGTTCGCCTGCCGCAATTGCCCATGGAAGAGGCGCGCCGTCAGATCACGCATTCGCGCGAGCTGCTCGAAGATTTGCTCGACGAGGGCGTTTCGTCCTTCTGCTTTCCCTATGGCGACGAAACGCCGCTCGATCGGGTGCTTGCCTATGAAGCCGGTTACAGCGCCGCAACCACGACACGCCGCGGCCGGGCAAGGCCAGGCGATGATCCGTTCGGCCTGCCGCGCGCGACCATCCGGCGCAACGACAGCTGGCTGCATTTCGTCAAGAAGTGCGTCGTCGGATAACGAGTCCCTCTAATCAGGGTGCTACCGTAAAGCTGTAACTGCCGTCGTTCTTATGGCTGGCGGTGGAAAGTATGGGGCCAGCGCATCTTAGTCTTCATTTCTGCGTCATCGGCCGCTGCGTCTGCTACTTCTGTTTTTGGGGCGCGGAATTGGCCGTCGGATGAGCACTGCTATCGCTGAGTATGGCAGCTCCACCGACATGGTTCTGTGCTGTCACCGCCGGCGGCAGGAGGGTCCAGGTGAAATAGGCGATCAGACCGCAGACGCCGAGCAGGAAGACGGTGAGGATCGCGGGGATGGACCACTCCTTCGTGAACATCGGTGTTTCCTGACGCGACTTGAAAGAAGCCCGACGTCCGGCTGCCGTCTTATTGAGCTGTGTTGGCACAAGCGCCTCCAATACTACGCGTCGCGGTCGAAAGGGTTGTTGCGAAGGTCGGTTTCCGCACGATCTTCCTCATTATCTGCCTCGATGAAGCACCTACGACATTCGTCATTTCCGCTCAATGCGGCAATTTGGTATGCCCATCATTGTGACCGTTTACAGGCCGCGCCGAGGTCGGCTACAGATGATCGGAAGGGTTCGCATCTGCGGATTGGCGAGCCTCATATCACCAAGTCGCGCGGCTGGATCACGCTCCGATGCTTGCGCGAAAAGGAATCGGAATGCCCATCGAATCCTGGAGAGGCGGCGAGGTCGACGTTGCCGTGATCGGTGCCGGCGCAGCCGGTGTAGCTGCAGCCCGGCAACTGCAATTGCTTCGGCCGGATCTCTCGATCCTCTTGCTCGAGGCCTCCGATCGCGTCGGCGGCCGCGCCCGCTCGATCCATCCGTTCGGGGCCGATGCCGCCGCGCTCGATCTCGGCTGCGGCTGGCTGCATGGCGCGCGCACCAACGCCTGGACTGATATTGCCGAGGAAGTGGGCCTGACCGTCGATCGCACGCCCGCGCCCTGGAGCGACGGCGGCCATCGGTTGGAACAGAACGATCCCGATGCGAAGGCTGCAGCTGCCGCCGTCAACGACTTCTTCGAGCGGGTCTATGGGTATGAGGGAGATACAGATGCCGATCTCTCGGCCATGTTGTCGCCTGATGATCCGTGGAATGAGAGGATTTACGCCGTCGGCGCCTTCATGACCGGGGGAGAGCTCGACAAGTCCTCGGTGATCGATCTTGGCCGCTACGATCCCGGCCCTGGTCCTGACTGGCGCGTGCGGCAGGGCTACGGCACGGTGGTCGCCACTTACGGCCTGCGGGTACCGACCGTTGTCGGCGCCGAGGTCAGCCGCATCGATCACAGCGGCGCTGAGCATATCGTGCTTTCGACCGCCAAGGGTGAGCTGCGGGCAAAGGCCGTCATCGTCACCGTTTCCACCAATGTGCTTGCGGCCGAACGCATCGCCTTCTGGCCACCTCTTCCGGAGAAGATCGAAGCGGCATCCCGCCTGCCGCTCGGCCTGGCAAACAAGCTCTTTCTTCGCACAGCCGAACCTCGGATGTTCCCGGAGGATGCGCATGTGATGGGATCGCAGCATAGCCGCCGGACGGGAGCCTATCAGCTGAAGCCATTCGGCATGCCGGTCATCGAAGCCTATTTCGCCGCCGATCTTGCGCTCGATCTGGAGCGAGAGGGCGTAGATGCCATGTTTGATTTTTCGGTCGAGCAGCTGAAGCGCGCCTTCGGCGCCGATATCGGCAGGAAATTGTCGCCGTTGGCGGCGTCAGCCTGGGCGGGGGAGCCGTTCTTCGGGGGCTCCTATTCCTATGCGACGCCCGGTGCGTCCGATCTTCGCGGCGTCCTCGCCGCTCCCCGCGACGGGCGCTTGTTCTTCGCCGGGGAAGCCTGTTCGAAGGCGCGTTATTCTACCGCGCACGGCGCTTATGAAACCGGCGTTGCCGCTGCCGAAGCCATCGCGAAAACGCTGTGATGGAAGCCCCATGAGACCGATAGCCAGCTTCCAAGCGAGAAATAGCGATTCGCCTCATAATTTTATGCAAATCGCTCTTAAACTTGCGTGAGAACAGGCGTAAACGCAATCAAATACCACCCGATTTGATTTACACCATCCTTCGGGAGATGGGCGGCGAAAGCCGCAGCAAAAGAAGCATTGGAGGAGCCATGAGCACCGGCGAAACATTAACCTTCGACATCCAGAAAAATCCCAATCCCGCGACAGCGAGCGAACGGGAAGCGCTGCTGCAGAACCCGGGCTTCGGCCGCATCTTCACCGATCACATGGTAACGATCCGCCATTCGCAGGATCGCGGCTGGCACAGCGCCAAGATTGAGCCGCGCAAGGCGCTTGCTCTCGATCCGGCAACCGTGGCGCTTCATTATGCTCAGGAAATCTTCGAGGGCATGAAGGCTTATCACCTGCCTGATGGCGGTGCGGCCCTTTTCCGCCCAAGCGCCAATGCGCGCCGTTTCCAGAATTCGGCCGAACGGCTGGCGATGCCGCGCTTGCCGGAAGAGCTTTTTGTCGAGTCCGTACGCGAGCTGGTCAAGATTGAGCGCGAATGGATCCCGACCGCGGAAGGGGCATCGCTTTATCTCCGGCCGTTCCTGATCGGCACGGAAGTCGCCCTCGGCACAAAGCCGTCGGCAGAATACATTTACTGCGTCATTGCTTCCCCGGTCGCCTCCTTTTTCAAGGGTGGCGGGTCGGCCGTCACGCTCTGGGTCTCCGAGAGTTTCACCCGCGCCGCGCCTGGTGGCACGGGTGCGGCCAAGTGTGGCGGCAACTATGCCGCAAGCCTTGCCGCATTGGCTGAGGGCCAGCGCGAAGGCTGCGATCAGGTCGTCTTCCTCGATGCTGTCGAAAAGCGCTGGATCGAGGAACTCGGCGGCATGAACGTCTTCTTCGTCTTCGATGACGGATCGCTGCAGACGCCGCCGCTCACCGGCACGATCCTGCCGGGCATTACCCGCGATTCGCTGATCAAGCTTGGGCGCGACATGGGCCTGACAGTGCGTGAGGAGCCCTATTCGATCGAGCAGTGGCGGGCGGATGCCGAGAGCGGGCGCCTGCGCGAATCCTTCGCCTGCGGCACGGCGGCTGTGGTGACTCCGATCGGCAAGGTGAAGGGCCGCAAGCACAGCTTCACCATCGGCGACGGCAATGCCGGCGCTACGACGCAGCGTCTGAAGGCGGCGCTGACCGACATTCAGTTCGGCCGCGCGCCGGACAAGAATGAGTGGCTGGACCGCCTGTTCTAAGTAAACCATGAACCCATATCCGGCGGGAAAGGCAAGTGAGCTCTCCCGCCGGCTTCTGACATCAGAGTTCGCATAGTCACCCGAAACATCGGAGTTGTTATGATGACTAACGTCAGCGAACGTCCCGGCGATGAGCCGGGCGAGGAGATCGGCTTTGTCGGTCTCGGCGTCATGGGCCAGCCGATGGCCCTCAATCTTGCAAAGGCAGGCACTAGGCTTGTCGTGTGGAACAGATCGCCGGCGGCGACCGATCCATTGCGCGAGGCGGGTGCGACGGTCGCCGTAAGCGTAGAAGAGGTGTTCGAACGCACGCGCATCGTCATCCTGATGCTGGTCGACGAAACTGTGCTGGACGAGGTGCTGCGGCGCGGGACACCGGACTTCGCCAAGCTTGTGTCCGGACACATCGTGGTTTCGATGGGATCCAATCCGCCCGACTATTCGCGCGGGCTAGCCGCCGATATTCTTAGCGCCGGTGGGCGCTATGTCGAAGCCCCGGTTTCGGGCTCGCGGAAGCCTGCGGAGACAGCGCAGCTGGTCGCGCTGCTCGGCGGCGATGCGGACACGGTAGCCGAGGTGCGGCCGCTGCTTGCGCCGATGTGCCGCGAGACGATCCTGTGCGGTCCGGTCGGCAATGCGCTGCTGATGAAGCTGGCTGTCAACCTCTATCTCTGCACGATGCTAGCGGGGCTAACCGAGGCCGCGCATTTTGCCGAAAGCAACGGGCTCGATCTCAAGACCTTCCAGGCTGCTATCGATTCCGGCCCGATGGCCAGCGATCTGACACGGGTGAAAATTCCGAAGCTTATCGCGCGGGATTTTTCGGTGCAGGCGGCGACGGCCGATGCCTTCAACAGCACGAAACTGATTGCGGAGGCGGCCCGCGCCGCCAATATGGCATCGCCTGTCCTTGATCTCTGCCGCACTCTTTATGGCGAGAGCGTCGAGCTCGGCAATGGCCGGCTCGACATGGTGTCGGTAATCAAGGCGATCGAGGCCCGCACCGCGGCGCTTGGTCGCTCCTAGCAACTCATCGCGCAACGCCTATGTTGGGTTAAGACTTGGGCAGGTGTTTCCGGAAGGACGGTCCTATGGACAGCAATCTTTTTCAACAGCTTGGCTTGAAGCATCCATTGATCGTCGCCCCGATGGCCGGCGGTCCTTCGTCGGTAGAACTCGTGGCTGCGGCTTCCGCCGCCGGTGCCCTCGGCGCCATGGGCGGCGCCTATTTAAATGCCGCGGCCATCGAAGTCTTTGCAGCTGAGGTGCGCCAGCGAACAGACAAGCCTTTTTCGATCAATCTCTTCATCCCGCACTCTATTCCGGAGGTAGGCATCGATTGGGTTGAGCGCGCCTTGGCTGCGACCGCAGGATATCGCCAGGAGTTGGAACTGCCGTCGCCGCAGCTTTCTCCTCCCTATGAAGAGGATTTCGATGCGCAGTTCGAAGCTGTCTTGCGCATCAAGCCGGCCTGCTTCAGCTTCGTCTTCGGCCTGTTGCCGGCCGACCATGTACGAGAGGCGAAAAAGGCGGGCATCCCACTGATCGGCACGGCAACGACACTCGACGAGGCGAAGGCGCTGGAAGAGAGCAGCGTGGATGCGATCGTGCTGCAAGGCTTCGAAGCGGGCGGTCATCGCGGCATTTTCGATGCGCGGGCAGCGGATCCGGAAATCGGCATGCGCGATCTCCTGGCGCAATGCGTGGGCACCATTCGTTTGCCGCTGATCGCAGCCGGCGGCATCATGACTCCAAGCGATATCCGGGCGGCGCTGCAGGCGGGAGCGCAGGCCGTGCAGATGGGCACGGCCTTCCTTGCCTGTACGGAAGCCGGAACATCGGCACCCTATCGCAGGAAGCTTCTGGAAACGCCGGAGCGCAGGACGCGGACGACGCGGGCCTTTTCGGGCCGCTTTGCGCGAGGGATCGAGAACCGCTTCATGGATGAGATGGATGGGAAGCCTGACGCCATTCTTCCCTTTCCGGCGCAAAACAAGTTCACGCGGGATATACGCGGCGCGTCAACCGTGAAGGGATCGCCGGATTTCCTGTCTCTCTGGTCGGGGACCGGCAAGGGCGAACTTTGGCAGGGTGGTGCGGCCGAATTGATCGGTCGTCTTTTCACTGAGTGACACTCAAAAAGAAAGGAGCCGGCTAGCCGGCTCCAGATCATCTCGCAAGGCTGGTGAAGCCTTGATTATTCCATGCCGAGTGCGGCCATGTAGGTCTGCAGGATGGATTCTTCTTCCAGGCGTTCGTTCGCGTCCTTCTTGCGAAGGCGGATGATGGTGCGGATCGCCTTGGTGTCGTAGCCGCGGCCCTTGGCTTCGCCCATGACGTCCTTGATGTCGGATCCAATCGCGGCCTTTTCTTCTTCGAGGCGCTCGATGCGCTCGATGAATTGACGGAGTTCCGCCGCGGCCACGTTCTCGACGCTGTTCTCTTCCATGCACTTCTCCTAAAGGGTCTCAAAGGGGTCGCTTGCAGCCCGTCGCAGATGAGATCGGTCGGTCACCGATGGGGCACATCGCTTCGTGGCTTGCGCGGTATTTCGAATTCGATCGGGCAGTTGACGTGCCGCGAATGACGCGCAAGGTCAAGCCGAATTGGTGAAGGGAGCGTTAATCTTTTGGCTTGTTCTGCTCGAAAGCGGCTTTTTGCACAGGCGAGGCTTCGTTCTGGTGCAGGTTTTTCCAATCTTCGTAGGGCATGCCATAGATCACTTCGCGCGACTCGTCCTTACTGACGGGGAGGCCCGCTTCTTCGGCGGCTTCGCGATACCAGTTGGAGAGACAGTTGCGGCAGAAGCCGGCGAGGTTCATGAGGTCGATATTCTGAACGTCGCTGCGTTCGCGCAAATGCGAAACGAGGCGGCGAAAGGCGGCGGCCTCAAGCTCGATCTCTTGTTCCTTGGTGAGTGTGGTCATCTCTTTCTCCTCTATCCGCTTGCCGGCTCACGCCTCGTAAGGCCCAGTGCGCGAAGGATAGCGCTTATATTCATGCAGTGCCGGATCGGCATTGATCTCTGCGAAGATCGGTGCCAGGCGGTCCGCCCATTCGGCAATGCCGGCCTCGTCGCCGATCAGATCCTGCCGGACTTCCAGCAGCGCATGCGCAATGCCCTTCGTCATGCAATGGCGGAACATGGTGTCGTTGCGCAACGCACCGTCATAGGGCTCATTGTCTCCAATAACGAGATCGGTATCGGCGCCGAGCTTTGCAAGGAGCGGCGCGACGGCGCGCTCGTCGCTGTCCCAGAGCACACTGGCATGCCAGGGGCGCGGCACGCCCTTCCACGCCGGCGTGAACGAGTGCATCGAGAAAACCAGGGGCGCCTTGCCGCTGGCTTCCGCCACCGCAGAAATCGTCTCATCCACCGCCTTGTGATAAGGCCGGTGGAAGGCTTCTATACGGTAGTTCCATTCCTCATCGGTGATCGGATGATTGCCCGGGATGATCGCGCCATCCGAAATCTTCATGATGAGCGTCGGGTCATCCTCGCCGCGGTTCGGATCGATCAGCAGACGGGAAAAGCCGCCGAGCACACCCGGTACGTCCAGCCGCGCGCAAAGATGACGGCAAAGACCTTCGATGCCGATGTCGTAGGCGATGTGGCGGGAGAAGGCGGTCTCGGGCAGGCCAAGGCTGCCGTAACGCTCGGGAAGGCGCCGCATCGCATGGTCGCCGAGGATGACCATGCCTTTGTCACGATTGCCGGGTATGAATTCAAACGGTCTGAAATCGGTCATGCGGATTGTCGATTATTGAAATTTTCAACTCTTTGTTTGATTGCATGTGCGGATGGAAGGTGCAAGGTTTGCAGCTTCGATCGGATGAGGAGCGGCGCATGGTGCCGTCACCATCCCGTGAAGGAAATATAATCGATTAGAGTTGCGTTGACATTCATGGGATGGCGGCGCAAGAAGACGCAACAACGAATAACCGGGAGCCAATTGGAAGCCGTGTCCAGCCAAGTCGCGCCACGTTTCGTTAAGCGGTCAGGCCCGCTCGCCCGAATCGCCTTCCTCATTCTCGCCGCGGCAGCGCCGTTCTTCTTCATGCCGAATGCGGCTCATGCCGATTTCCGAACGTGCAACGGCACGCAGAACCTTGTCGGCGTGGCGATCGGCTATCGGGCGAAGGACGGCTGGGTGACGGAGGGCTGGTGGCAGATTCCGGCTAATACCTGCGCGACTTTGATCGAGGGGCCGCTTCAATCCCGCTATTATTATCTCTACGCAGAAGATGCGGCCCGCGGCGGCCGCTGGACGGGCGACGTCGAAATGTGCGTGGCGGAAAATGAATTCAAAATCCCAGGCGTCAAGGATTGCTACGCGCGTGGCTACCAGAAGATGGGATTCAAGGAATACGACACCGGGCGCCAGGCGAGCTGGATGGTTCAGCTTTCCGAGCCCTCGGGCAGCCAAGAAAGCCAGAATTGATGAGACGAAACCGAAAAGTCAAAATCCTCGCAACGCTCGGTCCGGCCTCCTCTTCGGAGGAAATGATCCAGAAGCTTCATGAGGCCGGCGCGGACCTGTTCCGCATCAACATGAGCCATGCCAGCCATGATGTGATGCGTACCCTGATCCAGCGCATTCGCGCCGTCGAAGCTCGCTGTGGTCGGCCGATCGGCATTCTCGCTGACTTGCAGGGTCCCAAGCTGCGCGTCGGCAAGTTTGCTGACACCAAGGTCGATCTCAAGCCCGGTCAGACTTTCACGCTCGACAATCAGGATATCCCCGGCGACAACACGCGTGTCTACCTGCCGCATCCGGAAATCCTGGAATCGGTTCAGCCCGGCCACCGCCTGCTGATCGATGACGGCAAGCTGGCGCTGCGTGCCGAAAAGTGCGATGGCAAGAGCATCGTGACAACGGTCATTTCGGGCACCAAGATTTCCGACCGCAAGGGTGTCAGCCTGCCTGATACGCTGCTCGGCGTCGGCGCGCTGACCGACAAGGACCGCGCCGACCTCGACGCCGTTCTCGCGACCAATGAAGTCGACTGGGTTGCGCTCTCCTTCATCCAGCGCCCGGAGGACCTGACGGAAGTTCGCAAGATCTCGCATGGCCGTGTCGGCCTGATGTCGAAGATCGAAAAGCCGCAGGCTGTCGAGCGCATCGAGGAAATCATCGAGCTTTCCGACGCGCTGATGGTGGCCCGCGGTGACCTCGGGGTGGAAATGCCGCTGGAAGCCGTTCCCGGCATTCAGAAGCAGCTGATCCGCGCCTGCCGCCGCTCCGGCAAGCCCGTGGTTGTCGCCACGCAGATGCTGGAATCGATGATCTCCGCGCCGGTCCCGACCCGCGCCGAAGTCTCCGACGTCGCGACCGCCGTCTTCGAAGGCGCCGATGCCGTCATGCTGTCGGCAGAATCCGCTTCCGGCGACTATCCGGTCGAAGCCGTTTCCATGATGGCCTCGATTGCAGGCACCATCGAGCGCGAGCCGCATTATCCGGGTATCATCTATGCCCAGCGTGCTCTGCCTGAAGCAACCGGCGCCGATGCGATCTCGCTCGCCGCCCGCCAGATCGCCGAGACGCTGAAGCTTGCCGCCATCGTCTGCTACACGTCCTCCGGCACCACCGGTCTGCGCGCCTCGCGCGAGCGTCCGCAGGTTCCGATCCTGGCGCTCTCGCCGATCATCCAGACCGCACGCCGTCTGTCCGTCGTCTGGGGCATGCACTGTGTGGTCACTCACGATGCGACCGACCTCGACGACATGGTCAACAATGCCTGCCGCATCGTTGCGGAGGAAGGCTTCGGCAAGCCGGGCGACCGCATCATCATTTCGGCCGGTGTTCCGCTTGGTACGCCGGGCGCCACCAACATGCTGCGCATTGCCTATATCGGTTCGGACGGCCAGTCCGGCGTGTGATTGCCGACATTCGATTGCGGCAGCACCTCAAACATCCGAAACCCGCTGTCGAAAG